>JANPCB010000147.1:0-1729 GCA_031430735.1 Ferruginibacter sp. | reverse complement strand
TGCACGTTTTACAAAACCTGCCTCTACAGGATTGTAATGGGTATAGTCTAATTTTTGCCAAGCAATTTTTTGAGTTGCCAATTCTATTGGATGATTTTCTGCCTGCCACAATTGAAACTTGGCATCTTTACTTGTTTCATTAGCCGCTTGCTTCATAAGCAAAAGCATCCACTCCCTTCTACTTTCTGTTTTATTATTTTCAATGGCTTTATGTAGTTCTTCCGATGTATGCCTTTTCAAATCTCTCATAATATTACTCAAAGCATTTCCGCTAGAGCCGATTATTAAATGTACATGACTTGTCATTAAACACCAACCGTACAGTTCTAAATCTTTTGTGGCTTGGCAATATTTAATGCTGTCCAATAAAATATTTCTGTACACATCTCGTATAAATAAATCTACCCAGTTGATAACTGCAAAACTTACAAAGTATAGTTTGCTATTGTCTGTAAATTTATATTTTTTGCTCATTAGTAAATTTACAAAAAATAGGTTGTTGATTGGATTTTGGAATTAAAAAAATTATTGCTTTATATAGGGCCGCACGGATACGCTAACGCAGAGGGCTAGTCTGCATATCCGCGCTAGTGTTCAAGCGATAGGTTGCTTACATACCTGCGCCAGGCTGAGGGCAAGACAAACTAGCTTGTCTAAATGCCAACAACTACAAAAAAATAAAGAGTATAAAATATAAAAAAACAAAAGAATATTGCAAAAGTAAAACCTTAAAATTAGCCCGTTTTGAAGTTTTTTCCTCCATCAGATTTAAATAATCTTTGTTTTCAAAATTTTCTACAGCAGTTTGTTTTTCTTGTAAGTTTAACAACAGGGCGCCATTGTTTAATAAATCCCAATGTAGTCTATCACATATTTCCCGCCGGGACATAAATTTTTTACAAGCAGCATGATGGCTTGCGATTAGGTCGTTGGTGAAAACACACAACGACGGCTTTTGATGAATAGTTTGCAACTTTAATGACATAACAGCAAAGGCGAGGATATTTAAAATTACACCGTAACGCAGCCTTATTCAAAGCGATTGTTTATATTTGACGACTACCATAAATTTGCGACAAAATTGCTGCTGAATGATGCCCAGAGGAAACTGGTATTATTTAACATTACAAACAACCAGCTTGTTTTTTAATGTTTGGAAACAGGCAAACAAATGCAATTTGATTTGTGCAATTTGTAAAGTAATATTTACTGGTTCAAAATGATGTTGATTTTTGCAGTATGATTTAATCAAAATAAACTCAGTTACCTATGGCAACCAAAATTGGCATTTCACATAGTAGCCGGACAAACTCAATGGCTGCGGCTATTGAAGCCTCTACCAATGCATTGTTGCAAGCCGGCCTCACAAAGGCCGATTTTGCCCTTATTTTTTGCAGTGGCAAACACAACCCCCACGAGTTTTTAGCCGGCGTTAAATCTGTGTTAGGCGATACTCCTGTTTTGGGTGGTTCCAGCATTGGCATTATTACAAAAGATTTTTTAGGTTATGAAGGATTTGAAGTAGGCGTTACAGTGTTTGCTTCAGATACCCTTACTTTTAAAATTTTTGCAGCGCCGAATTTAAATATAGACGAACGAAAAGCTGGCGAAGTATTGGGCAGTAAAATACAGCAGGCAGCCAATGGAAAGGATAATGCACTATTGGTTTTTTATGACTCCTGTAAACAGCAAAATCCACCAAGACTCAATTTTGCAACCTGGCTTTTTG
>JANPCB010000146.1:0-57310 GCA_031430735.1 Ferruginibacter sp. | reverse complement strand
CAAAAAACCAAATCCATATTTTCTTATCCATCAAATCCGTTAAACTTGCCTACCGGCAGGCAGGTCCGTGTCATCCGTGTTCTTTTTTCTCGAAAGGAGTTCTGTCCGCCGAAGGAGGAAAAAAAAATCAAATCCATGTTTTCTTATCCATAAAAATCCGTGTCATCCGTGTTCTATTTTCTCCAAAGAAATCCTGCGGGCAACTTTTATTGGAGCGTATAAAGGATTGTGTAAATCGTAATTATCCTAAAACAATTTGGTACCATAATGCCCAGCAATGGTAAACACAACACACCTTGTGATAACACCCAGTGAGCACCAAAATATAAGCCTATGTATACTGGCGTTGAGGCCTACACCTACGGCAATGCTTACGGGTGCACCAACAGTAAATGTTCCAAAGAAGCCTAAACCGATGATGCCATATTTATTCCATATTCGATGAGCAAGCGTATCTGTTTTTTCTACTTTTGTAGGTTGCTTTTTGTACCGGGCAAAAAAGGTTCTTATTTTATCGCCCAAAAATGCTGCTACAAAAACGCCAATCAACCCGCCCACCACGCTGGCAAAAAATATAGCCCAGGCCGATAAGCCAAAGGCAAAACCTGTGGGTATGGCTGCGTATATTTCGAAAGTGGCTAAGCCTGCAACCGTAATTATTTTAAAAAACATGTAATATTATATTGGAGTTGTAATTGTAATCTTTATAAAAATAGCGAAACCTTGGTGAAAAGAATTATTTTAAAATGTTAATAAATTTATAGCGTTACTTTTACGAATCAAAAATGCTCAAATTATGTATACAAAATATTTCTATTATTTGTTGCTTGCGCTCTTTGTTATAAGCTGCAATAACCCTACCAATAAAATAACGGTAGATACTTATTTTAAAAACACGGACACCGGAAGGGTAAAAATGGGTGGCGTGCAAATGATTGAAATAAGCACCCCACAAGGAAAGTACAATGTATGGACCAAGAAATTTGGCAATAACCCTACAATAAAAGTATTGCTGTTGCATGGTGGCCCCGGTGGTGACCATGAGTTTTTTGAGAGCTTCGAAAGTTTTTTACCACAGGAAGGCATTGAATTTATATATTACGACCAGCTTGGCAGTTACCGCAGCGATAAGCCCACGGATAGTGCATTGTGGACTACAGAGCGCTTTGTAGAAGAAGTGGAGCAAGTGCGGCAGGCATTGCATTTGGATAGCTCCAATTTTTATTTATTGGGCCATAGTTGGGGTGGTATTTTGGCCATGGAATACGCATTGAAATACCAACAACATTTAAAAGGATTGATTGTAAGCAATATGATGAGTAGTTGCCCAGCGTATGCCGCATACAATAAAAATGTGCTGCAAAAAACGATGAACCCTATAGTAGTAGACAGCATTTTGTATTTTGAAAAAACCAATACCACCAACAATCCACGCTATATGGATTTGCTGTTGAATAATTATTACAACAAACATATTTGCCGGGTATATCCTTTTCCGGAGCCGGTAAACAGGGCATTTGCACATTTGAATGTGTCGGTTTATACGATTATGCAAGGCCCTTCGGAATTTGGCGTGAGTGGCAGACTTGCTTTATGGGATAGAACATCAGACTTGCCAAAAATAAAAACCCCTACATTGGTTATACGTGGTATGCACGATACGATGGATCCTGAATTTATGAAAATGATGAGCGAAAAATTTCCCAATGGCTCGTTGGTTACTTGTACAAATGGAAGCCATTGCAGCATGTGGGACGATCAGGAAAACTATTTTAAAGGGTTGATTGGTTTTTTGAAGAAGTGATTTTTTTGTTTCACGCAAAGAGTCAAAGATAACAATGAAACAAAGAAGGACTTTTTTTCACACAGCGATGCTGCGATAACGGAAAAACAGCGAGGGATTTTTTTTTACACTGCGATGCAGCGATAACGGAGAAACAGCGATTTTTTATTGAGACTTTGTAAAATTGGCGTTCGTTAAGAGCTTAAAACCCTGTCAGCGGCTTTTAGCCCTGACAGTGGTTTTGAAAAAATAAGAATATTTAATCCTAACAGTGGTTTTTAGCCCTGACAGTGGTTTTGAAAAAAATAATTTGGTTTAAAATAAATATAAAAAGAAGTATGAATTATTTAATTACAGGAGCAGGAACAGGAATTGGTAAAGCCATTTCAATAGAGATAGCAAAGCATGGGCATACTTGTTTTTTGATGGGAAGAAATATGACAAACTTGCAAGAAACAATGGCTCTATTAGAAAAAGGAGAGCACCAGATTTTTTGTGCAGATATTACAGATGGTATTTCCTTAAAAACAGTTGTAGATAATAACCCTGCGATCGTGTTGGATGGTATAATTGCCAATGCAGGTGTAGGTGGTGAGAATAATTTTGGAGAAGGAGATAGGTGGCCTGAAATCATAAACACCAATCTTACGGGCACTTATTTGAGTGTGCAATATTTTTTACCAGCCCTCTTGCGAAGCGAAATTGCGTATAAACAAATTGTAATTACCTCTTCGATATTGGCAAGGTTAGGTGTAGCAAACTACTCGGCGTATTGTGCCTCTAAAGCAGGGCTGCTAGGGCTTATGCGTAGTTGGGCAGTTCAATATGCGCCCAATCATATTTTGGTAAATGCCATTTGCCCCGGTTGGGTAAATACCAGCATGGCGCAAGATGGCTTGCAAGGTATTGCAGATGGCATTGGTATTAGCAAAAATGAGTTTTACGATATAGCCATGCAATCGGTGCCGCTAAAAAAAATGAGTGAGCCAACAGAAATTGCAGGGTTGGTTTATTATTTATTGAACCAACAATCTATAACCGGGCAAGCCATTGATATTAATGGGGGTGCGGTGATGAATAGTTAGTTGAAATTAAATTTAAGATAAACCTATAAGGTCTTCTACAAAGTTGTTTCGAATTGAATGGCTGTTAATAGACCTTATAGGTTTTGTTATTGATATAAATGGGGATTGGTTATGAATAGTTAATTACATGAAAAATTATACCGTACTCTTTATCTTAGTAATACTGTTTTCCTCTTTCATACAATCTGATGGATTTAATAGAAAACAAATTGCTTCATCAATTCATAAAAGCAAAAAGCCAAACATTAAATTAAAGCCAATGGGAATTTCAATAAATCTTTATAGAATTGCAACAGCTGAAAAAATGGATGATGTAAAAAATTTAGAAAATGAGATAATAAAAGCAAGAATTACCAAAGTTGATTTGTATAAAATGACAGAGGATTTGGCTATCATTTTTTTGAATAAACCTGATCCTTGGGCTGATGTTAATTCGATTCCGTATAAGATGATGTTTGGAAATAAAGTATCTAAAAATATAGGCGATTATCAAGCGGGCGGTTTTTTGCCAAGTTCTGAAGTTGAAAATGTAGTAGGTTGGATAAAACAAAATAACTTAAGTACAATAGAAGGGTTTTCAAAAATGTATGATAAACTATCAAAGGACACTGTTCATGAACTTGAAGAAATAGATTCAATTGATAAAAATGAATTGTTTACTGCTTATGTAAAACCATTGGTTGATTTTTATTTTGCAGCATTAAAAGACCATAATTCAATTGTAATAATTGGAGAATAGGAAATAAAACCTATAAGGTCTTTTACAAAGTTTTTTATTAATTGTAATTCTTTTATTAGACCTCAAAGGTTTTGCTAGTACTATTTTGTCCATTTTCCCTCGCAATGAGTTAAGATAAACCTATAAGGTCTTTTACAAAGTTTTTTATTAATTGTAATTCTTTTATTAGACCTTATAGGTTTTGCTAGTACTATTTTCTCTATTTTTCCTCGCAATGAGTTAAGATAAACCTATAAGGTCTTTTATAAAGTTGTTTCTAATTGAATGGCTGTTATTAGACCTTATAGGTTTTGCAAATTCTACTTTTTCCATTTTCCCTCGCAATGAGTTAAGATAAACCTATAAGGTCTTTTACAAAATTTCTTATTAATTGTAATTCTTTAATTAGACCTTATAGGTTTTGCTAGTATTTATTAAATTATTCTTACTCCACTTCAATTTCATCTACAAATAACCAAGCTTTTTCGCCTTGCCCTGGTTGCCCTGCTGGTATTTTGCCAAAGTTTTTTGCAATAATTCTTACGTAACGGCAAGTCTTAGGTACGGCAAGTTGCAGTACTTGTATATTGTTTTTATCTGTTACGGTTTTAAAAAGCGATTCAATTGGTGGATGTTTGGTAATAATTGTTGTATCAATAAAAGGTATAAATGATACTTCAATTTCTGATGGTAAATAGATCCAACTGCTGTTTCGGTTTAGGCAATGCAAACTGATTTTAGATATCTCTACATCTTTTCCAAAATCAATGGTTGCATCTAAATCTTTTCCCGAAAAACCAAGAAACTCCGAAGAACGTGCTATGCCTTTTTCATTTTGCACTCCGTTTACCAATGTAAAGGCACCATCCCCGGGGTAGGATTTGTTGGGTTGGTTTACGAGGGTAATTTTTTTGCCGGTGGCTTTGTTGAAGTGGAATTTTTGCTTCACAGCATTCCCAATAGCATAACCATCTGCTCCTTGAATCCAGGCAGCAAAAGAGTTATACAATGCAGGACGAATTGGTTGCGAATAAATATTTAGCCTACTATTTTCGGAACCATCCAAATAAACAATTTTATCATTCGGGTTTTTACTTTTCAACTTCCAATAAACCCCTTCATTATTTTCCGTGGGCAAAACGGTTGCTTCCAAATCATAATAAGCTTTGCTATAGTTTATTTTTGCAGCATTCAATCTTTCAAAAATGCTGGGCAATCTTCTTTCAAAATCGTTCCAATTTCTGTTTGCTTTGGGGCTCCACAGTACTTCGCTGAGCGCTATCATTCGTGGGAAAATCATGTATTCTAGTTTGCTGGTATTGTTCATGTATTCTGTCCATACATTGCCTTGTGCGCCTAATACATGTGTTTGTTGTTCGGCATTTAAAATGGCAGGTACAGGCTCGTATCCATACACTTTTTCTAAGGAAGTATAGCCACCAATGGTTACACTGTCTTCATTTTTTGATTGGCTATGGTCCAAGTAACACCAACCACCTGGTGTCATTATTACATCATGGCCTTGCTTGGCTGCTTCAATACCGCCTTCTTCGCCACGCCAGCTCATGACGGTTGCATTTGGGGCCAGGCCACCTTCCAAAATTTCATCCCAACCAATAATATTTCTGCCTTTGCTGTTTAAATATTTTTCTATGCGTTGTATAAAATAGCTTTGCAATGCATGTTCATCTTTTAGGTTATTGTCTTTTATTCTTTTTTGGCATGTAGCACAAGTTTTCCATCGTTCTTTGGGGCATTCATCGCCACCAATATGTATGTATTTACTGGGGAAGAGTTGTATCACTTCGTCCAGCACATTTTGCAAAAAAGTAAAGGTACTGTCGTTGCCAGCGCAGTACACATCATCTAATACCCCCCAAGTATCCATTGTTTTGTATGGTCCTTTTGTACAACCTAAATATGGATAACTTGCCAATGCTGCCGTGCTGTGCCCAGGCATTTCTATTTCTGGTATTACAGTAATGTAGCGGTCTGTAGCATATTTTACTATATCTTTTATTTGTGCTTGTGTATAAAAACCACAATATTGTATGCTGTCATATTTATTACTTCCATAACGACCTATCAATGTTCTATCTCTACAGCTTCCTACTTTGGTAAGGTTTGGATATTTTTTTATTTCTATACGCCAGCCTTGGTCTTCGGTAAGGTGCCAATGAAAAGTATTGTATTTGTATGTGGCTAAATAATCTATGTACTTTTTTACATAATCAACGGAGAAGAAATGTCTGGCAACATCGAGGTGCATGCCACGGTAGGAGAAGCGGGGGTAGTCTTTTATATTTAATTGGGGAATTGTGTAAATGTTTGGTGTTTGTTGTTTGCTGTTGGGTTGTTTGTTGTTGGGTTCTATTAATTGAAGTGCAGTTTGAATGGCATGAAAAATAGCTTCGTTTTTATACCCAGCAATTCGCAATTCGTTATTTGTAACTGATAAAGTATATGCATTTGAAGGTGTAGGTTCAAACATTGTAAAACTTAGTTCAATGTTGCTTTTTTTATTTTTAGATTTTTCATCTACTATTTTTAAGCTAAATCCAAACTTTTGTTTTAATGATTTATTAAAATAGTCGGATAAATTTTGAAGAGAGGAAGGATTATGCCCCAGCGTAATAGTAGTTGTAGAAGCTACAATGAAATTTCCTTTCCCCATTTTTACCTCGGCAGGCATGGGTACTACATTTATTTGGGCAAAAGAATGCAAGGAAATCAATACGAAAAAAATGGAGCAATACTTTTTCATGAATATTTATTTTGTATAAAAGTAATTTTATTTTTCTCATTTGCAAGGATGTGTTTTAATAATTTTAAAAACACAATTGATAGTCTGGCGCTTTATGAATTGCCCTGTGCTTTATGAATTGCCCTGTGCTTTAGCACAGGGATAATTGAAGGAAGAACAAGGGGCTTTAGCCCCGATAAAATTCGTTTGGGGCTAAAGCCCCCTGTTGGAGGATTCTTTTTTTCACCGGCCTAAAGGCCGGAGCAATTCAAAAGGCCGGAGCAATTCAAAAGGCCGGTGCAATTCAAAATGCAGGTGCAATTCAAAAGGCCAGTGCAATTCAAAAGGCCGGTGCAATTAATTTAGTTGCATCAGGATATTGTTTATACATTAAAAACTTATTTCATAATTTTAAACAATGAAGCATATATTCCTTTTCCTTTTTGTTTTTGGTACCACAAATTTATTTGGCCAATACAAGTTACAAATCGTTTTGACAGATAATGCCAGTACAAAAGCTGAAAAAATATACATAGCTGGTAGTTTTAATGGGTGGAATCCTGCAAATGCAAAATACCAATTTATACAGCGAGCGGATAAATGGGAGCTTGCAATTGAAAATGTAGCAAATAGTACATATGAATTTAAATGTACGCAAGGTAGTTGGCAAACGGTAGAGACTAGGTTAAACGGAGTGGATATTTCCAATAGAACAATGGTGCTGCAAAGCGATACAACCATTTATATAACTACAAATGGTTGGAAAAGGCCTGAGGATACAAAACTCCGCAGGCATACTGCATCTGCCAATGTGCATATTGAAAGCGATTCTTTTTACATACCGCAATTAAAACGTAATAGAAGAATTTGGATTTATTTACCTGAGAATTATGAAACAAGTAAACAAAGTTACCCCGTACTATACATGCAGGATGGGCAAAATTTATTTGATGAATTTACTGCTCCTTATGGCGAATGGAATGTAGATGAGACCATTGATTCTCTGCAAAAAATAACAGGCAAATATGCCATTGTAGTTGGTATAGACCACGGTGAAATTAAGAGAGGCGTAGAATATGATCCATACTTTTCGAAAGAATTTGGTGTAGGGGAGGGAGCTTTGTACAGCAATTTTTTGGTACAAACCCTTAAACCCTTTATAGATAAAAAGTATAGAACAAAAAGCGATGCGGCACATTCTGGTATTGCGGGAAGTAGTTTGGGTGCATTGATAAGTACCTATGCCATTTTAAAATACCCCAAAAGTTTTGGCAGTGTAGGGGTTTTTTCGCCTGCATATTGGATAGCTCCGGAAATTGAAAAATATGCAAAGGAAAGACAAGGTAAAAATAGCAAGAGCAGGTTTTGGTTTTATGGTGGGGGAAAAGAAGGGTTTACGATGATGAAAGATATGCAGCGGTTTAAAAAAATCATAGATAAAAAAACTAAGCGGAATAGTATGTTATTAGTAGATGAAAATGGAGCGCACAATGAAGCTGCTTGGAGGAAATGGTTTGGGGCGTTTTATGGGTGGTGGTATAGGGATTGATGTGGAGAATTTGGATTGTTTAAATTATTTTTGGAACACGGATAGCACGGACCTGCCTGCCGGTAGGCAAGTTGAACGGATTACACGGATTGTATAAATTTGAAATTATATTATACACTTCGCTTAGATAAATGCTGATAAATGATTTACTGCTGAGTGCCTACGCCCGATAGAAGCGGTAGCCCGCAGGGAGGAACGACCGAAGGCTACAAGCGTATAGCGGGACCAATGTTGATAGTAGAACAAATGTTGGCGTCCAAAATCTAACACCTCATGTCTAACATCTAACATCTCATGTCTAACATCTAACATCTAACATCTAACATCTAACATCTTATGTCTAATATCTCATGTCTACTATCTACTTATACGGTAAAACAATATCGGTTTGTAATTTATAGAAATCCAACGATTCCTTCGTAATGGTAAAAGGGTTGCCAATATAAATTTCGTAGCCGTTACCTGTTTTTGTTTTGTGCTTATCTTTTAGCATTTCGGCAAGCGCTTCATAAGCAGATTTGTTGAGTTCGTTGGGCCCCCAAAAATGAGCAATAAGTGCACTATCGCTACCTGTGTTTTTTATGTACATACCCTTACCCATTTTTGCCGGAGCTTTATTTACTGGTATGCCGGCTTCAAAAAAGAAGGCATTTTTTTGGGTTGTATGCCAAGCCATTGCATCTCCAACTATGGAGAGTTTATTTGCTTTTATGGCTTCGGGTAGTTTTGTATTGTAAATATTGGCCAGCTTTTGGTTCATCCCTTCCCTGGTTTTGGAACTGTCTTTCATACATAGAACCATCTTTTTTGTTTCTATGGTATCTTCTAAATTGATGATGGGGCCTTTTTGCGAAACCACTGGCTTGGTCTCTGTTTTTTGGTTTTTTTCTTCTTTTTGAGGTGTGGATGATTGCGCTGCTTTCTTTTCTTTGCAGCCTAGTGCTATAAATAACAACAATATTGCATAAAAAGTACTAGTATTCGTTTTCATGTTTCTTCATTTTGGGTAAACCAAAGTAGGCATTTTTATTTACTAAATGCAGAATCTATGTCAACTTATTTTACTTACGCACTAAATTGCAGTACTTTTGCACTTCGAAAATAGAAATATGTACAACATCACGTTTAAATTTGAACAAAAAGGACTAGTGCCAATAACGATTTCCGGGGTAGAGGGTGATCAATCAATACTTGAAGTAGCTTTAAAAAATAATATAGATCTTCATCATAATTGTGGTGGTGTTTGTGCTTGTAGTACTTGCCACCTCTATGTAGATAAAGGGGAAGAATTGATTGAAGAACTTACCGACAAAGAAGAAGATTTTATTGATAGGGCCATAAATCCCAGGTTAAGCTCGAGGCTTGGATGCCAATGTGTTTTGGTAGGGGAAGGGGGCGACTTGGAAGTGACACTGCCCGATCAAACACAGTTTTTGGGAGAATAAGGGCAATTTGCAAATAAGTAGATATGCAAATTTGCAAAAATGTTTACTTTGCATTTGAATATTTCTTCAAAATTTTTATTGCGCAAAGAGAAAAATTTAGTTCAATTTTAAAAAATTAGCACATTTGCACATTTGCATATTTGCACATTATAAACATTATGAGTTTTGAATTACCTATACATTGGAACGACTACGAAGACATTGCTATAAAATTATACGAGCGCTTTGGCGATGATTTTAACGAAGGCAAAATATACAGGCTTCGCTTTACAGATTTACTCAATTGGGTTTTGGAGATTCCAAGCTTTGTGGGTAAAAGGGAAGAATGCAATGAAGGCCATTTGGAAATGATACAAAGTACTTGGGTATACGAATGGAGAGATAACCAAAAGTAAATTTATATGAATGTACTTGCGCTTTTTAAAAATATAAAACTCTTTGTGCTAGATGTAGATGGTGTTCTTACCAATGGATCACTCATTTTGCTAGACAATGGCGAAATGGCAAGAACAATGAATATAAAAGATGGTTATGCGCTGCAACTTGCTATAAAAAAAGGCTACGAAATATTGGTTATTTCTGGAGGCTCCTCCAATGCAGTAAAAACCAGGTTAGAAAAACTTGCTGTAAAAAATATTTTGCTTGCAGTAAAAAATAAGAAAGAGGTTTTATTGAAATTTGTTGCAGAACATAATTTTACATGGTCGCAAGTTTTGTACATGGGCGACGACATACCCGACTTATTACCCATGCAAATGGCAGGTTTGGCTTGTGCACCTGTAGATGCAGTGCAAGAAATAAAATCAATAGCACATTATATTTCTCCTTTAGCTGGTGGAAATGGTTGTGTGAGAGATGTGATAGAAAAAGTGATGAAATTAAATGATGATTGGAATGACGATGATTTTATATCTTCGATGTAAATAAATTCTTTACCAGCACCGCCACAAAACTACATGAAACTGATAGCAGCATTTTTTAGGTTGATAAGGTGGCCAAACTTGGTATTCATTTTCCTTACACAACTGTTGTTTTACTATTGCGTTTATCTTCCGTTGGTTATCAATTTACCTTCTACCCAAATTCTTACATTGTTTTTTCTTTTAATTACTGCATCTGTGCTTATAGCTGCAGCGGGTTATATTATAAATGATTATTTTGATATTCAAATAGATATTGTAAACAAGCCCGATAGGATAGTCATAAACAAATATATTAAACGGAGATGGGCCATTGTTTGGCATTTGGTTTTATCAGTTATAGGTATTGTGCTCAGCCTTTATGTAGGTTATAAAACACAGGAGTGGCTCATTGCAGCTATTAATTTTTTATGCGTTTTTGCACTGCTTTTTTATTCTACTACTTTTAAGAAAAAATTATTATCTGGCAATTTAATTATAGCGGCACTCACCGCTTGGGTAATATTGGTTGTATATCTTTTTGTAGGAGCCGATTTATTTTCTATTAATGGTTGGGTGAAAAATACGGATGGATTTAATGTGCGGAGGCTCTTTAAATTTACATTGTTGTATGCAGGATTTGCTTTTGTAATGACACTTATTCGTGAAGTTGTAAAAGATTTAGAAGATATGGAAGGCGATAGGATATATAAATGTAATACAATGCCCATTGCTTGGGGAGTACCTGCTACCAAGGTTTTTGTAGGGGTATGGATTATTGTAGCAGCGGCAGTATTGGCTATTGTTCAATTATATGCTTGGCAATCTGGTTGGTGGGTTGCTGCCATTTATTTTTTGGTTCTTCTTATATTGCCTATGTTTTATTTGATGCGTAAACTATATGCAGCCAGCACTGCAGCAGATTATCATTTGCTGAGTAGTATCATAAAATTTATTATGCTTGCAGGTATTCTTTCTATGTTACTATTAAAATTTGCAAATTAGTTTATGGAAAAAATTATCCTAGCTTCTCAATCTCCTCGTCGTAGAGAATTATTGCATCTTGCAGAAATTGATTTTGATGTAATTGTTGCAAATACAGATGAAAGTTACCATGATTATTTATCTTTTGAGGATACCGCTGTACACATTGCAAAAAACAAAGCGCTTGTAGTTGCTGAAAATAATGCAGGTAAAATTATACTTGCCGCCGATACGATTGTTGTTTGTAACAATAAAATATTGGGAAAGCCGCTAGATAGAGAAGATGCTATTGCCATACTTTCCCAACTGTCGGATAATACGCACCAAGTAATTACAGGTGTTTGTATTTTAAAGGAGGAGCATGAAATTTGTTTCGCTGATGTTACAACTGTAAGTTTTCATGCGCTCACACAAGACCAGATAACATACTACGTAGATAAATACAAACCTTACGATAAGGCTGGCGCTTATGCCATACAAGAGTGGATTGGTGCTGTAGGTATAAAAAGAATAGATGGCGATTTTTACAATGTAATGGGATTGCCGGTTAGTAGGGTGGTAGCTGCGTTGGCTCAGTTAAAATAACATTTTTTCTGGTGTTTTTCTTTCGGTACAAATATCTATTTACCCTAGATTGTGTCATAACTTAATTGCTAATGACTGAACAGCTTTTACAATTTATTTGGCAGTTTCAATATTACAACAGCAGTAATTTGAAAACGACAGCGGATGAAGATTTACAAATCTTATATGCTGGAACACATAATACAAACCAAGGCCCCGATTTTTTAAATGCAAAAATAAAATGTGGAGATACAACCCTTGCAGGAAGCATCGAATTGCATTTGAATGCAAGTGAATGGAACCAACACAAGCATAGTATTGATAAAAATTACAATAATGTGATTTTGCATGTTGTATGGAATGAAGATAAGAACCTTGCATTGAATTTTCCCGTGCTGGAATTAAAAAGCAGGGTGTCAAATGTATTGCTTGCAAAATATGAGGCGTTGATGAACGCAAAACAATTTATACCATGTGAGCAACACATTCAATCTGTAAACGACATTACCCTTATTGCTTGGAAAGAAAGATTGATAATAGAACGATTACAAGAGAAAGTCACTTATATTGAAAAATTATTGCAAGAAAACAATCACCACTGGGAAGAAGTTTTTTGGCAAATACTGGCTAGAAATTTTGGTATAAAAATAAACAGCGACGCTTTTGAAAGCATGGCAAAATCTGTTCCTTTAAATTTGCTGGCAAAACACAAAAATCAATTACTCCAACTGGAGGCTTTGCTATTGGGGCAATCGGGAATGTTGGATAATAATTTTATAGATGATTATGCCATCATGCTGCAAAAGGAGTTTAACTTTTTAAAGCAAAAGTATGGATTGAAACCAACGCATATTCCCATTCAGTTTTTGAGGATGCGCCCTGCAAATTTTCCAACGATAAGATTGTCGCAATTAGCTGCATTGGTACATGAAAGCAATCATTTGTTTTCTAAAATTAAAGAAACTACATCAGTAAATGAAGTAGAAAAAATGTTGCAGGTAACTGCCAATGATTATTGGCATTACCATTACACTTTTGATGAAGCTACCCATTATAAAAAGAAGGCATTGGGTAAACAGATGATTCAGAACATAATTGTAAATACGGTGTTGCCAGTTCTCTATGCATATGGCTGGTACAACAACAATGAACAATATAAATTGAAAGCTTTGCAATGGGCTGAGCAATTATTGCCTGAAAAAAATAATATCACTACCGGTTTTACACAACTTGGTATTGCCAATACATCTGCTTACGACTCACAAGCATTGATACAATTAAAAAATAAATATTGTAATGTAAAACGTTGTTTGGAATGTGCTGTGGGCAATAAAATCTTAAAGAATTGATTTTTTTATTTTCATATTTTTTAAAAGCCCAACAATCAAAAAGTAAAACATCTATTATTTTCGTTAACTTAGCCATGCCTTTGTAACACAAATAGGAATGCAATTTGCATCTATGTGTTTTTAGCTACTTGCTTATTATTATTTCAAACTGCAAAAATAAAAACGATTATAATGAAATACCCCGAAATAAAAAACTATATAGCTGGGCAATTTGTTGCAAGTTCTTCTAATAGGACTTTGGATGTAATATCTCCGCTGGATGGAAATTTGTTATCTACTGTGCCACTATCCAATAACGATGATTTGAATACAGCGGTCATTGCTGCTACAAAAGCATTTGAGACTTGGTCTAAAACTTCTATAAAAGAAAGGGTACAAATTTTTTATAGATACCGGGCATTGTTGGAGAAAAACATGCTAGCGCTTTCGCAATTGGTACAAGAGGAAAATGGAAAAACCTTGGACGAAGCCAGAGCCGAAGTTGAAAAAAGTATAGAACTTACGGAGTTTGCTTGTTCGCTTCCTCAACTCATCGGAGGAGAAATTTTAGAAGTTAGCAAAGGAGTAGAATGCCGAACAGATTATTGCCCAATTGGCGTGGTGGCCTCCGTTGTTCCATTTAATTTTCCAAGCATGGTTCCCAATTGGACCATCCCCAATGCGTTGGCTCTAGGCAATACGATGATTTTAAAACCATCGGAAACGGTTCCCTTAAGTGCTATAAAAATTGCAGAACTTTTAAAAGAAGCTGGCTTACCCGATGGCGTTTTGAATATTGTAAATGGCGATAGGGAAATTGTGGAAGCCATTTGTGATCATCCTGGTATTGAAGCGGTTTCTTTTGTGGGGTCTACAAAAGTGGCTAAACTGGTGTATGCAAGGGCATCTGCTAGTTTTAAAAGAGTTTTGACACTCGGTGGTGCCAAAAATCATTTACTTGTTTTGCCAGATGCGCACCCGGCCATGACGGCTTCAAACGTTACGGCGTCTATGTCTGGCTGTGCGGGGCAGCGTTGTATGGCTGCATCAGCTATGGTAGCGGTTGGTAATGTAGATCCTATTATTGAACAAATTTGTGTGGAGGCAAGAAAAGTAATTCCAGGAGTAAATCTGGGGGCAGTAATTTCCAAACAAGCCAAAGAAAGAATTGAAAAATACATAACAGAAGCAGAAACACAAGGCGCAAAAATTCTGGTGGATGGGCGCAATGCCACAGTGGAAGGAAAAGAAAATGGATTTTATGTAGGTCCAACAGTCATAGATTTTGTAACGCCAGATATGAGTGTTGCAAAGGAAGAAATTTTTGGTCCAGTAATATCCATCATGCGTGCCAAAACAGTTGATGAGGCTTTGGCAATAGAAAACAACAATCCTTATGGTAATGCTGCAGCAGTTTTTACACAAGATGGTGGCATGGCTCGCTACATCATTGAGCATGCTAGCGCTGGCATGATTGGCGTAAACATTGGCGTGCCTGTACCAAGAGAGCCTTTTTCTTTTGGAGGTTGGAACGATTCTAAATTTGGTGTGGGCGATTTAACAGGAAAAAGTTCTATTGAATTTTGGACAAAATTGAAAAAGACAACTACAAAATGGAATGCGGAGGCTAAGACGAATTGGATGAGTTAGGATAATTGGAACACGGATGACACGGATTTGACAGATGAACACAGATAAAAAACAAAATCCTTTTCTTAGCCGTTCAACTTGCCTACCGGCAGGCAGGTCCGTGTCATCCGTGTTCAAAAAAATTAAATAAAAAATCCTTTTAAATCCATCCCATCCGTGTCATCCGTGTTCAAAAAAATATCACCCCTATTCGAATAAATAAAATCAAAAAAACATGACTGAATCAGAAGAAATCATCAAAAACAATTCAGACTATACTTTATTTAGCTGGAGTAAGCAAAAAGGAATATCACCTATTGCAGTAAAATATGGGAAGGGCGTATATTTATACGATTATGACGATAAACGCTATATCGATTTTTCTAGTGGATTGATGAATGTAAACATAGGCCATGGTAACCAACGGGTGACAGATGCGGTGGTAAAACAAATGCAAGAAATAAGCTACGTTACGCCAAGCTGTGTTACAAAAGTGAGGGGCGATTTAGGTAAGAAATTAGCATCCATAACGCCTGAAGGATTAAACAAAACCTTGTTTACGGTGTGCGGTGCAACGGCAATTGACAATGCCATTAAACTAGCAAGACTTTATACGGGACGCCATAAAATAATTGCAAAGTACCGGGCTTTTCACGGCGCTAGTTATGGTGGGCTTAGTGCAGGTGGAGATCCACGTAAATTGCCAGCCGATAGCCAACAAGCACCCAATTTTATACATGTAGAAGATCCGTTTTGTTATCGTTGTCCATTTGGGCAAACCTTTGGCGCATGCCAATACGAATGTGCAAGCCATGTAGAAAGAGTAATAGAATTTGAAGGGCCAGAAAATGTGGCAGCTATTTTAATGGAAGGCGAAAGTGGTAGCAGTGGTTGCATAAAATATCCGCCAGATTATTTTAAAAAATTAAAAGCCATTTGCGATAAGCATGGCATACTACTTATTATAGATGAAGTGATGAGTGGCTTTGGTAGAACGGGCAAATGGTTTGGTATAGACAATCATGGTGTAATACCAGATATTATTGCCACTGCAAAAGGATTAACAGCCGGCTATTTACCCATGGGCGCATTGATTGTGAGCGATAAAATAGCGGCGCATTACGACGATAAACCATTGATGCTTGGTCTTACTTACTCTGCGCATGCGGTGGGTTGTGCAGCCGCCTTAGAAGTGCTACATATTTATGAAGATGAAAATATGGTTGCCAATGCAGCGGCTATGGGGAAATATATAGACGAAAAAATGGAAGCGCTAAAATTAAAACATCCTTCTATTGGTGATTTTAGAAATACGGGTTTGTTGGGCTGTATAGAATTGGTAAAAAATAGAACAACCAAAGAACCAATGGCACCCTTTAATGCCAAGCCAAACGAAATGGAGATAATGAATAAAGTGGCAGCAAAAATTAAAGAACTAGGCATGTACACTTTTGTGCGTTGGAATTATATTTTTGTGGCGCCACCACTTTGTATCAATAAAGAACAAATTGATGAAGGGTTGGATATTATTTCACAGGCAATTGCAATTGCGGATGAGCATGTAAATTAAGAAAGGAACACGGGTGATACGGATTGGATGGATTTTCACAGATAAGAAAAAAGAAGTAGAACACTGACGAAACGGATTGGATGGATTTGCACAGATAAGAAAAAAGAAATACAACACGGATGACACGAATTAGATAGATAAACACAGATAAGAAAATAAATATTGAAATCTGATTTTTGCGAAGCAATAAAAAATCCTTTTTAATCTATCCAGTCCGTGTCATCCGTGTTCAAAAAAATACATCATCCGTGTTTAAAACAAAAAACTATGCCATCAACACTAACCAATGCAGACCTTGCACCTATTGCCCAGAATAAACGAACTTGGGGCACTTGGAACTATGCAGCCTTATGGATAAGCATGAGCCTTTGCATACCCACGTACATGCTCGCAAGCTCGCTCATACAAGGCGGTATGAATTGGTGGCAAGCTATACTCACTATTTTTATTGGTAATGCCATTGTACTTATTCCTATGATATTAAATGGCCATGCGGGTGCAAAATATGGCATACCATTTCCGGTATTAGCAAGAGCAAGCTTTGGTACAAAAGGAGCTAATATTCCAGCTATGCTACGTGCAATTGTTGCTTGTGGTTGGTTTGGTATTCAAACTTGGATTGGTGGTGCGTCATTGTACAATATTTTGCGAGCATGGAATCCAACTTTAGAAGAAATAAACCTTACTGCGCTTTTTCCGCAAGCATTGCCTTTGTTGTGCTTTTTTATTTTTTGGCTGCTCAATATGTATATCGTTTACTTGGGGGTGGAAAGTATAAAAAAATTATTGGTTTTTAAAGCCATCTTTTTACCTGTAGCGGCATTGGCATTGTTATTTTGGGCTATCAATGCGGCGCATGGGCTTGGTCCTATTTTAAGTCAGCCATCAAAATTTGCTGATACAAATTCTTTTCTTCATTTCTTTTTTCCTGCACTTACAGGAATGGTGGGCTTTTGGGCTACACTATCTTTAAATATACCAGACTTCACCCGTTATGCAAAAAGCCAAAATGCACAAGTAAAAGGGCAGATAATAGGCTTGCCTACTAGTATGACATTTTTTGCATTTATTGGTGTGGTGGTAACCTCTGCTACTGCCATTATTTATGGAAGTACTGAGTGGGATATTGTAAAGCTGGCTGGTAAATTTGAAAATAAAATAATGGTAACAATTGCAATGATTGGAATTATCATTTCTACCCTTGCTACAAATATTGCCGCAAATATCGTTAGCCCTGCTAATGATTTTTCCAATCTATCGCCTAATAAAATAAGTTTTAAAAAAGGCGGGTATATTACTGGCATAATTGGTATTTTAATTTTCCCTTGGAAATTAATTGCTAGCCCCGATGGATATATTTTTACATGGCTGGTTGCCTATTCTAGTTTGCTTGGTCCAGTTGGCGGTATTATGATTGCCGATTATTTTTTTATAAGAGAGAAGCATTTAATAGCAGAAGATTTGTACAAACACGAAGGAGCATACCGTTACAGCAATGGTTTCAATAAAAATGCCATCGTCGCCTTACTATGCGGCATTATTCCAAACATACCAGGGTTTTTGTTGCAAATAAAAGTTATTTCTAACACTGCATTCCCCATGTGGATTTCAGATTTGTATCATTATGCATGGTTTGTAGGGTTGTTTGTAAGTGGGATTATTTATTTAATTTTAATGAAGCGAAAAAGGGAACAAAGCTGATAATAGAACACGGATGATAATGGAACAAGGACCTGCCTGCCGATAGGCAAGTTGGATAGATTAACACAGAAAAGAAAACAAATCCTTTTAATCCGTGTAATCCGTGTAATCCGTGTTCCAAAAATTTGCGAAGCAAAAAAATCAACACTATGAGTATCTTAATCAAAAACGGAAACATCATCACTGCTACCGATAATTACGTAGCAGATATTTTTATTGAAGGCGAAACCATTACAGCTATTGGTAAAAACTTACAAGTAAAAGCAGATAAAGAAATTGATGCCACAGGCAAACTCGTTTTTCCTGGTGGTATAGACCCGCATGTTCATCTAGACATGCCTTTTATGGGCACTTACTCTAGCGATAATTATGAAACAGGTACTAGGGCGGCATTGTTTGGCGGCACAACTTCTGTTATAGATTTTATTTTACAAACACAAGGAAAGAGCTTGCAATCTGCATTGGAAGAATGGCAAAGTAGAAGTAATAATAATTGTGTGGGCGATTATAGTTTTCACATGGCGGTTACCGATTTTAATGAAAATACAAAAAAAGAAATTCAACATTTTATTGAAGAAGAAGGCATCACTTCTTTTAAAACATTTATGGCATATAAAGGAGCTTTGATGATAGATGATAGGCAGATGATTGGGTTGATGCAAGAAGTGAAAAAGCATGGTGGGCTTATTAATGTTCACGCCACCAATGGGGATATGATAGATTACTTAATAGCTAAACATAGAGCTGAAGGAAAATTATCTCCATTGTATCATTATTTATCGCAGCCGGAAGTAACCGAAGCTGAAGCTAGTGGCCGCTTTGCAGATATGGCAAATTATACGGGCTGCCCAGGTTATATTGTTCACCTTACATGCGAGGGTGCGCTTAATGCAGTACGTAATGCAACAAAACGAAACCAAAAAGTATTTGTAGAAACTTGCATTCAATATTTAATTATTGATGCATCTCTTTATGAAAAAGAAGATGGCGCAAAATGGGTAATGAGCCCTCCATTGAGAGAAAAGAAAGACCAAGCCACATTGTGGGCAGGTATAAATCAGGGTATCGTAAATGTTGTAGCTACAGATCATTGCCCTTTTATGTGGGAACAAAAGCTGATGGGAAAGGATGATTTTAGTAAAATTCCCAATGGGCATCCTGCAATAGAAAATAGAATGGAATTGTTGTATAGCGAAGGTGTAAGCAAAGGAAGAATAACCTTAAATAAATATGTGGAGGTAGCATGTACAAATGCAGCAAAAATATTTGGTATGTTTCCAAAAAAGGGTACTATTGCTGTAGGGAGTGATGCAGACATTGTAATTTTTGATGCAACAGAAAAGCATGTACTCTCTGCAAGTACGCATCATATGAATGTAGATTATAGCGGATATGAAGGCTGGGAAGTTACTGGAAAAGTAAAAACAGTTTTACTGCGTGGTGAAGTAGCCATAGAAAATAATGAATGTAAAATTGAAAAAGGATTTGGTAAATTTATAAAGCGAAATAAAGTTCAAAATAAAATATAATGGAAAAAACAAGAATGGAAGCTTTTAGTGATGGAGTGATTGCCATTATCATTACCATAATGGTACTTGAAATGAAATCGCCAGAAGGAACAGATTGGGTGAATATTAAACCATTGTTGCCAAAATTTCTGAGTTATAGTTTAAGTTTTTTATTTATAGCCATTTATTGGGTTAATCATCATCACCTCATGCATACTGTAAAAAACGTTGTCCCTTCTATTATGTGGGCAAATATAAATTTACTATTCTGGTTATCACTTATACCTTTTGCTACTGCGTGGATGGGAGAAAATCATTTTGAAAGAATAACGGTGGTTGCATATTCAGTATTAGCTTTATTGTGCGGGGTAGCATTTAATATTTTACAAACAACAATTGTACGAAGTCAGCGGAATGAAAAGCAGTTAGAAGAAATTATAAAACCGAAGGGATGGAAATCTATAGGATCTGTTTTACTTTATTTAATTGCTATACCCATTGCCATATATTTTAATCCCGCTATTTCGGGGGGCATATTTTTTATTGTATCTATGATTTGGTTGATTCCAGATAAGAAAATTGAAAAATCTGTAAAAAATGAATTATAAATCTCACAGCTTTTATAAATATTAAAATTACTATTATGCCAAGAATAATAAAATCGGGTCTTATACAAATGAGTCTTCCTAAAACGGAAGGTGAAGGTACCATACAAGAAATATGCGATGCCATGGTACAAAAGCATATTCCGCTTATAGAAGAAGCTGGACAAAAAGGGGTGCAGATTTTATGCTTACAAGAAATTTTTAACACACCCTATTTTTGCCCAGGACAAGATAAAAAATGGTATGCATCTGCAGAGTCAATACCTGGCCCTACAACCGATTTGATGGCTACCTACGCCAAAAAGTATAATATGGTGATCATTGTTCCCATTTACGAAAAAGAGCAAGCAGGTGTTTTATACAATACGGCCGCTGTTATAGATGCAGATGGTACCTATTTAGGAAAATACAGAAAAAATCATATTCCACATACATCTGGTTTTTGGGAAAAGTTTTTCTTTAAGCCCGGAAACCTTGGTTATCCTGTATTTCAAACGAAGTATGCAAAAGTAGGTGTGTATATTTGTTACGATAGACATTTTCCTGATGGGGCAAGATGCTTGGGTTTAAATGGTGCAGAAATCGTTTACAATCCATCTGCAACTGTTGCAGGACTTTCTCAATATTTATGGAAGCTAGAGCAACCTGCACATGCGGCAGCCAATGGATATTTTATGGGATGCATCAATAGAGTGGGCGAAGAAAAACCTTGGAACCTAGGAAAGTTTTATGGTAGCTCTTATTTTGTAGATCCACGTGGACAAATTTTAGCTACGGCATCAGAAGATAAAGATGAATTGTTGATTTGCGAATTTGATTTAGATATGATAGAAGAAGTGAGAAATACTTGGCAATTTTTTAGAGATAGAAGGCCAGAAACGTACAGTAAAATAACGGAGCTATGATTATGAATGTAGAATTATAAATGATGAATACAAACAAATTCATCATTCATAACGCATCATTCTAAATTAAATATATGATTCAATATAATAAACTAGCACAAGAACAATACGCAATAAATTTCAGCGATATTCATCCGCCATTTGAGCATGATGAAGCCGCTGCTATAGAAGCCAATAGGTGCATAAATTGTTATGATGCACCCTGTACAAAATTGTGTCCAACGAGCATTGATGTGCCTTTGTTTATCAAGCAGATTTCTTCGGGCAATATTAAAGGTTCGGCAAAAACAATTTTATCATCCAACATCATGGGTGCAGGCTGTTCTAAAGTTTGCCCAGTAGAAAAATTATGCGAAGGCGCATGCGTATACAATTTCTTAGAAGAAGAACCCATCAACATTGCAAAGTTGCAACGGTATTCTACAGAGAGAGCCATGGCTAAACAATGGAAATTATTTGCAAGAAAAGATTCCATAGGCAAAAAAGTTGCTGTTGTAGGAGCAGGGCCAGCAGGCCTGGCGTGTGCACATGCTTTATCGCTTGAAGGAATTGATGTAACTATTTTTGAAAAAGAAGAGAAGGGAGGAGGATTGATGACTTATGGTGTAGCTGCTTATAAAGCCACTGCTCAATTTTGTAAAGATGAAGTAGATTATATTCTCTCTGTTGGGGGTATTGATGTTAATTACAATATTACTTTGGGAAAAGATATTTCAATTACTGAACTGCAACAAAATTATGATGCAGTTTTTTTAGGTATTGGTGTAGGTGTTGCACGCTCATTAGAAATACTTGGCGAAGATTTGCAAGGAGTAGAAGATGCCATTTCATTTATTTACAATATTCGTACACATGACTATTCCACCATAGCAGTAGGAGATAATGTGGCAGTTATTGGCATGGGCATGACGGCAATTGATGCTGCTACACAATCTAAAAGATTGGGCGCAAAAGAGGTAACACTAATTTATAGAAGAACAGAAAATGAAAAACCTTGTACGGAAGTAGAATTGGACATTGCAAGGTTGGATGGTTGCTCCTTTATTTGGCTTGCTAGCCCTAAAGAAATTATTGGAGAAAATGGGATGGTGAAAAAATTGGTTTGCAATAAAATGGTTTTAGGAGTGCCCGATGATTCTTGTATATGTGATCAGGTTGAATCAGTCGAATCTTTTATACTTTATGTAGATATGTTAATAAAAGCTGCAGGGCAAATCCCATTTGAAGGTTTAGTAAATGATGCGCTTATTCAAAATAAAAGTGGGAAAATTGTTATAGATAAAAACGGGGGTACAAATTTAAAAGGCGTATTTGCTGGCGGCGATGCGGTGAATGGGGGTAAAGAGGTAGTGGATGCTGTGCAAGCCGGGAAGGATGGGGCGAGGGGGATTTTGGAATATTTAAGTGTAGAACGGAGATAGATTAGGAACACGGATGACACGGACCTGCCTGCCGGTAGGCAAGTTGGATGGATTTACACAGATAAGAAAAGGAAAAATAGATCACAGATGACACGGATTTGATGTTAACACAGATAAGAATAGAAAAAAATAGAACACGGATGACACGGATCGGATGGATTTACACAGATAAGAATAGAAAAAAATAGATCACAGATGACACGGATTTGATGGATTAACACAGATAAGAAAAGAAATAGAATACGGATGACTGCCGGTAGGCAAGTCGAACGGATTAATTTGGATAATAAAATGTGGGTTTGTTTTTTTGCTTCCTCCTTCGGCGGACACAGTCGCAAAAATCCTTTTAAATCCTTTTAAATCCGTTCAATCCGTGTCATCCGTGTTCCAAAAAAAATCAAAATAAAATGGCAAACTTACAATCAAATTTTCTCGGTATAAAATCACCAAACCCATTTTGGTTAGCATCTGCACCGCCCACCGATAAAAAGGTAAATGTACTCCGTGCATTTGAAGCAGGTTGGGGTGGGGTAGTTTGGAAAACATTGGGTAGCCAGGTAAAAAATGTTTCCTCTCGTTATTCTGCTATGGATTATAATGGAAGAAAAGCTGTGGGCTTTAATAATATAGAATTAATATCTGATAGACCATTGGATATTAATTTGAAGGAAATAAAGGAGGTGTTGAAACTATTTCCTGACCGTGCCATGGTGGTTTCTCTAATGGCAGATAACGACAAAAAAAGCTGGCATGAATTAATAAAAAAAGTAGAAGATACGGGTGCGCATGGTTTGGAATTAAATTTTGGTTGCCCACATGGAATGGTGGAAAGAGGCATGGGGGCTGCCGTGGGGCAAGATCCTGAAATTGCAAAAATGGTAGTGGAGTGGGTAATGGAAATAGCAACATTGCCTGTAATTACAAAACTTACCCCCAATGTACACTCAGCTGTACCTGGTGCAATTGCTGCAGTAGAGGGTGGTTGCAATGGCCTTTCCCTAATCAACACCATACAATCTATTACAGGTATAAATTTAGATACACTAGTGCCCAATCCAAATGTTGCTGGTAAATCGGTATATGGTGGTTATTGCGGTCCTGCTGTAAAACCAATTGCGCTAAAAATGCTTACCAGTCTTGCGCAACATGAAAAATTGAAATCAATACCCATATCTGGTATTGGCGGTATAACCACTTGGAAAGATGCTGCAGAATTTATGTTGCTCGGTGCCAGCAATGTGCAGATATGTACGGCTGCCATGATTAGTGGTTTTAAAATCATTACCGATTTATGCGATGGATTAAACAATTGGATGGATGAAAAGGGGTATGCGACTATCGATGATTTTGTAGGTCTTTCTGTACCCAACATAACGAAGTGGGAAGAGCTGGATATCAATTATCATATAGTGGCCAACATCAACCAAGATGCTTGTATCCACTGCGGCTTGTGTTATATTGCTTGTGAGGATACATCGCATCAGTCTATTAATATTGAAAGAGGTAACCCATACAATAAATACACTATTAAAGAAGAAGAATGTGTAGGTTGTAATTTGTGCAAAATTGTATGCCCAGTAAATGATTGTATTACCATGGTAGAGCAAAGAAAAGGCGATGAATATTTAAACTGGACAGAATTTGTAAAAAGAGGCTTGCCGTTGAATGACCATTAGACCCAACCTTATTTAGCCAAATCTCTTTTTATAATTTCATGATGATGCTTTACATGATAAATAGTAAAATACATCATTTCTCGTAAAGTTATTTTACCAAACAAAGGATGTGGTAAAATAATGGTATCTAAATCCAGCTCCGCAAAATTTGTAAGTTGCAAAGACAATTTATCTATTGTAACTTTTAATAACTGTATCAGTTTTTGTTTTTGACAGATTACAACTTCCTTTGGCACAAATCTTCCTGTAGCACGACCACCCTTTTGCAATTTCATTTGATATTTAGATACCAATTCTTCATAAGATAAGCTTGGTCTATTTGCTTTGCCAAATACCAGTTTGATAATAAATTTTGGAAGCAACAATCCTTGCGATAGTGGCTTCACGCTACGATAAATATGTTCTAGCTGTTGCCCTGCCGACCATTTTTCCTTTTGAGCACATTCAAACTCCGTATTGGTTAAGCTTTTTATATAATCAAGAAAAAGGGAATGGTTGCTTTTTAGGCTTTGTATTATTTCTCCTTGTTTCATGTAGTTTGATTTGTTTAAAATGAAGATACTGAAATTATGAAATGGAATTGAATTACCGTAAATTCTTACATTTTGGAATCAAGTTTTAGTATTTATTCTACAAATTTGGAAGACTGGCCTAGTATTTTTACTAAACTTTTTCGTTTTAATGGATAATTAGGGCTTTATTATAATATCTCATTTAGAGATGCGTTTATTGATATGTATTATTATCCAATACTTATTTTTATAAGTCGGCTACCTCAAACAGCTGAAAGTATAACCATAAATATGGGCCTAATAATCCTGCTTCTTTTGCATAACAATTACCATAAAAATGACCAATGAAAAGTTTAACTTTTGATAAAACAGCATTAAAACGATTCTATAACGACTCAACAGATGATTTTGTTGAAATTTTGAAAGATTATATCAAAAGCCAATCTGAGATCCATTCGTCATTAAAAACGGCTTATAAGGCTGGAATTCATGAATTGCTAAAAAGTATTTATGTGCATTCATCTATTTTTTGTCGAGTGGGTTTTCCAAATTTAACAACTGAATTTTTAGTGTTTGAAGAGCTTTGTAAAAACAGTGCTGAAAAGGATTTGATTTTGGAAAAGTTTAAGAATCTCTTGACATTGATTGATGAATCTGTAATTATTGCCGAAGAGGAAATTGAGAAATTACAGCAAGATATTTACCAGTAATTATTTAAGGCTAATTATCACTAATAGTTTAGAATGTTTATTTGCTTGATACTTGCATCTTTGTTTGTTACTGTTTCCTTTTTTATTCTATTATCCATTATTCCTTTAAGCATAAAATAATGTAGAATGGCGTCAATCCTTTGGATGCCTACTTGTTTTTTTGGATACAATGTATTGTATTGAATTGTAACTACTTTTTCTGGATTTGATTTTAAACATTCTATTAAATCATCCAACACCTTCTTTTGTACTTCGTTTAATCGAATACTTTCTTTATCAAAATCAAAAGCAACTTTATTTGTAAAGCATTTATTGCAGGTAACGGTATCGCATCTGCAAGGTATAACCATTGTTACCTCATAATTTGGGTTTTCAATTTCAAAATTGTAAGTACGAATGGCTTTGTTGTATCCATCTTTCGAAAAAACCAACTGATACATTTTGCCAATTTCTTTACCTGTAAAAAAACTAAACACACCTTTTTCGTCGGTGGTTGCAACTTTATCGCCATCAAAAATTACTTCTACATTTGATAAAGCTACGCTAGTATTACCAGTAACTACACCATATATAGTCGCTGTATCATTTTTACTTTTTATAAATTTTACTTTATCTATTTGTAGGTTTGTTGCTACATTTTTTTTAACGATAACATTGTATTTGCTTGTAGAGCATCCAAACAACAAACTGGTGGATACTATAAAAAGAGCTACAAGGTATTGGTCTATTTTGGTTATTGACGGCATAGCAATGCCCGTTGCATAAGTTGCAATTTTTGTTTTCATAATTAAGTTTTTGTTTTATTTTATGTACTATCTCAACAAGAAGGTTGAGTGCTTTTTTAATTTAGTACACCCATAGCATCTAGTTTGGCCTTAACTTCGGCTATAGGTATATCCTTAAATTTTTCTGCTTGTAGTATGCCTTCGTTTATTATAATCTTTTGAATAATGGTTACTACTTTTTCATCCATATTTTTAAATGCTACAAAATAGGCTTCTTCACCTGCCGGTAAATTGTGTTTAATAAAACCCCCATTTGTATATTGTAGGTTTAGGATAGATTTTCTTTTTGGTAGTACCAACATTCCTCTAATTGTATTTGAATCATCTACATGTTGTAATTTAATTTCTAGCGTAGCTTTGGGTTGTTTAAATATGTTGAAATGCCCGCAATCCATCCATCCAAAATTTCTAATAGTAAATTCGTAATGCTCTTTTTGATGTAGATTTTGTTCTTGTCCATTAGCAATCCAATTGGAATAAGAGGTTAATAGATTATCATTTGCATTTTTATTCAAGTAAAATAATTGCATGCCGTTTACTTTTTGTTTTGCGGGCATTGAAATCATTATAGGTTTTTTAATATTAATATCCAATGCTTCCTTATTTTGAAACGCATTCATATATATCATACCAGCACTTTCGAGGGGGTTTCCATTGCTTACTGTATGCAAACCATTGGCAATAATATCGGTGAAACTGTAAGCCTCCTTTATCTCTAATTGTACAATACCTTTTACCAAAGAATTATTAAAGGAAGTAAATGTGTTTGCTTTAATGGCCAATTGGGTTCCGTTTGTACAAATTAGAAAAGTATCCTTTTCACAGTTAATGATAAAAACCTGGGTGGGACTTATTAGTTTGCTAAAAAAGCGCTGCGTTATAAATGAGTTTTTGCTAATATCATCAACCTTAATTTCGGATTTAGTAGATTTTAGGCTACTGGAAGATAAATTTTTTGCTGAATTGTCTTTAAGTAATACTGCATTATCATTTTGTTGTGTAATATTTTTTGAAGTGTCAGCTAATTTCATATTATCTACTTCTGTTGTTGCTTCATTTGAGTCATTAGCAATAGTTTCATATGCTGAAATTGTAACTTCTTTGTTATTTTTATTATTGCTTTTATTGCTCCAATAATAAATGAATGATGCAAAACCGATTATTCCAATGGTATATATTATAATGTTATTCAATCCAAACCAATAACTAGGCTTCACTTTTGGGATTCCAATCGTTGATGTTGCTGTTGGTAAACTTGCTTTTAAAGATTCAAAATCCATTTGGGCAAAACGGTCATCTGCTTTGTATTCATTTGCCTTTTCACTGAATAATTGATCAATATTTTTATCTTGGTTATTCATTTGCGCTCATTACTTTTTTTGAATATTGTTGTAATTTTTGTCTCAATGTTTTTCTAGCTTCACTCACATGCCATTTTGTAGTGCCTATTGTAATGTTTAAAGCATTGGCTATTTCATCCAATTTAAAACCCTCAATTGCATATAAATTAAACACAAGACTGGTGCTTTTTGGTAATGCCTGAATCAATCTTAGTACTATTTCGCTGTTTATTTTGTCATCTATAGAAGGGTCTACAAACACTTGTTCCTCGTAATTTTCATCCAACGGCATTGCAGCATATTTAATTTCTTTCTTACAATTATCAATACAGGTATTTACCATTATTTTTCTTACCCAACCAATAAAAGCGCCAGTATATTCATAATTATTAATATGCGTCAATACTTTCAACATTCCTTCATTATATAAAATCGCTGCATCGTCTCTACTATTGGTATACCGCTCACAAACAGCAAACATTTGCGCATAGCAATAGAAATAGAGCGCTTCTTGCTTGGTAGGGTTGTAAACTTTGCAGCCATTAATGATATCTTGTAAATCTTGTTCCAAAAAAATATTATTAGCTATAAAAATAGTGCTTCCAATGGTAAGACATATTCTTTTGAAGAAAAGATAGGGTAAATGAAATGTTTTTTTCTCAAACTTGAAAAGTCCACATTATCTACCCAATTCCAGTTAAATTTTTGACAATAGTTGCTTCTGTATTTTAATTTGAAAGGTAAATTTGATTATAGCAATGGTTTTTCACCATCTTAATTTCCTCCTCCCAAATATTTGCTTTACATTTGCACGACCTCCGAGAATTAATTTTCTCTTTTTTGCAGGTCAAAACTTGCAGTTTTACAAAAGATATAAGATAAAAACATTAGAAAAATAGAGTTAAAGTTTGGATATAATAGAGCAATCTTAATACTCAATATTTAATACGCAATATTATTATGGCAAAATTTATTTTCGTAACAGGTGGTGTTACTTCATCATTGGGTAAAGGCATTATTGCTGCATCGCTTGCTAAGCTTTTGCAATCTCGTGGGCTTACTGTTACTATTCAAAAATTTGATCCTTATTTAAATGTAGATCCTGGTACGCTAAATCCATACGAGCACGGCGAATGTTTCGTAACAGACGATGGCGCTGAAACAGATTTAGATCTTGGTCACTATGAACGCTTCCTTAATACCCCCACTTCTCAAGCCAATAATGTAACTACAGGACGCATTTACCAAACTGTAATAAACAGAGAACGAGAAGGAGATTATTTGGGTAAAACAGTACAAGTAGTTCCGCATATTACAGATGAAATTAAACGTAGAATGTTATTGCTAGGCGATACAGGCAAATTTGATATCGTACTTACCGAGCTTGGCGGCACGGTTGGTGATATAGAGAGTTTGCCATTTGTAGAAGCCGTACGCCAATTGCAATGGGAATTGCCAGAAGAAGATTGTATGGTAGTGCATCTTACACTTATACCATACCTAAAAGCTGCCAAAGAACTAAAAACAAAACCCACACAGCATAGCGTGCGTATGCTTAGCCAAGAGGGGGTACATCCAGATGTGATTGTGTGTAGGACGGAACATCCTTTATCAGATGAAATAAGAAGAAAAGTTGCGTTGTTTTGTAATGTAAAGCCCAACGCTGTTATTGAAGCATTGGATGCATCTACCATTTACGAAGTGCCATTAAAAATGTTGCAAGAAGGATTGGATGTAATTGTGCTAAAACAGTTGCAAATAAATGGGTATTCGGCACCCGAGCTTACAAAGTGGCGAGGCTTTTTAGATAAACTAAATTACCCAAAAAGTAGGGTAAAAATTGGTTTGATAGGAAAATACATCGAATTGCAAGATGCTTATAAATCAATTTTAGAATCCTTTGTACATGCAGGTGCTATGAACCAATGCAAGGTGCAAATTGTAAATATACACAGTGAGTTTTTGACTCAAGAGAATGTAACAGAAAAATTGCGTGAACTCGATGGATTGTTGGTGGCACCTGGCTTTGGAGCTAGGGGAGTAGAAGGTAAAATTGTTGCGGTAAAATACGCTAGAGAAAATAGAATGCCTTTTTTTGGAATCTGTTTAGGAATGCAAATGGCCGTAATTGAATTTGCCAGAAATGTACTCGGTTGGAAAGATGCCCACTCTACAGAAATGAATGCAGCTACCCCATATCCAGTGATTGCATTGATGGAAGAGCAAAAAAGAGTGAAGAAAAAGGGTGGTACGATGCGTCTAGGTGCATACCCATGTGAGATAGCTCCAAACACGTTGGCACATCAAGTATATGGCAGCACTTTAATAAGTGAAAGACATAGACACCGTTGGGAGTTCAACAATAATTTTTTGAACGATTTTGAAAATGCAGGCTTAATAGCAAGTGGTAGAAACCCCGAAAGCAAGTTGGTAGAAATTGTAGAACTCAAAGGGCATCCATATTTTATAGGAGTGCAATACCATCCCGAGCTAAAAAGCACGGTAGAAAACCCGCATCCATTGTTTGTAAATTTTGTAAAAGCTGCTGGTGCTTATGCAGATTTAAAAATGAGCATGCAAATTCCAAAAGTAGAATCTATTCCTTCATAATAGTAGAATATGGAATATCTGCATCTTCATAAAGTTAATTGAAAACGCAATTACTAAAATCTGTGTAAATCAGAAAAATCTGTGAGCAAATAAAATGACACAAAAGTTGAGCATGGATGATTTAAATAGAATCAGCCCAGAAGAATTTAAACGCAGCGACAAAAAGCCGGTGATTGCGGTGTTAGAAAATATTCGCAGTGCATATAATGTAGGCAGTGTATTTCGTACAGCAGATGCATTTTTGCTCGAAGCCATTTACATAACGGGTTATACCTGTACACCACCTCACAAAGAAATTAAAAAAACAGCACTCGGTGCAGAAGATACGGTGGAGTGGAAACATTTTGCCGATGCTGCAGAAGCCATCATTCAATTAAAAGAAAAAGGGTATAAAGTATATGCCGTAGAGCAAGTGGTAAACAGCCTCATGTTGCACGAAGTTGCTTTTGCAGCCAACGAAAAAGTAGCCGTTATTTTTGGTAATGAAGTAACGGGGGTAGAATTGGAAACAATAAAATTGTGCGATGGTTGTATAGAAATACCACAGTTTGGTACCAAGCATTCGTTGAACATTGCAACTGCGGCGGGGGTGGTGTTGTGGGAAATTACAAAGCCCCCTAAATCCCCCGCAGGGGGACTTTAGACTCAGACAATGGAAAAAATTTTCAAAGTATCAGAGTCTGGCTCCTCTCTGTTGCCTTTTCCGCTTTTTGCGGAAGAGAGGCGGGGGTGAGGTTCATATTTTGGACAAAAAAGCAATGCTTTTTGTCCAAGCTAAATCACAGCTATGTTCAACATTCCCTACACAAGTGTAGGGATGTCACTCACTTCAACAGAATACCATTATTCATCTTTAATTGTGCACTAGTATTAAAATCGATACTTTATAAAAAATAGAACCAATAAAATCATTTTAAGTGCCATTAATAAAAGTTTTAAACAAATAGAGCTTAATTTATTATTCCTACGAGCTATTGAGGGGTTCAATTTTTATTGAAATGCCAATGAGATATATATTGCACTATACTCTTTGAATTGACTTGGCATTATGAATTATACAGTGATTTATAAGTTACACTGTGGTTTATGAATGAATTGCCCTGTACTTCAGCACATGGATAAGATAAAAACCGTTTAGGGCTAAAGCCCCTAGTTGGAAGATTCTCTTATCACCGGCCTAAAGGCCGGTGCAATTTAAAAAGCCCTGTGCTTCATGAATTGCCCAGTGCCTCATGAATTGCCCTGTGCTTCATGAATTGCCCTGTGCTTCAGCACAGGGATAAAAATTTGATCAAATGAAAGGGCTTTAGCCCGTTACTTTCGGCTTTAGCCAACAAACATGCTTTATAATAAAATTTTCCAAAAGATAAACTATCTTCAAATAAATAACAGATAAAAAATATTTTTACAAATGCCCACTATCAAAAACTACCTCTCCCTTATAAAATTTTCGCATACTATTTTTGCATTGCCTTTTGCGTTGATTGGATTTTTTTTAGGAATTTTTAAATTCAGATTTAATCAATTAAACCTTAATGATACGATTGGATGGGGTACAACTATTTTTCCTATAAAATATTTTAATGAAGGGATTGGTGGAGCTCATTTTTCTCTACCTGCTTTTTTTAACATTAATCCAATTATTATTATTTTTATTTTAGTGCTCGCATGCATGATAACCGCCCGCTCCGCTGCCATGGCTTTCAACCGTTATCTCGATAGGCAATTTGATGCCAAAAACCCACGCACAGCCATTCGAGAAATACCCGCAGGAATAATCTCTTCAAGAAGTGCTTTGTATTTTACTATTTTAATGTGTGCCCTTTTTATAACTACCACTTATTTTATAAACTTTATTTGTTTTGTTTTAAGTCCAGTAGCGCTTTTTGTAATTTTATTTTACAGCTATACAAAACGCTTTACTTTTTTTTGCCACTTGGTATTGGGCATTGGGCTTAGCCTTGCACCCATAGGAGCGTACCTTGCCGTTACAGGAGCTTTTGCATGGTTACCTATTTTATTTTCTATAGCAGTAGTTTGTTGGGTAAGTGGTTTCGATATTATTTTTGCCCTGCAAGACGAAGCATTCGATAAAGAAAACAATTTGTATTCCATGCCATCTGTTTTGGGAAAAGCAAAGGCATTGCATATTTCAGAATTCCTACATGCCATAGCAGCTTTGGCTATTTGCTATGCAGGTTATTATGGACAATTTCACTGGTTATATTGGGTTGGCGCAACAGTATTTTGTGGCATGCTTATTTACCAGCATTTAATCGTAAAGCCAAATGATTTAAGCAGGGTAAACATTGCTTTTATGACGGCCAATGGCATCGCTTCTGTAGTTTTTTCTCTGTTTGTAATTACAGATATGTTTCTTTTTTCTGGCAATTAGAACCAAATTGTAGAAAATTCTCGGCAAAAAAGCCAATCAAATATATTTATCTAATTATGGAGCTGTTTATTGTCATCCAATAAATGGAAAACAAAATTTCACCCAAAAATTATTTCCGCTGTTTTAAACTTTGTTCTTCATTTATAGTCATATAAAAAATCTAAAAACCATATTTATGACAACGAAAAACTTTTTAACCTTATTTGCAATTGTAACAATTACAATAGGTACTGTATCATGTAAGAAAGATAATACAGACGATACTATAGCAGCGGAAATAGAAACAACATTTGAAGCTACTGGAAACCAAGCTGTGGCAGATAACTTAAATCAAGACGATGGGGAAGTAATGGAAGAAGCAGCAGCAAGAAATGGGATGCTGGGAGGGCTTGGTGGTTGTGTGGGCATACTTACAAATAATTGGATTGGCAGTTGTGCAGTAGTAACTGTTACAGGTACTTTTCCAGCAAAAAATATTAAAATTGACTTTGGTACTGGTTGTACTTTCCCTACAGGTGTAAATGCGATTACCCGTAAAGGAATTATTAATATATTATTGACTGATTCTCTTAGAGCGTTTAATAGCAAAGCAACTATTACTTTTGATAACTATTATGTGAATGATTTTAAAAGAGAAGGCACCATTGTTCGCACCAACACAACGCTAGCTGGCTCAAGCACACGCAGCCATAACAGAACCGTTACAGGAGGTAAAATAACAGCTCCAAATGGTAGATACTGGTTGCATACTGCAAATTTAGATATTACACAGACAGAAGGAGTGGCTACAATATGCGATATAAAAGATGATGTATATACCATATCTGGCACCAGAAGCACTACCAATGCAGAAGGTAGAACTAGAACCAGTACTACACAAACTCCTTTGCAGAAAAAAACAAGTTGCGAAAATATTGACCAAGGTATATTGAAAATACAAGGACCTAATCACTTTGCAATATTGGATTTTGGTAATGGTACTTGCGATAGATTGGCTACTATTTCTATTGACGGAAGGCCAGCAAGACCTATTTTTTTGAGGTAAGAAAAATGAAAACTAAAAGAAGCCGCTTTATCCTTTAAAGCGGCTTTTTTGTTATTCAAATTGCATTCGAACCATTAATTCTATCAATAAGAAATCTGTTTGCGTTTAAAAACTAGTGTAATAAATTTAAAAAATAAATAATTTGATAATGCTTTTGCTACATAATGTCAAAAAAATTCCGAAAGCCCTTATTTTAAAGACTTTCGGCTTGTGATCCGGATTGGATTCGAACCAAGGTACCTCCAGATTGTAAGTCGGGATGCTCTATCGAGCTATGGGTATCAATGAAAAATATTTTGTTTTTTAAAATTTTGTGGTCAAGCAACTTCGGTTAAGTATAAAAAAAATACCGAAAGCCTTTATTTCAAAGACTTTCGGTTTGTGATTTTGTGATCCGGATTGGATTCGAACCAATGACCCTCCCGATTAAAAATCGGGATGCACTATCCAGCTGTTGGCATTCATGCATTTGCATTTTGTTTATTTGTATTGTAAAAAAAATACCGAAAGCCTTTATTTCAAAGACTTTCGGTTTGTGATTTTGTGATCCGGATTGGATTCGAACCAATGACCCTCAGCTTAGAAGGCTGATGCTCTATCCAGCTGAGCTACCGGACCTCAGCATTGTAATTTGGGATGCAAATATAGGGGATTATTTTTTCTGTAAAATAAACTAAGTTCTAAATGCAGCTATTTTATTAAATAATACATCTTACAATTATAAATTAACATTATTTGAAAAGTAAATTTATAATATTGTTAAAATTTCTTGATTTCTACAAATTAAGATATTACATTTGCTTACTTATGCTCTTATCATTACTAATATGATAATAGTCGTCTTTTTGTGAGATAACCTTTTAAATTAAAAATTAGCATTTATGAAACAAAAACTTACATTGTTATTTTCATTTTTAGTAGCCGTTACTTGTGTATCTGCACAAACGATGGATACCAAATCTTCTTCTCCTAAAAAAGGAACCCTTGTTGGAGTGCATTTTAATGCGTTAGACATTAAAACACCTCTTACTTTAAAAAGTTCAGCAGGTAATAGAACTTTCTCCAAAATACAGGACATGGATTTAGGATTATCTGTATCATACTGGAAAGGTTTGACAAACAAAATAGATTTTTCTGCTCGTGCAGGAGTAGTTTTCCATGATTATGCAGGTGATGATAGAAACGAATTGAACCAAAAAGATAAGCCTGTTGGCATTGAATTAGAGCCTACATTGAATTTTAGACCTTATGCAAACAATGCCCTAATCTCTCCATTCTTAACAGTTGGTTTGGGCGCTGGTTATTACATGGGAGAATTTGGTGCTTATTTACCAACTGGTGTAGGTGCGCAGTTTAATTTTAGTGGTACTAGTTATGTTTTGGTACAAGCTCAATACCGCTTTGCTTTAACCAAAGATATAATTAAAGATAACCTTTTCTATTCTCTAGGATTTGCACAGAGCATATCTACCGAGAAAAAAAAAAAATAATTGAGGTACCAGTAGTTGCTCCTCCAGTTGTTCTTGACCGTGATGGTGATGGTGTTTTAGATGCTAATGATAAATGTCCTGATGTAGCTGGAAAAGTAGCCTTACAAGGTTGCCCAGATGGAGATGGAGATGGCATAGCTGATGCAGACGATAAATGTCCTACAACAGCTGGTTTGGCAAAGTACCAAGGTTGTCCTATTCCTGATACAGATGGAGATGGCGTAAATGATGAAGATGATAAATGTATTTCCGTTAAAGGATTGGCTCGTTACCAAGGCTGTCCAATACCAGATACAGATGGAGATGGTGTAAATGATGAAGATGATAAATGTATTTCTCGTCAAGGTCCAGCTTCTAACCAAGGATGTCCAGAGATTGCAAAAGAAGTTGTAGATAAAATTAATTTCGCAGCTAAAAATGTTTTCTTTGCAACAGGTAGCTTCAAATTATTACCTAAATCTTTTAAAGCATTAGATGAGGTTGCTGATTTGTTGAAATCTGACGAATCTTTAATGATTGATATAGATGGACATACAGATTCTCAAGGGACTGAAGAAAAAAACCAAACACTTTCAGATAACCGTGCTGCCTCTGTAAAAACATATTTAGTTAGCAAAGGAATAAACGAAGATCGCTTAAAATCAACTGGTTATGGCGCTTCTAAACCAGTTGCAGATAATAAAACTGCTGCCGGTCGTGCCAAAAATAGAAGGACTGAATTAGGCGTTAGAAATTTCTAAACTAGACAATAGCATTATTAAAAATCCCCTTTCATTACTTGAAAGGGGATTTTTATTTTAACTATTGTAGGAATTTAACTAAGGTTTATTTTTCAATATAACTTCGTTTTAAAAACAATAGTTAACTGAAATCTTTTATTTCATTGTACAATGTATCTCTTTCAATTGCAGTCCTGTTTGCTTGTTTTATCAATATTACAAGTTCTTCTGTAGTCATAGTAGGTGTTTGTTCTTCGCTACCAGCCATGCTGTATATTTTGGTAGAATCATCAATCGTTCCATCAATATCATTTACACCAAACGAAAGAGATAGTTGTGCATTTTGCCTTCCCAGCATTGGCCAATAAGCCTTTAGGTGAGGAAAATTGTCTAAATATATTCTTGCTATTGCATACAATCGCATATCCTCTGTAATGGTACTTTCGGGTATATGACTCATATCGTTGTTGCTATTGCGAAATTTTAGCGGTATGAATGTATTAAATCCATTTGTTTTATCTTGTAACGAACGCAATTTGCTCATATGATCTACCCTGTGCTCATATTTTTCTATGTGGCCATAGAGCATGGTAGCATTGCTGTGCATGCCAAGATTATGTGACGTTTCATGAATATGTAACCAGCCTTCACCCGTAACTTTATCTCCAGCTATTTCTTTACGTATTTCTGGATGAAAAATTTCGGCACCTCCTCCAGGCAAAGATTGTAGACCTGCATTTTTCAATGTTTCCATTCCTTCTTCCACTGATAATTTTGCTTTTCTAAACATGTAATCTAATTCTACTGCCGTAAAACCTTTTACATGCAAGTCTGGCCTGTGTGCCTTTATTTTTTGGATAAGTTCAATAAAATAAGCCAAATCCATTTTTGGATGCACGCCACCTACAATATGAACTTCCGTAATGGGTTTGCCATCATAGCTCTTAACAATATCAAGCATTTGATCAATGGTTAATTCCCATCCCTCTTCTTTTTTTGCGTATAATTTTGAATAGGAACAAAACTTGCAGCTAAATACACACACATTGGTAGGTTCTATGTGAAAATTCCTATTAAAATATGTTTTGTTACCATGTAATTTTTCTCTTACAAAATTGGCTAAAGAACCCACAAAAGGAAGGTCGGCTTTTTCAAACAACATGATACACTCATCATCTGTGATGCGTATCCCATCCTTTATTTTTGAAGCGATTTGTTTAAGTGATACATCTGAAGTAAAATTAATAATTGTATCGATTGAATTGGACATCTATTTTTTTTTGCAAAATTAAGAAACAATCAATGTATTTACTATTCATTTAGTTAAATGTTCAGTTTATTCACATTATTTTATCTAAACAAAAAAAAAGCTATTCGCAAATAATAATTTGATATCTTACAATTTATAAAATAAATTTTCTTGCTAATCAAAACTAGTTTTTATGGGTATTAAGTTCAGGCTTACATTGATGAGTTTTTTGCAGTTTTTTGTTTGGGGCGCTTGGTTAATCACTATTGCAAATTATTGGTTTGGCACAAAGCAATGGAGTGGCGAAAAATTTGGAGATGTATTTGCCACATTAGGCTATTCGTCTATAATTATGCCCGCATTAACAGGTATTATAGCAGATAAGTGGTTGAATGCCGAAAAGCTTTACGGTATTCTACACATTTTGGGAGGTATATTTTTGGCATGCATTCCGTTGGCTGGAAGCCCATTTGCATTTTTTGGAATAATATTCGGAGCCATGCTTTGTTACATGCCTACCATTTCGTTGTCAAATTCGATTGCATACAATATCTTAAAAAATAACAATTACGATGTTGTAAAAGTTTTTCCACCCATAAGGGTTTGGGGCACCATTGGGTTTATTGCTGCCATGTGGCTAACAAACCTATCGGGTAATAAAGCATCTGGCAATATGTTTTATATATCAGCTGTAGCCGCTGTTATTTTGGGTATCTATTCTTTTACCTTACCTAAATGTCCACCGCAAAAATTGATATCCGAAAATGCGAGTTTCTCCCAAAAGTTGGGCTTAGATGCCTTTAAATTATTTAAGAATCCTAAAATTGCCATGTTCCTTATTTTCTCAATGTTTTTAGGAGCGGCTTTACAACTTACAAATATGTATGGGGATGTTTATTTATCCGAATTTGCCAAAGTGCCAGCTTATGCCGAATCATTTGTAGTGAAATACTCTACCATTATTATGTCCATTTCCCAGATTTCTGAAACACTATTCATATTGGCCATTCCTTTTTTCTTGAAACGATTTGGTATAAAACAAGTGATGTTTATTTCCATGATTGCCTGGTTTTTACGTTTTGGATTGTTCTCCTACGGAAATCCACAAGAGGGATTATGGATGATCATTGTATCCTGCATAGTATATGGAATGGCATTTGATTTTTTCAATATTTCAGGATCATTGTTTATTGAAACTTCTACTGATTCTAAAATGCGTTCGAGTGCGCAAGGATTATTTATGATGATTACGAATGGCTTTGGGGCAGTTTTAGGGAGTAAGATTAGCGGGTTGATGATTGAAAAATATTACACCAGTGCGGACGGTCTTAGAAACTGGCAGGGCATCTGGCTAGTATTCGCAATCTATGCTTTGATAATTGGAATATTATTCCTCATTTTTTTTAAGCACAAACATGGTCCTTCAGATGTAGCCGTTGTGCAACATTAATTATTCAATTAATATGCATGCAATAAAAAGAGGCTGGCTAAAAACGATTAGCCAGCCTCTTTTTATTTAAATTATTCTTGTTAACGCTTCTTCTTTTTTACTATTTCATTAACTCCGCCCATGCAGCTTCCAATGGTCTACTGATGCCATCGCCTTTCCATTCGGGAGAATTAGGTATAGAGGTTGTTTTAAGAAATGCTTCTTTTGTCATTCCTGCATCTATACTTTCTTTTGTAAATTTTAATACATTACTGAGGTAATCCCTAAACAGTAAAACATCGGCCTTATTTATTAGAATATCAAAACCATCTGCGGCATGCCCACAAACATAAGTAGTATCTTCCTTAAATTTTGATGTAGCCTCTGTTAAAATACTTATCCATTCACCCATATTTGCACCTGCAGATTTATCTACAAAAGGATGACGGCGATTAAATACAAGATCCCCCACATGTACAACATTAGCTTTTTTAAAATGTACAAAACTATCTCCATTTGTATGGCCTCTTCCAAAATAATGTAGCGTTAGTCTTTCATTTTTAAGTTTCCTAGTCCATACTTTATCAAACGTGATATCCGGATATAATTGTTGTGCTTCCTTTTTATTTTTAATGGCTACTGCTTCTTGGTTTTTCAATGAGTTCTGATGTGCCACCACATTTTTTACCAACCCTTTAAATGCAATATTTCCTGCCGTATGGTCACCATGGTGATGTGTATTTATCAAAAATTGAAAAGGCTTTGAAGATTTCTTTTTTATTTCATCAATACAATGTTGTGCTGTATCTGGAAATTGTGCATCCACGACAATGATTCCTTTTTTGCCCAGCATAAATAAAATGGTTCCTCCTTTTTCAGAAAAAACACCCATATTATCTGTAATCATTTTTATTTTATAACTCGGGTCTTGTAAAAAGGAAGCAAGTGTACTTTTGCTTAAAAACGCTAGAGCTCCTAAGGTAAGGGAAGTGTTTTTTAAAAATAATCGTCGTTGCATTATATTTTTTAGGAAGGTACGAAATATTTTTACATATCGTTTTTAGTCCATAATTATTCAAGCTTATGCAAATAAATTTTATACTAATATTCTATCTTTTTTAAATTAGGAAACTTTAACCAAGTACCTATCACTACCAGCACAGACATTACACCTCCAAAAACCAGTGCTGGTAAAGTTCCCATCAATTTAGATGTTATGCCACTTTCAAACTGGCCGAGTTCGTTGGAAGAATTGATAAAAATCATGTTGATAGATGATACCCTGCCTCTCAATTCATCTGGAGTGTACAATTGAGAAATCATGCCTCTAATTACAACACTAATGCCATCGCACACGCCTGCAAGCGCTAATGCCAAGAAGCTTAGCCAATAGACTTTCGATAACCCAAATACGATGATAAATATCCCGAAACCAGCAACAGCAAGCAACATTTTTACTCCTTGCTTTTTTCGCATAGGCATAGCCAATAAAATGAGAACACTTACAAGGGCACCTATATCCATAGCAGCATTTAAAAAGCCATAGCCAATAGGGCCAGTATGCAAAATGGTTTCTGCTATTTCTGGTATAAATGCAACTGCACCTCCAAATAACACTGCAAATAAATCCAATGAAATAACACCCAGCAGTGTTTTATTTGTCCACACAAACCTAAACCCATGTTTGATAGATTGTACCATAGATTCTTTTTTCTCGGCAATAATTGGCGGCTTCGACTTTATTTTTAAAGACAATACAGTAGCCAATAGTAGGAGCGTAGCACTTACAAAATAGGCATTGGAAATACCTGCAAATGCAATAAGCAAACCACCCGTTGCATGGCCAGTAATAGATGATATTAGGTAAGTTGAAGAGTTGAGTGAAATTGCTTTTTGTAGTATGACTCTAGGAACAATGGCAGCTATCATACTATTGGAAGCGGGTGATCCGAAGGAGCGTATTATGCCCGTGCAAAAAACGGCTCCTAAAATAACAGATAGCTTTGTGGCAGACGTAAAATTAAATGCTGTATAACTTATGAGCGCCAATACAGCTGCACAAATTACATAACAAAAAAAAGCAGTAGATAGTATTTTTTTCTTGTTGTGCGTATCTATATAATGACCAGCGTATAAAGCAGAAACTACTGCAGGTAAAAACTCTGTAAGCCCCGCTATACCTACCATGTAAGTGTTAGAGAGTTTAAATACTTGGTAAATAACAATCGTAGATATCATGCGCATACCAAGCGTGAAAAATAATTTCGCACTAATAAAATGCCAAAACTCAAGGGGTAGTTTATCTTTATTAACTGATATCATTTTTAAGGTAGCGTAAGGTAGTGTTGCCCATTTTCATATTCTTTACCCAAAGCGTCTACTATAATTTTTACATGCGCTGGATTATCTAAAAAATCTGCGTTGGACGCATCCACAAAAAGTGTTTTTATATTGTGCTGTTTTATGTACTGTGTATAGGTTTCTTGTAAACTAAAAAGATAATCATTGGGTATATCTTGCTCGTATTTCCTATTTCTTTTTCTTATATTTTCTTGCAACTTATTTACTGGAGTGTGCAAATAAATTAAAATATCGGGCTGTACAATTTGTGGATTTATTATGTCAAATAATTTTTGGTATAGCCTAAATTCTTCATCTGGTAAATTTACTTTAGCAAATAACAAACATTTAGTAAACAAATAATCTGAAATAGTAACCGTTTGAAACATATCCTTGGTTTGCAATAAATCTTTCAATTGCTTGTACCGCTCTGCCATAAAAAATAGTTCAAGCGGAAAAGCATATTGCTGCGGACTTTCGTAAAATTTGGGTAGAAATGGGTTCTCAGCAAATTCTTCTAGAATAAGCCTTGCGTTAAAATGTTGACTAAGTATATTGGAAAGTGTAGTCTTGCCTGCGCCAATGTTACCCTCTATTGTTATAAAATTATAGTTCATCTTATTGCAAAATAAAAGGAAACTGTAAAACTGTTATTAAATCTTTTGCACATTTAGTTCATCAGGGCACTCTTTTAGGAGCTTTTTTACCGTCTTTTGGAGCAATGGGTGGTTAAAAGAAGCGGCTATTTCTACCAATGGAACCAATACGAACCTACGATTTTGAATTTCTGGATGTGGGACAGTTAGGTTCTTGGTTTTAATAATTTCATTGTTGAAAAAAAGAATATCTATATCAATTGTTCGTGCCGCATTTTTGAAAGTACGGGTTCTACCCATGGATGTTTCAATTTTTAATAAATCCCTTATTAATTCAGCAGAACTTAGTTTTGTTTCAATTTCGAGCACCTGATTTAAAAAATCAGCCTGATTATTATCACCCCATGCAGCCGTACTGTAAAATGAGGAGCTTTTTTTAATAGTTCCAATACTATGCTCAATATGATCTTGGGCCTGTAACAAATATGATTTTGTATTGCCCATATTGCTACCAAGGAGGATATATACTTTATTCATGATTAAATGCTAAACAGGCGTTTATCTGTTCTAAAAGATTTCACTTCTATAATTTTTACTTTTTTAAAATCTTTGTGTAATGGGTTTATTAAAAAATTATGTTCTTCCTGAACAACAGCTGATGGTACTTGGATAAAAAGATTTGTCATAGACTTAACGAATTCATTACCCATAAATTTTGTGTAACTAATATCCTCCATCCATTCTGTTTTTAATTTATCTAATTCAATGTTGTAGGAAGATACATTATCAGGCAATGAAATTTTTACAAGGCTTAATGGTAATGAAAAGTCTTTAAATTGGTTGTTTACGAGCATTTCCAATATGGTAAGGGAAATATGTTGAGAAGTGTACAATATAGGAATACCTTTCGAATTCCACCTCCCACCAAACAATTTAGCCCCGGCCCCAGAGATATCATTCTCATAAGCAGTATGAACGATTCTATATACAATCATGCGAATATGCCATGTTGTATCCTGCCCAGTTGGGTTAATACATTTTGAATGCCATCAAAAGTAGCAAGAGAGTTGATAGACAAATTACCTTCTAGCATATATGGATTTCGTTTTATCCAATTGTAAAAATTGTCTGTTTTTCCAAAAGTTATTTTTGCCTCTTTAATGATTGTTTCTAAAAGGGCAATTCTTTCAGCATTTATAGGAGCAAAAGAACGATTGTTTTTTGCATAACGTTGCAATGTTCGTTCACTTACATGCAAAATCATTGCCCACTCAGACAAAGTAAATGGTATTTTATCAGCTATTTTTTTAAAATCATTGTACGTAAATTCTTTTAAAGCATCTGTTTTTCTTTCATTACCATACAATGCGGTAGGCTCCTCAATTTTTGACAAAGCGACTTCCCGTTTTGGAGGTAAATTTTTTCTTATCTTTTTCATTTATCCGACATTTGTCCCACAATCTACGACATTTGTCATAAATTTCAAATCTTTTTATCCTTTTTTTCTTATAGCTTTACACAATATTAATATGCTTATGAAGTATAGTCAGTTGAAAGCCATGTTTGCCATTACAAAGGCAAGTTTACGTTCTATTTTAAGAAGCCCGTCGGCAGTGGTGTTTAGCTTTGTTTTCCCATTTATTTTTATTATTGTTTTTGGATTTATAGGAAATGGAAGTGGTATGCAAACTTACAATTTGGTTATGGCTCCAAATGCAGACACTAGTAATTATTTTTTTGCAGCACTTAAAAAATTGCCTGTATTAAAATTTAAACACTATGACACAGAAGAACAGCTAAAACTTGCTCAACAAAAAGGTAGAATTGCAGGCGTAATAGATATTATTAAAAACAATGATTCCGTTGTTCCTTATTCAGTAAAAATGTTTACTACAAATTCTAGTGACGACCAATGGCCACAATTAAGATCTATCATAAAAACAACCATTAATGAAGTAAGTAATAATGTGTACAAGGGCAGACCTAGTTATGCTGATTTTAATTTTGATCCTGAAAATATAAAAGATAGAGCAGTAATACGTCAATACAAAACAATAGACTTTATCCTACCTGGGCAATTGGGTTTTTCTTTATTGAGTGCGGGTGTATTTGGTGTGGCATTCACTTTTTTTAATTTGCGAAATACAATGGTACTCAAACGTTTTTTTGCAACACCTATTAATAGAACATTTATAATTTTAGGTGAGGGTATGAGTAGGGTGATTTTTCAAATGATTACTGCCATTGTTATTATTGGAGCCGGTTATTTATTTTTCGGGTTTACGTTGGTGCATGGCTGGACAACTTTATTTGAAATGCTTTTTTTAAGTTTTGTAGGATTGGTAATATTCATGGGATTTGGTTTTATTGTGAGTGGATTGGCAAAAAGCGATAGTACCATACCACCATTTGCCAATTTGATAACTTTGCCACAATTTTTATTGGGGGGTACATTTTTTTCTGTAGATAATTTTCCAAAATGGTTACAACCTATTTCAAAAGCTTTGCCACTTACACATCTTAATACAGCAATGCGTGCAGTGGCATTTGAAGGACAAAATCTTTGGGATGTAAGATGGGAAATTGGTATTTTATTTTTATGGGGTATTATAGTTTATGTAGCAGCTATTAAAGTTTTTAAATGGGAGTAATATGAAAATGTTGAAAGGGGCTTTGTTTGTTTTTGTGGGGTTATTTATTATGATGACACTTATTTCTTTGCTAATACCAAGTAAAGTTGTTATAGCAAAAGCCACCACCGTACAAGCCGATTCAGTAAAATTATTTAAAGAAATTAGTGATCTAAAAAATTGGAAACATTGGCATCCTGTTTTTATGAATGATAGTGCTGGTATAACTTACAGCGAATTTACCGATAAGGTACATTCTTTTGCAAGTTGGACCACTACCGGAAAAGAAAATAAATTGGTGATTGCAAAAATAAACTATCCAGTAGTTGAAATTTTGTTGCAAAGAGCAGGTGAAAATGACGTAATAAATATTTTCTCTGTTATGCCAGTGTTGGAACAAGGTAATATGCAATTGCAATGGCAATCCATTACAAAATTAAAATGGTACCCTTGGGAAAAATTTAGTGGGATTTTTATAGAAAAAATGTCAGGCGCAGGGTATGAAGTAGCATTGGAATCTTTAAAGAAATATCTAGAATCACACTAAAATTGAAGTGAAAAATATTAATTTATTTGAATAAATTTTAAATTCCTTTTTATTCCTTCAAACTTACTTCGTTTGAGAGGAGATTTACTAAATACAATTTTAAATTTTTCTTCCGTCATTTCTTTCCAATCAGCTGTGGTGAATTCCAATATTTCGGCAATTGGGTCAAATTTATTATCTACAGTTGGTTTGGCAAAGCTATTCCAAGGGCATACATCTTGGCATACATCACAACCAAAAAGCCAGTTATCAAACTTACCCTTCATTTTATCGGGTATTAGCGCATCTTTAAGTTCTATGGTAAAGTAAGAGATGCATTTACTGCCATCCACCACTTTATTGGGTAAAATAGCTTCTGTAGGGCATTCATCAATACATTTTGTACAAGTGCCACAATAATCTTTTATGCCCACTTCATCGGGTAATAAATGTAAGTCTGTTATTAATGATGCTATAAAAAAGAAAGAACCTTGCTTTTTGTTAATGAGGTTTCCATTTTTTCCAATCCAACCCAAGCCACTTTTTTGTGCCCAAGCACGCTCTAGCACAGGAGCGCTGTCTACAAACCCTCTGCCGTGTATATCGCCAATTTTTTCTTTAAGGATTAAGAAAAACCGGTTCAATTTTTCTCTAATTATTTCATGATAATCTTTGCCATAAGCATACTTAGAAACTTTAGGTGAATCGGGGTTTTGAATTTGTGAAGGGTAATAATTGATAAGCAACGTAATAACAGATTTTGCTCCAGGTACAAGTTTTGTAGGATCTGTACGTAAATCAAAATGCTTTTGCATGTATTCCATGGAGCCATGCATACCTTTATTGAGCCAGGTTTCAAGCCTGCGAGCATCCTCATTTAAAAAACCAGCATTTGCTATGCCGCAAAAATCGAAACCAAGCATGGAAGCTGTTTCTTTTACAATTGTGGTATGTGAACCAGCGCTCAATATTAAAGGAATTAAAATTTGATATCGTAACCAAATAAGCCAATAAATTCAAAATAACCAAATGCGTGCGTTACACGATTGCCTTTAATCGTATTGGTATTTGCCAAAGCGTTAATATACCTCACATAACCAGTTTTGCCAGTTCCTTCAAAAAAAAACCGATTCGATAAATATAACCTTGCTCCAGCTTCTGCACTTACATTGTAACCTGCTATATGAAAATCATTGTTGTATCTATCTCCACGGTAAGTAAAATCTGTTCTGGGAATATTAATGCCAGCGCCCAATTTCCAAATTAAATTTACAAGTGGCCTAGATTTAGCATTATTCATGTACAAGGTTTTTTGTTGTACGTAATTTACATGTAATAAATTGCCTCCATCTGTATGTTCTAAATGTACAAAATTATTTGGGTCCAATATGCTATCGCCATCTACTTGTTTTCCATTTATACGCCCTCTTACCCGTACTTTTTGCCAGTCTGTTACCACGTATTTTATATGATCAAAATTTAGCTCTATTGCTTTGGTTTTATTTTCGTTCAAGTAAAATCCAATTCTATAATTGTATTGAGGAATAGAAATCTCTACAGGGTTTTTATATATGGCGTCTAAATCTGGCTTATCGTGTGCTTTGGCCATTACAAATGTAAAATCATCACCATTGCTCAATTTAAAGCGAATATTACTTCTTGTAAACCATTCTTTGTTATAACCCCATTGTAGGTACATACCTTTCAATAACTTAGTTTTTTGGGCAGCACATTGTTGTCCTATGAAGATGAAAACAGCAAAAAATAAAAACCTCATTGTTTTGTTTAAGTTAGCGACGAATCTAATCAAAATTACTCACCAACAATTATTTATTTTTCAATGCTTTATCAACGATGCTTTTTATAGCAGTATATCTTTCGTGGCGTCCCTCACTTTTTATATTGTAAGTAAAAAGTATAGCCGCATAACCATTTTTATTATCAATCCATGGAAAAGTACCAAACAGCCCTGGGCTTGTAACCGCATTCGTGTTTGTATTTGCAGAAGCGTCCTCCATTGTCCATTCACCAAAACCATAGCCCCAATTTTTAGCTTCTGCTGGGCTACCCATTATTTTTTTATCTGCCGCATGGTTTCTTTGCATGAGTGCAATCGTTTCTTTTTTCAAGATCAATTTCCCATTGTAAACGCCTCCTTCCAATATCATTTGTAAAAAGTGTAAATAATCAGTTGCAGTGCTCCTTGCGCCGCCTGCAGGCAACGGAAGCGGTTTGTCACCAAAATCAGTATTTTTCATCTCACATGGTTTTGCTATCCGTTCCTCAAACAATGTCTTAAAATCTTTTCCACTAATTTTTTCGATAACCGCAGCCGCTATTTGCAATCCTACATTGCTGTATCTAAACGATTCACCTGGTTCGCTATCCATTGGGTAAGCTGCAATTAACTCCATGGCATCATCCATATTGGTAATATTTTTAAAGCTTTGGATGCTTTCTTTTAGTTCTCCTGAATTAATGCCTGTTGTATGGCTTAAGCATTGAGTAATGGTTATATTTCCCATTCCAGCTGCAGTAAAAATTGGAAGAAATTTGCCAATCGTATCCTCAATATTCAATCGCTTTTCATCTACAAAAGTCATTACCAATGCGGCACTCAGCCATTTGCTACAACTAGCTATGGCTATTTTATTGTTTTCAGAAAAGTCTTGTAACACTTCCTCTTTATCTTTCCCCGTTCTTTTTGCGATAAATTTTCCAATCATTTTTTGTTTACGTGTAAGTTCATTTTCTGAATGGGAATAAACAATTTTTCCATCTTTGTAAATCATTAAAGTAGCCCTGCCACCCAACGATGGCGTATTTTCTTTTAGCCATTTATCGGCCTCATTAAAATTGTATTGGGCTTGTAGCAATTGGTAGCTTAGCAAGAAGCTCATCAGTAAACTGAATTGGATAAATAATTTCATGTGTTAAAATTAATAGTAATCCTTTTGATAGATTAGAAGTTGGAAAGTTTAATGGAATGATAAAATCGATTCTAAAATAAAAATGCTGCTTCAAGTAAATGAAACAGCATTTTAAATTTATTATAATAAAATTTACATTGGAGAAAGATATTGTGCATATGCATAACCTTCTTCACCATCTGCTGTTTTAATTTTCCACCAGCTATCGTTGGTTTTTTCTATTAAGGTAACAATTTCATCATGGCCAGCCTTTCCAATTATATCACCTTCAGTACTAGGTGTACTTCTAATATTTAGGTTGGTAGCATCGGTAGTTACCTTAAGTTGTGCACCAGCATCCGCTTTAATGTCTAAGTTCATCATTAAATCTCCACTTGCCATGTTTGGGTCTATTTGAGCATAGAGTGCCCAAAGTGCATCATAATCTGCAGTGCTAGCTGCCGTTCCAGCTACGTGCAATACGCCATCTTGTTCTGCTACAGAAAGATTGGCTACGCCATGGTCTTTTGCTGCTTGTAATAACGCAGCATATTTATCTTGTAAAGCCATTGTATTTTAGTTTAAATTATTATATGTATTTTATTTTTTGTCCATTAATCCGCTCACATCAGACTTAACATTTGCTGCAGATAATATTTGCATTATTGTCATTCTTTCTTTTGCTGAAACACTACCAGAAAGCACTGCTTTATCGCCAGCAAAATCAAGGGTAATGCCTTTGATATCTTTTAAACCATCTTTTACTTTTTGCATGGTGGCATCATCTAAAACGGTTGTAACCGATGCTGGGGCTACTACTGGTGGAGGAGCAACGGTACAAGAATTCACAACAGATTTTACGCCTTTAATACCAGCAACTGTTTTTTCGCACATTGCTTTGCAGGCTTCATCTTTGCATTCACCGCCTATTGTAGCTACACCGTCTTTAACATCTACTGTGGTGTTGGTCATCATTGGATCGGCTTTTAACGCAGCTTCAATCTTTGCTTTAATGTCTGCATCTTTTGGTTTGCAACTTGTAAAAGCTACTGCAAGCATTATCGCAGCTAACAAAGTGATTTTTGTGATTTTCATTTTTGTTGAGTTTAAGAGTTAAAAAATTAATGATTACAAACATACATAACACAATTCTAATAAATAAGTAACCTTAAAATATGTTAATAAAAATTTAATGGGTACAAATATTTTTTAGAATGGTTTAAAATAGATAAAAATGCGAGTTTCTACAAAAAATACAACACAGATAAATTTTAAGCCTACTGTTTTAGGAAAAATAGGGCTTTCTTTACTTAAATATCAATATTTATACCTTTCTCATTTTGAGTAAAAACTATAAAGTATTGTTGATTATAGTGATACTGGCCAAGGGCGCAGGGATAGCAGCGAAAAGCCCGAAATACAGCCGTTTTGGCGGATGTATTCTCGGCCTGCCTTTGCCGGCCGGCCGGCTTGTAGCGTATAGCCCCTTGCAATTGCTTGAAAAAGGTATACTGCCAACCGCCCCTAATAAATGCATTACCGAAAATTACCATTTGTTTGGATGCTAAAACGCCTTTTGTTGGCCATAATTTCCTGTTAGAATGGTGGATTATTGAATGAAAAATGGTTGTTTCACATATGTGTATAGGCTGTGAAAACAAAATGGCAATAGCATTATTAGTTTTAATCAAATTCCTGTATGTTTGCCGTCTTACTTAAAAAATAGAGACTGTGCGTTTAAAGAGTTTAGAAATTAAAGGATTTAAAAGTTTTGCTGATAAAACTGTACTGAATTTTGATGAAGGTATTACGGGTGTTATTGGGCCAAATGGCTGCGGAAAAAGTAACATCATAGATAGTATCCGTTGGGTAATTGGAGAGCATAAAATAAGCAATCTGCGAAGCGAAAACTTGGAGAGCTTGGTGTTTAATGGTAGTAAGACTCGCAAGCCTAGTGGACTTGCAGAGGTAAGCCTTACTTTTGAAAATACAAAAAACCTATTACCTACCGAGTTTAATACCGTAACCGTAACCCGTAAATACTACAAAAGTGGCGAGAGTGAATACCGCCTTAATGACGTGGCTTGCAGGCTGAAGGATATTCACAACCTGTTTATGGATACGGGGGTGAGTACCGATAGTTATGCCATCATAGAATTGGGGATGGTAGATGATATTATTAAAGATAAAGAGAATAGTCGCCGCAAAATGCTTGAACAAGCCGCGGGTATTACCATTTATAAAACCAGAAAAAAAGAAGCCAAACTTAAGCTAGATGCTACCGAGCAGGATCTTGCACGAATAGAAGATTTGCTTTTTGAAATAAACAACCAATTAAAAAGCTTAGAAAACCAAGCGAAGAAAGCAGAAAAGTATTTTGAAATAAAAAAGGAATACAAAGAAGTTTCCATTGAACTTGCCAAAGCTGCATTGGAGGGTTTTAATATTACTTATAGAGACCTTAACCAGCAACAACAAGAAGAAGTAGACAAAAGAATAGAACTAGAAGTAGCTATTGCTGGCGAAGATGCAGCACTGGAAGCAGAGAAACTTGCATTTGTAGAAAAAGAAAAGGCTTTGCAACAAATGCAACATGCATACAATGAGATGTTGGATAAGGTGAGAAGTAAGGAAAATGAAAAAAACTTAAGCAACCAAAAATTAATTTTTGCAAAAGAAACCAAAGCCAATCTAGATGAGTTTCTGAAAAAAGCATCTGGACAGTTAAAGGGATTGCAAGATAGTATTGCATTTACTGGTTTGCAAATTGTAGATGAAGAAGCGAAAGTATTGGAGCTAGAAGAAAAAGTAGAAAACTTAAAAGAAGAGGTAGAAGATAAGCGTAGGTTATTTGATGAAAAACGAAGCAGCATTGATGGTTTGCGGAAAGAAAACCAAGCCTTACAGCTAAGTAGATTTGATTCTGAAAAGAGAGTTGCCGTAGCTGATACAAGCATACAGAACTTACAAAGAACGCTTCATCAATTGGGAGAGGAACAAAAAGTAAGAGCAAGTCAATTGACTACACTTGAAGCAGAAAAAGTAGAAAAAGAGACTGAATTAGAAAATAAAAAAACGGAGTTGCAGCAATTGCAAGAACACCAAGATCGTACCAAAGAGCAAATATTGGCCACACAAAACTTGATGGAAGGCATGCGCAATAACCTAGCAGAGGAAAGCCGCAAGCTAGATGCCCGTACGAATGAGTACGATTTGCTGAAAAGCTTGGTGGATAGCATGGAAGGCTACCCAGAAAGTGTGAAGTTTTTGCACAACAACAATGGATGGAACAAAGATGCGCCTTTGCTTTCGGATATTATTTATGTAAACGAGGAATACAGGGCAGCTGTAGAAAATGTGTTGGATCAATATTTGAATTATTATGTTGTAAATAATTTGCAAGAAGGTTTGCAAGCAATTCATCTATTGGATGACAATAAGAAAGGAAAGGCAAATTTCTTTTTGTTAGATAAATTTACAAATACCACTGAGCACAGCAAACCTGCAAATACGATAGCTGCATTAGATGTCATAGAGATTGATGCAAAATATTCAAATCTTGCAAAGCAATTGTTGGGCAATGTTTTTATCGCAGAAAATGAATCCGCCCTTGCGGTGAATAGCCCCGCACCTTCAGGTGGGGGAACAGTGAATAGCTCTGATCCTTTAGGTCAGGGAATAGATGAAAACGTAGTTATTCTTGAAAAAACCGGCAAGTTTGTAAAAGGAAAATATTCCATTACGGGCGGTAGCGTTGGTTTATTTGAAGGCAAAAAAATTGGGCGTGCAAAAAACCTGGAGAAACTACAAGCAGAAATTATTGTGCAAAGCGCAAACGTAGCTGCACTAAAAACAGAAATACAGGCCAAGCACAATGAAGTAATAAATTACAATGAGCAACTGAAAGAATCAGCTATAAAGCAAGCGCAGCAAGACATTAATAACTTAACCAACCATGTTTTTTCATTACAAAACAAAATAGAAAACTTACACTACCAGCAAACCAATGGAACCAATAGGACAGGGGAGTTGGAAGCACAATTGGAACAGAACCATGATGCCATTGCAGATACAAGAGTAGAACTAGAAAAGTTTAATACCCAATTGGAAGAACTTGCAGATAAATTGGAAGGAGTAGAAGTTTCTTATGCGAGTGCAGAACAAGAGTATAATTTTGCTGGAGCAGCTTACAACGAAAGCAATTTGAATTTCACGAAGCAACAAAGCAAAGTAGTATCGCTTACTACAGAACTTGCTTTTAAGACCAATCAATTGGAAGAGTTGCAAACACAAGTAGAAACTAGCAGCATACAATTAAAAGATGCTGATGAGGCCATTGTTGCAACCGCTGAGGCACTAACAGACTTGGAAACGCTTCTTGTAACTATGTTTCAAAACAAGGAGAAGGAAGAGTTGCAATTAAATGAAGCCGATCAAGCATACCATAATTTGCGAAATGCATTGACCGAAAAAGAATCGGTGCTTCGTCAAAAGCAAAAATCTAAAGAAATTATTGATACTTTATTGAATGAGATAAAGGATAAATTAACTGACCTGAAACTACAGCTGAGCGGTATGAAAGAAAGGTTGAGCGTAGAATTTAAGGTAGACCTAGATGTTATTATTGACGAGCCGAGAACTGGTACAGATGCAGTAGAAGACCTGAAAGAGCGCAATGAGCGCATGAGAAAAAGGTTAGAAAACATTGGAGAAGTAAATCCTACTGCTATAGAAGCCTATACCGAAATGAAAAAGCGGTATGAATTCATTTTAGAACAAAAAAATGATTTGGTAACGGCTAAAGATAGTTTGATGCAGACCATTCAAGAGGTAGAAGCAACAGCCAATCAGCAATTTTTGGATACCTTCAATAAAACAAGGGAAAATTTCCAAAAAGTATTTAAGGCATTGTTTACAGACGAAGACACGGCGGATATGGTATTGGTAGATCCGGATAACCTTGCAGAAACTGGAATTGATATTGTAGCAAAACCGAAGGGTAAACGACCAGCTTCAATAGGTCAGTTGAGTGGGGGAGAAAAAACACTAACTGCAACGGCCTTGCTATTTGCAATTTACTTGATAAAGCCCGCACCTTTCTGTATTTTAGATGAGGTAGATGCGCCGCTCGACGATGCCAACGTGGGCAAGTTCACCAATATGATAAAACAATTTAGCGAAAACTCGCAGTTCATTATTGTTACGCACAATAAGCAAACCATGAGTGCGGTTGATGTAATATATGGAGTAACCATGCAAGAAGCAGGTGTAAGTAAATTGGTTCCTGTAGATTTTAGGAGTTTGAATTAACTTGTTCACCGCAGTACTTGTCCCGCTGCAGCGGGAGCCGCCAAGAAGCAGCGTTTTCGCAGAGAAAAAAAATTGCCTCTGCGAAAACGCTGTTAAACTCATTTCTCTGCGGTGATTTTATATACTTGGTAGATGCGGAGCATGGGCTGAGGAACTTTGCCAAACATTGGTCTCCGGCTTTTCGTTGCTCCCTACACTTCATGTAGGGATCCACTGCAATCCGGGCTATGCGGAGCAGGGGAACATTGTTGAGCTTTTATTGAAGCGACTTGTAAGACTAGCTCTAATTTTAGAGTGTTTTAAGTAAATTTGGAGACCAACGAAGCCAATTATTTCAACGCTTGAACAACAGCTATAATGATTTATAAGATGTTATTGTAATTTTGATAACAAATTTCTATTCGAGAATTATGGACACAAAATTGGACTGGAAAATTATCTTTATTTCTTCCGCTGTTATTCTTTTTTCAAGTTGTTTAGGAGGTGGGACTCATGGCTCCATTAAAGGATATCAATATTTAATTTCTAAATATACTTTAGACAGCAACGTTCAAAAAGTTATTGCAAGTAATCCAAACATTAAGTTGGATACTTTAAAAGATTATTATAACGACGGACGCACTTATGTGACGATGGATGTTAGGCAATCTGATATGATTTACACATATACATTTCGTTATGCAGGGGATTCAACTCTTTGGGACACATCTCACCATTTATCAAATTTATTTATATGCTACGCTTGGGACGAAAATGGAAATGGAGGAAGTGAAGGAAATGGTGGAGTAAGTTGGTATCATTGGAATTTAAAACGAACATTAATAAAACCCTTTGAAACAGAGTTTATTTCAAAGCTAGATAGTACGCTAAAACTTAAGCATACAAACCCTGATTGAACTTAACTCCAAGTTTTCCCTCTAGAAATGAGGCGTGGCCTTTGTGCAATGGTTTTCTGTGCGGCAATTAAGAGTTTGGTTTAAGCTAAGCACAGATACCCGTCCTCAATTTCCCTCTAGGCAGAAATGATGCGAAGGTATTGTAGCTAGGCTTTCTGTGCAGCAATTAAGAGTTTGGTTCAAGCTAAGCACAGATACCCCTCTGCACTTTGCCATACTGCATATCTGCACTAGTTTGGAAAGAAGTAAATTTGCTAACAAGAAAACGAAGCAGTAATTAGAACGGATAAAATGCACTGTGATCATCAACCTACATTCACTAACAATTAAGTTTAATATTCGTAATTTCAAAAGACATTTGTACTTTCAATTTCGACGCTTCGCAAGGTTACAAAACGTTGATAGCTTGTTATTCGTTCACCAAATGAAACATAAATAAAATCAATGGAAAATAAAGATAAGATATACATTATTGGTGCAGGAGTAAGCGGACTTATCGCTGCATATGAATTGGAACAAGCGGGCTACCACCCAATCATCATTGAGCAAACCGATGAAGTAGGCGGAAGAGTGAAGACCATTCAAGAAAAGGGTTACGCACTCGACCTTGGCTTTCAGGTACTGCTGGGTGCTTATCCATTGGCCAAAAAATACCTCGATATGGATCAGCTTCAGTTGTGCAAACTGGAGTCAGGGGCAATGATTTATGCGAACAACAAATCCTATTTAATTGGCGACCCTTTAAGGAATTGGAAGATACTTATCCCTACATTACTGTCAGATATCGGTTCCATAGCCGATAAGTTGAAAATATTAAAACTGAACATCCAATTAAAGTTTAAATCCCTCGAAAAAATCTTTGCATCGCCTGAAAATACAACGCAGGAATACTTAGTTGAATTTGGTTTCTCCTCCAAAATTATTGAACGGTTTTTCAAGCCTTTTTTCACAGGCATATTTCTGGAGCCCGACCTAAGAACCTCCAGCAGAATGTTTGAATTTGTTTACAAAATGTTTGGTGAAGGATATGCTACCATACCTAAACTAGGCATTGGACAAATAAGCAAACAATTAAAAAGTAAATTGCATCATACGGAGTTTATGTTCAACTGTGCCGTCGAAGAAATTACGAATGATTATATTTTACTCTGTTCTGGTGAAAAGATATCACACGAAGGAGTGATCATTGCCAGTAGCCCCGCTTCTTTATTTCCGGGCCATGTAAACCCAACAATCGCATGGAAAAATTGCATGTGTTTGTATTTTGAAGTGAACCAAACAAATATTCCTGCTAACACGATCGCACTGATTGCTGACCCGGGAAATTATACCAATAATCTTTACGCTTATACAGATGCGGCTACAGGAAAAACCATTCTATCCGCCACAACCGTGCAGCACAAAGACAAGTCAATCGAAAAAATTATTGAGAAAGTTATTATGGAAGTTCAACAATACACAGGGGCTTCCTTGGTAACTTATATCCACCACTATAAAATCAATTTTGCGTTACCTGATATTAAAGATCTTAAAATGACGGCGCAACCTAGCAAAAGTCAGGTGATGGAAAATGTATTTGTAGCGGGAGATTATCTTTTTAATGGTTCATTAAATGCAGCTATGGAATCCGGACGCTTAGCAGCGCAAGGAATGGTTCAAAAAAAGCAGGCTGATGCTAGTAGCTAAGAAAAATATTAAGCAATAAAATACTATTCCCCCTCTAGCGAAGAAATGATGCGAAGGTTTTGTAGCTTGGCTTTCTGTGCGGCAATCAAGATTATAGTTCAAGGTAATCACAGATACCCGTCCGCACTTTGCTATGCTGCATATCTGCACTAGTTTGGGATTTTAAAATACTTACTAACTATTTGGAAGTGTAAAAGGAGTTATGGCCAAGTCCCTCCGTATGCTGTTGGTGTACTTAGCTTCATACTCTGCCGCACACCAACGACGGCAGGGGCTTTATTAAGCAGGGAATACTACAAAAATTATTTTAAATTGAATGCCCCAAAAGGGCAGGAATACAATTGGTTAACTACGCATTTTGTGGGCAGGAAAGGAATGAAACTACTTTGAATCAGTGCTGTTTGTTCCGAAGGTTCCACGCTTTAAACGGATGTTATGTGTTTTCCCTTCGCGGCTCACCTCAAACCCTGCCGTAGTACCAAATGTTTTAAGGGGCCCGCTAATCCAGCCTACTTGTTTTAATAATGCATCGTAAGCGTATTTACCGTCTCCGAGTTTGTTTTCACCCATATCGAAAAAACTGTAGTTGCCTCCTTCTTTTAAATGGAAAAAACCAAGGTACAATGGATTGTTGCCTGCGCCGTAAGACATGATAAGATACTTTGCCAAACGCGGGCCATTTGCAGTACTGTTTTTTGAAGTTTCTGCTGCAGCCTTTTTCTTTGCACGTATGTTTGAAGCTTTAAGATACTGATCGGATGCAGATGAAAAATCATCGTAATGAACTTTGTAATACCCAACATTGCTTCCGGAACCAACCTCAATTACCGTTGCTTTGTACCAGGCCACATTCCAAGCATCTACTTTATCTCCTACCTTAAACCCGGTTTGAGAAAAAGATTGGATAGTGATACTCAATAATGCAGCTATTGTAATTATGTATTTCATAAAACGGGATTTACGTAGTGGTAATGAATATGCCTACCTGTAAATTAGGTTAAAAAAAGTTAGAAAATATAAGAATAAACAGTTGTGTGTAAATTTTTTGCTTCGCCCGCATTGGTGTTCCGCTTAGGTCTTCCCCCCACTGGTGAAATGATGCCCAGCCTTTGTACGTTAGCTTCCCGTGCGGCAATTATAAATAGGATTTAAGCAAAGCACAGATACTCATCAGGAATCTTTTGCCCTTGTTGGTAAGTTTGTATTTTTCCTTTCAACTATCTCGAGGCAACCGTTGTTAATTTCGAAGGGCGGGGCAAGTTCCGTCCCGGCGGGGTTTTCACAATCACACACTTTGAGTGAAAAATTACTTTCCGTGAAACCCCGATGCATAAAGGACTTAGCCATATAGTTTACCCATTCTACAAATCTTAATAATGCTTAGGAGAAAAATATAGGCCTCATTACACGTCGGGGTTTCGCAAGAACTTTCTTTATGGTTAGAGATTATGCTTGCAAAAACCCCGCCGGGACGAAAAGCAAGTGTATTCGTCTAATAGATTGGCCAGTAGTTTTATCAACTTAAATGTAAGCAGTTTACAAAAAGGTATGTTTGTAATAGTTGTAGTACAGGAAAATGAAACAATTATTAGTGAAAGATTTCAAAAAAACTAGATTGTATATTCAAATGTTGGATAATCTAAAAAGTAGGAGCAAAAAAAAAGGCTGTCCAATGAAGGGAGGGCACTGAAAAAGCCCTCCTTTTAAGAATAGAACTTTTAAAGCGATTAAGTTAAAATCAATTTTTAGCTTAATCGCTTTTTAGTTTTCACTTTTTGAGGAGGAGTTATAGGGGCGGCTATTGAGCTCTATTTGTAAAAAATTTAAGTTTGAGAATATTTTTAGCCTGTTTATTTAAGCCGATTGCACTTCTGTGCAAAGTTTCAGTATTCTTTTGAGATTTACCGTAAATATGGCCATAGCTCCCTGGATTTGCATATTATTTATTCCATACGATGATGCTCTGTTGTATCCGTGAACATTTTTCAATTCACTATTTTTTGCTTCTATTTTGTATCGA
>JANPCB010000145.1:0-4818 GCA_031430735.1 Ferruginibacter sp. | reverse complement strand
AGAAGAAGGGAAGGCGTTTTAGTTTTCGTCTTCACAACTTCTCGGCATTTTTCATTAATTAAGACAGTAAGATATTTTGCTTCGCAAAATTCAGTTTGCCAAGAAGACGAGAAGGTGTTTTTGTTTTCGTCTTTACGACTTCTCGGCATTTTTCTTTAATTAAGGCGGTAAGATATTTTGCTTCGCAAAATTATTATTGCCGAGAAGACGGTAAGGCGTTTTAGTTTTCGTCTTCACAACTTCTCGGCATTTTTCATTAATTAAGGCGGTAAGATATTTTGCTTCGCAAATTAATATTGCCGAGAAGACGGGAAGGCGTTTTAGTTTTCGTCTTTACGACTTCTCGGCATTTTTCATTAATTGAGGCGGTAAGATATTTTGCTTCGCAAAATTCAGTTTGCCACAGAGGCAGAGATAAGTAATGTTAAGATGCGCTTTGTATTTTAACATTGCTTATTTTTATTTGTAGATCAATATTTTTATGGGTATTATTTGTATATTGAATGATGGAAAATACCACACAAAAATCTTTTGGCAATAATCAATTAAAAAAAGTACTTGGTATCGGCTTTGGCATTGCCATATTAATTGGCGGTACCATTGGTGTTGGTATACTTCGCACTACAGGTAGTATTGCACAATTGCTCGATAATTATTGGCTAATCATTGCCTGTTGGGTGTTTGGTGGCGTATATGTGATATTAGCCGCCGGCTCTTATGCAGAACTCGCTACCATGATGCCTAAAGCTGGTGGTGCATACAATTATGCAAAACGAGCTTTTGGAAATTACGCTGGTTTTATTACGGGCTGGTTCGATTATATTCTTAATGGCATTGCACCAGCATTTTTTTGTATTGTAATAGCAGAGTATTTGACGATTCTAGTTCCAACTTTTAAAAATTATCAAACAATTATTTCCATTGCCTTTTTACTTGCATTTACCTTGTTACATATAAGCGGTACAAAAAATGGCAGCATTTTCCAACAAATAACCAGTGTGATAAAAGTGATTTTCTTTGTAGCACTTATTGTTGCCTGTTTTATGTTTACAGGTACAACTTTACATAGCAATCCACCAAATACTGCATTGGTAAAAACGAGCATGCTAATTGCATTTTTAAAAGCATTACAATTGGTAATAGGCACTTACCAAGGTTGGAACTCGGTTTGTTTTTTTGCAGAAGAAGATAAAAACCCGAATAAGAATATTCCAAAATCGTTGTATACAGGTGCATTGATTGTGCTGTGCATTTATGTGCTCATAAACATGGCTTTTTTTCATGTATTGCCCATTAGTTCTATTGCCAATTCAAAATTGGCAGCATCAGATGTTTCTAGAATAGTATTTGGCGATACTGGAGCCATTTTTGTAACCGTTATTTCCATATTTTCGGCAATCAGCATACTGAATGCATATATGATGATACCGGCACGCATACTTTTCGGATTGAGTAGGGATGGGTATTTCATCAAACAAGGAGCTACGGTAAACAAAGCCGGAACACCTATAAATGCTTTGTTGATTTCATCTTTTCTAAGTTTGGTATTGATTATTATCGGATCATTTGAAGACTTGTTTTCATTGGCTTCTTTTATGGGCGTATTTGTATTGGGGATGAGTTTTGCATCGCTCATAAAATTGAGATTAAAAGAACCAACATTAGCCAGACCTTATTCATCATGGGGCTATCCTTATACTTCTATTATTGTGATGATCATTACCATTGCCATATTCATTGGCTTTGCCATTAGCGATACCAAAAACTTAATCATCATTCTGATAATTGGTTTACTCTCCTACCCTTTTTATATTGGTCTATTTAAAAACAAGATACAGTAGCTGTCATTTATTTGCCAAGTTAGTATCAGTTCAAATAAAAATAATGCGCTGTGGGCATAGGCGCAGATGGCAGCAGTGGTCCGGTCTTCCCGCAATAATGCGGGACTGTTCCGTATATAGGTGGTTGCGTATGCCGCCGAAGCGGCACGCCACCACCTATATACATCGCTCCCTCCACCGCAGCCCGTCAGTAGTAAAACTTTTTTCAACATCTACCGAAGTCTCCCAACAACGGGTTGTGTTATTTTGCCTAACAACTTTTGAGGAAGTTGTATAGAAGCAAGTAAAAGACTATACTTTGCGCAACTTTAAAAAAACCTTTGGTATTATCTGCACGCAGTATAAAATTCGCTTTCAGAAAAGTTTTATGGAATTTGCCTTTGGCAAACCTTATAGAATTTACCTTCGGCAAATTGCCCAAGAATTCGCCACAGGCGAATTCCTACAGCTACCCAATTTATCCGTAACCTCTTTTCGCTAGGTGGGTAGTTCTCTCCTATCTATTTAAAAATTATTAGGCTGGTATTTTTTTACCTAAGGCTTTTGCATTGTGCCTAGCAGTTTACCTACACCTGCACAGTTCCCTTGTTTATATGTTTGCATGTCATACGGAGCATCAAGTTCATGTAACGCTCGTAGGAATTCGCCTGTGGCGAATTCTTTTCCAAATACGCCGCAGGCGAATTCAATAATTGCCGCAGGGCAATACATTTTTATTATTATTTTTATACTGCACATCGTATAAAAGTCATTTCAAAAACCGCTGAAAAGATTCCTGGCAGTTGCAACTATTTTAAGCTCCATTCAAAAAAGCTATCTACATCTTTTTTAAATTGAATCATATCTGTTTTGTTGATGTAATACATATGACCCGACGTATAAAAATATTGTTTGATATTTTTTTTAGCTTCTGGTCGAAGAAACATATGCTCAATATCATAAGAAGCCGTAAAATAAGGAGTAGCAAAATCATAATAACCTGAGCCTACATAAACTTTTAATGCTGGGTTTTTAGTCATGGCATCTCGCAAGCTTTCGGCTACATTTAAAAATTGATTTTGAACATTGTTGTAATTCCATGGAGATACATTACCAAAGATATTATATGCTTTTTCTTCTTTAAAATTGAGGTCTTTTTCAAAGTAATCATTAATAGCAGAAGTAAAAGGCCCATCTATATTGGTGAAAGAAGGATCGTAACTTACATTTTCGCCTACATCATCTAAATCCCTGCCCGTAAATCTTGCATCCAATCTACCAATGGTTAAACCGTCTTTTCTGCGAAGCTCTTTGTAAAAACGATTTTCATCTACCCGCAAATTTGCTTGCATACAATACGCTTTACTTAATCCGGTGAAGTAACTCATTTTCTCTGCAATCTTTTCTTTTTCTTCTGCTGTCATCCAATCTCCCTTTATGAGTGCAGATGCATATTCGCCCAATGCAAACGCTTCACTTTCTTTTAATGCCTTTTGCATATCGGCTTGCAATGCAGGTGCCAATTTTTTATGATACCAAGCAGCAGCGGTATAAGAAGGAATATACAATGCCCTTGGCAAATCGTTGCCAATATAATAATCGTTTGTACCAAAATTTAGTACCGGAGAAATAAGGAAAATACCATTGATGTAAATGCGGTAACTGTCTTGCAAATATTTAGACAATCCAGCAGCCCTTGTTGTACCATAACTTTCGCCAGCCAAAAATTTAGGCGAACTCCAACGCTCATACCTTGATAAAAAATGACGAATAAAAGAACCGATAGATTGTACATCTTCTACAAAGCCGTGAAATTGTTTTGGACTCTCCCCCGCTGCTGGTCTGCTATAACCGGTAGCAACAGGGTCTATAAAAACAAGGTCTGTTTTATCTAACCAACTGTATTCATTGTCTACGGTACGATAAGGAGGTGCAGTAGCAGTGCCATCATCTTGCAATACCACCCGCTTTGGTCCTAACCCGCCCATATGCAACCACACAGAAGAAGAGCCTGGGCCTCCATTAAAAGTAAAACAAATTGGACGCTTGCTTGCAGCTTCTCCTTCTTTTTTATAGTAAGTAAAAAACACTTTTGCAATTAGTTTTCCGGTATCATTTTTTAAATCGAGGTAGCCAGTATGGGTTGTATAATCTACCAGTTTGCCTGCTACCAAATTGGTTCCTTTGGTAATGGTTACTTGCACGCCCGAAGGAATAAAATCTTTGGTTTCTATAATAAGGTTTTTTTGTGCAGACAAAATAAAACTTGCAAACAAGAAAGAAAAAAATAGTGCAAATTGTTTCATGGTTAGTTTTTTAAATGTTGCTAAAGTTAATGAGAAAAAATTATTCATCGATGCTATTTGGGGCATTTAAAACTGAAATTCCTGAAGAATAGGGATATCATCATTGTCAATTCTCCTTAGCATCAAAAAGCTTACTAAAAGTTGATATCGTTGGAGCAATTCAATATGTATCCATTTCAAGAACAAATCTGTGGGGTATTACAGCTTCTCAAAAATTATTGTATTAGTAAAGGGAATCAGTTTGGGGGAAATAATTACTTACTGCTTGGTTCGTATCCACGAACCGAAGTTATTATTACTCTCTAATAAATTGCCCTACAGAAACGTTGCCGCACTTGGCTCTTCTGCATTTCTGTGGTAGGTCGTGCCTGCGCACCATCTGGCGCAGGTATGTAAGCTACTTATCAATAGAAACCTAGCGAAGTTATGTAAGCCCAGCTAAGTGGGCTGCGTATCTGCGCTACGCTAAAAAGAATGAAAGATAAAATTTCTTCACCTTAGTTCGTGAACCGAACATAACAGTTCGGAAGATTATGAAATAGCTTTACATGGCGCTCCCCTGGAGCTTTAACTCCCTACTATTAATACCTTTCTACTAATATGTCGCTCCTCTGGAGCTATTATTTGAAAGTATTTAGCCTCGTTAGAGGCGACATGCCAGTAGAAATGAACAATAAAACATAATAAGAGCT
>JANPCB010000144.1:0-72428 GCA_031430735.1 Ferruginibacter sp. | reverse complement strand
CTAAAAGTAAATTATAAGCTCTGAGAATCGCCTATATGAAATTGGTGATGGACCCCGACTCGAATACTTTAAAGAAAAGAGGCTGTTTTCAATTTAGAAAACAGCCTCTTTTGATAAACAGCCAGTTTTTCAGTGCCCTCTTTATTTGGAATCCTTTTTTTATTATTAAAATTTTCTTTTCATTAAGCCTCTTCCATAAACGTATACCCATAATCTACCGGCGGCACAAATGTTTCTTTAATAGTACGAGCACTTAGCCAACGATACAAATTGAGCATAGAACCAGCTTTATCGTTGGTACCACTTGCCCTAGCACCACCAAAAGGTTGTTGGCCTACAACAGCACCAGTAGGTTTGTCGTTTATGTAAAAATTACCAGCGCTGTTTCGTAGTTTATTTACCGCAAGTTCCACTGCGTATCTATCTTGTGCAAGTACTGCGCCCGTAAGTGCATAAGGAGATGTACTGTCCACCAATTTCAAGGTTTCTTCATATTTATTTTCGTCGTAGATATAAATAGTAAGTACTGGGCCAAATAATTCTTCACACATGGTTACATAATTTGGATTGTCGGCTTCAATGATAGTAGGTTCTATAAAATATCCTTCTGTTTTATCACACTTCCCACCTACCCAAATTTTAGCACCGCTGTCACGCTTTCTTGCATTTTTTATGTATGCTTCCAATTTATCGAAACTCTTTTCATCTATTACTGCATTAATAAAATTGGTAAAGTTTTCTACTGTTCCCATTTTCATGCTCTTCACCATTTCTACCAATTTCTTTTTTACCTCTGCGGCCATATTGCTAGGTATGTATGCACGGCTAGCAGCGCTACATTTTTGACCTTGGTATTCAAATGCTCCTCTTGCAAGTGCAGTTACTACAGCATCTACAAGGGCGCTCTTATGAGCTATTACAAAATCCTTACCGCCTGTTTCGCCTACTATTCGTGGGTAAGATTTGTATATCGGCGTGTTCTTTCCTATGGTCTCCCACATTCTATTAAACACCCCTGTACTTCCTGTAAAATGTAATCCGGCAAATTCGGGATGATTGAAAACTACTTCTCCAATGGTAGGGCCATCTATAAAAACAAGGTTGATTACACCAGCTGGTAAGCCTGCCTCTTGTAATACCCTCATAAACATTTGTGCGCTGTATACTTGGGTATTGGCACATTTCCATACCACTGTATTGCCACACATGGCAGCACTCGTAGGTAAGTTTCCTCCAATGGCTGTAAAATTAAAAGGCGTGAGTGCAAATACAAAGCCTTCCAACGGACGATACTCTAATCGGTTGTAAATGCCCGGGCCACTGATGGGTTGCTGGCGATAAATATCACTCAAAAAATGTACGTTGAATCGTAAGAAATCTATCAACTCACAAGCTGCATCTATTTCTGCTTGCATGGCGTTTTTACTTTGGCCAAGCATGGTAGTTGCATTGATATATGGACGGTATTTTGTAGCCAATAAATCGGCTGCTTTTAAGAATATATTTGCACGATTTTCCCAGCTCATATTTGCCCACTTATCTTTTGCTTTTAAAGCGGCTGTTATTGCTTTTTTTACATGGCTAGCATCGCCTACATGAAACTGCCCCAGCACATGTTTGTGCTCATGTGGCGGGTACATGGTTACCGTTTTACCAGTGCGTACTTCATCTGCACCAATATACATGGGCACATCTATTTTGCTGGCTTTTAGTTCTTTTAAAACTGCTTTTAGGGCTAGTTTTTCTTTTGAGCCTTTGCCATAAGAAAGCACTGGTTCGTTGGTGGGAGTTGGGTAGTAAAAATCGCCGTATTGCATGATGTTATTATTTTAATGTTGTAATTCGTGTATAAGTTGGTAAATTAAAAGGTTTTCTTTTGGTATATTAAATATTTATCAAAAAATCAAGTTTTACAAAATCCTTGGTCTTTTTTTAGGGTTACGTTTTGTATGAAAACAAGACAAAACTTTTACTACTTTTTGATTCTCGTTAATAATAAAATATAAAAGAAATGGAAAGCGTTTTAGTTTTATTGCTCTTACATTTTTATACCTAATTCTATGGTAAGGATTTTGACCTAATATTGTATACGCCTTTTCAACAGCGAGAATAAAATTTTGGGGTGCCCAATTGCTATCTAAAGCGTAAAAATCGATCGATTTATAAAATTCACTTTGTGCACGAGGCGATACAATTACCTTAAACTCCATACTTGGCCTTCATTTGAGTAATAGATTGCTCAGCAGTTAAATAAGTACTTTCATCCTCCATTAACCTTTGATCAAGGATTGATTTCATTTCTTCAGAAAGCTCATCTTCATCTTCTTCAATTGTAATTGTTATTGCTTTGGATTTATATGCTGACATAATAGATTCAACAATATTAGGCATTTCGTCTGCAGATGCTAAATGATATGTTGTGTACATAAAATATATTTTAGAATAAAGTTACACATTCTATTGCATAATAAAAGCCAAACTTGCCTTAGCCGGCAGGCAGGTTGAAAAACTGAATTTGAACGGAGCCCTTCGATAAACTCAGGATAAACTCGCCACCGCAGCCAAATCAAGGCTTTGCTGCTTGCTAACAAAAACTTCATCCCCGCCTCTCTCCCGAAAAATCGGGACAGGCAAGAGAGGAGCCAACCTCAAACAATTTCATGAATTTTTAAAACATTAAGAACTAAAGTCCCCCCTGTGGGGGATTTAGGGGGCCTTAGGGGGCCTCCTTCTCCGCCATCAAATAAGCTTTTATAAATCCGTCAATCTCCCCATCCATTACTGGCCCTACATTGCCCACTTCATAATCTGTACGATGGTCTTTTATCATTTTGTATGGGTGAAAAACATAGGAACGTATTTGACTGCCCCACTCTATCTTTTTCTTTTTGCTATTAGTAGCATCCTTTAGCTCATTTCGTTTTTGCAGTTCTATTTCGTATAACCTACTTTTTAGCATTTGCATGGCAAGCTCTCTATTACCAAGCTGGCTTCTATCTTGCTGGCATACCACCACTATGCCTGTAGGAATATGTGTGAGCATTACTTTTGTTTCTACCTTGTTTACGTTTTGTCCACCGGCACCACCACTACGGGATGTTTCCATTTTTACATCGGCAGGGTTTATATCTATTACAATCGTATCATCTACTAATGGATAAACATACACACTCACAAAACTAGTGTGGCGGCGGGCTGCACTATCAAATGGTGAGATACGTACGAGGCGATGAACTCCACTTTCCCCCTTTAAAAACCCATAGGCAAATGGACCTTCAAATTTATACGTACAGGTTTTTATACCTGCACCGTCGCCCCATTGCCAGTCCATTTCGGTAACTGTCCAGCCCTGCTTTTCGCCATACATGCGAAACATGCGAGCCAGCATTTCTGCCCAGTCTTGGCTCTCTGTACCACCAGCGCCACTGTTTATTTGCAGCATGGCAGGCAGTTCATCTTCCGGTTCGTTGAGGGTGCTTTTAAATTCTGCTTCTTCTATTTTATTTACAGCATCATCAAAAGCTTCTCTCACTTCTTCTTCGGTGGTATCGCCTGCTTTCCAAAATTCAAAAAGTACGGCAAAGTCTTCTACAGCCGTTTGCACAGCGTAAAACATATTTACCCAATACTCATTTATTTTTGTTTCTTTTAAAATGGAAGTAGCCCTTGTGTTATCGTCCCAAAAACCAGGTGATAAAGAAAGTTGTTTGTCGTTGGCTATTTTAGATTCTCTGTTTTCTACGTCAAAGAAATCTCTTCAAAACCGTTATGCGGTCTCTCAGAGCCTTTATTTGTTCTGTTGTCATGCGGCGAAATTACAGAATAAATGGGGAAATGTGCAAATGTGAAAATGTGCAGATGTGCAAATGGGAAAATATGCAAGTGGGGAAACGGCAAATGTGCAGATGTGCAGATGTGCAAATGGGCAAATGGGAAATGGGAAAACCAACTAAAGTTTTGCTGCATAAAGAGAATCTATCCGCCATAACGTATCTTGCACCCTAATATTTTTTTATGGATAACTTGATTGAGGACAATTCAGAATCGGAAGAACTTTTTGAAAAGCACATTATTATTATAGATAAAGGCCAGGCAGCGCAGCGAATAGACAAGTTTTTGATGCAGCGAATAGAAGGTGCTACCCGAAATAAAATACAACAAGCTATAGAAAATGAAATGGTATTGGTAAATGATAAACCAATTAAAAAAAATTACAATACCAGGGCTGGCGATAAAATAGTTATTTACGATACCAATTCACCAGAATCATCTGAAATAATACCACAAGATATTCCATTAAACATTGTGTATGAAGATGATGATTTGATGATTATCAACAAACCAGTGGGTATGGTAGTACACCCAGGCAGTGGAAATCCGGATAATACACTGATAAATGCAGTTGCATGGCATTTGCAGCAAAACTGTCCGGAAATAGATGAGAAAGAGCTTACCCGATATGGTTTGGTACATAGAATAGATAAAAACACGAGTGGCCTGATTGTAGTAGCAAAAAAGCAAAAAGTGATGAGCGAATTGGCCAAACAATTTTTTGATCATACAGTGCATCGCAGGTACAACGCTGTTGTGTGGGGTAATTTTGATGAACCAGAAGGAACCATTACGGGCAATGTGGGTAGAAGCCAAAACCAACGAAAGCTTTTTACCGTTTACCCAGAAGGAGATTTTGGGAAACATGCTGTAACACATTACAAAGTATTAGAAAATTTCAATTATGTATCGTTGGTAGAGTGTAGGCTAGAAACTGGGCGCACACACCAAATACGTGTACACATGAAATACAAGGGTCATCCATTATTTAACGATGATTTTTATGGAGGCGAAAGAATTGTAAAAGGAACCATTTATACCAAATACAAACAGTTTGTAGAAAATTGTTTTGCCATATGCCCTCGCCAAGCATTGCACGCAAAAGAACTTGGTTTCATACATCCTACTACAAAAGAGCCAGTAATGTTTATTAGCGAATTACCAGAAGATATGACATTGCTTATAGAGAAATGGCGGAAATATAGTTTGTTTAAGAACGAAGTTGAATAAAATGCAAATGTGCAAATGGGCAAATGGGAAAATGTGAAAATGTGACAATGTGACAATGAAGCTTTGAACGATTTTTAGGAAGTCAATCTTTTAAAAAAATAAAATACATACATTAAATGAAAAAAATAATTTTAGCTTGTTTTGTATTGGTTTGTAGTAAAACGATTGTTGCGCAAACAACCATTGCACGTGATCCTGCAATAGAACAAATGGTAAAAGAAATTTCACCAGATTCCTTGCGTAGCTATATACAAACGATGGTAAACTTTGGCACCAGAAATACGCTGAGCACACAAACCGATAAAAAAAGAGGCATTGGTGCAGCAAGGATTTATGTATTGAATAAAATGAATGAATTTGCTGCACTGTCTAATGGCAGACTCTCTGCAACTATTGATACCACTACATTACAGCCAGATAAAAGAAGAGTGGATACAACGCTATTACTAGGCAATGTGGTTGCAACATTAAAAGGAACTGACCCAACCGATAATAGGATTTTTATTATCAGCGGACATTTGGATGCGATGCGCACCAGTGTTATGGACCGTGTAGGAGATGCACCGGGAGCAAACGATGATGCCAGCGGTGTAGCTGCAGTAATGGAATGTGCCCGAATAATGAGTAAAAGAAATTTTGGAGCTACGATCATTTTTATGGCTGTAAGTGGTGAAGAGCAAGGCTTGCTTGGCTCTAACTATATGGCTACAAAAGCACGCAAAGAAAATTTAAATATAGAAGCTGTGCTCAACAATGATATAATGGGCAGCAACAACAGCAATGAAACAAACAATATAAACAACACACAAGTAAGGGTTTTTAGCGAAGGTATGCCAGCGTACGAATTAGAAAAAAATGCAAAAAGCATTCGGCAACTTGGGTTGGAAAATGATGGCAAAAGCCGCCAACTTGCTCGTTATGTAAAAGAAATTGGTGAGCGTTATGTAGACAATTTAGAAATAAAAATGGTGTACCGCAACGATCGATTTTTGCGTGGAGGAGATCATACGCCTTTTGTAGAAAATGGTTTTACGGCTGTACGTATAACGGAGATGAACGAAAATTATACAAGACAACATCAAAATGTGCGTATAGAAAATGGCATTCAATATGGCGATTTGATAGAATTTATAGATTTTGAATACTTGCGCAAAAACACCGGAATGAATTTGAGCACATTGGCCAATCTTGCCAAAGCTCCTGCCATGCCCGAAGAAGTAAAAATAGATGTAAAGAAACTTGGCAATAGTAGTTTTCTATATTGGAAAAAACCTGTGAGTGGAAATACAAAAGGATACTATTTATTGATGCGGGAAACGACCAGCGCTTTTTGGCAAAAGAAAATATATACTACTACTACAGAAATAACCGTTCCCTATTCTAAAGACAATTACTTTTTTGCTGTGCAAGCAGTAAACGAAAATGGCAATGAAAGTTTGATGGCGGTGCCGGGGGTGGGGAGGTAACAAGTAAAAAATTAGCAAATAGCAGTTGGCAATTTTAAAACTTTAAACTTTGAACTTAAAACTTTGAACTTTTTTATGCAAGAAGTACCAATGCCAGATGGCAGCATGCTATTAGAGATTGTGACCATGAAAATGCCCTTTGGAAAATACAAAGGAACTGTGTTGCGGCATTTACCAGTTAGTTATTTAGAATGGTTTGCACGCAAGGGTTTTCCTAAAGGTAAGTTGGGAAATTTGTTGCAAAGTTTGTTGGAAATAAAAATGAATGGGTTGGAAGAGTTATTGAATCAAATTGAGAAATTGAATAAATAAAAATTCCACAAACGGAATTTTATAAAATTATATTATAAAGAATAATTTTTTGTATAAAAATTAATGTAAAATGCAAACGCAAAATAAAATTAAGACAGATATAATATTAGCAAGTTTTATTTTTTTCTCATTTTTTGCAATTGCAACTATCTGGTTTTATTTTGCTACAATATATGGAGCACTAAGCAATAATCCGACGTTTAATTTTATCGCTGACCATATTTTTTATTTTTTTCCATTTATATTTATTTGTGAGTATTTAAAATTGTCAAACAATTATATTTTAGCTTTTACCGCAGTAATTAATATACTTATTTACAGCTTCATTTTAATAAGATTATTTGGAAAAAGATTGCAAAACAACAATAATTATAGGCCATTTAATCTTACTTTTTATACTACATTCCTTATTCTTGTAATTTTACTAATATATGTGATTTCGTTGTTTATATTCAATACATAAAAATTAGCTACCGAATAATTCCAAAAGATAAACAACTTTAACTATCACCTATTAAAATCCGACAAAGTAGCCGTAAAAATACCTCTTTCTCTTTTCTTAAAAATAGCTTTCCAATTGCCGTTGTATTTTATCAATGATGGAATAGTGAGATCGCCAAACTTTGTCATTTGTACATCCATACTCACTTTAAAATCATATACCCCGGCATCGTAACTCAATGAATAATTTCTGGCTACTACTTCAAAGGTAGAATCGTTGAACCAGGTGGTCATTTCATCTACTACAACCGTACCTTCCCTACCCTCTTTTACCTTTTGCTTAAATACATAACAATCTATACCATTGTAATGCTCCCAGTCAATATCCATGTAATAACTATCGGCAATACCATCATCGTAAATGGCTGTTTTATTGCTCATAAAAGGCAGTCCATTTATACGCCTACCCGGATTAAAAAAAAGCATTTTTAATTGTTCTTTGTGCTTTTCCATACCAGATTTCCCTTCGGTAGAAAATGCTTTTCCTTGTACTATATTATCTTCACCACAAACAGTGCCTTTTGTAAAAAACAAGGATGCATACATATTGGCTGTATAGTAATTAAACTCCTTTGCATCTGTGTACATATCGCCTGTAGCTACTTCATCCACTGTTTGCATGGTTCTGCATCCATCTTTCACCACTTGTTTTGTATGGCTAAAAAGAGAGGCATTTAACCCGCCTTTTTTATCTACCATACGAATATCGTTTATGGCAGTAAAACCTATGATATGGAGATTACGAAATGACTTGTAAAAACTTGAATCATTTTTTACCTTTTCTATAAATTCTGGCACATTCAATTTATTATCTAGCACAACCGTGCTAAGCGTAATGAGTTTCTGTCCAACATCCACTGTGCTATCTTGCGCAAAGGCATTGGAAGAAAATAAAAACATTAAGAAAAATAACCTCTTTGCCATAGATGCAAAGTTGCTTATAATTTTTGTAAAAAATAAGGAACGATAAAAATTTAACGGATTGCAAAAGAAGAAGAAACATTTTCTACATTGGTTTCGTTACAGCAGTAATTAAAATTATTGCTTGCTTTTAGGATTACCAACCTAGGTAAAGATTAAATTCTATCGAAAGCTTTTCATAAGGTAGGCATGCCTTTGTAAATTATAAATAAAACCGTTTTCAAAAGATGTACTAATTTTACCGCAATGCATTCATTAGCTAAAAAATGGTTTGCCTTTAAAAAATGGCAAGCACATCCTTTTCAAAAACAAACATGGCAGGCAATTGTAGATGGCAAAAGTGGCCTACTAAATGCCCCAACAGGTTGTGGAAAAACCTTGGCTATTTGGTTTGGTATTTTACAATCTTATTACAACAACCCTGCAAATAAGGCTAAAAAGAAAACAGCATTACATACCTTGTGGATTACCCCATTAAGGGCATTATCCAAAGAAATTGTACATGCAACCAATGAGGTAAGCAAAGATTTGGGTTTAGATTATAAAATTGAATTACGAACGGGCGATACCACTACAACACAAAGAGGCAAACAAAAAATAAATCCTCCTCATGCTTTTGTAACTACGCCCGAAAGCATTCACTTATTGTTTAGCAATAAAGGTTATAGCGAACTATTTAAAACAGTAGAATTTGTGATTGTAGATGAATGGCATGAACTATTGGGCACAAAGCGTGGTGTGCAAATTGAATTAATAATAGCAAGACTGCGAATTTTAAACCCCCATTTAAAAGTGTGGGGGATATCTGCAACCATTGGTAACTTACAACAAGCTAAGGATATATTGCTGCACAACTTTGTAGATACTTCCATTGTAACTACCAATATAAAAAAGGAAATTTTCATTGAAACGGTATTACCAGATATTGTAGAAAAATACAGTTGGGGCGGGCATTTAGGCATAAAAATGTTGCCTAAGATTTTACCCATCATTCAACAAAGTGAATCTACCTTGGTATTTACCAATACCAGATCACAATGCGAAATTTGGTATCAAAACTTATTAGAGGCAGCCCCAGAATTGAGTGGACAAATGGCTTTGCACCATGGTTCGTTGAGCGATAAAAGTAGAAAATGGGTGGAAGATAATTTGCACAATGGGTTACTTAAAGTGGTGGTAGCTACGAGTAGTTTAGATTTGGGGGTTGACTTTAATCCTGTGGACACCGTTATACAAATAGGTTCACCCAAAGGTATTGCACGACTACTACAACGAGCTGGGCGAAGTGGGCACAGACCTGGAGCTGTTAGTAAATTATATTATGTACCAACCAATACGTTGGAAATAATTGATGGAGCTGCTATAAAACAAGCCATCGTAAACAATACATTGGAGCAGCGCATCCCATACGTTCAATCTTTCGATGTATTGATTCAATATATGGTTACACTAGCAGTATCAGAAGGTTTTGAAGCAACAGCCCTTTTTGAAGAAATACAAAATACACATTGCTTTCAATTCATAAACAACGAAGAGTTTCAATGGTGTTTAAATTTTATTACCATTGGTGGGCAAACACTGGAAGCATATGATGAATTTCATAAAGTTATAATAGAAAATAATATTTATAAAGTAATAGACAAGGGTGTAGCATTACGGCATCGCTTGAGCATGGGAACCATTGTAAGTGGTGGTATGATGCAAGTAAAGTTTTACAGTGGCAAAAGATTGGGTTCTATTGAAGAATACTTTATATCTCGATTAAATGTAGGAGATGTGTTTTGGTTTGCAGGTAAAAACCTAGAAATACATTCTATAAAAAATATGGATGTATTGGTAAAAAAGAGCACGGCCAAAAATGGCATCATACCCAGTTGGATGGGCGGCAGAATGAATTTATCATCGCAACTAAGTGAAGGTATAAGAGAACAAATAGATTTATATACAAAAGGACTAACGACACATTACGAAATGGAGTCGTTGATACCATTGCTACAAATACAAGCAGAAAATTCGCATGTACCAAACAAGCAAGAATTATTAATAGAACAATTAGAAACCAAGGACGGGTTTCATATTTTTATTTATCCGTTAGAAGGAAGGTATGTACATGAAGGTATGGCTGCAATCATGTCTCACCGAATCGGGCTATTAAAGCCCATAAGTTTTTCTATTGCAATGAACGATTTTGGTTTTGAACTGTTGAGCGATACCAAAGTAGATATGAATGAAGTACTAGATAATAATTTATTTAGCGAAGAACGCTTATACGACGATTCTATACAAAGCATGAATGCCACCGAAATGGCCAAAAGAAAATTTAGGGATATAGCAAGCATAGCTGGGTTAATTTTCAACGGTTTTCCAGGAAAGGCTGCAAAAACAAAACACGTGCAAGCAAATTCTCAGCTATTCTTTAAAGTTTTTGAGACGTACGAAAAAGATAATTTATTGCTCAAACAAGCTTACCAGGAAGTAATGGATTTTCAATTAGAAATAGAAAGAATGCAAATGGCATTTAAAAGAATACAAACACAAAAGATTGTTGTAAAAGAATTGGACAGACCTTCTCCCTTTTGTTTTCCTATGTTGGTAGAAAGGTTACGAGAAAAATTTAGTAATGAAAGCATAGAAGATCGCATACAAAAAATGATAAAAGCCATTGAAAAATAATTATACCGTTATAAGAATACATGACCAGGAAATTTATTTGCTGCCACAAAAAGCAGTGTTTTTTCCTGTTTCAAAAAAGCTTTTAATAAGTGACCTTCATTTGGGCAAAACAACTCATTTTCGCAAGCATGGGCTTGCTATACCAGCCGAAGCACAATTTGAAGACTTGCTTTTGCTTACCAAAATAATTGCTGCCTGGCAACCCACTAGTGTACTTATTTTGGGAGATTTATTTCACAGTGACTTTAACAGCGAATGGTTTGGTTTCGAAAAGTTTTTGCTGCAACATGAAAGTATACAATTTACTTTGGTAAAAGGAAACCACGATATAATAAATTTTGATAAGAATATTGTACCCAATTTTTCAACTACTATGCTATTGGAAGATGAGCATTTTAGTTATCAGCACCACCCCATTGAAAACAACGAGCTTCTAAATTTTTGTGGTCATGTTCATCCAGCTATTGTTGTAAAACTAAAAGGCAAACAACATCATACACTTACTTGCTTTTTAATGGAAGAAAATAATTTTATACTTCCTGCCTTTGGAAGCCTTACGGGTAATTTTATCATTGAGAAAAAGAAGAAGAATGTTGTGTATGCAATAGTGGGAAATAGCGTTATAGAAGTAAAATAAAAAAATTACTCCTACGATACTAAGACCGCTCACCAATACTTTTCTCCACCACTTCCCTAATCCTACTAGCCACTTTAGCCAATGCTTGGGCTTCATTTTGCCAAAGGTTAATAGGTCTCAATTTTCCATCGTCATCTTTTGGTATTATTTCAAAATTGGAAATTTTATCGTCCACGCCATTGAAATTTGGGATAGCCGCTAAATCACAACTTTCAATATATATAGGAATAATCGTTTTCCTTGTGTCTAATACTTTTTTAAGCTCTACTTCCCAAATATAATCTGATGCTATAAAATCAGCGGATAAGAGCAAAATAACTATGTCTGCTTTTTTTAGTTGCTCAATAATCTTTTCATCCCATTTTTCACCAGCTAAAATTTCCTGATCTGTCCAATCCTTTATTAAATTTTTTCTTCTTAAACCAGCAAGCTGCGTTTTTATTTTGCCAACCCAGCTGGTATTATTATGTGAGTAGGAAACAAATATTTTTTTAGGCTCTGCACCATCTACTGTAAATGGCAATAAATGCTTAAACTTTATCAAAAGATTGTTTACATCATCCATCTTTTTAGTTGACAATACCAGCAATTCATCATAAGCAGTAAAATGTATGTTATTTAAAGAAACTTCCAACTTAGCCAAAAATGCAATTTCATCCTGACGCTTCTGTTCTAGACTGGCTCTTACGTTTTCCGTTTCAATATTTGCATCAAACTTATTAGGTCTGTATTTTAAAATAAGTGAAAAAATTTCCTTTTGAAGCATAGCATTACCCTCTTCTACACTTACTTGTATTACTCCCTCATTAGAATTTAAAGGATACAATCCTTTCACCAAAAGTTTTTTCCCTGCTTTAATTAATATTATGCCGTTTTTCCAAAAATACTTCAATGTGTCTTTCTCTCCAATAAAATGCATCAGCAAATAGTGCATTAATTTTTTATAGAAAAAAATAGGCACTCTTATCCAATAAGAATCTTGCCAGGCATTGGACGATGCAATTTTAAATAAATCTTCTATGGGATGTTCTTCAGGTAAATATTGTGGTACTAGATAATGGGTTTGTGGTTTTAAAGGATGATCATAAATAAGCTCGAGATTTTTCATTGCTTCCAAAAGAATTTCATCATCTTGTTCCTCTTTTCCTGTTTTATTCTTTAAACTGTCTATTGATAACTCTCCCCTATTAAACAATACCTCTGTGTTTAAAATTTTGTAAATATCGGCGGAAAGTTTTTTAGGGTTAAGAAAAATATGCTCTTTAAGTTTTTCGTTTTTATCAAAATAAACCAAGCAACCACCTGCACTTAACCAATTAGGATAATATGTATAATCAGTTGCAGAAATACCATCCCAACTTGTGCAAGTATCTAGAAAGTCATTTCTTAAAATATGTGTCTTATCTTTTGCAATTCCGGAAAAAATCGAATCCATTCCTTCATGCAATTTCAAAACCTCTGTTCTTACTTTTTTAAAATCACTTGACTGTTGTGCCTTATTGGCTATGACCTGCAATAAGGAATCAGCTAAAAAGTTTGAAAAATTATCAAGACTTTTGCTAGCTACCTTGTTGTTTACATCACAGCCATTTTTTAAGCTTATGTGAAAAGATTCTGTAATACCGTATTCATCGTGTAATTCTTGAGAAATACGTTTTTTTATTGTATCGTCATCCACTTTATTTTGAATTAATAATATGGGTGAATTTTTATCTAGACCTTTTAGATACTTCAGTGTATCGAGCCAAAATTTTTTTTCAAAAAAATCTATTTTAACTGGGGGCTCTCCGTCTTTCAATAATTCCTCTTTGCTAAAGTTCTTATCGCTATCAATTTCCCATACGATTACATGTACAGCATCTGTTCCTAAAAATAATTTGTAAGCATCATGATAATACTCTTGCCCTCCAAAGTCCCAAATGCTTACTTCTACATTTTTTAATTGAGGAAATCTATTTATATCTGGCCTCCACCGTTTAACTTCTAAGCCATGGGTCGAGTTTCTTTCGTTTAAGAAAGTGCCATTTTTTAAAAAGTGTACAAGATTGGTTTTGCCTGCGTTGCTATTTCCAAGAATGATAAGTTTAACATCATTAAAATCATTGGCTATGTCTGTTTCCTTATTTATTTCTTCGTTATGGGTATCAACATTTTTAGATGCTGCATTTTTATGTGACGCTACGTTCTGACCTTTTTCTTTAAAATATGCCTTAATTTGGTTTATATCAAAAGTCGTCCAGATATCTGAAGGGCAATCTTTAATAGGGTTTTTAAAAAGGTTGATTGTTTTCAATTTTTCTAAAGAAATGATTGGTAAAATCTCCTCAATGTTGTTGTTATAAATAATCAATTGCTCCAACTTTTTACAATTTTCTATTCCAGTAAGGCTATCTAAATTATTGCTACTCAAATGCAGAATCTTCAATGTTGCCGGAAACTTTACGGACTTGATTTTAGAAATATTATTATCATGTAATGAAAGTTCATGTAATTTTTTCAATATACTGATATTGGTTATTTGTTTTATCTCATTAAAAGATAAATCCAATAACAATAAATTATCAAGATGGCTAATGTTTGAAATTTCTTCAATGGTTGAGTCCCTAATTTGTAGTTCGGAAATAGAGATTGGTAAATCTTTGGGAATCTTTGTAAAGAAGTTTTTACTTAATGTATTTTGCGATAAGATTTCTAGATCTTCCTCATTGTAATAATTTATTCCGAGACTAAGTTTTTCTAAATTGGTACAATTTTTAAGCAAGGCTAATTCCGATGAAGCATCATTTAAACTGCAGTTGCCTAAATCTAAGAAAGTTTCCTTTTTTTGAATAGATTCATCAATTAATTGAAATGGCAAAGACACTTTATTGAATGCAGCCCTTATAGCTACAGCACGTTTTGATGTAATAATTTTTTTTTCGAGAAGTTTATTTATAGGGTTTGTTTTAATATCCAATATTTCTATTCCAATTTGATTAACAAAAAAGGAAATAGCATTTTCGGTAATTTTATTACTTTGAATATGTAGTTCTTTTAGCGTATTAAATGTAAAAGAATTTACATTCATTTTTAAATTGTTGTTATATAAATGAAGTTCTTTTAACTTCGTTAGATGAGTTAATACCTGTATGCCTTCATCGCTTAGGTTATTTTGCCCCAGATACAAATCCTTTAGATTAGGAAATTTAATTAACTCGGTGAGACTATTTTCATTGGATAGTACATTACCACTTAAGCCTAAAGAAATAAGATTTTCATTCAATGTAACTTGAGATAAATTTTGTAATTTATTTCCGTAAGCATCGATGGCTGTTAACAGATTATAGTTATTAATTCCAGTTATATCTTCTAATCCTAGATTGTTCAAATAAAGTTCTGTAATAGTGTGAGGTAAAATTGGTGGAACTCTTGTAAATTTATTTCTTTCCCCTTCGTTGTTACTTTGAAGAGATTCTCCATTTAAATAATAATAAGTACCTAGGTTAATTATTTTTAAATGAGTAAAACTAGATAGATTTTCTAAAATTGAAATTGACTCATCCGTTAAACCACAATTGCCTAAATCTAAAACAGGTTCTTTGTTAGAATAATTGATTTCTATTAGCTCTAAAGCCAGGTTTCTACTTTTATTTATTGGTGCAGACATTTATATTTTTACTTTAGTCAAATTAATATATGCGAAGAATATTTTATTATTCGTACTACCAAGAAACTATTGTGAAGGAAATATCAAATACTTTACTTCTGTTCAGAGTTTTTTACTGAGTTCAATTTTTGAGCCCATTTTTTATTTTCATCTTGCAAATAACTTTCAATCGTATCTACAAAAAGTTTCTCTTTTGTATCTTCTTTATCATACTTGCCTGCCCCTGTGATATAAAGAAATTTTTCGCTGAGCAACAATTCACACATATTTCTATATTGAGCCCAATTATCTTTAAAATTAAATATACCAGATACATTGGCCAAAATAGCCGTAAAAACAGAAAGGACACCTATCGTTATTTTCACGAAAGTGCTATTGTCCATATAAGCAGTTAATGCAGGTATAATTGCAGCTATTACTGTAAGAATTACCTTGGTAGTTATATAACAATATCGGTTGAACTTGCTGTTACTGTTATACCAATTTATTTGGTTATCTACCCTTTGTAATAAGTATTCTTGTGTTTCCATTAGGCTTACTTTTAAAATGATTTAAAAATTATTATTGAGGACTTGGTTCTCCATCGTCATAAAACAATTCCAAATTATGTTCAAGATCTATCACAGTTTCATCTTTAAAATTTATTCTAACAAAAATTACAAAAGTGCCCCAACCAGATGAATCTAGTCTAAACTTATTTTTCCTTGTTTTAATAATTCTTACAGGGTCGTTGAAAGTGAAGTGTAAATTATAAATAACATTTTCTATTTTATCAAGATCCTTCTCTGTAGCATCTACCCATACACTCCAGCTCCACCAATCATCTCCCTCATATTTGGAAGATTGAACTACTTTGTAATTGCCATCCTTTTTGTGTTGCTTAGCTGATAATACTTGCATGATATTTAATCTTTTTGAAGTTGAACATTAATTAATCCTACAGAAACAAAGCCTGAGGTCCAAATAAAGCTATTCGCACTCTCCACCGTAATTTCAATCTGTGCTTCTTCGGAAGGTATTTTTTTTACAATGATACCAAGCCCTTGGCCCAATCTTTCAAGCTTGGCCTCTTCGGGCTCGTAAAATTTTGCCTGATACAAAAACCTGTACTTGCATATGGTATCCTTACTCTTTAATAGCGGTCTTATTTCTGCAACAAATTCGTTGGGCACCAGCATAAATGTCTTGTAGGAGAACTTTGCTTTTTCCTTGTTTAAGAATTTAAGAATTTCAAACATTAGTGCCGCTTTGTCTTCAAACTCGTACCATTGCCTATCACCTGTTATACCTTTTTGCGCATCAACCCCTTTTTCCCTAATTTCAAAAATGGGAATTTTCTTTGTTAAGGCTACCGTTAATTCTTCTATTACCCATTTATGCGTGGTAAATGTTCCATCATCTTTTTTGTCTCTCTTTGTTAAAAATCCAATGCAGGCATCAGATTCTTCAATCTTCGAAACCACCGCTGCAGAAAGAACCTCTCCTTGAATATCTTCACCGGTATGCACTACACAGCCCAATTCTTTTATAAAAGGAATAATCAGATTGGTTATCCATTTATCATTGTCGTTATATCCAAAACCAACAAATACTTTCATAGTCCAAAATTTAAAATTTACTTATTAATAGTTTGCAATTTAGTAAGCAAACTAAACTTCTAAACCTTCTAAAATCGTGCATTTTAGCCAAAAACCCGTACTACTTCCTAAACAATTAATAATCACATTAGCCAATTTATTTCTTATCTACATCCTTCTTCAAACGGCCAAGCCTATTATACCAAGGATTGAATAAATAGATGTATGCGTTAAATACCAGACAACCAACAGTAGCCAATGCAATTAACAAAAGCAGCTTTTTTATATACCCATTTACATCTAACAACTTCACCAAAAACTTAGAAAAAAAGCCAAGAATAAATGTTAGTACTACAATTGCAACCGCACCATATTTAAACGGAATATTATGGTTCCAAGTTACGATTACATATTTAGTAGCAAAGCCTACTGCAACTAAACCAAGTGCGTACAATACCCATTGAAAGGCTTTGTATTTCCTTACCAATTTAAACGGAACAAATGAACTGATGGCCAACTGGTCTATCAACTTTTTTTGTTTGTCGGGTTTTGTACAATAATCATGCAGTTGCAAAAAATTCCATTTATTGTCGTGCTTGCTTATATCTTCTTCGAATGCAGTCATGGTTTGTCTGTATCCGCTATACATCAATGCGTATGCTTCCATGTCATTAAAAGAATCCAAATCCGTTCTTACTTCGCTTAATAATTTTTGTACATTTTTCATAACGCCAAACTCCAATAATTCATCGTTCTTTTTTATTTGATGTTGCAAAATTGTTCTAGGCTCATCATCACAATTTATCCAACTCAACGGCTCTTGTGTAAGTTCCTTTTTGAGGTGCATAATTTTTAAATCTTGTATGATAGATGCATATTTTCTTGCTTTCAAATCGAGTAATTGCGTTTCCCTTACCCGTTCTTGCACTACATTGTCCACTCTAAAAAACAACGACAGTTCGTTTCCTGTTGTTTTTGCATCATCGGGCAATTGTGCACTACCATCGCATATATAAATACAATCGCACTCTTGCTCCAAAATAGATGCTATGCCTTGGTTATCGTGTACACCACCATCTACCAATTCTACTTCAATTTCTGGATATAAATTTTTTAATACCAACGGTTCAAACATAACCGGCACGCAGGAGGATGCTGCTACTGCATTGCCTATAGGGAAATCTTTATAACCATCTGGCGCATCCTTGTAATACATGCGCCTCAATCTTTTCTTTACATCAAAACTTTTAGATAAATAAGTAGGCGGCTCACCCATCCACGAGGCGGTAAATTGCCAGTTGTGCCCTGTATTTAAACAAGTAGCATTTAATATTAGTTGAGGTACTTTATTGGTTCGTTTCCAATTGTGCAAGCCTAGGCTAAAGTTGGGTGCATTTTTTGGCTTTATCATTAAATCACTCATAAAAAGGGTATCCCTTTTATCTGCTGTTTCCTTTCCCTTGTTAAAAAGTGGCAAGTAAAATCGCTGTTGGTATAAAGCACCCAAACGATAAGATCTAGAATATTTTTTACTAAAAATCATTTGTAGGTTTTCAAAAATATTCGTAAAAATTTGCATGCGCAGATTTGATTGTACTGCCTGCAAAAATTCTATTTCAATTTCTTTTACAATTTTAATATAATCGGTTTTATCAATCGCAGCATCTTCCTTTTCTTCTAACAGCTTTTTTAAATGCAAATAATAATATGCCCCAATTATAGAACCTCCCGAAACACAAGAAATTACTTCCACATCCCTTAACTCATCTTTTTCTGCCAATGCAGCTAAAATGCCAATTTGAAACAAAGCAGCCCTAAAACCTCCACCAGATAAAGCCAAGCCTTTTTTTTGTGCCCTCTTTTCGGTATAAGTCTCTATTACATCCAGCAATTTTTCATCCTCAGCAACAGTCTCCTTATTTACAGCCGCCACTACCTCTTTGCCATCTAGAGCCAATAAGCATTGCTGCAGTTCTAAATCGATTATTTCTTTTTCTATAAAACAATCCCCATTGTTTACGGAATAACTTTTTTCTAATTTTTGGAAATTGGCGAGTAGATTCAACTGTTGCGAAAAAGATTTTACCTTCCAAATAAATGCTTGCGCCTTTACATATTCTTTTATAAAAAACAATGCTTGTTTGTATTTTCTTAGCCCAAAAAAAGCTTCTGCCATGGTTGCAAATTGCCAATCATCTTTAATAGGAATTTTTGGAACTGGAATATCCGCATCTACATCCTTAATGTAAGTTTCCACTATTTTTCTCCTTACCTGTTGTGCAAAATTAAATCTGGTAATATGCTCTTCGCTAATGGCATCAGATGTTGCAAACTGCTCTAAAAACTGGGTCACAATTAGTTCGGAAATGAAGGCATAATTAATAGCAGTATAACCAAAATCTGTGTCTTCCTGTATTGCCAGACTTGATTCCCAAAGTTTATACCCTCTTTTATAAAAAGCGGCAGATTTGTATAGGTTGTGTATTTGATGATCAAACTTCCACTTGTACTTATAAATTGCGCCTGCCAAGCCAAGTGTTTCACAGCTTTCCGATTTTTCTAAACTACACTCAGACTTAAGAATATTGAGGGCTTTGTCATATTTGAAATAAGAAGACAAAGAAGTATCCTTGTATATATTTTTTACCAATGAATGATAATTACCATCTGTCAATTCTGTACCATTTTCTTTAAGCCCTTCAAGGTATTTTAATATTACTTCGGCCGCATAACCAAACTGGCTGCTGTCTTCCAATTTCGTATAGAGGTCCTTTACTTTTTTCGTATCATAACTTTCGCCTCGCAAAAATATTTTTGCCTCATCTATTATTGAGAATTTTTTTTCTTCATTATCCATGTTAGTTCTTTTAAAAATATGAAAAGGTTAATTTCTAAAACGTCGTATTATGGTATGATAAAAATATTTTCACCATAATAATTTCTTTTCGTAATTTTTATTATTAAAAAAATTATAAAAGGCTTAATAAATTTCAAGAAAAATAACAGCTCAACTCCCCCAATCTTACATACTAAAATTAAAAAAACAATTCAGCTAGTTATCTATAAAGAAATCCAATATTCATTTCAATATTGTATAAAAAAGCGGGGGCAACAATCTATCAGCTGGGGCAAGGAGCCACATTTCTATTAAACCAATCCATGCAATTCGGATGCGCCTAAAAACCAGCTCAAATCAAATATAAAATATTTACAATAGAAAAGAAAATTTTTTTTATGAAAACAATCCTTTCCATGAAAAATTAAAAGGCGCTTGGTCAAAAATATATGCCATGTGAAAGGATAGAGAAAAGCAGTAAACCGAGGCAAGAACGCTACACGAGTTGTTGGTACGCTTGGCTGCTTTGCTTGCGCTGCATACCAACAATGTTTGCTCTACGGTTTTCGAACGGTGTAATAGGAAAGCTTCTTATTTACACCAATAGAGGAAGGAAGACTAAGCCTCTGCGAGTAGGCAATTGATGTGCAAATGATTACTCATAATGACAAATCCATTAATCGTAACTTTTTCTTCAATTACAAAAAACCTAAGTGCATCTTCAATAATATTTTTGTATTTATCTTCTTTCAATAAATACTTCCACTCTTGTATGGTAGCAGTAAAAAATTATAACCATTCTTGTGCATATTGTTGTTTCATTTATTGAGAATAAAACATTTTTTGTTATTACTATCTCATGGCTTGATTGGCTGGTCCACACCTCGGGGCGCACGGGTGGTGGCATAGGTCGCTCACGAATGTATGAGGTGGCCAACGCTGGCAAAGAAGTATTCGCTTCAGGAATTTTAAGTCTTTAATGCATTTATTTTTTCCTTCATGCGTATGAAAAATTTTCTTCGCTCTTTTTCGCCTGTAGTACTTATTAAAGTGGAACGGTTCAACAAGCTGGAGAAATGACCAAAAATTTTTTTACAGAAACGTGGATCTTTTGCAGACATATAGCTAAGTACACTATAAGTGATTAGTGCCTCTATTGTGTCATCCAATTCCAGAATAATCGTATTGCTTCCCAAAACCAGTTCGTTGATGTAAAATTGTATGGGAGCTTTGTACATTGTTTCGGGGTCGCCCGGCATAAATTTCACACCTTTTTCTACCTGTAATTGAATGTGATCCACCGTTTCCTGTAACGAATCTATTACCCGTATCATATCATTTCTACTTTCAAAAAGCCCGGCATCACGGTAATATTCGATCTGGTTAATGGTACTATTCAAGCTTTCTATATTCCAGAGTTCAACGGAGGGAATTTGGTTATACTCTCGTATTATTTGCTGACCAATATGGAAAAATTCGGCAAATTCATATTTTTCCAAAGAAAATAAACTATTCTCATAAGAAGGATCTTTCTCAAATGTTTTTATCCATACAAAGGTTTTGAATGCTGTAATTTCAGGTAAAAGAAAAAAGTGAAAAAAAGTCATATCCTTACATAAGTAATACATCTTTTTTCTTTTGAAAGAATTAAAACGCATAACCTGACCAAGTACTCCACTGATATAATCTTTGAAAGCCAGGTTTTCAATGTTAATGTCGGGTGCATCAAAAGCTACGGTAGTTGTTTGTATCTCCAAAACCTGGTCAAGTGAAATATTATAAAGTTTGCAAAGCATTTTTAATTCAACCATACTTAGCAGCTTTTCACCACGGATGCGTCGGTAAATGCTATCATGACTCAATCCCATTTTTTCGGCTAATTCATCAGCCATGGACACATGATAAGGTAAGGAGCTTTTCACAAGATTGAAAAACTGCTGTTGCATTTCAATTGCTTCCATTTAATAAATTTACGGATAATCCGTACAAAACATATAATTTTTTAAGGGTTTATACTATTCTCTACAGTACCAAGCCTTTAAATACCGGAGAATTGCAATGTAAATTGAAACAACAACCATTTTTAATAACAAACAGCAATTTCAATAAAACCTATAGTACTATCCCATTTTGAACTGGTATTTTGTCACCGTATTTTTATTTTGCAATACTGCTTAATGCACCATTACTTAAACTAAAAAAATTTTTATGAAATGCTCAAACATTATTATCAGAAAAAGCACAATCCTTGCAACCTTTCTTTGCCTTTTAGTCCAATTTATTCAAGCACAAACAAACAGTTTAGAAAATACACCTGATATTTCCTCAACAGGGATTATGGAGAAGAAAAGATGTAATTTTTATATTTTCACTCAGGATGCATCCAAAAAATTTGATTTTTGGGGATCAACCAGCTTAGCGAGAATCTGGATCAAAAGCGTATTTCTAAAAAAGAAATTATACGTGATTATTGCAAAAAATAGTCAACAGGTTGCGGAAAATATCATTGCCATTTTAAATAAAAACAATGCACTTATCGGAAATATATGGTTCGACTCACATGGTTTGTACAGGCAGGGATATTCCTCATTTCATATTGGAACGGATGAATTCAGTTATAAAAATATCCATGATGCGGACATTATTGCTTCCTTGAAAAAACTAGCCATTTACTGTGATGTAAAAACAAATATTGGCATTGGCTCCTGCTATGGAGGCGCTACCTTTAATTTTCCAGGATCTGCTAACGTATCACCGGGAAGAATGAATGGCGATTCTTTAATGATGGGTATGGGCAAAATATTTTTTGGGGCTACTATATATGGTAGCGAGAGCTGGGTTATGATGAAACCAGGAATTTACAACAATAATTTTGGTTTTGCTGGCTATCCCCTTGGCAAAACTTACCGTACAACTTACTGGAAACCTGTTTGGGAGCGTTTGGGAAAATGGAATAAATACAATGTTCTCCTAGGTAAATTAGAAAGTATCAATACGGTAGCATTAAATAATGAGGGAATAATAAAAGTAAGATCGAGAAATTACCAGGATTTGTACAAAGGTAAAAAGTCTGTTTGGAAAAATCTTCTAATGTTGAAAAAGGAAACTGAAATCAAACAGTCAGATGAATGATGCCAATTTACATGAAAAAGTGTATATTTAAAGACGAATGCTGAAGGGCTATTACAAAATATTATTTAACAGTAAAATATACAATTATGAAATCGATTTCTGTTGTGTTATTGTTGATGATCTTTGTTGGCGTTTTTGCACAGCAAACTCCGCCTACGTTAAATAATGTAATTTTGAAGATAAATAAAACCCAAAAAATCGTTGCATGGAGTTTATTGAGTGGGGTTTTAATTTTGGGCTCAATAGGATTGGGCAATGCTTCAAAACAAGTTGCCCAGGTTGTATTATTTGGACCATGAGAATATTCTGCTGGGAATGAAAAAAAACTCAATAATGGAGCAGCATTAATGAAAATTGGCAGTGTGGCAGTTATTAGTCGTATTCCATTATTCATTGTTGCATCCCGTAATAAATATAAAGCAAGATCTTTAACATTTACTAATCAAACTTACCGTACGCTGGTTCAAAAAAATATTATTAATATATCTGTTCCATTATTAACAATAAAAGTAGGTTTATGAAAAATAAATCCCTTGCGCTTGCAATATGTCTGTGCTTTTTTTTAAAAGCACCGGCACAAAAGCATCAACTCAATCATTACAGCATTGCTTTTACCACAATGCATACTGCATTTCCTTTTAAAAGCTTCAGTGCTCTTTTTGTAAAAGAATTTCATCCGGGTTTCCAGGTTGGAACCGGCTTCAATTGGAAAACACGGGAAAAGCATGATTGGTTTCAAACCTTTAATTTCGGTTATTCCTACCATCGTTTTTTGCAACATAGTTTTGCCCTATATTCCGAACTAGGCTATCGGTACAAATTTTTAAAAACTTTCAGTACATCAGCCCAATTGGGAGCTGGTTATCTGCATGCATTGCCTGTGGGAAAAATTTACAAATTGAATGATGAAGGTAATTATATTAAGAAAACAAATCTTGGTCGGCCGCAAGCCATGGCAGCATTTAGCATGGAGTTAAGTAAAAAAATTACTGCATCAGGTGTTGCAGTATTGCTAACTTATCAGCAGCGATTGCAATTGCCTTTTATAAAATCATATGTGCCTTTATTGCCATCCAATATATTGATGGCTGGTATTAAAATTCCTGTTATTAAAAATGTGCCTTCCATAAAAAAATAATTTATGAAACAGCTAATCGTATTATTTTTTTTGTTTTCATTTTTTGCCTGCCGCAAAGCCCAGGTTACTTTTACAAAAAGCATCGGTGTTGGAGTACCATGGAATGACAGCAGCAGCAACCATCCCAAAAATATTGCTTTTAAAGCACTGTTGGAAAAATACAAAAAAAAGGGCCTTCCAGGTATTTCACTTTTGGTGAATGATAAAAACGGAACCTGGATTGGTGCAACCGGCAAAGCCGATATCAGTAAAAATATTGATTTTGTTCCCGGTACCGTTTCCAAAGTTGCCAGCATTACCAAGCTTTTTATGGGTGTATTGATGTTTAAATTATTTGAAGATTCTGTAAATACCGGGCTCAGTTATCGTTCATTGTATAAACCCATAAGCACCTGGATACCGCAAAGCATAACAGGTAAAATTACCAATGGCAATACCATTACATTAGGACAATTGATGAATCACGAAAGTGGTATCCGGGATGTTATTGAAGAAGATGCTTTTTACCTTGCCGTTCTTAATAATCCAAATAAAAAATGGACACAGGAAGAATTGCTTGAATTCATTTATAATAAGCCTGCCGTTTTTGTACCCGGCGATACTGCCATCTATTCCAATACCAACACGATACTTGTAACACTGGTAATGCAATATGCAACCAGCCAAAAACATGAAGAACTGCTGCATCAAAGAATACTTCAACCGCTTGCACTTTCTAATACCTATTATCAGCCACATGATGTATTACCCAACAGTGTAGCACAGGGGTACTTTGATCTTTACAATAACAATACATTGGTAAATGTATCCAATATTGTAACCGGCAGCGGCAATGGCTATGGAGGTATTTATAGCAACCTGTTTGATCTTTTAAAATTTGCTGACCAGCTGTTTATTAAAAAAACATTACTGAAACCCTCTTCTCTGGCATTAATGCAAACTTATGGGAAACAGGACGGATCAAATTTTTATGGATACGGAATTCAAAAATCATTTTTAAACAACGGAATAAATTTTGGCATTGGGCATAAAGGAAGAGATCTTGGTTATACAGCCAACTTATTTTATTTCCCCAATAAAGGGGTATTACATATTTTCTTTGTCAATTACGGAACGGATGCAAATAGTCAGCTCCGGGAAACCTTCTACCAATTTCAGGATGAGTTGATTGACCTGACTTTAAACTGATTTAAGAAAATCATCTTTTGTGAATTTTGCTGAAAACCATTCAGTTGGTAAGTAGCTACAAATTATAATTACAAAGCCAAATGCTAATGCTGTTTTTTTTACCCAATCAGGCGCAGGTCTGCAGGTTGTCATTTTTTTAAAAACCATCGCAGCATACTTTCAAATTAAAAAAAGTATCTCTGGCACCTCTAGCCAATGTAAAAAAATAAGTTGTAAAAATTCCTTTCTGCACCATAATAAGGCGATGGTCACTCACGTATGTACAAGGTGACCAAGACAGGCAAAGAAATTGATTACAACCCAGCATTACGGCATCACCACAATCTTCCCCTCCTCCAACACACCACCCCCTTCCTCATACAATTTGTACAATACCATGCCCGTTGCAAAATTGGTAAGATTTATTGTAGCTGGCAGGGTTGAATAAGTTTTTAATAGCCGACCCGTAATATCAAAAAGTTGCAAGCGGCTATTGGGCGATACCCCTTGCTGTAGTGCATAGTTGAGTGCTGTGGCTTTGCTTACTGGATTGGGGTAAAAACTTATTTTTTGCTTGCCAGAAGTGAGTACAGAAATAACATCGGTATAAACAATAGCACCGTTTTTTAATAAAAGCTTAGCCCTAAAATAGGTAATCCCATTTTCCAATTCGTTTACAAGCTGGGTGTAGATAAGGTTATTGCCTATTGCCTTTACCGAGCCAAAGCTTTTTTCAACCTGCCCTAAAGAAGACAATTTTTCAAAATAGATGCTATCTACATAACCTGCTACACTGAGCTCCATTATAAGATCTAGTTTATTGCCATCGAGTAAATTATAATTTAGCGTTTTGTAAAAGCAATTTACGCCTTGCAGTTCTATATTTAATGCAACGCTGCGGGCTGCTGATAAACCGTTGCTCAATATTGGTTCTACGGCATAAACCAACGAAGGATAAATGGAGCGTTTAAACACATAAAATGTATCGGTAACGGTAATGATGGGTTTTAAAAAAGCACTGTCTATAAGTGAATAAATCTTGTATCCGCTTGCATAAACATGCTTGTTCCAAGATAAGCGAAACGAATCTGCGCACACAAAATCTACATTGGGCCTAGTTACTTTACTTATGATAAAGTTTTTAGAAAAAAATGTGCCGTACGTTGTTTCCATTTTTAAAACAGCAGTACTGCTGGTATCTTTTATTTGCCAAGCAAATTTATTGGTATACACTTTTAGCGATTGCTTTATCAATTGCCAATTTGTTCCGTTGTTATAACTAATGTACAAATTGCCCAGTTGGTTTGTATCTGCTACAAATGTTTTCCATTTTATGTTTAGCATTTCATTCTCTGCCCTATTTACATCCGATGCATGTTGTGGGTTTATAAACGCAAACGTATTCAGGGTATCTACATTATATGCAATATGAAATGGCAAAGAAGTGTTGCTAATATTGGTACCTATCACTTTTATTGTGTAATTACCTGCTGAGGGCAAAGCAATGCTTATTTGCTCGGCAGTATTTAATGAATCTCTTTTGCGGCTGGGTAGTTTAGCCAATGAATCGGCAGCAGCAAATGCACCTAGCACCCAAGGCTTGTAAATGTTACCAGTACTCATTTCTTGCAACTCAATGTCAATATCGTTTACAATGGCTTTATTGTTATTTATTGTAGCATTGCTATCGGTATAAACAAGTGTAATTTTTATTTGTGCGGCATTGATAGGCACGGTCATATTTTTTGTCCATACTTGGTTTTGAGAGATGGTTGATGCATCATATTTTTTTTGTTGTATTGCTTTTACCGCTTCATAACTATTTACCAAACCGTAACCCGTTTTATAATCAATACCCGTTCTAAAAATATCTTCTGCGGTATTAAACAATACAGCTTTTACAAGTGATGCGGCTGGCAAAACTTGGCTATTGCTATCGGCATAAACCTGTTGCATTACGGCAATGGTACCTGTAACAATAGCAGCTGCATCACTGGTTCCATTTGGCCCAAGCGCAACCAATTGAGGAGCCAATCTTCCATCGTATATTGGACCAGCAGAACTTTCCGTAGCTACATTGCCTGTAATATCTACCGCTCCAACCGTAACAATATTTTTAGCCATTTTAAAATTTCCTGTAATGTTTGCATACATGGGTATGTTCTTGTATACACCCTCGGGCGCAAACGAAAGCCCTTTGTTGCCGGCAGAAAAAACATGGAGTATATTTTTATTTTGCCAGGTCTGTACATCATAACTTACCGCTTCGGCACCATAAAATTGTTGTGGAATTGTTCCATAAGAATGGTTTTGCACCGTTACTTTATTGGTGTTTAAAATACCAGCTGCATCTGCAAATAAATTAGAGAATGTACTCGAAAAAAACTTGGCAGCATTGGCCATGCCACGCCCATCGTAAAAACTATTACCCGCTCCTCCAACAATAGACGATATTACCGTAGCATGTTCTTCTACCTTGCTAGCTGCAAGGGTAGATGGTACCACCCGCTTGTAAATATCCAAATCATTTACTTCTACATTATTTTCTTTTACGCCCACTACAATATTTTTGCCATTGGCATTGGGTAAAACATAATCCAACACATTTATTCCATGAAAACTCCTATCATACCCTATAATACTAATTTCTGTTTTGGGTACTAAATATTCATCAATAAAAATAACTTCGTTCAATAAAATTATTTTTTCAAAAATATATTTTTGGCTGCATTGCACTACAACAGCGTTAGAAGCTATATCCATTCTAATAATCTTTAGCTCTTTAAAACTACGCTTCAATGTAAACAGCAAGGAATCTACTGACAAAGCACCCAAAATATATTGATGAATTGTTTCTGTAGTGCTGTTGTTTTTCTCCACTGTGGGCGAAAGCTTCCACGCATTGTTTGCCACATCCATTCTTGTGTTATTGGTTAATTCATCATAAGTTTTTTTATCTTTTATTAGAATGATGGCTGCTTTATCATTTAATCTTCTTACGATATGTATATTTTTCGGTAATGTCTCCCACTGCGCCACATAATAAGCACTTGCGGGTTTGTAAGAAAGATTTCCCAAACCAATATTATTTTTAGATGCGGAATCTATATACTTATTTACATCTGTTTGTGCAAAAGAAAATAAAGGAATAAAAAAAAGAAAGTACAAACATACACAGTGCATGCCGTTTCTTTTGCGTAAAAAAATATTTATAGCCATTGTACGATTACTGAACATGAAAATGGTGAATGATAAAAGTACAAAATCCCTCTCCAAAAATGGAAAGGGATTTTGTTATAAAAAAAATAATACGATCTTAGTAAACATAAGTTAATGCAACTGCATCCGTAGATGTAATTACGGGACTTCCGTTTATACAAGCCATCATCCAAGAATTGTAAGAACCTGTAACTGTTGTAGGCGTACCTGGGATATAGACAGCTCCTACGCCAGCAGAACCTTCGTTAGAATTTTGTCCGCAGCTAGATCTGTTCATATAATCTGTATGACGGAAACCAATACAGTGGCCTATTTCATGCGCAATTACTTCATCTGCTTTATCAGTTGTATTTAAGTAAGAGATAGCGCAACTGCTAGTGCTCAATGTAAAACCAGGCGATGGATTGCCTCCACTTGGAAAGCCAGCAGCCTGTCCTAGAATACAACCACCTCCAGATGTGCCTAAGTTTCTACCAGTTATTACAATATTACCACCAGAGCTTACCCTAGAAAAAGAAATTCTTAAACCCAGGTTATTATACCTTGCCAATGCATTATTTAAAGCGGTGGAATAATAGGAAGGGAAACCAGATCCCAAACGAACAGTAATAACCCTTGTAGCAGTACCAGGAGTGCTTACCACATTTGTTGTGCGATAGTGCTCACTGTTTGCAACAATCAATTCGTGCTCGGGACTTACAGCAGCCATTTCTTCTAGTTGTGCTTTACTCAACAAAATATCTCCTTCTATCAAATAATTTCCATCATCGGACTTTTCTGCCCAATTACTATTAAAACCTGCAGATGCTACCATCGCCCTCTCTTGACTTGACAGACCAGTTGTTGTTACGTCTTCAGTAGATGCTTTTTTACAACTAACAACTGTGCCAGCTAGCATAATTGCTAAACACGAATAGGAGAATACTTTTTTCATTTTGAATTGTTTTAATTTAAAAAATATAATTTATAAAAACAAGTTAGCTTAATAGTTTCAAAAAAAAAAACCTTTGTACTAAACAGTTATTTTTTTTGTACTCTGCGAAAAAAAAACAAAAGATAATTCTCCATTCAAATTTTATATCGCAAAAGCCATTGTAAATAATTAATGAAAAGCTACTAAACTTACATAGGAAAGTAGAGGCGTTCTATCTTAGATTCATTCTAGTAAAAGAAATCGTTGTAAAAAAGCCCATTTATTCATAGGAAGATGCATATAAATGAATAGTATCATTCCATTCAGAAGCATTGGCTATACGCAAATGCGTTGGCTAATTCCCATTTAAAAATATAAGCTGTGTCAAAAAACAAAATACGTATTTACACTACGTAAAAACATCATTGCGCTGTTACAATAACTAAATAAAAAAGTAGATAAATTGACGAGTTGTTTTAATTTTAATTGTTAATTTCATTTATAAAATTAAAAGGCCCAATGCAACAAACTCCATTTTCTATTTCGTACCAAATAAATGATTTGTTTGAATATAGTGAACAGCTTGCAAAAGCATTTGATACCAATGTGCAAAATGGAGTTTTACATTATCCTGCAGCTGTAGCCAAAGGAAGTTCTGCATTTTTTAAGATAAATGAGTTTATCTCATTCCAGTTGGCACATTTTCGATCTACAACAAAGATGGAATTTAATAGGTTGCCTTCTTTCAATAACCATATAACCATCAGCATACAAGATTTTACCTTTGCCAGATGCCCTATACACAAAGATGCGTGTAACGAAATATTAATTGACAACAATAGTCTTGGGTCTATACAATGCAAAAGCACCGGCATACACGAAACCGTATTGATAGCTCCTGATACAGAAATAAAAGTAATTTTTGTTTTATTGAAGCAGAATTGGATAGAGAATGTATTGAAAGATGAATCTGCAAAAGAAAAGTTTTATAAGTACCTAGGAGATAGCAAAGCCAATCTTAGAAAAGAGTTTTTAACACCGGATCAGTTAAAATTAATCTTCGAAATTTTTGACCATAAACCTAATAGCCCATTAGATAAAATATATTACGAAAGCAGGGTCTTAAATTTATTGGAAAGCTTTTTGACAGATGTGCTCACAAAAGATGAAGCAGATAATCAATTTTTATTTGCCAATGTAGATGATATAAAAGAAATACAAAAAGCAGAAGCATTTATTACCAATAATATTGATAAGCCCTTTGCCGGTGTAGATTATATCAGCAAGATGTGTTTTATGAGTCGCACAAAATTCATCAACCTTTTTCAAAAAGTATATGGTCTTAGCTCATTTGATTACTACCAAAAGAAAAGGTTGAATATGGCGTATGAAGCCCTTAAAACGGGGCAACATTCTGTGGCAGACATTGCAGGTCATATAGGATATACGAATGTAAGTAATTTCACCATTGCATTTAAAAAAGAATTTGGCTTACTCCCAAAAGATTTTTTATACAAAATGAAAGATCAAGACTTGAATAATTGATTGCAAAAAGATATTTGCATTTTTTATACATACTTCAACAAATTATTTAAGACACTTGCTTATTTCTCCAATTTTTTTACTCAATGAAGTGGCTAAATTCTTTAAATTTAATTAAACCCCATTAAACAAAGAATAAATTTTTAGATATTAGTCAAAATAACATTACAATAAATGGCAGCATTAATATGCTAAAATTTGGATATTTCTTTTGCCTTGGGAAATGAACCTATATTATTTATGCATTTTGTTTCTTATGTAGAAAAGCCAACAATCCCAATACGGGGCCAATAGCCAAAAAGGTATAGAGGTATTGTGGCGAAACAATTTGGGCCAAATAGTTGATGATTTTTATACTCAAAATAGTAATCAAAAAACCAATTGAATTAACGATGGTAAGGGCAGCTCCTCGGTAAGTTTGGGGAGCATTGTGCGCAATCAATGTAGAAAATAAAGGAGAATCTGCTATTACAAACATTCCCCATATTATTAAAAAAGTTACAAATAAAGTAGTTGAATTTATATTGTAAAAAAAGGGTGAAACCAAACAACACAGGCAAGAAAATAACAAAGCAATGGTTGCTATTTTTTTTTCTCCAAATTTTGCTGCCAAAAATCCACTAATAACACAGGCGAGGCTTCCCATTCCTATGACTATGAATGAAAACAAAGAAATATTAATGTAACTGTGTTGTGAATATATTTTATGCGCTGTAAGCATGGCTGGTACAAACATCCAAAAAGTAAAAAGCTCCCACATATGCCCCCAATAACCGAAAGCACTTGCCCGAAAGGGAGCACTTTTAAATACAATTAAAAAGTTTGTCAGCTTAAATTTTTGGGGCGATTTTATGATAACATTTTTTGGTATAAAAAGGTAAATAAGAACTCCTCCAACAAAAGCCAACAAAGAAGTGGTATAAAAAACAAACTCATATGGCAAGGAGCCGATAGCTACTTTAATAAAATGTGGCAAAGCAGTACCAAGCACCAAAGCACCAACCAAAAAACCCAGCGAAATACCTAACCCATTTGGACTATTTTCTGAGGCAATCTTCATGCCTATCGGGTAAATTCCTGCAAGCAATACACCTGTTAGAAAACGAATAAACAAAACTTCTGTTATTGAAATAGCCTGCATACACATACCTAGATTAATGATGGCTGCCAATAGGGAACATACAAAAAAAAGTTTGCGTGCCGAAAATTTATCCGCAATATTAAACACGGCAAAAAAGAGTGTGCCAGCAATAAAACCCGCCTGTATGGTAATCGTTAATATTTGAACAAAATCGTTCTCAATATTCATATGCACCATAAGATCTGCAATAACGGCATTGCCAGCAAACCACAGGGAAGTGCCAAAAAACTGTGCGATAACAATGAGGAAGATGGTGAGCGATTTTCTATTCAAAATTATTTTATACTTTACGAATCAATGCACAAAGGCAATATGCAATTAAAAATTTTTACTAATATAGGTTTAAATTACAAAAGGAAGCTAAAAAGATAGCTTGGTTCATAGAGTGATAAAGTCTTTCATACGCATCATTTGAAAGTGGATACATTGTTGGATAATGATGAACCTATTTGAACAGTGCTACAAATTTGTTAGTTTTACCCCTTAGTCAAATTTGAAGCAACAGTAATAGAATATCACATGCATAAAATAAATTGGGGCATCATTGGATGTGGAGATGTAACTGAAATAAAGAGCGGGCCCGCTTTTAACAAAGTGCCTAACTCCGCACTGGTTGCAGTAATGCGTCGCAATGCCGACAAAGCTGCTGACTATGCAAAACGCCACAATGTACCATACTGGTACGATAATGCCCACGCATTAATAAACGACCCTTTGGTAAATGCCATCTACATAGCTACCCCACCCGATTCGCACGAAGCGTATGCATTGGCCGCACTAAATGCGGGAAAGCCCGTGTATGTAGAAAAACCAATGACGCTAGATTATTTATCTGCGCTAAATATAGCTACAACTGCAAAAGAAAAAGGGGTAAAATTGGTTGTGGCACATTATCGCAGGGCACAACCATTATTTAAAAAAATTAAAGCATTGCTTAATGAAAATGCAATTGGTGATGTACGGCTCGTTCGTTTAGCATTTTCCAAGCCAGCATTCACAGCCTCTGAACTAGCCAATACTCAAAATGCATGGCGGGTAAATCAACGTATTTCTGGAGGTGGCCTCTTTCATGATCTTGCACCACACCAGTTAGATTTAATGTATTATTTTTTTGGACCAATCGAAAAAATGAATGGCATCGCATTGAACCAATCTGGTGATTATATAGCCGATGATTTAGTTGTAGGAAATATACAATTTAAAAATGGTATTGTTTTTAGTGGTAGTTGGTGTTTTAGTGCAGCTACTTCTATAGATACTTGCACCATAATAGGCAGCAACGGTTCTATACATTTTAATATATTTGGAGGTACCAGCATAACGCTCACCAAAAATGAAATTGTGGAAACATTTACATTTGAACCATTGCTTCATGTGCAACAGCCAATGATTGAAAAAACAGTGGACTATTTTTTAGGAAAAGCTGATAATCCTTGCAGTGGTTTTGATGGAGCAGCGGTAATGCAAATAATTGATACATTTGTGCGCAGGTAGATGATGAAATATATAAATTCGAGAAAAAATCAGCATTATAAAATTCACTACTTTTACCATTTGTGGCCCAATTAAAAAAAACAGACTTACTATAAATACCCTCCAATGGGTATTTGCAAAAAAGTTTTTATTTTATATATTTATTGTAAATTTTTATTATGAAAAAGTATACTTTCTTCTTTGCATTAATAGTATTTAATTTTTTTATTACAACAACATTAACAGCACAAACAACCTCAAAAGAGTGGCTTGTAAAAGCCGACGGGTTATTTAATCAAAAAAAATATAGTGAAGCTTTGTTGGCATATGAGAAAACAACCGAGCTAGATAAAAGAAATGTTCGTGCCTTACACATGACTGGCTGGTGCTACAACGATAATAAAAATTATGATAAAGCTATAGTGGTTTTACAAAAAGCCCTGGAAATAACTACAACAAATAACGAAGTTTACCATGAGCTAGGTTATGCATATAAAAAGCTACAAAAATATGACGATGCATTGTATAATCTTATTAAGGCCAAAAGCTTAAATGCAAAATACAAAGAAACCTACGTACAATTAGCCGATGTGTACGCTGCTCTTGGCAAAAAAGCAGATGCGCTTGCTTCGTATAAAACTTTATTGGAAATAGATCCCAGCAATACTAAAGCACCTTATGAGATTGGTTATCTCTTTAACGGTTTAGAGAAATATGATAGTGCGTTGGTATGGCTCAATAAAGCACTTACAATAAAAGAAACAGTAGCTACCTATAACGAAGTTGGCTTTGCAAACTACAAGCTTAAGAAAAACGATGAAGCCATAAAAGCATACGACAATGCCACAAGGCTAGATGAAAAAAACGGCACTGCCTACAAAGGACGTGGCGATGTGTATAGAAGAAACTACAAGCCTGCTAGGATATCTGATGCAATCATACAATATCAAAAAGCAGTAGAATTAAATCCGAAAAGTAGTGGTTCCTTTTACGGATTGGGGTGGTGTTACATAGAAAATAAAAATTATGAAGAAGCAAAAAAAGTATTAAACACAAGTATTACATTAGACCCTACATTGGCAATTGCATTTACAGAACTTGGTTATTGCTATTATATCACTAAAAATTATACAGATGCAGTAACTACATTTAAAAAAGCTTTAACCTTAGATAGTAAATCTTCGCTAAGTGCTTACTACTTGGGCATAACTTACATTGCACAAAATGATAGAGCCAATGCACAACAAATGCTTATTGTATTGCAAAATCTTAAAAGCGATTTAGCAACAAAATTAGAAGCCAAATTAAAGTAGGAAATATAACTTTTACATGCTTAAGATATTTAAAACTAAATAATTCCTTTCCATAAGATTTACCTAGCAATAAAAGAAGTAAAAACATATTTAGACAACTTCAGTGTATTCCCAAAAAAAACAGTAGTATACAAAATGAATCTAAAAATTTAAAATAAATTACAATAAGGATTCTAGCTATAGTAGTTGCAATGTGGGGCAAAAAAATGTACTAAGTAAACAGTTATTCTTTTTCAAGTAAGTTATTTTGTTGTATCCCTTTATGCCTATAACGTCTTTTGGTATGCTGCAAAATGTTGTAAATGGCACAAACAAAACTTTCGAAAAAAACAATTAGCCATTGCCAAGTTGCACCGCCTTCTGCATAGCCTGGTATCTTTTATCCCATTTGGCCATATCGCCATTCAACCCATCGTCTATATGTACTGGGTCTTTGGCATTGAATTTTCCGCCCCAACGCAGGCTTTTCTCATCAATGATAGATTTGATGAAAAGCCTCACTGGCTCGGGTACATTGGGATATTTGCCCAACATCACCGAATTGGCACTTTTGGTTTTATTATCATAAATCACATTCATATCAATGGCATGACCAGCCATATGGTTGCTGCGTGTAGCAGGTTTTACAATGGCACCAGCCACATTGGATGATGTACGAAAGGAACTGGTAACATGTATAAAAACATTGGCTTGCTCGGCAAGGGCATTTATTTTATTAAGGGCAGGCACAAACTCTATATCGGCACGGCAAGGATTGCCCTGAAAACGGCTACCTTCAAACAATACCAAGGGAGATGTAGTGGAAGGTAAATTATTTGCAGCTTGGTCACTCCAATTGCCTCCATAAAATTTATTGATATCTTTCAACAGTAAGTCAATCAATGGGCGGGTCAGCAAGTCTCCATCAGCATCTGTAATACCATTCTTTTTTGCATAGGCAATAAATGCATTGCGTGTATTATCTCCGTACATACCATCTGCACCAAACTTGGCAAAATTTAGTATATCACCAAAGCCCAATTCGTTTAGCAAAGTTTGTACTGCAGTAATACTCGTTTTTGTTCCTTTGGAAATAAATTTTTTTGTTCTCAAATCCGACTGGCTAATAGACCACAACAAGTACATGGATGGAAGAAAATCGTGCCGCTGCAATACTAGTTTGGCAAGTTTTGCAGAAATGGATTTACCATCAGATGGTACATTATTCTTTGTTGCAAAAGCTGCTACAGCATCTGTAGTAGCTTGGCCATAATCCCCATCAGCCTGAAATTTATCAAACTGTAGTTCCTTCTTAAAACCAAGCTCAAACAATACTCGTTGCAGGTCGGTTATCAAAGCTTTGCTTTTACTGCCTGCAAATAAAACTTTGCTAATATCGCCTTCACTAAGAGCCGCTTCTAAATGGGTTATTTCTTCCACGTTGTGTTTTTTAAAGATGGTTTACAATTTACATTGCGAAATGTATAAATTTCAATAGAATTAAATGGTACAAGTTTATAATGCTTTTTAATGCAAGTATTTTGTTTACATATCTTAATGCCCTCCCCCGTGTCTTGCTAGCATCAACGCTTTTACTTCGGTTATTACTTCGGCCTTTATTACATTTTTGCCTGGGCAGTTGTGGTTGGTACAAGTATCTTCTTTGTGTAGTTTTATGGTATCGGGGTCTAGGCCCAAAATGGCAGAAACGGTAGCAAGAGCTGCTACTGTATTTTTTCTTACGGCAAGTCCACGACCTGTTTTAAAACTTTCGGTTTCGTAGTCACCTAGCATTTCAAATCCCAAGGCAATTTTATTGAAACAAGGGGAATGTACACCAGACATAGTGAGCGGTGTAAATACCCAAATTTGTTTATCGTCTATAAAAAGGTGTGGTCCTGCACTCCAGCCTTGACCTTTATAGTAACCTACCAAATTATTAATATGGGTTTTTGTGAAACCAATGGGGCGCTGGGTAAGTTTTGGTATGGCGGTATTGTGCAGGGTTATAAACGAAGGCCGCCATGCAGTCCAGTGCAAAGAATGGCAGTAATTATCAAAAGTGGCGGGCGTAAAGCTTAATCCTACAATTGGTTTCCAGTTTGGCATGATGGTTCGTTTTTAGTTGTTATGAAATGGGTGTTTGCTGTTTGTTGTTTGCTGTTTGTTGTTTGCTGTTTGCTGTTTGGTGTTTGTTGTTTGGTGTTTTGTTGTTTGTTGTTTGTTGTTTGCTGTTTGTTGTTTGCTGTTTGTTGTTTGTTGTTTGCTGTTTGTATTTTTGAAGGTAATTGTAATAGCATTTGTTGGCAGCAATGGAATTTTGTGCCTAATCAAATATAACAATTTTTATTAATAAATAAAATTACAAAAAATATTATTGTAAGCTTGAAAGAAATAACATTAAGCAAATAAATAAAATGGTATAAAAAATTAGGTTTTTTCACCATGCAGAACGTAACATAACCTGTAGAAAGTTTGTTTCAATTAATAAAGCATTCCATAAAAAGAGTAAATTTTTATAGAGCTAATCTTGTTAAGTGCTAAAAACACTTTTATTTTGGTTTTTCTTGCAATAAAGAAAAAAGGAAAGTTTCCTTTTTTTTAAAACGGAGCAAGTTTAAGCAAATCGAATTGATTTAATGATCTACATTTTATTAATTTCTATTTCCAATTTTTTGTATTCCTCCTCCTTTGCTTTATTGCCTTTTAAGGCATACATATTTTTCACTATCTCAACAGCATTTTTATAATTTGCTTTATCTATTGGCTTGAGCGGTGTCTTTGATGCATATAATTTAACCACCATTTCTGCATACTTAATACATTCAGTAGCTGCTTTGATAGATGTTGCTTTCAGCTCCATTTTTTTATTTGCATCTTCGGGTTTGGTTCCAACAATTTTTCTAATAGCATCTTGTAAATCGTATACATCATTGTACAGATGCCTAGTCATTAGCATATTTGCTTCTGGGGAGTTTTTTATTGCCAGTACCTTTCTTAAAATTTCTTCTAGTTTTAATACTTTTACATCAAAATCAGCAACACGGCTATCGCTTACATACAAGTAATTGAACAATTCAACACTATAATTGTATGCTATAAGATAGTTCGTAGGATTTTTGCCCATTACCTCCTCATACTTTGCAAACAAAGCTGGCTTATCATTTTTATTCACTTGGTCTATTTCAATTTCTGTCCAGTATTCATCGTTGGGGTAAAGTTTTTTCCCTTTCTCTAATATGGCATTCAATGCAAGTGTATTTTTTTTCTTTAGATAGTATTCAGCTAGGTACTGATACATTTCCAAAAAGGAAGGGCCATTAACATTAAATGCAGCAAGGCGCTCATAGCTTTTTACTGCTTCTGCATCCATTTTAGCCAACCTTGCAGCCAATGCCATATTTTGTACCAACGATGTGTCCAAAGCCCCGAATTTAAACCCGTTGTATTCAAATCGCTTACTTCTTATGTAATCTTCTACCAAGGAAGCATTGCTAAAGTTGGTATAAGCACTGGTATAATCTTTAGCTGCATAGAATGTAGAAGCACGATCGTAGAAGCCATTGTAAATATCAAACAAACGTACATTTTGCTCTAGCACCATGTACATATTTTCTGGATCTAATATTTGGTATTTCTTAAAAGCATTAAACGCTTCCATTTTACAATTTGGGCAAACTGCTAGTAGATCTTCTTTTTTTGAACATTCGTTGTACACAACGCCTTTGTAATACCAAGCTTGTGCATTGTTTGCATTTTTTTCCATGGCCATTAAACCATCAATGGCCTTTTTAGCTAAAGCCATATCAGCTTTTTCAATAGCCTTCTTTACCTCTTCTATCGTCTGTGAAAAAACGGCATTTAAAGATGCGAGCATGAATGATACACATAAAAGTTTCTTCATTGCGTAGTAATTTAGAATGGAAGATAATAAAATTTTAAGGATTCTTAATTACCCATTATTTTTTACTAGTAGTAAAATAGGAAATACTGGTATTGAAAAGTTTTTTAATTGAAAAGTACAATGACCAAAATTGAAATCCATAAAATCAAGCTGCAACTTTAAATGCATCCAACTAGTTACAAATACAAATGAATGATTTAATTTTGTAGAATCATGACAAATTTATCTGTAAACATTAATAAAATAGCCACCTTGCGCAATGCACGTGGTGGCAACAATCCAGATGTTGTAAAAGCAGCATTGGATATTGAACGCTTTGGTGCCTACGGTATAACGGTACACCCAAGGCCCGATGAAAGGCATATTACTTATAAAGATGTACACGATTTAAAAAAAGTAATAACAACAGAATTTAATATAGAAGGCAACCCTACCGAAGAAAGTTTTTGCAAATTGGTATTGGATTGCAAGCCTACCCAGGTTACACTTGTGCCCGATGTGCGTGGACAAATTACCAGCAACCATGGGTGGAATACCATTGAACATTATCAATATTTAAAGGATACCATTGCCATTTTTAAAGCCGCTGGTATACGTGTTTCTATATTTGTAGATGCAGATATAAAGATGATAGAAGGGGCAAAACAAACGGGTACCGATAGAATAGAATTGTACACAGAAAGTTACGCTAAGCAATTTGTCCCGCAATCAAGCGGGAGCGATAAGCAGTTAGCAATAGAACCCTTTGTGCAAGCGGCTTTAAAAGCAACGGAGCTTGGCTTGGGCATTAATGCGGGGCATGATTTGGATTTGCAAAACCTGCAATATTTTGCACAAAATATTCCAAACTTGCTGGAAGTTTCTATTGGACATGCACTTATATGCGATGCGCTTTATTTGGGATTGGAAAATGCGGTACAAATGTATAAGCGACAGCTAAATAATGGGTAACTTTTTACTACAATTATTTCATAACCGTATGACTTTCTTTACTAGCAAAAACGTATACTTTTAAGTGTTGTGAATTAGGAGTTATGAATTAGAAGTTAGGAGTTAGGAGTTAGGAGTTAGGAGTTATGAGTTAGGAATTAGGAGTTATGAATTAGGAGTTAGGAATTAGGAGTTAGGAATTAGGAGTTAGGAATTATTAATTAGGAGTTATGAATTAGGAGTTATGAAAGGCTAAAAAATGCGTAACATTCTGCTTCCCGCCCGCTTCTACCCAAAACGCCTTCCCGCCCCTGCCTTTGCCGGCAGGCAGGTTCTCGGCAAAAAAAATGGTGCACGCAATATAGTGTGGCTAAAGGTTTCAGCGGAAAAATAAAAATCCAACTTTTTATGTTTTACTCTTTTTTGGTTCTTGCTTGTTCAGGTTAGGAATATGGGCTACCTATTTCATCAAAGTCAACAACTTATATTCCAAAGCTGCACCTCTAAGATTTTTCCCAATTAAATTTCCTTTTGGATCCAATAAAAAATTCTGCGGAATACTTTGTATGCCAAACTGCTGGGCTACAGCATTGCTCCAAAATTTAAGGTCGCTTACGTTCGTCCAGTTTAAACCATCTGCTGCTATAGCATCTAGCCAAGGCTGTCTTGCACGATCCAATGACACGCCCAATACAGTAAAATTTTTATCCTTGTATTGTTCGTAGGTTCTCACCACATTAGGGTTTTCTGCACGGCATGGTCCACACCAGCTTGCCCAAAAATCTACCAATACATATTTACCTCTAAAAGAAGAAAGGCTTATTTCTTTACCGCTAGAATCTGCTTGAGAGAAATCGGCTAAAGGTTTACCATACCCTGCTTGCGCATTCATTTGTATTTGCTGCGCTATATAAGCGCCAATGGGAGATGCTTTTACAGGCTCACTCAAAATATTGTACATTTCTTCTTGTTTCACAAAATCACCCGTAACTTGGCTATGTCTGTAAATGGCGAGCGGAGATACAAAAGATTCTTTGTGCGCTTTTACAAAATTTTCTACGGCAGTAGCAGCCTCATCTATAAAATTAACTTCGTACCTGCCTTTTCCCATGAACAAATCTTCATACTTTTTAGTAGCATTTGTAAAAGCAATAAAATCATCGTGCGATGATGAGCCTTTTACTTCTGCAGCTTCAAGGGCATCCTTAGCTGCGTTTACTGTAACTGTTCTATTATCTAAAAAGATGGTAATAAAGGGTGCTTGGCCGTTTACGCCAATTACTTTAAAGTCAGGTGAAGTTGTTTTACCTTCAAAAGTAAATTTTCCTTTTTTAGTAGTAGTTGTTAGTTCCTCGACACCAGTGCTACCATTGAGCAGTTTTAGTGTGGTACCATCTGCAAGGCCAACAATATTACCATTTATTACAAAACCGTCTGCTACTTTGGAAACAGCTTTAACTGGTTTAACCTTTTTGATGGCGGTTTTTGTAACTGGTTTAGTAGTACCTTTTTTTACCTGTGCCAATGCAAATGCAGGAACCAACAATATCAAAAGCAAGTATTTCTTCATTTCTATAATTTGAATTTGCAATTTAGTATATTCAATCTTAAAATATACACAAAAAACTATCTAACTGATTTTATAAACGCCTCCGTATCTTTATTTATGCTAGTTGATTTGCCAATGGCTTGAATATAAGCGCTTCCCACAATGGCCCCAGCAGCATAATCACAGGCATTTTCAAAGGTTTTTTTATCCTTAATCCCAAAGCCAATCATCAGCGGATTTTTCAATTTTAACGCAGCTATCCTTTTAAAATAGGCCTCCTTATCTTCCGATATGTTGGTAGAACCAGTAGTGGAAGACGACGAAACGGCATAAATAAAACCACTGCTCAGTGCATCGGCTTGTAATATTCTATCTGTAGATGTTTGTGGTGTAATCAAGAATATGAACGAAAGATTATTGTGTAAAAAATATTTTTTATACATATGTTCATATTCATGCATAGGCAAATCCGGCAAAATGATTCCCGAAACGCCCGCTCGGGATGCTTCTACACAAAAACGTTCCAAACCATATTGCATCACCGGATTTAGATAACCCATAAGAATGATGGGCACATTTATTTTTTCTTTTACTTCATTTAACTGGGTAAAAAGCAAATCTATCGTCATGCCGTTTTGTATGGCTATAATATTGCTTTGTTGAATAACAGGGCCATCTGCAATGGGGTCACTGTATGGCATTCCAACTTCTATGAGGTCAACGCCGCTTTCTTGCAATGCCAATAAGACTTCTGTTGTGCTATTAATTTCCGGAAACCCAGCAGTAAAATAAACGTTCAACAGGTTTTTATTATTTGTTTGAAAGCGTTGGGTAAGTTTGTTATTCATTTTTTTTCTTTAATAGTACTTACGAGGTGCAAATAATTGCAAATTTAAAAGGAGTTCATATTTGAGAATTGACCGTTGAACACATGCCTGCCAGCAAAGCCAATTTGATAATTGAGCATTTTTCATTTGAGTATTTAAATGTTCAATAATCAACATACAATTTTCAATATTCAACTAAAAGCTTTATAAAAATTTCATATAAGTATCCAAATCTTTATCTCCTCTCCCACTTAGGTTTATTACTACAACATCGTTTTTCTTGAACTTCATGTTGTTCAACACAGCAAATGCATGAGCAGTTTCTAGTGCAGGAATGATACCCTCTGTTTTAGACAAATGAAAAGCAGCTTTCAATGCATCTTCGTCTGTAATGCTCACAAAAGTAGCACGCTTGGTTTTAAATAAATTTGCATGCATAGGTCCAATCCCAGGATAATCCAATCCTGCAGAAATGCTGTGTGGTTCTGTAACCTGTCCATCTGAAGTTTGCATTAAAAGACTTTTGCTACCATGCAAAATACCTGTGGTACCCAATGCTGTTGTAGCTGCAGACATACCGCTATCTACCCCACAACCTGCTGCTTCTACTGCAATTATTTTTACTTTTTTATCTTCTAAAAAATGATAAAAAGCGCCCGCCGCATTGCTGCCGCCACCCACACAGGCAATAACATGCGTAGGCAATTTATTTCCCGTTTGCTTCAATAATTGCTTTTTTATTTCTTGGCTTATTACACTTTGAAACCTTGCAACCATATCTGGATATGGGTGCGGCCCCACTACACTTCCAATAATATAGTGTGTATCGGATGGGTTGTTTATCCAATCTCGTATAGCTTCATTGGTTGCATCTTTCAGCGTTTTGCTTCCACTGGTAGCAGGCACCACTTTTGCACCAAGCATTTTCATCCTTGCCACATTGGGTGCTTGGCGTTCTATGTCTTTTTCGCCCATGTACACTATACATTCCAGGCCTTTGAGTGCACACACAGTAGCCGTAGCTACGCCATGCTGCCCTGCTCCCGTTTCTGCAATAATTCTTTTCTTGCCCAACGCTAAGGCTACCAATACTTGCCCAATGGTGTTGTTTATTTTGTGTGCACCTGTATGGCAAAGGTCTTCCCGCTTTAGGTAAATATTGGTATTAAATTCCTTACTCAAATTTTCTGCAAAATACAGAGGCGTTGGCCTTCCTGCAAAATCTTTCAACAAGCTATGAAACTCGCTTTTAAATTTCTTGGTAGCCGATATTTTTAAATAATTTTTTCGTAATATTTCAATGTTTGCATAAAGCATTTCTGGAATAAATGCTCCACCAAATTCCCCATAATAACCGTGTTCATCTGGTTGGGAAAATATTTGCTTACTGTTTGTTTTCAAAATATATGTTTGTATTTAATTGTTGCCAACCTTGGTTTGTGAGATCCCAGCATGAGGCACTCTTGCACAACATCCTGCGGATAAAAATTATTAAATCTTTTACAAAGACAAGAGCTCGATTTAATTGTAGGACAAGTCTCCGCTTTTAGAATTTTGTGAGGGTAAGACAATCCAATAATAAATGTTTAGGCTCTTCCCTACTAAAATAGGGACAGGTTGCAAAAGACAAAAGTTCGATATTTAAAGATTGTCAGGGTGAGCCTGCCTTTGTCGGCAGACAGGCTTGTCGAACCCGTTGCTATAAACTAACCCGCCTTCGGCAGACTCAGGCTGACAATATTATTGTTAAAGCAATTATTTCAAATCCTTCAAAAAACCCAATATCAATCCCATATCTTTTACGCCGGGTTCTTTTTCGAACAAACTATTTACATCTATTCCGAAAAAATCGGGGTGCTTAAATTTCTTTACCAATGCAGCATCTTTTGGTGATATACCTCCACTCAAAAAAAATGGCTTTTCTATTTTACTATCAGACAATTTTTTCCAGTCAAACTTTTTGCCTGTTCCCCCTGCTGCTTCTTTTGATGCTGTATCAAATAAGTAATAATCACATACATCATCATATGGCGCAATCAATTTATCAATAGATTCAATGCTATCATCAATTCTAAACGCTTTTATTACTTCTGTATCTTCCGAAAGCTCTTTACAAAGTGCGGGGCTTTCGTTGCCATGCAATTGCACCATGTCCAGTTCAAATTTCTCTACCATTTCCATTATATCTTCATACTCTTCATCTACAAATACCCCTACCTTCTTTATATCTAGATCCATACCCGTCAAATCTTCTTCTGCCATCTTATCGCCTGCGTAGCGAGGTGAGTCTTTGTGAAAAATAAATCCGGCAAATTCTATATTTAAGCCTTCTAATTGTTGCAATTGTTTTTTGGAAGTTAATCCGCAAACCTTCAAATTCATCATAAATGTATATTTTGTACAAAGTTATCGAAAGCCAAAACAGGATTGCTTTCTTTCATAAAATTTTCTCCAATTAAAAACCCTTTAAAACCGGCCTCTTTAAATGCTTTTATCATATTTACATCACTTATGCCACTTTCCGCAATTTTTATTTTACCAGAAGGAATTAATTTACTCATTCGTAAAGACCCTTCAATATCTACTTTAAAGTCTTTTAAATTTCTATTGTTTACACCCACCAAAATAGTTTCATCACAAATATGAGCTAACTCCGTTTCATCATGCAATTCCAACAACACTTCTAAGCCAATGGAAACTGCATAACTTGCCAGTGATTTTACTTCGCTTACCGTTAAACATGCTGCAATTAATAGAATAACGTCTGCCCCCATTGCTTTTGCTTCTGTAATCTGATAAGCATCTACTATAAAATCTTTTCTTAAAATAGGGATACTATTTATTCTAGCATCAAGTAAATCTTGTGTAGAGCCTCCAAAAAAATCGGTATCAGTAAGTACAGAAAGCCCAGCAGCACCAGCATTTGTATAGCCAGTTGTAATGGTTACCACATCTGCAAATTCGTTTATAAATCCTTTTGAGGGCGATTTTCTTTTAAACTCAGCTATAATACCCGTTCCATTTTCTTTCGAAAGATTTTCTATTAAGGAAAAGCATTTCCGACTAAAGTTTTTAGAAATTTTTAATTCGCTTTCGCTGCTGTTTTTTTTTCTTTCGACTACTTCTATTTTTTTATGCTCAATAATGTTATCTAAAATATTCATTTTACTCAATAATTTTTTTGAGTGATGCAAAAGCTTTTCCACTTTCCAAACTTTCTATTACCAATTTCATACAGGTATCGTAACCATCGTATTTTTCGGTGGTATGCAATGCCATAGCCGCATTGGCTAGTACTACTGCATTCTGTGCCCAAGTACCTTCGCCTTTCAATATTTTTGTAAAAATATTGGCAGCATCTTTGGGCGAATTACCTCCACTAATATCTTCAGGAGTAACTGTACGTTTTCCTAAGTAATAAGCTGTGTAAATTTTTTCTCCCTTTGCAGTAATTACTTTAGCATCGGAAGTAAGGCTTATTTCATCGTATCCATCCAAACTATTTACGATAGAAAATTTTGTATTGTCTTTTTGTAATAAATAATTATACATTCTGGCCGTTTCGGCATTGTACACACCTAGCATACGAAATGCTGGGTTGGCAGGATTTACCAGCGGCCCCATTAAATTAAACAACGTTCTTACACCCATTTGCTTCCGAATGTGGCTCACTGCTTTTAATGCGGGATGAAACAGCGGAGCATGCAAAAAAGTAATATTTGCATCATCTAATTCTTTTTGCAAAGCGTCGTTGTTGCTTTTAAAATTATACCCTAATTCTTGCAACACATCCGATGATCCTGTAACCGATGTGGACGCATAATTACCATGTTTGGCTACTTTATTGCCCGTACCAGCCACCACAAAAGCTGCTATTGTAGAAATATTAAATGTATTTTTCCCATCACCACCTGTTCCAACTATATCTATTACTTCATCGGTAAAACTAACCGGAAGCGCCATTTCCATCAATGCGTTTCTAAAGCCCTGTAACTCATCTATGGTAATGGTTCGCATAAGGAAAACCGTAACAAAAGATGCTACTTCGGCATCCGTATATATGCCTTTACCAATATTTACCATTACCTCTTTTGCTTGTTCGGCAGAAAGGCTTTTGTATTCGAAAAGGTAGTTTAGTATTTTATTCATAATCAAAGCCCCCTAAATCTCCCGAAAGGGGACTTGAGAAGTGTATGTTTATTTATCGTTAATAATATTTCCAAAGTTTATAACTTTTCTTTTAATGCAAATCCTTACTTCAATCTTCGTTTCAATTTTTGCTTCAATATTCGCTTCAATCTTGGCCACAATATTCGCTACAATATTCGCCACAATATCCGCTACAATATTCGCTACAATATTCGCTACAATATCCGCTACAATATTTGCTTCAATCTCCGCTTAAGCCCCTCCTGTGGAGGGGTTTGGGGAGGCCGTTCCTCCCCCTTCGGGGGAGATAGAGGGGGCCCGGGCGTTTATCCAATTCCTCAACATCCTTTCCCCATCTGGAGTAAGCACACTCTCCGGATGAAATTGTACCGATTGCAAATCAAATCTTTTGTGTTGCATTGCCATAATCAAATTATTTTCATCTATTGCTGTTACTTCAAAATCATTTGGAACGGTAGCTGCATCTACTATCCAACTATGGTATCGTCCTGCGTCAAATTCTTCTGCTAATCCATCAAAAAGGAATGATTTATTTCCGGTTTGAATAATCTTAGTAGCTACTCCATGGTACACATTGGATAGATTTATCAAACTTGCACCAAAAGCCTCTCCTATTGCTTGATGCCCCAAACATACGCCCAGTATAGATTTGGTAGCAGCATACATTTTTATCAAAGGCAATAACAAACCCGCTTCTTCGGGTATGCCTGGGCCTGGCGACAAAATTATTTTATCGTAATTAGCCACATCTTGCAACGCTATTTTATCATTTCTAAACACATCGGGTTTTACATCTGTAATTTTTTCTACAAGATGTACGAGGTTGTAGGTGAATGAATCGTAATTATCGAATACTAATATTTTCATTTCAATTTTTATTTTACTATTAAGTTTTATTTTGCTCCTCCTTCGGCGGACAGGTTCGCAAAGTACTTTTGCCGAAGAGTCGGAAAGGCGTTTTAATTTAAAGCCTTATCAATCTTTCGGCAATACTATATTTCATAAGCTAAGAAGTCGGGGTTAAAAATGTTTCACATTTTATTTAAAGCAAAATCAACTATTTAACCAATCAACCATTCAACAACACGTAACCCGCAACGCTCTAACCCGTAACTTTTAGCCCCCCATCCCTTCCGCCAACACAATCGCCCGTTTCAAAGCACCCAATTTATGCTCTACTTCTTCCAGCTCCAACTGAGGAGTACTTGCCGCTACTACACCTGCACCTGCACGATAAGTAAGGGTATTGTCCTTACTCAAAAATGTTCTAATCATAATGGCATGGTTGCAAGATTTGTCAAAACCTATATAACCAATAGCACCTCCGTAAAAACTCCTTTCATTTTTTTCTATATCATTTATCAATTGCATGGCTTTGTATTTTGGTGCACCACTGAGTGTGCCCGCCGGAAAAACGGAGGCCATAATTTTAAAGGGATTATCAATTTCGGTTACATTTCCTTGTACCTCGCTCACCATGTGTATTACATGCGAATAGAAATTAATATTTTTCAATTTGGTAACTTCTACTTTAGTACAAATTCTGCTCAAATCATTTCTAGCCAAATCTACCAACATAATATGTTCTGCATTTTCCTTCGGATCATTTTCCAATGCTATTGCCAATGCCTTATCAGATTCATCATCTCCTATTCTTTTAAATGTTCCGGCAATGGGATGTACGGTAGCTTTACCATTCTCAATCACCACTTGGCTTTCGGGGCTAGAACCCATTAATTTATAATCTCCATAATCAAAATAAAAAAGATAAGGGCCTGGATTTATGCTACGCAAACTCCTGTACACATTAAATTCATCGCCTGTAAATTTTTGTTTAAAAGTTCTACTCAAAACTATTTGAAATACGTCTCCTCTTTTGCAGGCATCTATACCCTTTTGTACCATTGCCCTATATGTACCATCTGTTATATCGTTTATTTCATTTCCATTGGAGGCAAATGGGAAAACAGGCACATCTTTTCCACGCAAAATATTTTCTACCCCGGCTACTGCACTTTCAAAACCATTAAGCTTATTTTCACATAAATAAATTTCATCTTTAAAATGATCAATGATGATCACATATTGATAAAGCCTGTATCGCATTAATGGAATAGTATCATCCGTAGTCTTACCATTTTCAAAACTAATCTGCTCAAAAAATTGAACCGCATCGTAAGTGGTATAGCCAAATAATCCTTGGGCAATGCAGGCAATTTTTTCAACGGGCTTCACTGCATCATAACTATCTACATAATTGTCTAAAATGTCTACAAGCTTATCCCTTTTCGCAATATTTAATCGCTCTGGCTTTTGCCCAGGAAACTTATATTCTGCATTATCAAAATCCATAATCTCAATACCAGCTATTGCGTTTATACCAATAATGGAGCGGCTATTTTCGCCTGCATGGGAGTCTGTACTTTCTAGCAAAATGGTATCCCTATATTTGTCCCGCATGCGCAGGTATATGCCCACGGGGGTATAAAGATCTGCTGGTATTCTTTTACAAGTTGTTGTTATATTTATTTTGTTCATGTAATTGCATTAAAAAAGCCCTAGCGTTGTGCAAGGGCTTTTATTTAAAAATATATAAATAAGCGGCTATAGCACAATCGAGTTTTGACTGTACCACCACCATCCGTTATTATTTGTTGCTTGTTTCATTTGTACTGCAAATATGGGGCGAAAGGTTGAAATAACAAAACTTTTTATTTTTTAACAACGTTACAACGAAATTAAAGAGATATTTACATCTTATATTTATGTGTGCATTTGGATAAACACAAATAGCCGCTAAGTCAAAATAAGGAACTTCGTTTTTGTTTGCTTTGCAAAAGATTTTTTGCCGAGAAGCTGCCTGCCGGCAAAGGCAGGGGCGGAAAGACGTTTTATTGAGATAAAGGCGGGGGTTTCTTTTGCTTCACAAAAAAAGCAACACAGATAAAGCAAACATAAAAAATTAAATAATTGAAAACACTTTTACTAGCCTTATTTATCCTTTCTGCTTTTGCAAGCAAAGCGCAAACTATAGATAAGATTTTTGTAAACTTGTATACCGACAGTTTAAAAAAGGGGACGCACAACTATATAAACATAGATGGTCAATTGAGCAATGGCAAATATTTGCCCCTTGATAGTTCAAAAATTATTTTCTTTTGTGCTCAAGCAAAATTTGAAGGCAATGCTATTATAATACCTTCCAATTTTTCGGCTGAAAAAGTAACGATAAAAACTACCTTAAAAACGAATCCTGCCATTTTTAAAGAATTTGATGTTTACATTAAAAAAATGGTTGACCCTCCACTGAAATCCACCAATGAAGTGCTGGCGGAAATGAAGGCAAATAAGACGAAAAAGAAGAAATAGTTTTTTTACCTTGAATGAACGAATTAACACAAACAAAAAAAACGCAACCATACCAGTTGCGTTTTTTTATTAAAACTTTGCGCTCTTTGCTCCTTAACAGCTTTGCGTGAAACATATATATTTATGCAAATTTCTTTGCATCTTCTAAAAACTTAGCCAAACCAATATCTGTTAATGGGTGTTTTAATAACCCTAAAATTGAATCGAGTGGACAAGTACACACATCTGCACCAGCTTCTGCACACTTAATAATATGCAATGGGTTGCGAATAGATGCAGCCAATATTTCTGATTGAAAACCTTGTATATCATATATGTGGCGAATTTGTTGTATCAAATCAATACCATCCATTCCCATATCGTCTATACGGCCAATAAAAGGTGAAACATACGTAGCGCCTGCTTTTGCAGCCAGTATTGCTTGGCCAGCTGAGAATATCAGCGTACAATTTGTTTTTATTCCATTGTCGGTAAAATATTTTATTGCTTTTATACCATCTTTAATCATGGGTACTTTTACAATAATATTTTTGTGCAATGCTGCCAACACTTTTCCTTCTGCTACAATGCCATCAAAATCGGTTGCTATCACTTCTGCACTTATATCACCGTCTACCATTTCGCAAATGTCTACATAATGCTTCATCACCGCTACTGAGCCTTGTATGCCTTCTTTGGCCATTAGCGATGGGTTGGTAGTTACGCCATCTAAAATTCCAAGATCGTTTGCTTCTTTAATTTGCGCAAGATTTGCTGTGTCTATAAAAAATTTCATAAAAGAGATGTTAGATGTTAGATATTAGACATTAGAGAACTAAAATCGAACGTTGTTATAAAATGCAAATATAGGAAAAGAGATTGTAGATGTTAGACGTTAGATGTTAGATGTTAGAGAACTAAAATCGAAGGTTGTTATAAAATGCAAATATAGGAAAAGAGATGTTAGATATTAGATGTTAAATTTTAGAAATTAGATGTTAGATATTAGATATTAGAGAACTAAAATCGAAGGTTGTTAAAAATTACAAGTATAGGAAATGAGATGTTAGACGGTAGATGCTAGACGGTAGATATTAGATAGCAAAAATCGAACAATGTTATAAATTGCAAATACAGGAATAGAAGAATAAAAATTTTAGTACTGGTCTTGTGTCTAATATCTAAAATCTCTCATCTAGTTTAAATAAAAAATGGCAAGTTACTTACATCGCACCGCTCAACCATTTACCCTTGCTACCTTCCGGTCCTGGGGGAGTTCAACAGGAGCTGGTCGTATAAGACTTGCCGCTGCAAATATACGGACTGTAGTTTGATTATGGAAATGAAAATAATAAAATCGTCAAATACTTAATTAATTTAGTGAGATTTTTGGATAAAATTATTGCTGTTGTTGCTGCTGTTGTACCATTTGCATATACCTCCGGTAAGAATTTCCATCCTCTTCATTATTTATGATTGCTTTGTTTACTATTTGTGGTGTTAATATAGCTGCAATTTCTTTGGAAATTATACCATCCTCATGGCTTACAGAAACGCCTACTTCCAAGGCCTGTTTTGCTGTACCCTTATATGTACCTTTTACTGGGGAGCAATCGCTAAACTTACGCCCAATGGCCAACCGTACATGCAAATCATTTACAATACAATTATTAGTAGGATCTAAACCCAACCACCCATAAAAAGGTATGTAAGCTTCTACCCATGCATGTGTGGCACCTTCACCCCGTAGGTTGTTATCGTGTGGGCACACATAGCCACTCACATAGCGGGCAGGAATACCGAGTAATCGGAGCATGACCAATAAAATATGTGCAAAATCTTGGCATACGCCCGCTTTTAAATCCCAGATTTCATCAAGCGTAGTTTCTACATTGGTAATACCTTTTATATATTTAAAATGGGTATATACATATTCTGTTAATTGCAAAACTGCCGTAAAAACGGATACTGTTTTGTAAAATCCCTCATCGGCAATTTTCTTTACTTCTGGTAGGTCTTTAAAAGTTTCTTGTTTCAAAAAATCCAAGAAGGCTACCATTGAGGCTATTTCTTGTAAATGCGCCCACTGGTCTTCTGTAGAACGCTCGTCAGAAGGAAAAATTCTGGGCTTTGTAACAACAGCAATGGTAGAATCGATTCTAAGCTCGTTGTGTGAAGATGCATTCATGAATGTGCCAATTTCATTTTCATAATAATCCTTGTATACTTCCACCCTTGGCTCGCCTGTAATGCTTATTTTTTGGCTTTGCACTTCTTGATACTCGTCTATAAGTGGGTAAAGCATTATTTGGTTGGCACTATCCCTTACAGGCTCTGGGTAAGTATATTTTGTAACATGATGTATGATAAACCGAGGCATAAAATTCTTTTAATTTAATAATTACTTTTTTTAACTAAGCGATAAGTAATGTTTGTTTAGTTTATTTCCTACCACCAATAGATTGGCTTTTACTTCTGCCAAAAAATGATGCAACCCTTCGTCTATAACACTATCGGGTGATGAAAACTTTACTTTGCTCCTAACTTTCCCGATATTAAAATCTACTTCATTGAAACCGATAATGTTTTTATCGTTTTTAAGTTGTTCGAAATATCCGTGTAAATGATCGATTGAATAAATAACCGAGCGAGGAAATTTTTCGTTTAATAATATTTGTTCCATTACATTTTTTGCTTCAAAACCACTTTTATATGTCTTTAAATACAATTCAAATCCAGAAATAGACATGAGTAAATACTTCCAATAAGTAGTGTCACTTGTTTTATCTAGTTGATAATCTAGATCACTATATTTTACATCCAATATATCTACAGATTGTATGGCTCTTTCTAAAAATTTGCCCACATTAATAAATGAATTTCCTTCTCCTCTTGCCATGGTAACATCGGTGGTTCCATAATACAGAAGTCCTTTCTTTATAAGCGTATCTAAGATGGTTATAGGGTCCTCCTTTTGTAGTAAATTTTCCAAATCATCTTGCCGTATTGCATGATAGAAATCGTTGAGGCATTGCCACATTTCAATCGTTATATGGTCTTGTACACTTCTTCCATTCTCTCTAGCCTGTGTTACAATATTAAATACAGAGTTGGGATTTTCTTTATCTGTAACCATAAAAAGCAATACAGCCCTGGTATCTTTTGCCAATAGCTGTGCTTCTTCTTCTTTCAAAAAAGTAAATATTTTTAAAACGGGCATCCAAGAAAATTCCTGCATATCATCTTGAGAAGATGCATAATTTATTTTAAGCATTCTCAAAATCCCATCTGCCCGTTCCATGTAACGGCTCATCCAATACAAACTATCAGCAACTCTACTTAACATCTTTACTAAAAATTTATTCGGGTAAGGAATGGCAATTGCCCATATTATATTACCCAGGTTATGTTTTATTTTTTGATAAAATCAACTTCTTATCTTACTATATTTCTGCAGCATACTTCTAATCCAAAAGAACATTATTCTGCCAACACCCAAGTATCTTTGCTGCCACCACCCTGCGATGAATTAACAACCAAAGAACCTTCTTTTAATGCTACTCTTGTTAAGCCACCAGGCACAATCTCAATACCATCTGGCCCGCAAAGGGCATATGGCCTTAAATCAATTCTTCGTGGTTTTAGTATGCCATTCATGTAGCAGGGGCAACTCGATAAACTAATAATTGGCTGAGCTATGAAATCTCTTGGATTTGTGATAACTTGTTTTACATATTCATCTATTTCTTGCGCAGTAGCCGCACTACCCATGAGCATTCCATACCCTCCACTTTCATTGGTCTTTTTAATAACCATACGCTCTATATTTTTAAAAACATGTTCCCTTTCATCCAAATTATTTAAATGATAAGTGGGCACATTTTTTATAATAGGTTCTTCATTTAAGTAATACCTTATCATAGCAGGCACATAGGTATATATGGCTTTATCATCGGCCACGCCGTTTCCTACTGCATTTACAATAGCTACATTGCCTTTTCTGTAGGCACTCATAATACCGGCTACACCTAAAAGGCTACTTGGGTCAAAAACAAGCGGGTCTAAAAATTCATCATCTACCCTTCTATAAATAACGTCTACTTGCTGCAAACCGGCAGTCGTTTTCATATATACTTTGTGGTTATCTACCACCAAATCTTTGCCTTCTACCAACTCTACTCCCATTAACCTTGCAAGGGTACTGTGCTCAAAATAAGCCGAGTTAAAAATACCCGGCGTGAGTAAAACAATGGTAGGGTTTTGTGTTTGCCTCGGGGATAATGACACCAAGTTTTTATGCAAAATATTAGGGTATTCAGTTACACTGCGTACATTGTTTTTTGGCAATAAATCTGGAAAAATACGTTTGGTAATTTCTCTATTTTCCAACATGTAACTAACACCACTGGGCGTACGTAAATTATCTTCTAGAATATAAAAAGACCCATCGTTATCCCTTATTAAGTCTATACCTGAAATATGAACATAGATATCATACGGGACAGCAAAGTTGTGCATTTCTCTTAAATAATGCGGGCAACTGTATATCATAGCCGCTGGCATTACCCCATCTTTAATAATAAATTGATTGCTGTAAATATCCTTTAAAAAGAGGTTGAGCGCTTTTAAGCGTTGCTTGATTCCCTTTTCTATAAAATCCCATTCTGCAGCGGTAATGATGCGGGGAATAATATCGAAAGGGAATATTTTCTCTATGCCCTCCCCACTATTATACACGGTAAAAGTAATGCCTTGGCTCATAAACAACCGCTTGGCCAGCTCTTCCTTTTTATTTAATTCTTCTATGGATAGTTGCTGAAGAAACTCAAGCGCTTTTTTGTATTGCTCACGCACAGCTGAGTCTTGGTACATTTCGTCCCAAGTATTTTTATCTACTAAATAAGATTGCAATAGCTCATTTGCTTGCATAACTATTCGTTTTAAGAAAAAAAATTACAAGCAATCGAAGAAAACGGTTGTTTTTCAAATATAGTAATTCGTTGTCAATTTTATTTGATAATCTAAAAATAAACTATGATAAAACAGGTTGTTTTAAAAAATACAGTTATAGAAAAGTTGCTTATTAAAATAAGGCTCTGTTTAATAAATTACTAATAGGGTATATATTGTTAAGAATAGTTACTACAAATTAAATAACCCATTTTTAAAAATTAGACCCGCCCAAACGAATAGGTAGCAACCTTATATACATTTATTTCGATAGGCAAAGTATATTATTAATTATTTGCAAATATGCTTATCTTTAGTTTAATGTTTTTTGCTCTTTTAGAACATATTAAACCTTGCTTTATAAATTCGTTTTACCTTACAAAACAATTTATATTTATAACAGTATTGGTTTGCACAACACATGCCGCTACTGCACAAAATTGCCCACCCAATATTGATTTCGAACAAGGTGATTTTGCAGGGTGGATTTGCTATACTGGATCTGTAGCAGCTGTAGGCACTCAAAATGTAATATCACTCAGCCCTTCTGACCCAATAGATGGTAGACATACCATGATGTCTAGTTTTCAAAGCAATGCCCTCGACCCTTATGGAAGCTTTCCTGTAAACTGCCCCAACGGCAGTGGGCATTCAATAAAACTAGGAAATACAGAAGGGGGAGCACAGGCAGAAGGTGTATCTTATACTTTTACCATACCATCCAATGCAAATGAGTATAATCTTATTTATAATTATGCCGTTGTATTTCAAGATCCCAATCACCAGGTATACCAACAGCCACGAATGGAAATAGAAATTACAAATGTTACAGACAATACAACCATCCAATGTTCTTCCTTTGCTTTTTTTCCTTTTGGTACCCCTTTACCTGGTTTCGAATTATCTCCAATCATAGATAGCAACACTCCTATTTATTATAAAAATTGGTCGGCTGTTACCATTAATTTAAATGGCAACGCAGGTAAAACAATTCGTTTGCTTTTTAAAACATCTGATTGCACTTTTAGGAGGCATTTTGGATATGCCTATATAGATGTAAATACAGAATGCAGTGGTAGATTTGAAGGAGCATCTTTTTGTCCGGAGGATACAGCAGTAAATGTGATTGCTCCTTATGGTTATCAAAGTTATACTTGGTTTAATACCAACTTTTCTCAGGTATTGGGAACAGGGCAAATTTTATCTTTTGTACCAGTGCCCATTACTAGTACGCAAGTAGCAGTACAGTTGGTACCCTACAATGGTTATGGTTGCTTAGATACCTTGTATGCAGATGTAATAAATAATTTAAATGTAGTGGCAGATGCGGGAATTGATAAAACTTCCTGTAACAATGAGCCTGTTCAAATAGGTGCCCCTCCTCAGTTGGGCGTAAGATATGAATGGACTCCAATAGAAGGTTTATCCAATCCAAATGCTGCTAATCCATTGGCACGACCAGATACCAGCACCATTTATACACTTACCGCACGAAGCCTTGGAGGAGGATGTATAAAAACAGACCAAGTAAAAGTAAATGTATCAGCTGTAAACAATGCTATACAGCTATTAGGGAGAGCCGATTATTGTATTGGAAGCGGTGATAGTGCCGTGCTAAAAGTAAACCCTGCAGATAGTATCCAGTGGTATAAAGATGGTGTAGCAATAATAGGAGCTAACCAAACAACATATAGGGTAACAGAAACGGGAGAATACTATGCCATGCTTTTTGGCGGCCCTACATGTATACTTACTACACGAAAACAAAACGTAGTTATTGCAAGTGTACCCGAAGCTTCGTTTACGGTAAATACTAAAAAACAATGCCTTTTGGGAAATCAATTTATTTTTACCAATTATAGCTCAAATGCTGTAGGTGCAATGCAATACAATTGGTCGTTTGGCGATGGAACCACCGCAACAACCAGGCACTTTAATCATACATACACTAAACCAGGAATCTATATTGTAGAACTGGTAGTGAGTAGTATTAGTAGGTGCGCAGATACCATTACGGATACCATTACGGTTTATCCAAATGCAGTTGCCTCTTTTAATGTACCGCCAAAATGTATCAATTTACCAGTAGACATCATTAATTACACAGCAGATACAGTAGGTTCTACTATAAACTATTTATGGCGTTTTCCTAATGGACAAACATCTACATTGGCAAACCCAATTGGGCCAACATTCTCCACTGCAGGAAACTATTTTATTAGCCTATCTGTAAGTACCTTACAATGTCCTACTCCAATGCATACATTTACCAAAGCGGTTTCAATAGAAAAGCCCAAAACCGCCTTACGATATCCAGTAGAAATAGGTGTAATAAACTTACCGCTCGATTTACATGCTAGAAATTTTGGTGAAAGTATTTTATGGAATCCAGCTACCTATTTAGATAATGCAAGCAGTTTTAACCCGGTTTTTAAAAGTGTTATTGAACAGGAATACAAAATAAGCATAACAACAAAAACAGGTTGTGTAACTATAGATACTCAACAGGTAAAATTGGTAAACGATATAGCCATCTATGTTCCCACTGCATTTACACCAAATGGAGATGGCGTAAATGATGTATTAAGACCCGTTTCTTATGGCATAAAACAAATTCGATATTTCAGGGTTTATAACCGCTGGGGCGAATTATATTACGAAACCCAAACCACAAAAAATGGATGGGATGGCAGCTTTAAAAACGCAAAACAAAATGCACAAACTGTAATATGGATGCTTGAAGCCATGGGTGCAGATGGAAAAATTTATTTAAAAAAAGGGACCAGTATATTGTTGAGGTGATGTACGTTCTTTATCCCTTACACAAAGCTTTGCAATTGTTCAAAAATAGATCCCCCAAAGAATAAGCATTCCATGAAGAACAATGCAATGCCCGCCTAATCTATACACTTTTCAATGCAGAGCATGAATAAAGCCTTTTTTATTTATAGAAGCAACCATAAACGACAACTACCTATATAAAAATCACTTTGGTTTTACAGCGGTTTTAGGAGGCACAGTTACAATACCCAATTTCTTTTTTACCAACGACAAAATATTATCCCCTGGCGGAGCTATAATAATCGAATTTATATCTAACACATAGGTTATTTTATTTTCTTTGGATACAGCACTAATGGCATCATAAGCTTTTTTACGAACGGGTTGCATCAATTCTTCTTGCTTTTTTTGCAATGCAGTTTGTGCTGTCTGGCTAAAGCCCTGTACTTCTTGGTATAATCCAAAGAGCTCCTTTCTTCTTTCATTTTTTTGTTCTTTTGTGAGATTAACAGAATCTAATATGAATACACTATCCTTTTTATTTAATTCTAATATCAAGTTATTATTTTGCTGCTCTAGTTGTGCCTGGTAAGCTGTCAAATCTTTACCCACCTTGTCTGTTTCTGGCATCACAGCCAATAAATCTTCGGTGTTGATATATCCAATCCTGAGTTGTGCATGTACTGTTTGCATATAAAAAAGGCAAAAAGAAAACAGTAAGTAAGTAATTGATTTTTTCATTATTATGATGTATTGGTTTTAAAACAATTTATTCGTCCGAAAATAAGACATTATTAGTAAATATTGATAAATGCGCAGACAAATAAAAATAGTGTGACGCCCACTATTTATTGTACGTTTATGAAATTATTTCTTGGCTATTAAAAATTAGTCATTTTTAACCAATCACATGCGCTTCGTTCACTCCTAAAGAGGTATACCCAACGGAGGAGTACTGTTGTGGTTTCACCCGTTAATCATCTCCCATAATTGAATGTTGGTTTTTACTATTGTTAATAATTACTTTGCATGCTAGCGATGCGTATTGAAAGTAATTATGAAAAAAATCAATAGCTTCGTATACTGATAAAGCCTATCTATGTATAAAAAAATATTGAGAAAAATAATTCTTTTAGCCATTGCATTTTTACTATTTCCAAACAAAAAAACATTTGCCTGGGGACCCGAAGGTCATGCTCTTGTAGGAAGACTTGCCATGCAGTTTGTAAAAGAAGATGTACGCAAAAATGTATTGGCCATTCTTGGTAATATGAGTATAGATACTGCTGCCAATTGGATGGACATCATGAAATCCAACGGCGATTATGATTTTATGCGTAGCTGGCATTACCTAGATTATCCCAAAGGAAAAATATACGAGCCCAACAACAATGATAATATTGTAAACAGGCTTATTATTACTTACAATGAGTTGATTCATAAAAACACACTCTGCTCCGACCAAATACGTACAGACTTATACATACTCTTACACCTAATGGGCGACTTGCATATGCCCTTACATACAGGCTACGACGACGACCTTGGTGGCAATAAAGTAATAGTGCAATACGATACAATAAAAACACATAACCTACACCGCTTTTGGGACGAAGATATTATTGCCCTTACAAAAATTACGGATAAGGATTGTTTAGACCTTTACAAAAACAATGCTGTAAGTTTTAAAAACGAAGTAGATTTTTTAAAATGGATGCAAGAAAGTAGAAGCTTGCTAGATGGGGTGTATGATTTCCCAGAATTTAGATTGAGTGAAGCTTATCTACAAAAAAACAAGGTTGTTGTACAAAAACAATTATTATTGGCTGGCCTTAGGCTTGCAGAAGTGCTCAACAGGTTGTTTGCCACTGCTGCATCAACTATTGATTTTAAAGCCGTTTCAAGCAAATACAAAAATGCTATTGACGTTACCGAAGCAATCAATAATATTGGCAAAAAAGTAACGGTATGTGCCGCAGTATTTGGCATCCGATCTTCTAGCAGTATTACACAAATAAACTTAGGGGGTAAATATCCCAATACGCCACTTACGATTGTGATATTTGCAAAGAGTTATAAAAATTTTGCATTACCTGTAGAAGAGCTGTATAAAAATAAAAATATTTGTGTAAAGGGTACAATAGAGGAGTATAAGGGAAAGGCGCAGATTGTTATTGAGCGGCCAGAGGATTTGGTTGTGTTATAGCTTAATTGTACATAAAATTATTATACAAATTTATTTCATGGGTTCTCCTCTTGAATAGAATACAAGTAAGGGGTTTCCTAACCATATTGACTATAGTTACAATTTAAAGTAATCTGTCATTTTCATCTTCCAAAGTATTAAGTTCAGGTGTTGCCATTTCAGTTGAGATAGCATGAATAGTTCCTTTACTCTTACAAGCTTTGTTAGCAATAACTATTCCCACAATTAACCCAGCAAAGCCTATTGGAAATGCAATAAAAAATCTTAGCGTTGATGGATTTGTAAAGTATAAAACGGCGGCAATAATCAATCCTAATATTAGTAGGGATAGTACAATTTGCAACCAACCAACAACTTCTGATGCATGATCTAAGAATGAAAATATGTTCTTTTCTTTTTCATTATTTTGATTTTGCTTTTTCATTAATCAACAAATTTATTTTACCAAATTAGTCAATAATTATACTTTAATCTCCTGTAGTTTATTTTAAACTATTAAATCAACATAGCATTTATTAGCTCCTTCTCTGCTTCCCATGCAAATAATTGAGGACAACAAATAGTAAACCCTTGGACGAATCCAATAGCAAATTTTCTGTTTTTCCAAAAACAAAATAGACCCCGATGCCTAGCCCCAACCACCAAAACCCTAGTATATAAATGATAGCTTCATAGCCTTCTTTATTGTTTTTTAATAAATATATGGCATAAGCGATTATTATGGTTACCAACAAACAAAACCATGCAATGATATACCCCAAAAAAGCGGTAAGATTGCTATATTCCATACCAAACAATTCCAACGCTATTTTTGGTTTAAAAAAACACATGAGGGTTAGTCCCAGTTCTATTACAAAAGAAATGACCAGCAGTATGATTATTAATTTTTTTTTCATAAAAGTGTTTTTGGTAATATTTAAATACCTACACAAAGTAGTAAATAAATTAATATAAACTAGTTTCTTTGCTGCATTTAAAAATGCTCCAATTTGCAAACAGGGTTGCAATAGGGTTGTCAACCTTTTTTATAGTAATTATTATTTTTGAACAAACCAACGAAGGTTGACAACCCTTGAGACAAAATCGTTCCATAAAGCAAACAGGGTTGTCAACCTTTTTTATAGTACTTTCTATTTTTGAACAAACTAATCAAGGTTGACAACCCTAACGACAATTTTTTGGCTGCATTTAAAAATGCTCCAATTTGCAAACAGGGTTGCAATAGGGTTGTCAACGTTTTTCCTAGTACTTTTTATTTTTGAACAAACCAACGAAGGTTGACAACCCTTGAGACAAAATCGTTCCATTATGCAAACAGGGTTGCAATAGGGTTGTCAACCTTTTTTATAGTACTTATTATTTTTTAACAAACTAATGAAGGTTGACAACCCTTGATACAAAATCGTTCCATAAAGCAAACAGGGTTGCAATAGGGTTGTCAACCTTTTTTGTAGTACTTTTTATTTTTGAACAAACCAATGAAGGTTGACAACCCTTACGCCAATAAAAATGCCTTCAAAAATTTTGAAGGCATTTTTAAGAACAAAGCTTTGTAAATTATTCTGCTATTACTTTAGATGTAATTTTTGTAATTGTATCACTCGGAATTGACATACCAGCTATTTCCGTATTGCCAGTAGATGAAATATTAATTAAATGCTCAACAAGGATACCGTTTTTAATATTTACGCTAACACTTCCTGTAACTTTATTAGAAGAAGTCATTACCATTTCTTGACCCATTTGTTCCGATGTACTCTCTGAAGTAGAAGTACCACTGTAATCAATTATAGCTATATCAGCTTCTATACTAATAACCTTGAAAGCTAAATTGTTTTTTGTTTTCGTTTGGCCTGCTGTATTCTCCGAAGCATCAATCCATGTATTTCCAACTTTCATATCTTGGCCAAGCAACGACTTCATTAATATTACAACAGCATCCCCATTGGACGCTAAACCTGTCATCATGCTCATTGAGGCTTCTTCTTGCTCCCCAATGCTTTCTTGATTAATAATTTTCCCTTTACTATTTATTGTCAATTTTTTTTCTTTGTTCATAACCTTATCTAATGATTCAGCAATTTTTTCATCGTTGTCTTTTTTATCGCTATCATAACTCATATCTTGGCCCATTGCTTGCATATTGGTCTGCAAACCAATAAGTGTTTGCCCTATTTGATAGTTGCTATTATCATTGCTTAAAACTACTACTTGCGTGGTAGACTTGCTAACGGCATTGGTTTCCATTTCTTGCCCCATAGCACTCATGGTAGCTTTAGTTTCAGTATTTGTTATAACTTTTAATTTTTGGCCCGTATTTAACTTCAAAGCCAATTTTTGTGCAAATGAAGTGCTAGCAATTGTAATAAATATACATGCGATGGTTGTTTGTAAAAATCCTTTTTTCATGTTTTGTTTTTTATGTATTTAAGGAACGCAAATTAAGTTATGTTACGTAAAGTTCTAAATATTAAGCTATATTTTTCAAAACATTAGCAATATGGGAGCAAACGAAATTATTTTTTTTTATTTGTTGTGTAGTTTTTTGATTATAGCTTTTACGCTATTTTAAAGAACATCTAGCGATGCAGAATAATTGTTTAGATTGCCAACTTTTCTTTAAAACTAATTTACAAGTATAATAAACCTATTTAAGCTTATCATATTGCTAGATGCATATGTAGGACAGGGGTTCTATTTAATAATATTATAGCGCTTTATTTTCAACACATTTCCTGTAGCATCTCGTTGAGCTATACCCACGCCCTTTGCATAATAATTATCTATTTGGGTAGAAGCAGGTATGCCTGGCGGCAAAGGCAGTCCAGCAGGCAAGTTAATAACTTGCTTCACATAAATAGTATTAAGATAATCTTTACCCAAAATATTCTTTGTAAAATCTTTTTGCATGATGGTATACACAAACATTACACCTACAGGGAGCGGAAAGCCTGGCACAGTTACAATTAGCGTTTCGTTCCAAGTTGTTGTTACAGGTACGTTGTCTTTTAACACAATTTGTGTAACTACAGGTACCGTTACCAATCCTTGAAAATTTAAGTTATACGTAATATTGGTAACCACCCCATTTGTGTAATTGGAATAATAGGTAACACCCAAAGCCGGTTTATTGGATTCCAATTTTTTGTATGGCAAACTATTGATGGTAGTATCTTTTGTAACAGTATAGGTAAAGCTATCAATTACTGTTGGGGTGCCGCTTGCAATTTCGTATACAAAAGTAGATCCAAGCGTATAAGGAGCATATTCCCCTGTACCAGCAGGCCACTGAAAAGTGGTAACTGGTGGAACAACGTCGTCACTGTTTTTTTTACATGCAGCCAATAGGGTTACAATTGAAAATAGCATTAATAGTTGACTTTTCATTTGAAATATTTTATACAACAAATATACGTTTAGAATGATTAAATTTAAATAGCTATCCGCTATTAGGTGCAAGGAATATAAAATTGTAGAAAATTAAATATAAAATGTTTAAAAATTCATTCTTCATTTAAAGAATTTACCTCTTTAAATTTACCAATATTATCTGTATCCTATTTGCGTAATTGTTAAGAGGTCATATACAAACCAGCTTTTCTGTGAATCTGTGGCAATATTTTAGCCACAGATTCACAGAAAAAAACAGAAATATCATTTTAATCTACCCCTTTATAAATCATGCATTGTGTATTTCATACATAAAATTCTTTTGCACCCAATAACGGATAATCATTAAAATTTAATTATATCAATAAAGAGGGTGCGTCTAAGAATGTCGCTGTTTACAAATAGGGTTGTCCATCTTTTTACGATACATTTATTTTGACATTGCCAATAAAGTTTGACAAACCCTGCGGCGATCGAACGAATCCCTTAAATTTAATTAATACCTTTTGGACTTGTAAAATAGTCCAATGTCATTTTTTTGCGCCATTGCTCCTTTGCGAGCCTTGCGTGAAAATAGTTGGACTAAATAATAAATTTGGTATAACTTCAGTATACAAACACCTCATTTAATAAATCGATGAAAATTATTTACCTACTTATACTGTTTTGTTTTTTTTCAGCAACTTCTATTGCACAAAATATAGAAAAATGGAAAATTACCAACATCAGTAATTTGATAGAAAAATCGGATGATGTATTGGTAATAAATTTTTGGGCTACCTTCTGTGTGCCCTGTATAGAGGAAATTCCAGATTTAATAAAGTACAGTAAAAAGTATAAAAATGACAAAGTGAAATTATACTTAGTAAGTTTAGATTTTAAAGAAAATTATCCTATTAAGATTAAAAATTTTGTAGCAAGAAAAAAATACATTGCCAGCATAGCATGGCTTGATGAATCAGATGCAGATTATTTTTGCCCGATAATTGCAGAAAGCTGGAGTGGTTCTATTCCTGCCACACTTATCGTAAATAAAAAATCTGGCTACAGAAAATTTTATGAGAAAAAATTATCTGCGCCAGAAATAGAAAATGCTATAAAAGAAGCTATAAAATAATATTATCCTTTTCTTTTTATCGTGCAACCCACGCTCCTGCTGGTTTTTACGTTCACCTCCTTGCCTGCGCTCAATTCATCCATCGCAATGCGTAAATGATTTCTTAAATCCATAGCATCCCCAGTTGCATTATTGTCTATAGCACCATGGTATGCTAGTTTTAGATTTTTATCAAACAAAAAACACTCTGGCGTACGCATAGCACCAAATGCATCGGCAATAGAACTATTTTCATCTACTGCATAATACCAATTGTATTTTTGTTCCTTATAATACTGCTTCATTGCATCAAAGCTATCATCATCTGTTCTTTTTGCTTCGTTGCTGTTTATTACTATCACACCATAATTCATTTTTTGAGCATAGGCACAAATTTCCTGTGTTCTTGCTTGGTATTTTACAACAAACGGGCAGGTATTGCAACTAAACATTACCAGCAAACCATTTTCTTTTTTGGCCATTTGCATGCTAATTTCTTTACCACTTATATCTTTCATTTTTACATCCGCTTTGGGCAAAGCATCACCAATATTTAGTGGGTCGCCATAAATGAACGACATTAAAAAAACAGAAACCAATACGGTTGCTAAAAGAAGTATTTTTTTCATAACATATATTTTTAAAAGTGTTTTAAATAATTTACAACTTAAAAAGATTCGACAGACCACTCGATACTAATTACCAATTACTAATTACTCTTCCCCCCTACCAACTTCCACTAGCACCGCCACCGCCACCGCCGCCGCCGCCGAAGCCGCCAAAGCCTCCACCTCCTCCTCCGCCGCCCCAGCCACCGCCGCCACCACCACCGCCTCTTCCACCACCTCCTAGCAATAGACTCCAGATAACAGCATCTGCTATTCCAGTTTGTCCCCTACGGCTCATAAATGTTCCACCGCCTTTTCTACCTCCACCGCTGGAAATTATAATTATCACAATTATTACAATTATAAAAAAAAGGATGGAGCTACCACCTTTTCCAGAACGTTTAGAGCGAGGTGCATTGTATTGTCCTTTCACCGCCTGCACTATAGCATCTGTACCTTGGTCTACACCCCTGTAATAATCATTGCCCTTAAAACTAGGTACAATTATGTCATCAATAATGCTTTTTGCAGTAGCATCTGGTAGGGCTCCTTCCAAACCATAACCAACCGCAATATCTAGTTTACGATCATCTTTTGCTATTAGTAAAACAATACCGTTGTTGTCTTTCTTCGTGCCTACGCCCCACTTACGAAGCAGTTCTACATTATAATCTGAAATAGTAGTACCATCGGTATTAGCAACCAATACAACCGCTATTTGTGTAGATGTAGTATTGTCTAAATCGACCAACTTTTTTTCTAAAGTTTGAATCTGGTCAGGAGTAAGTGTATTGGTAAAATCATTTACAAGCCTTGGTGGGTTTGGCCTATCGGGCATTTTTTGTGCATACAATAATGTACTACACAATAACAACAAAGAAAGAAATATTTTTTTAAATAGATTCATGAAACTGTAGTGTAAATATTATTTGCCAAAAATAATTTCGTCTGGCAACTCATTTTTATCGTCTTCTTTATTGTAAGGAAATTTCTCTTGTAGTGTTTGCCCTACATCAAGGATACATTGCACAATTCCGCCCACAATATCTTCTTTAGAAAATTTAGCAACCATGGCCTTTACTTCATTATTCCAAAAATCGGGACCAGTAGCTTTGTAAATACCTTCATCGCCAAAAAGAACAAGCTGTTTGTCTTTCATAGCTATGTAAAGCAATACGGCATTTCTCTCATCTGTTTTATCCATTTTTAGATTGTAAAAAACTTCTGCGGCCCTATCCATCGGGTCTACATATGCATTTTTACTTTCTATGTACAAACGCACTTCGCCGCTCGTCTTTAACTCGGCCTCACGTATAGCTGCCACCATACGCTGTTTTTCATCGTCGTTAAAAAATGAAACTTTTTTAAAAAATGGAAAAATGCTCATTTGAATTTTATTTCTGTTGCTTTTTCTGCGCCCGCATCCGATTGAAAACCATCTTTGGGTTTAAATCCAAAAATCTTTGCAACCAAACTTGTAGGAAAACTCCTTGTGCTACTGTTGTATTGTTGAATAGATTCGTTGAAATCTTTGCGTGCTGTTTTTATTCGAAGTTCCGTACGTTCTAGCTGGGTTTGTAAAGTTACAAATGCTTTGGTACCCTGCAGGTCAGGATATTTTTCTACCGCTATTAAAAGCCTATTAGCGGCATTAGCCAATTCATCTTGTGCTTGGCTTTGCGCTTCGTAGCCCTTGGCCGACACTTCGTTTGCACTTACATTCACAAAATTGGCTTTGGATCTAGCTTCTGTAACTTCTCGCAATACATTTTGCTCAAAATTGGCATTGCCTTTTACGGTTTCTACCAAGCTAGGTATGAGGTCCAAACGGCGTTGGTACACATTTTGAACCTCATTCCATTGTAGCTTTACTTTTTCTTCCTTCTTTACCAAGCCATTGAAAGTAACTATTAAGAATATTCCTAAGAGTACCAACAATGCGCCAGCAATATAACCGGAATAACGTTTTTTATTCATCAAATAAAATAAGAAAGATTAAAACTATTTTTTATTCATGTCATCAAAATTCACATCCACTTTTTTCTCTGCACCTGCATCTGCTTTAAATCCTTCTTTCATTTTAAAGCCAAATAAACCGCCCAAAATATTCATAGGGAATGAACGTACTTTTGTATTGTAAACATTCACTTCGTCGTTGAAAAGCTTTCTAGAATTTTTGATGTTATTTTCAATGCCTTCCAATTGACTTTGCAATCTCATAAATCCTTCTGTTGCTTTGAGCGTTGGATATGCTTCTACTGTAGCAAGCAATCTGCTCAATGAGCCAGATAATTGTCCTTGTGCAGCTTGAAATTCAGCAATTTTTTCTGGTGTAAGGTTATCTGCATTTATGTTTACGCTAGTAGCTTTTGCACGAGCTTCTACCACAGCAGTCAATGTATTTTGCTCGAAATTAGCAGCACCTTTAACGGTATTTACCAAATTCCCAACAAGGTCCGATCTGTTTTGGTATTCAGTTTGCACATTGTTCCATGCTTTTTTTAAACTCTCATCTTGCTTTACAAGACCATTGTAACCATTGCAGCCCAAAAAGCCAACTACAACTAATACTGCCAATAAAATCAATAAACCTGAACGTTTCATAATTGTTTGTTTTAGATTAAGGATATAAAAGTATGAAATTAATAGATTTTCACGTTTTTCTTTTTACGAGAGCGGCAAAAATGACTTACCATTGGTATAGCCAAAAAAATACGCCATAAATCACCAACAAAATGTAATTTTGCACTTCAAAAATTAATAACAGTATAAATTTAGCGTTATGAGTTCAGTAAAAGTTGCCATTAATGGTTTTGGTCGTATTGGTCGTTTGGTATATCGTCAGATACACAATATGGAAGGTATAGATGTAGTAGCTATAAATGACCTTACCAGTCCAGCTACGTTGGCTCATTTATTAAAGTATGATAGTGCACAAGGTCGTTTCGATGAAAAAGTAACTTCTACCGAAAATTCAATCGTAGTAAACGGGCAAGAAGTAAAAGTATATGCACAAAAAGACCCATCACAAATTCCTTGGGGAACACACAATGTAGATGTAGTTATAGAAAGCACCGGCTTTTTTACCGATGCAGAAAAAGCAAAAGCACATATTACAGCTGGTGCAAAAAGGGTAGTAATATCTGCACCTGCCACCGGCGATTTGAAAACAGTTGTATTTAATGTAAACCATGCCATACTTGATGGTACCGAAACCATCATCAGTTGTGCAAGTTGTACAACCAACTGTTTGGCACCAATGGCAAAAACATTGAACGATAATTTTGGAATCGTTACTGGTATCATGAGTACGATACATGCATACACAAACGATCAAAATACATTGGATGCACCGCATCCTAAAAATGATTTGAGAAGAGGAAGAGCTGCTGCTGCTAATATTGTACCTAACAGTACAGGAGCTGCAAAAGCAATAGGCTTGGTTTTGCCTGAACTAAAAGGGAAATTAGATGGTGGTGCACAAAGGGTACCGGTTATCACTGGTTCTGTTACAGAGTTGTATTCTGTATTGGAAAAAACAGTAACAGTTGAAGAAGTAAACGCTGCTATGAAAGCCGCTAGCAACGAAAGCTTTGGCTACAACGAAGATGAAATTGTGAGCAGCGATGTGATAGGCATTTCATTCGGTTCGTTGTTTGATGCTACACAAACCAAAGTACAAACTGTAGGCGATAAGCAATTGGTAAAAACAGTAAGTTGGTACGACAATGAAATGAGTTATGTATCGCAACTGGTGCGTACAGTAAAGCATTTTGCTGGGTTGATTAGCTAAGTTTTATTGTTGAAATATTTTTTAAAAAAGGCTTCCAGTTGGGGGCCTTTTTTTTGTGGGTTGTTTTAAATATTAAATTAAAAATTAAAGGAATGAGCAAATGCTCAATTTTATTTAAAGATCTTTAGAGACGGCTTCACTCTAACGTTACGTATACTGGCGTAAATAAATTCTATAAAAAAGATTTAAGTTTCATATTAAATAACTCAACAATATTTCTGTATATTAGTACATGCTTTTAAAAGCCCTGTTTTTTTCTCTTTTAATAACTGCTATAATTTTACCTGCCCATGCACAAGATGGCGGCTATAAACTATTCCGTTCATTTACTGTAGCAGATGGGCTACCATCCAATCATATTTACACTTGTGTTGAAGATAGCAAGGGTTTTTTATGGGTAGCTACAGATGCCGGTATTGCCAGGTTCGATGGAAAAAGATTTCAAATATTTACTACTAAAGATGGATTGCCGGACGATGATGTATTGGATGTGGTGAAAGAAAACAATGGCCGTATTTGGGTAAACTGTTTTAAACAAAGCCCGGCTTATTTTGATGAGGTACGGAACAGATTCATCAATGCAAAAGAGGATAGTAACCTTGCAAAAGTAAATGGCACCTCCGTAATGTATTTGAGTACTTTAACAAGTGGAGGCGTTGTGTACACAAATGAAAAGGGATCCTTTATTTTTGAAGATAAAAAACTAAAGCAACATTTTTATGTTCGTATGGGTTTGGGGGCTTTGATAACCAACCTTAAAAACGGGGAAATTATATCTTATGGCTTTGATAATCTTAAGGAACGGAAGTTTCTGTATTATTGTTTAAATAACAAAGTAGTTGATAGTTTTTCACTGCAAAACAATATAAACGCTCATTCAGATTTTATTTATAAAACCGAGAAGGATAAATTCTATATAAGCAATGTTAAATCTGGCAAGTTTTATATTTTTTCAAATTTTGAAGTAAATCCATTCAATTTAAAAATTAATAGTGTAACCATAAACGAACCTATTTTTTGGGTAGGATTTACGCCAAAATATTTCAACATCCTTAGCAGGAAAGGAAACGTACATGTTTTTGATAAGAAAACGTTGCAACTACAATTCGTGATTAACGGAAACTATTTGCCAAAAGCTTTATATAATGACAACACCGAAAATATCTGGATAAGTACAGTTGATAAAGGATTAATGCTGTACAAAAATAAAACAACAGAAACTTTTGCCTCTCCTGATAATTTTACCAACACAACATACTTATGTATAGCAAGGAAGCCTAATGGTGTTTTACTTGCGGGGAATTATGTTGGCCAGATTATTGAAACAGATGGTAAATATTTTATTACTCATCAGATTGAGACTGGTTCTAAAACAGGCTGGCAACGAAAAATAATCGTTTCACAAAACAAAGTTTATTCATTTAGCGAAGGTGGTGATTTTGTTAATTACAATATTAAACTACTACAAAATACCGGGTTACAAACGAGTACAAAAACTGCAACCCCTGTAAACGACAGTATAATTGTTTTAGGTAATTATGGCACTATCAGTGAACTTAATACCAAAACAGAAAGAATTACCCGTTTGCCAGTGCTAAAGAAACGTGTAACTGCCATGGCTTCATATAAAGGTAATTTTATTTACCACGGCAGTACCGATGGTCTGTATAAATTTGATTATATCAAAAGAACAGATGATTCACTGTCTAAAAAGCATCTTTTATTAGGCGAACGAATAACGGCTATTTGCCCCTCGCCCGATAATTATGTATGGGTGGCAACTGCCAGTAATGGTGTAGTTGTTTTGCATAATGACAGTGTGGTTAAGGTATTTTCTACCAGCGATGGTATTATAAGCAACAGTGTTAAATGCCTCACTGCTGGCAGGCCCGGCGAAATATGGGTTGGTACCAACAGTGGTATCAGCGTAATAAGGTATAAATCTAACCTTACAGATTTCAGCTATCAAAACCTTACCATAAACGACGGTCTCAGCAGTAATATCATCAACGAAATGCTCTATAGTAACGATACTATTTACTGCGCCACAGGCAATGGCATTTGTGCCATTCCGGCTAATATCAGTTTGCCCCGTTTTGACATTCCTGTACAGCTTACAGGTATATCTATCAATAACAGGGATACCATTATCAGCAATAACTATCGTTTAAAATATAATCAGAATAATATAGAGTTACATTTTGCTGGTATTGAGTTAGGGGGGCATTTTAATTATTTTCAATACCGGATTGATGGAGATGGATGGCAAAAGCTGGATGCCCATATATTAATAATTCAATTGAGCAGCGGTAAACATGCTGTGGAAATAAGGGCAGTAGATGTAAATGGTAATATTGGTTCAAAACCATTAATGATTTCATTTAATATTACCACCCCATTCTGGAGAGCACCCTGGTTTTGGATAACTGTAACCATACTCTGCGGCTTGATTTTATTTTGGTTATTCCGCAGAAGAGAGATGGCAAAAAAGGAAAAAGAACTGCAGGCCATGCTTTATCAAAAAAAATTAACCGAGCTGGAGTTGCAGGCGCTGAAGGCACAAATTAATCCTCATTTTATTTTCAACAGTCTTAACTCTATAAAACTGTTGAGCCTCCAGGGCAGGCACGATAAGGCAGAAAAATACTTAGATAAATTTGCAGCACTGTTACGCTCTGCTATGGGACAATCCGCTTTGCAGCAAATTACCCTGCAACAGGAGATAGATTTTATCCATAATTATTTATCACTGGAGCAGTTGCGTTTTCCCGATAAACTTAGTTTTACTATTGAAACAGACAAACAAATAAATGCCGGTGAAGTGTTGATACCATCCATGCTGCTGCAGCCTTATGTAGAAAATGCGGTAAAGCATGGTGTGGCACCATTAAAAAACAGGAATGGTTTGGTACAGGTAAAGTTTTATAAAAAAAATAATTACTTAATTGTAGAAGTGAAGGATAATGGCAATGGCATAGATCTTTACAACCGCAATACACAACCTGTGGGCATTGGTATGGAAAACACCTTGCGCAGAAGTAAATTGTATAATATTGAAACTAAAGTGATCAATTTAAAATCAACAGGGGAGCATTTAACTGGTACATTAATACAACTTACAATTCCCCTGAAAAAAAAATAATCAAATATGGTAAAAGCATTATTGATAGATGATGAACCGAATAATACAACCTATGTACATGAGTTGTTGAAGGCACATTTTACAACAGTGCAGGTTGCAGCAGTAAGCAACGATGCTGCCGAAGGGTTACTATTGATTGATGAATTGCAACCCCAATTGGTTTTTTTAGATGTGGAAATGCCCGGGCTAAGCGGCTTTGATATTCTTAAAAAATTAGAGCCTGTAAACTTTGAAGTAATTTTTATTACTGCCTATAACCATTATGCTGTAGATGCTTTTGATAATAATGCCATTGGGTATTTAACCAAGCCATTGCTGGTAGACAAGTTTATTAAAACTACCATCGCTGCCATTAATAAAATAGAAAAAGAAAACATTAACCGGCATTTATTTAGTCTGCTGCAAAACGATACTTCAAAAGCTAACCATCATAAAATTGCTTTACCAACCCAAAACGGACTACTGTTTATATTACCCACAGAAATTTTGTATTGCCAGAGCAGCGGCAACTACACTAAGTTTTTTACAAAAGACGACAAACATATTTTAGTAAGCCGCCAGTTGGGTGAGTTTGAAAAACTGTTACTTGCCGATGATTTTCACCGCATACACGACCAGTATATAGTAAGGCTGCAATACATAAAAGAATACATCCGTGGCCGTGGCGGCGAGTTAATTATGGAAAATAACGCCAACCTCCCCGTATCTGCCAACCGCAAAGATGCTTTTTTGCAGCGGTTTGAAAAGTGGATGAAAAAAGGATAATCAATTATCAACCTTTACAATTATGATGTCAGACTGAGGCACTCATGCACAGCATCCTGTGGATAAAATAAATTTTAAGCTAGTCCCTAGTAAAATAGGGACAGGTTGCAAATGACATGTAAAAAGTTTCATGCAGCTTCGCTGCGAAAAAAGGCCGCCACAAAGGCGCAAACCTGCCTGACGGCAGCTACCCTGTACACATATCTTTAGCAATGTTAATTCCTTCTATAATCGCATTAAACCTATCGAGTCCTTTTTTCAAACATATAACCCCTGGCGGACCTTGAGAGTCGTATCCTTTCCATCCTCCCAATCGTCCTAT
>JANPCB010000143.1:0-27753 GCA_031430735.1 Ferruginibacter sp. | reverse complement strand
GCGCTAATCTTTTTATGGGATTTTCAGTAAATCCCTTATAAAAGCTGGAATCGACTTCACTTTGTAATATGTAAACAAAAAAGGGCATAAAATAAAAAAAGGTTGCCTTTATAAACAAAGACAACCTTTAGGCGGGCTGGACGGGACTCGAACCCGCGACCTCTGCCGTGACAGGGCAGCATTCTAACCAACTGAACTACCAACCCGTTGGCCCTAAAAAACAACACAAATAAATCGTATCCTTTTTTTCGGATTGCAAAGATAGGAATATTTCTATCTTGAAAACAAAACTTTATTAAAAAAATTGTGAGGCATAGTTTTAAAATTTATATTGCACCACCAAAAGGATACTTTAAAGTTAAAATATTTTATATGCCACAGCTTAAGAATAGACAATACTTAGACTTTGAAAAGCCTCTCAAAGAACTTTATGACCAAATAGAGCAACTATCAATAACGCAGGATAAGTCTAACACAGATATGAGTAGTGCTATTGGTTTGCTGGAAGAAAGAATTGTGGAAACTAAAAAAGGGATAACAGAAAACCTCACCCCTTGGCAAAGGGTACAAATGAGCCGTCACCCCGATAGGCCATACACTTTAAAGTACATAGAGCATATGTGTACGTCATTTATAGAGTTACATGGCGACAGAAATGTAAAGGACGACAAAGCCATGGTTGGAGGCTTTGGGCAAATTGATGGAGAAACCGTAATGATTATTGGGCAACAAAAGGGTAATAATACCAAAACAAGACAAATACGTAATTTCGGGATGGCCAATCCAGAAGGTTATAGAAAGGCGCTTCGGTTAATGAAACTGGCCGAAAAGTTTAATAAGCCAGTAGTAACATTAATAGACACACCTGGAGCTTATCCTGGATTAGAAGCGGAAGAAAGGGGGCAAGGAGAAGCCATTGCTAGAAATATATTTGAAATGATAAGCCTTAAAGTGCCCGTAATTTGCGTTATTATTGGTGAGGGTGCAAGTGGTGGTGCATTGGGTATTGGGGTAGGCGATAAGGTAGTAATGATGGAAAATACATGGTATACCGTTATTTCTCCTGAAAGTTGTAGCAGTATTTTATGGAGAAGCTGGGATAAAAAAGAAACAGCTGCAGATCAACTAAAACTTACAGGAAAAGACATGCTTGCTTTTGGGTTGGTAGATGAAGTGGTAGCCGAACCAATTGGAGGCGCACATTGGGATTATGAAGGAGCAGCTACCATATTAAAAAATTACCTTATTAAAACCATTCGAGAACTAAAACAAATACCTGCGCAAGAGCGTGTAGATAATCGAATAAAAAAATTCGGTAACATGGGTTTCTGGGAAGAATAAATTCGCATTTGTGAAAATGTACTATTTTAAAAAATAAATATGCTAAAAATAGGTATTATAGGTGCAGGCCATTTAGGTAAGTTTCATTTAAATAATTGGAAAGAAATAGAAGGAGTAGAAATAGTTGGTTTTTGTGATACAGATGATATAAATGCAAAAAGTGTAAGCGACAAATACAACATTCAACGATATTCATCTCCAGAAGAATTGATTGACCATTGCGATGCAGTAGATATCGTAGCGCCTACTACCTTTCACTTTGAACTTTGTGCACTTGCGCTTCGCAAGGGCAAACATGTATTCGTAGAAAAACCGCTTACCAATACAATGGAAGAGGCCAAGGCATTACTAAAACTTGCTAAAGAATCCAATTTAAAATTTCAAGTAGGACATGTAGAAAGATTTAATCCTGCATTTGTAGCTTTAAAAAATTATGCTCTTGAGCCCATGTTTATTGAAGTGCATCGCCTTGCCCAATTTAATCCAAGAGGTACCGATGTGAGTGTTATTTTGGATCTTATGATTCATGATATTGATATTATTCTCCACCTTGTAAAAAGTAATGTAAGCTATATATCTGCTAATGGAGTTGTGGTGCTAAGCGATACACCGGATATAGCAAACGTTCGTATTGAATTTGACAATGGTTGTGTAGCCAATTTGACAAGTAGCCGAATTTCGATGAAAAAAATGCGTAAGATGAGACATTTTCAAAAAGATGCTTATATCGGTATTGATTTTTTAGAGAAAAAGACAGAAATAATAAGTCAAAATGCACCAACTGATAAAAGTGTATTTACTTTTGATATTGAAACCAATAAAGGTAAAAAAACAGTAGCTATAGCAAATCCATTGGTTGAAGATACAAATGCAATGATGGAAGAATTGGTGGCTTTTAAAAATGCAATTGTAAACAATACAGAAACACCAGTAACCGTTGTAGATGGCTTTAGAGCCATGGAAGTAGCGCATCAGATATTGGATAAAATAAACAAAGAAGTAAATTAAAATTCCTAATAGCGATTGAAACAACCCAAAATAAATATTGCTTGGTATATTGTCAACGACTTATCAGTGGCAATATTTACATGGGTTTGCTTTTATTACTTGCGAACAAAAACGCAGCATTATCCCTTTAGTATCCCTAGCGGTTTCTACATTGGGTTATTTTTATATGCCTTGGGTTGGGTAAGCCTACATTTTCTTGCAGGTACTTACCATTCATTGTACCAAAAATCGAGGGTTGTAGAGTTTATAAAAACCATCTTAATAAGTTTACTGGGTTGTATTTTTTTGCTTTTTTTCTTCATATTAAAAAACCCAAGAACAAACAACAATGATTATTATGTAGATTTTTTTATCCTGCTTTTTCCCGTAATTTTTTTTAGCACTATATCAAGAATGATATTTCTTTCGTTTACTAAAAATCAGTTGAGACAGAAAAAAGTATTTTTTAATTCCTTGCTTATAGGATCAGGTAAAAAAGCAGAAAGTTTTTGTAAAGATTTTTTCAATACAAATGATAGCTCTGGTTATGTTATTACAGATTTTATAAATTTAAATGGCAGAGAACTACACTTACCTACTTCTAAAATAAATGTGTATAATTCTCTAGAAAATATAAATAATATTATAGCAGATAATCAAATTGAAGAAGTAATCATTGCAGTAGAAAATAATGACAGATTGGTTATTACTCAATTGTTACAAAAATTAAGCAACAAAAATGTAAATATAAAAATCACACCAGATACGTTCGATATTTTAAGCGGAGCACTCCAAAATACAAATGTAATGGGTGTTCCGCTAATAGATGTTCATTTTGGGCAGATGCCTTTATGGCAACAAAATATAAAGCGTATGTTCGATATTTTTTTAAGTTTGTTTGGAGCTATCATTGTTTCCCCCATTTTAATGTATGCTATTATACGAAATAGGTTGTCATCTAGAGGGCCTATTTTTTTCTCACAAGAAAGAATTGGCTTTAAAGGAAAACCTTTTACCATGTATAAACTGAGGTCTATGCAAATAGACGCCGAAAAAAATGGCCCCATGCTCAGTAGTGATGATGATAGTAGAATTACCGATTGGGGGAGGATAATGCGAAAATGGCGATTGGATGAACTGCCTCAACTTTGGAATATTCTAAAAGGCGATATGAGTTTTGTAGGGCCACGTCCAGAACGAAAATTTTATATTGACCAACTTGTATCTTTAAACCCAGAGTACAAATACCTTTTTAAAGTTAAACCAGGCCTTACCAGTTGGGGTATGGTAAAATTTGGCTACGCAAGCTCTCTTGAGGAAATGATAGAAAGAATGAAATATGACCTCATTTATGTTGAGAATATATCTTTATCACTCGATTTTAAAATTTTACTGCATAGCATCCGTATTATACTTTCTGGCAAAGGAAAATAGAGATTTTTATTGGGGGCTGTCCCCTTTAAATAATAGAGCAACACTTGTTCTGGCTGCTACAGGCTACGTTATCACTTCGGCCCTCGTTCCTCGGGCTTCCCTTTCGCATCCAGCAGCCGTTCCACACAATATCTTTTATCAGCTTTTTAGATGCACTAGATGATGCAATTTTCATTATTTTTGAAAAAACCTTTTCAGTTTGAAAAAACACTTCATTTTTATTGCAGTTTTATTTTTTATTAATGCCGCCTATGCACAACAAAAATACTGGCAACAAAAAACAGATTATAAAATAGCGGTAACCTTAAACGATGTAGATAATAGCCTCACCGCTTTTGAGCAAATAAATTATTACAATAATTCACCAGATACGCTCAGCTTTATCTGGATGCATCTTTGGCCCAATGCATATAAAAATGATCGTACTGCCTTTAGCGATCAAATGCTAGAGAACGGTAGTACCAAGTTTTATTTTTCTGAAGAGAATAAAAAGGGATATATAAACCAGCTAAGTTTTAAAGTAAATAATGTAAATGCTGTTACCGAAGATCACCCACAGCACCAAGATATCGTAAAGTTATTATTACCAAGCCCACTACCACCGGGTAAAAGTATACAAATTGAAACTCCTTTTCATGTAAAACTACCCTATAATTTTTCTAGAGGCGGACATATAAATCAATCTTATCAAATTACACAGTGGTACCCAAAACCAGCAGTATATGATAAAACGGGATGGCACGAAATGCCTTACTTAGATCAAGGGGAATTTTACAGCGAGTTTGGCGATTTTGATGTAAAGATTACTTTGCCTTCTAATTATATTGTAGCAGGTACTGGAGCGTTACAAGATGCCGAAGAAAAAAAATGGTTAAGAGCAGTAGCAGAAACAGGGAAAAATATATTTAAAACAGCCCCTCTTTCAACAAGTACCAATAAACCCAAGGCTGAAAAAACGATTATAAAAAAAGAAAAGCCAAATCCAATTATTCCATCTGCTGCCACAAATAAAACGTTACATTACTTTCAAAGCAATGTGCATGATTTTGCTTGGTTTGCAGATAAAACTTTTATTGTTCAATCAGATACTTTACAACTTTCATCTGGCAGGGTAATTGATGTGTATTCCTACATTTTACCAGCGCATGTAGACACATGGAAAAACAGTATCAAATTTTCTAAGCAATCAATACTTACAAAAAGTAAATGGCTAGGAGAATACCCTTATAATATTGTTAGTGTGGTGGATAATGCAGCTCCCACAGGCGGTGGCATGGAATACCCTACTATTACATTACTTACAGCCGATGGGAGTGAGAAGGCTTTAGAAAGTGTAATAAATCATGAAATTGGGCACAACTGGTTTTATGGAATATTAGGTACCAACGAAAGAGAATACCCATGGATGGATGAAGGAATGAATTCTTATTATGATTATAGATATGATAGTCAATATCCCTATCCCCAAAAAGATTCTACTGTTTTTTTCAAAAAAAGAATACCAGAAAACTTATCGGATCTTTTATTGCAAACCTATATAAAGCTAAAAAAAGACCAGCCAATCAATACTTCATCCGAAAAATTTTCGCAAGTAAATTATGGTATTGTGGCATACGAAAAAGCCAGCCAATGGATGATGAAGCTAGAAGCTGAACTTGGCAAAGAAATGTTTGATAAAGTGATGCAAGCCTATTTTGAAAAATGGAAATTCAAACATCCTACAACCGAAGATTTTAAAGCTGTAGCAGAAGAAGTAGCAGGTAAATCGCTTGATGCTATTTTTGGAGAATTGAATACAAAAGGAACGTTGGAAAAACCCATAAAGAAAGACATTAAATTCACAAGCTTTTTTAATTTGAAAGAAACAGAAAAGCACAATTATATTTTTGCTGCCCCAGCAATAGGTGCAAACTTTTACGATAAACTCATGATGGGTGTTTTGCTGCACAATTATACCATGCCAGTTACCAATTTTAGATTTGTGGTAGCACCATTGTACGCAACAGGTACAAAAAAGTTAAACGGAATAGGTAGACTTGAATATGATAAAACGGTAGGGGCAAGTGATGCTAGGTTGCAATTTTCATTATCGGGTGCAAAGTTTACAGGAGGTTCTTTTAAAGATTCTACTGGTACAAAAAATGCATTGCAATTTAGTAAAATTGTACCTGCTGTAAAATATGTATTTGCCAGCAAAGACCCTCGGAGCAATATTAAAAAATATATACAGTTAAAATCGTTTTTTATCAACGAAACGAATATTTTATTTACCAGAGATTTTGTAAACAATAAAGATATTATTACTTACCCCAAAGAAAATAGGTATGTGAACCAATTGCAAGTGGGTATAGAAAACAGCAGGGTGCTTTATCCTTATAATGGTACCTTTCAAGCAGAACAAGGAGATGGGTTTGTAAGATTAAATTTTACAGGCAACTATTATTTTAACTATCAAAAGGGTGGGGGACTCAATCTCCGTTTTTTTGCTGGTAAGTTTATTTACACAGGCGATAAGAGTTTTACTAATCAATTTAAAACAGATATATATCATTTAAACCTTAGTGGTCCTAAAGGATATGAAGATTACAACTACAATAATTATTTTGTTGGTAGAAATGAGTTTCAAGGGGCCTCGAGCCAGCAAATAATGAACAGGGATGGGTTTTTTAAAGTAAGAACAGATTTGCTTAGTAGTAAAATTGGAAAGACAGACGATTGGCTTTCTGCTGTAAATTTAACAACCGATATTCCTAAAGCCGTAAATATTTTTAATGCATTACCAATAAAGATCCCTGTTCGTTTATTTGTAGATATTGGAACATTTGCAGAAGCCTGGGAAAAAAATGCAGAAACGGGTCGTTTTTTGTACGATGCAGGCTTTCAAGTTTCTTTGTTTAAAAATGTAATAAATGTTTATGTACCCGTTATCTATAGCAAAGTGTACAGCGATTATTTTAAATCTACCATAACGGAAAAAAGATTTTTGAAAAACATTTCTTTTAGTATAGATCTACAAAATTTAAAGTTCTCCAAATTAGCTCCTCAAACAGGTTTATAAAATGGGAATAACGTACTTACGAAATAGTGAAATAGATAAACAAAAATGGGATGAATGTATAAGTAAAAGTCCGAATGGACTAATTTACAGCACCTCCATTTTTTTAGATAACATGTCCACGTCATGGGATGCCATGGTTATGGATGATTATCTTGCTGTAATGCCACTGCCATTTCGAAAAAAATATTTTTTGCATTACGTTTATCCACCCGCATTCTCTCAGCAACTAGGCATTACAAGCATAACTATTTGTAATGAAGATTTAATTTATGCGTTTATAGAAAAAATACCAAAAAAATTCAGATATATTGAAATGAATTTCAATGCTGCTAATTTATTTTTTTTAAAAGAAGAATTGAATCGATTAAATTATTTTCTAGATCTTTTTCCTACCTATGAAGTTTTGTATAAGAATTATAGTCGTTCTGGAATTAGAAATATAACGAAGGCCACAGAAAACGGTGTTACCATAAAGGAAAATATAGATGTAAATGATATTATTAAGATTCATCGAAATCGATTTTTGGACAAAGTAGGCGTAAATGATGAGGATTATAATCGGCTGCATCATTTGCTTGTTCAACTTAAAGAAAAAAATCAACTATTTACTTTAGGAGCTTATGAAAGGGATGGAACATTAACTGCTGGTAGTATTTACCTCGTATACAAAAACAGAATAACTTTTATCTTTAATGGAAACACAAAAGCCAGTTTGGATATTGGGGCAACTCACTTACTAATGGATTATACTATTAGAAAGCATTGTACAAAGCCATACATATTGGACTTTGAGGGGAGCGATAATCCTTCTTTTGTTCGTTTTTATGAGCAGTATGGAGCTATTCCTGAGTATTATAAAGCAATAAAAATCAATAAACTTTTTTGGCCTTTGTCTATTTTTAAGTGAAAGTTAATGGGGAATCCTATTATTAAAAATTGATTCTGCAAATAACATGTCTGTAGGTTTGGTAATTTTAATATTATCCTCGTCTCCTTCTACAAGCGATACTTTTAAACCGAAAGCTTCCACCACAGTTGCTTCGTCAGTAAATTTATCTTTATAATCTATCCTATAAGCGGGTAACAAAATCTTTCCATGAAAAGCTTGAGGCGTTTGCACCAATTTTATTTTATTTCTTTCAATTGCTTCATTTCCTTCTTCTATGATAATTCTCACACTGTCTTTCGAATCGATAACAGGTATAGCAGTTCCATTTTTAATAACACAAGTATAACAACGCATTATTAATTCACTATTTAGCAATGGGCGTACGGCGTCGTGCACAAATACAACACTGTCTTCATCGTCTACGAGGCCCAATCCATTTTGTACAGAATGAAAACGAGTGCGTCCTCCAATGACGATTTGAATAGAATTTTTATCAAAAAATGCATCAATAATTTCTTGTCCTACTGCCACATGCTCTTCGGGTAGTACAAGGATTATTTTACAATCAGAAAATGTTTCTAGAAAAGCATGTATGCTGTAATACAATATAGGTTTGCCTTTCAATATTAAAAATTGTTTGGGGATAGTATTGTTCATTCTACTGCCGTTTCCACCGGCAACTATTATTGCATACTTTTTCATCAATAAAAATTAAAAGATTCTATTTAAACAGGCTGTATAATTCCTTGAGGGGAATTTAGGGGGCCTTATAAATTCCAATGGTTTTTTCACCAGTACTTTTTTGCATAGCTCTATACATACCAGCACTGTTAAACATCATCGATACATTGCCCTTTGCATCTACACCAATCATGCCACCTTCGCCTTCTATTGCTATCAACTTTTTGTGTACCACTTCATGCATGGCATCGTGCAAGCTCATGTTCTTGTAATCCATATGTGCTGCTACATCATAAGCTGCTACTGCTTTTATAAATGGCTCACCATGTCCAGTACAACTTATGGCGCAGGTAGCATTGTTTGCATATGTGCCTGCACCTATGATAGGGCTATCGCCAATTCTGCCATATTTTTTATTTGTCATTCCCCCCGTGCTTGTTCCTGCTGCAATATTACCTTCTGCATCACAAGCTGCTGCTCCTACAGTTCCAAATTTTTTGTCTTTCATTAATTCTTCTAAACCTTGGTGTGTATGGTCCAACGAATAATTATCGCTGTCACGCATGGCCTTCCATTGGTCGTACCTAAATTGAGAAAAAAAGAATTCATCGGGTTCTAATTTTATTCCCTGTTTTATGGCAAAATCATTGGCGCCTTTGCCACTCAAAAAAACATGGTTGCTGTTGTGCATTACCTCAGCAGCAAGTTCTATGGGATTGCGTATGTTTCTTACTGCAGCTACTGCTCCTGCTTCCAGATCTTTTCCATCCATAATAGCTGCATCCATTTCTTGCACCCCTTTTTTTGTAAATACAGATCCTCTTCCTGCATTAAACAATAAATTATCTTCTAACACAACGATAGCTGCTTTTACCGCATTGCTTGCAGTACCACCTTGTTCCAGTACGGCATATCCAGCAGAGAGCGCTTCGTCAAGTCCTCTTACATAAGCAGCTTCCAACTCGGGTGTCATATCTTCTTTTAGTATGGTGCCAGCGCCTCCATGTATTGCAATTGAAAAAGGTTGCATAAAATTTTCGTTTTTTCGTTTTATTATTTTAAGCTGTAAGCAAATGCTTACACTCTACAAGTAATTTGTTTTTATCTATGGCTACTGTACCTACTTCTTCGCATACAAGTCCACCTGCAATATTTGCCATTTCTGCCATCAGCCGTACGTTTTTTGTAGCGGCATAAACAACGGAGGCTACTGCAATAACGGTATCGCCTGCCCCACTCACATCTGCTATACTCCGAATATGCGTAGGTATAATGGCTTTATCTTTTCCACTTTCGTAAAATACGCCTTTCTCCGAAAGTGTGATAAATGAAACATGATGATGCAATTTCTCCTCTAAAGCATCGTGCATTTCTCCCAATAATTTTTCAGATACTTCATCGCCCATAATATTGAGCCCTTCTTTTACTTCGTGCAAATTTGGTTTAAAAATATCAACCCCTTTGTAAGCAAAGAAGTTTTTTCTCTTTGGATCTACGGCCGTAAGAATATTATTTTCTTTACAAATAGCAATTATGTTTTCAATCACTTTTTCTGTAAGTAAACCCTTGTTGTAGTCTTCTAGGATAACCAATTGTGGTTTTTCTTTTTGTATGTAATTTGTAAAAGCTATAATAATTTCTCCTTCTTCTTTTGATAGAAGCGGTGAAATTACTTCTGCATCTAGCCGCATCATGTGTTGGTTTCTACTAATGATACGGATTTTATTGGTCGTTATTCTATCATTGCTTTCGCTGATATAATCTGTATTTATTTTTTGATTGTTCAATAAACTAATAAGTTGTTTTCCTTCCTCATCATTGCCTACCATGCTTATTATACTTACTGTTGCACCAAGTGCTGCTATGTTTAAGGCTACGTTGCCTGCACCGCCTATACGTTGTTCTTTTTTTGTAACGGCTACTACAGGTACGGGTGCTTCGGGCGATATACGATCTACTTTGCCCCACCAGTAAGTATCCAACATCACATCGCCTATCACGCCTATTTTGAGTGATTCAAATGAATGAAATAATTTATCGAAATCTAGAGGGTGCATTGAGCTTATTTTTTATTATTTGCTACTGCTATAAAATACAAAGGTATACCTGCTAATACAATTGCTAAACCCCAACCTGCATATACTGGTTTGTAAAAAATTAGTAAAACACAAAATGCTGTGGCCATCAAAATATAAATAGCGGGTAAAATAGGGTAACCAAATGCCCTGTAAGGCCTCTCAGCATTAGGCATTTTTTTTCTTAAAATAAAAATACCAGCAATGGTAAGTGCATAAAACAATACTACTACAAATGAAATCATATCAAGTAAATCTCCATACCTCCCACTAAGGCAAAGTATAGATGCTACCAAACATTGTATCCAAAGCGCAAATTCTGGTACACCATTTCTATTTAAAATACCTGTTTTTTTGAAGAACAAGCCATCTTTTGCCATTGTATAATAAACCCTTGCGCCAGATAAAATTAATCCATTGTTACAACCAAAAGTAGAAATCATAATCATAACAGCAATTACGTAAGTACCTATGTTGCCAAAAATGGCTTTACTTGCACTTACTGCAACCCTGTCTTGTGGAGCAGAAGCAATGTCGGCCAATGGAAGAACGCTTATGTACATTAGATTGGCTGCTACATATATTAATGTTACGATGAGCGTACCAAAAAAAAGACTGAGTCCGATATTTTTCTTTGGGTTCTTTACCTCGCCCGCTATGAATGTAACATTGTTCCAGGCATCGCTGCTAAAAATAGAACCAACCATTGCAGCTGCAATTGCTCCCAATATGGCACTTCCTGTAATTCCTCCTATAATACTTCCATCGGCAGCCCTACTTTTCATTGCCCAAGCATCTTGCCAGTTTGCATTCCATATCTCTGATTTGGCAGCAAGCATAAAACCAAATATGATAAGCCCAAAAAGAGAAATTAATTTTACAACGGTAAATGTTGTTTGTATAAGTTTTCCACTTTTTACACCTTGCGTATTTACCCATGTTAGAAAAACAATAAGTAGAATGGAAACCAGTTGAGCAGTATGAATCTTTAATCCGAGTATTTGAAACAATACATTACTGTCATTTAATTCCAATGCAGGTATAAAATAACCAGCAAATTTAGAAAAAGCTACTCCTACAGCAGCAATGGTTGCTGTCTGTATTACTGCAAAAAAACTCCATCCATATAAAAAACCTGCAAGCGGATTAAAAGCTTCTTTTAAATAAACATATTGTCCACCAGCTTTGGGAAACATGGCGCTTAACTCTCCATAACTAAGGGCTGCTGTAAGTGTCATAAAACCGGTGATGAGCCAAACGGCAATAAGCCATCCGGCACTCCCTACATTTCGGGTAATATCTGCACTTACAATAAATATCCCAGAGCCTATCATAGATCCTGCAACTATCATTGTTGCATCTAATAAGCCTAATGAGGGTTTAAATTCTTGGGTAGTTTCAGTCATGCTGGTGTTTTAGAAAGGCAATATAATACAAATGCCCACTAAATCTCAAATACAATTATAAAAAATATAAAATGGAACTGTACGCTACCTTTGGAAAATTGGCAGATTGAGATACAATTTGTTTTAAAAGCAGCTGCTTTATTTTTTAGCTTTCATCACTTCATTCATTCCTTTGATAACTTCATCGGTAATATTGAGCGACTGGTCTTTGTATAGCATATAATCCATACCTGTGCCGGTAGTTAAGATATATTGGTATCTATTATCTTTATTGTATTCAATCAAAAAATCTTTTAATTTTTTCTGAATATCATCCATAAACTTGTAGCTTTTCTCACTTAGTTGTTGTGTAAGCCCTTGCTTTTTTCCATCTATTTGTTGCTGCTGTTTCATAAGCTCTCCTTGAAATTTTTCTGCTTCTTGTTGGGTAATGGAATTGCCTCTTTTAAGGAAATCATTTTTACGATTTTCCAAACCTCTGTAACCATTTTGCCATTCGGTTTCTATAGCTTTTTGCTCGCCCTCTAGTTCATGTCTGCGGTCTTTTATATAATTTATTTTCTCGTTCAATGAATCTAATTCCACAAATGCTATGGAATTGCTTTTATTTATTTGTGTTGCAGTACTATCAACCAAAGAATTGGATTTTTTTGTAGATTTCGAATCATTTCCAGAAAAAACTTTTACAAACAAAAAAGAAACAGCCGCTACTAAAATCACATTTAAAGCAATAGATAAATTTTTCATCATATTAAATTATTAAAAATTGCTGCAATATAATATAATCTTACATCTAAGCCATAACTAAACTCGTAAATTGGGAAAGCATTAACCATGTGTAATTTTTAATTTTTTTTGGTTTTTATATTTTGTAAAATGCTGTTTATTATTAATATTTGTACATCAATTCGTGAAACAACAAATTACATATACAGAAGATTTATTAGTAGCAGGGTTACGCAATTATGATAACAATGCCTATGAACATTTATACATGCACTATCGTGCGTCTTTGTATTCTGTTGCTACCCAATTTATAAATGATGAGGAAACCGTAAATGATATAATGCAGGAGGTTTTTGTTGCTGTTTGGAAAAATATAGATAAGTACGATGCTCAAAAGGGGAGGCTATTTACATGGTTACACACACTTACCAGAAATACCAGCATCAATAAAACACGTTCTAAGAATTTTAAGAGCCAACAAAAAAACGAAGACATAGAAGATGCTGTATATAGTATTGACTTAAAAGATTCATCGCAACAAAATATAAACTTAATTGGTTTAAGAAAGCAGGTGCATCTTTTAAGGGAAGATTATAAAAACGTCTTGGAATTGTCTTATTACAATGGTTTTACGCAAGAAGAAATAGCGCAAAGTTTGCAAATACCCATTGGAACAGTAAAAACCCGTTTGAGAAACGCATTAATAGAATTAAGAAAACAATTTGTATAATTGAATATAGAAAATTACATATCATCTGGCATTATTGAGCAGTACGTATTGGGATTATGTTCTGAAGAAGAGAATAATGAACTAGAACTATTGCGCCAGCAGGAGCCCATGCTTAATAAAGCAATTTTGGAATTTGAGATTGCCTTTGAAAAAAGGATGATGCAAGGCAATTCTTTACCGAGTTCCAAAACAGATGCGTCTATATTGGAGGCCATACGTTCTTTAAAAACGCCTGTTGTAGCTTTCAAAAAAGAGGAACCAAAAATAGTAAGTTTTGGGTGGCTCAAACCTGTAGCCGCTGCAGCCGTTTTATTGCTAGGGGTAAGCGCTTATTACAACTATAATTTATACAATAAAAATAAAGAGCAAGCAAATACGATTGCTTCTATTGCCAACCAGCCAACTACCCTTCCAATAGGGGATTACAATATTTTAAAAAATCCTAGAATTACGCCTGTTGCAATGAATGGCTTTGGCACACATGCTATTTGCAGGTGTACCATGTTTTGGGATAAGAATACAGGTAAAGCCTACGTGATGATACACCATTTGATGCCATCTGGTGATGCAAAGGATTATCAATTGTGGGCTACTGTAAATGGTAAGCAAGTAAGTGTGGGTATGATAAATGATAAAATTAGAGACCGCTTTATAGAAGTTACCGGTATGCCGCAAGGAGCCAATGAATTTATAGTAACACTCGAAAAAGCGGGCGGTTCAACCACACCCAATTTGGAGGAAACTTATTTGACGGGTAAAATATAATCTCTATTAGGCCAAGTTTTTTTACAACAAACCGTCTAATTTTCTTTCTACTACTTTCACATCTTTAAACATTTTTAAGCCTACTTTAAACGATAGGTAAGGAACTTTTTGGTGTTTGTGGTTCCAAACAGATATGCGGTACAGCAACTTTAAATGACGTGCAATTTCTCTCCAGGCAAAAAAGATACTGTGGGCAGGGTCGTATATATGTGTAGGCTCGCTACCAGCACCGTTTAATTCTATAATACTTAAGTTTTCTCCTTTTGTTAGGTCTTCCCAAGTTGTAAACATAATGTCTAGTCTGCCAAAATAAAAACCTGGTATTTGTTTGCAAATAACATCAATACTTTTTTCTAAAGTGGGTGTAATCAAATTAGATGCATCAATGAATTTTGCACCACGTGCATGGTTACCAAAGGGAACTATGACTTTTTCTTCGCCCAATGGTAAAACTGCTTGTAAATTAATTTCTGGCATTCTGCGCAAAGCGTCTAGTTGCAAAATGTATCTTGGATTCTGGAGTACCAATGCCTCTATTGTACTATTGCCATCGCCTACCACTGTTAAAAATTCTTTGGCTACGATGCCAGAAATATGACCATTTTCTTCCCATGGTAAACGATAATAAAATATGCCCGCTTCGTTTTTATAATCTACCAAAGCCTGCACCAACATTGGAAAATTCGCATACTGGATGTAGGCTACTGCTTCTTCCATGTTTTCAATCTTTCTTACGCCACGCCCTTTGCCTCCAATATCTGGCTTTACAATTACTGGAAATTGAAAGGACTTTTCTTTTATCAGGTTCGTTATTTCTTTCACAGTTAACCCCTCTTTTACCAACAATGTTTTTGGATAATAAAGGGAAGGCATTATGTCGTAAATATTGCTTTTACGCTCCATTACAAAACCGCCATTTTCTATTGTAGGGTTGCTGGCCGAGAAAAAAAATAAGCTTCTAGCCCTTATGCATAAATAGAACCAATAAAAATAAATGGGAATATAAACGGTACTAAAACTCCAATACTCCCAGTTAAATAATTTTATAAAAAAAGGGTTGGTTCTTTTTTTATTCATTGGAAGTTTAATAGGCTGCGTTTGCAAAGGAGAATCTCGTTGTGTTGATATCATTGTAAATTAAATCTTCATATTGCATAGCGCATTCGTTTTCTGAAATAGCTATACTTGAAATGCTCACTGTAAAATATTGGTCATCCCTATTCATTACCAAATCATTTTCCCGATTACCATCGCCTGTATTTTTATGAAAATGTATGATGTCTTTTTGAGAAGGGTGCTCGTTATTTTGTAGAAATTGCTCAAACCACTTTTCTCTTTTTTCTTGCTGAATGGAATCATATAAAGTTGCACTGCTCCAAATATGAGGCTTGTTATGATCCAATATGTTGCAATGCTTTCTTTCCCCATCCCACCGGCATTCAAATAATGTTGTTTTGTGTACAATAACCAAGGTAAATGGGGCTGTTTTTGTAAGGTCTATATTTTTAAAAGACGCTACTAAATTGGAGGACGCTGCAATTTCCAATAATATTTTTCCGCGACTTACGGTATACAAACCATTGTCAATAAAATTTGTGAAGGCTCCATTTAGCAAACACAATGAATCCCCATTTTCTTTAAGTGTAATCCAAGTGCCTCCTGCATCTTTATCTTTTGGAAAAATAAGTTGATGTTCGCCAAATGCATATTCTTTTGGTAACAAAGCCTGGCTACGGGTATTTTTTTCGTCTCTATTGCTGGTCAAAAAATACCCTTTTTGATGGGGTATATAAGTTACTGTGCACATGCTTTTCTATATTGGGTGGTAGAAGAAGCTACGCCAAAATTTTCTGGTAAAGTAATATTGCTTACTTCGTTTATTGCAACTCTAATCAATGCCATATGGTGTATGGTGTGTTCCAAATTGTAAATGAGTTCCCTGTAGTAGTTTGTATCAATTGTAAAATTCTCCATTTCGCTTTCTCCAAAATAACCTTGCAATGTTATTTGTTTGTTATCTAAACCTAAGCTATCTATAATTTTACTTAACATTTCGCAAGCAACTATTTTATTCGTTTCTATTATTAAATCCCTTTTACGTAACTCGTAGTTTACCTCGGTGGTATCGTATCCGTCTATCAAGCATTGAAAAAGTTCAATGATATGCCTTGTATGTCCACCGATAGAACTTCCATTTAGCAAAGAAGATTTTTGGCAAAATTGCTCATTGCTGAGCGTACTCAATGTTTCCGACAATTGTAATAATACAGGCTTAATACTATTTTTTAAATGCATGTGCTATTTTTTTGCTGTTATTTCTAGTACAACTTTTAATTTATCGCTTAAGGACATGCTGCTTCCTCCTACGCCAAAGTCTTTTCGATTTAGCTCAAACTCCCCGTTAAATTTATAACCAGTTTCGTTGGGAGTCGCACTAAATCCAAATTGAACTGATTTTGTAATGCCTTTAATGGTAAGATTTCCTGTTACAAAAAAGCGACCTGCTGCAGAACTTTCTGTAATTTTTGTACTCACAAAGCTGATAAGCGGAAATTTCTCTACGCTAAAATATTCGTCTTTGCGTAAATGTTTATCTCTGGCACCATTATCAGTATTAATTGTTTTGGATTCTATTGATACATCCATTTTGCTATTGGCCAATAATTTTGGATTAAACACTATTGTTCCTTTTAAACCAGTAAAATCGCCGCCTGTTTTTATACCAAAGTTTTTTATTACAAAATGAACTTTACTACCATCATCTGTTGTGGTATAGGTTTGTGCAAAAGCGGTGTTTGCCAATAATGAAAAAAGGAAAGTTGTTTTTAGAAATTTCATGTTTGTATTTAAGATTAAAATTGATAAGTTGTACCCAAAGATAATTGACCAGATTTGTTTCTGAATCGGTCATTTTTTTCGCCTGTTGGGGTTGTTTGCACTTTGGTATCTGTTGTATATTCGGTAAACAAATATTGAAAACCCAGTTTTGCACTCCATTTTTTATTGATATTGTATTGGCCAAAAAATTCGCTGTTTAAACTTCCTAAGTCGTTGTCACTTATTAGTAATAAATTGAACCCTGTTGGTTTGGCATTTGCATTAGCCACTGCTCCACCATTTCCAAAGTAAGTAGTTGATTGTTTTCCACCAAAAGAAAAACCAATAGCATCAATATCAAATCCTACACTAAATTTGTCATTTATCTTGTACCCAAAGTTTACGGTTATGTTCAATGCATTTACCTGCGATTTGTTAATATATAAGGAATCTATGTTTTGTATAATTTGTTCTGCAAAAAATACGCTCGGTCCCGTTTTTCCACTGGTAAGTTTTGCAGGTGCTGTAATGTAGTAATTCTTTCTTCCAAAATTATTGGTTAGTCTAGCACCCGCACCCATTTGCCATTGTTTTTTCTTGCCAAAGTTCCATAAATAGCGATAATTTAATGATGTGGTAAACTGGTTTTCACCAAAGGCTGTAGTAAAGGAAGCGGATTGTTCCTTTGCTTTTCTAGTTTGGGCATTGGCATTTATTAATATGCTCATAAATAGTAAACATATTTGTATTGTTTTTTTTATCATCACTGTTTTTATTAAATTGGGTTAAACGATTTGGTTTCTAGAGCATTTACAAAAATTTTCCTCTAAAAGTTTTGCCGGTAAAAAAAAAGATTGGACCAATTTTAACCTACAATAACGGGATGCCATTTTTTTTCCAAACAAAGTCATGCGTTGGAAACATACATACTTTTCAGATAGTAGCTAATACTTGAAAATGTTGTTTGTACATGTTGGGGATGGTACAAACCGATGGGTAAGGATTGCCGGGGTATACAGCATTAAAATTAGATAATTATCACTTTTACGAGTATTGCAATGCTGTTTCCAAGAGATGTTACGATTTTATAAAAATATAAAAATAAATGCTTTTATAAAACTATTGAATATAAAGACTTGTATATTTTATTTGCTATTTTAATTTATTCTTAACAGGCCTTAACAGTTCATAAACATTCTAGTTTCTACATTTGCAAACGAAATATAAAAATATTTTATCATTTAAATAAATCATTATAGATACAATACAAACCTTAAAAATTCGTTTTAATCATTCTAATCCAATCCCCCTATGAAAAAGTTTAGCCTAAAGAATGCGTATGTTTTTTTTACAGCACTAGTTGCATTTATGGTTCATATACCAGTTGCTTTTGCCCACCATAAATCATATAGTTCTAGCAAATCCATTGACCCTATTCTTTTGCCAGTAAATCCCGATACTAGTAATAGCTTATTTACAACAATTAGTACTAAAATGTACGATAGCCTGAAGCTAAATATGTATGGATTGTCAGAACATGCTTTTCAATATGCTGTAAAAGGTTTTGAGTATTTAAAGGAAAAAGGCAAGATAGCCAATGACCATATTATTTCCATTGTAGATTTTTCAAGGCCATCATCAGAAAAAAGATTATTTGTTTTGGATTTAGATAATTATAAAATCTTATTTAATACGTATGTAGCTCATGGGCAGGGTAGCGGAGCTGCAATGGCTACAAAATTTTCAAATACCCCTGAAAGCTATCAAAGCAGTTTGGGGTTTTATACAACTTCGTCAACTTATATAGGCAAGAATGGTTATTCCCTTCATTTACAAGGAATGGAGTACGGTATAAACGACAAAGCCAATGACCGAGCTATTGTGATGCATGGTGCCCCTTATGTAGATGAAAGTTATATTCAAAGCCAAGGTTATATCGGCAGAAGCTGGGGATGCCCTGCAGTACCAGAAAAACTAAGTAAACCCATCATTGAAAAAATAAAAAATGGTTCTTGCTTGTTTATTTTTAGCGAAAACAACCAGTACCTACAACGTTCGAAAATACTTAATAGCTAGCTTTCTATGAGTTTACAAAAAAAAGAATTTTTATATCGATAAAAATTCTTTTTTTTGTAAAACATAAACTTTTTCTTCAATTTTACCACCTTACTATTATTACCGCTAACTATGAACAGAATTTTTACATTATTACTGTTTGTTTTTATATCTTTTGTTGCAAGAGCCCAAACTATAGAAAAATCAGCGCCATCAATAGATTCTTTAAAGGAGTTGGATATGATCTTAAATTTATTAGATTCTACAAATAACCCAAAAAGTTATTTTGATGTAAGCTTGGGTATTGGCAATAGATCTTTTAGTGTAAACAATAATTCTGTAAACGCATCTCAATCGCAAGTAAATAAATTGTATTACACACCTGCTATTTCCTACCATCACAAAAGTGGTTTTGGCATTTCTGTAACGCCATTTTTTACAACTGATAATGGGAAATTAAAAGCGTATCAGACAGCCATTACGCCCTCTTTCGATTATGAGTCTGATAAAATAAGCACAGGGATTTCTTTTAGTAAATTTCTTGCAGATACCAAATCATATAATTCCAATTCTACATATCAAAATGATTTATTTGCTTATTTTCAATATACCAAGAGTTATATACAGCCTATCATATCCTTGGGCTATTCTACTGGCAAGTTTAAAGAAATAACCCAGGGAGATTCAGTTACTATTGTGTTGCCCAATAGAAATGTTCGTATAGCCCGTTTTGACAGTACAAATAACGAAGTAAAAGATTTTTCAGCATCATTTGGAATTGAACATACGTATACTTTTGATAAGGTATTTAGTAGTAAAGGTAGCCTTTCATTTACACCACAATTCGTATTGAATGCGACTCGTGAAAAATTTAATAGTACCATTACAAATATTAGAATAGTAAATGCTGCCAGAAGAACAAATAGGTTAAAAGCACTTACACAAGATCTAAATTCTTCTTTTAGATTTCAATCGGTGGCTTTATCTTTAAGTACCGACTATTACATTGGTAATTTTGTAATTTCTCCCAATTTCTATATTGATTATTACTTACCTCCAACTACAGAAAAAAGGTTATCCAATGTTTTTTCTGTTTCTGTGGGGTATACTTTTTACTAATATTATTCTTGCTAACCTTGATTGGTGTTTTATAGCTGTTTTTTTCAGTTATCTTCGTTTAAATTTATATAAATGAGTCTTCGTAATATTTTATCTGGTACTGGTGTAGCTATTGTAACTCCTTTTGCTAATGATCTTTCTGTAGATTACAATGCGTTGGGTAAATTGATTGATTATATCATTGACAATGGGGTGAATTATGTGGTAACCTTAGGTACAACGGGCGAAACGCCTGTACTTGGCTCAGATGAAAAAAAAGCAATTATACATTTTACCGAAAAGCATATTGATGGTAGAGTGCCAATCGTAATTGGTGTTGGTGGTAATGATACAGCATCTGTCATCAATGATTTACAAACTTATCCGCTTGATGGGGCAGTAGCCGTTTTAAGTGCCAGCCCATATTACAACAAACCATCGCAAGAAGGAATATACCAACATTACAAAGCATTGGCAGCGGCATCGCCTAAGCCTATCATTTTGTACAATGTGCCGGGGCGCACGGGGCGCAATATGCTGGCAAGTACTACACTTCGCCTAGCCGAGGTAAGTAATATTGCTGGTGTAAAAGAAGCCAGCAACGATATTCAACAAGCCATAGAAATATTGAAAGGCAGACCCGAACATTTTCTAGTTACTAGTGGCGATGATGATTTGGTGCTTCCAGAAATGGCTTGTGGTATGGACGGCGTAATAAGCGTTGCTGCCAATGCTTTTCCAAAAGCATTTTCTACCATGGTAAATTGTTGTTTGAAAAATGAATTTCCTGCTGCGGTAAAAATAAACAACCAATTATTGGAAGCTTATAGATTATTGTTTGCGGAAAACAACCCATCGGGGGTAAAAGCATTTTTATACGAAATGGGACTTATACAAAATGCACTCCGCTTACCTGGTGTGCCATTGGGAGAGCAATTGCATGCACAACTTAAAAAATACCTTGAAGTAAAAATATCCTTGTGAAATTAATTTGCAGCACCATATTAATGTTATTTAGTAACCAACTGCTGCAAGCACAAGACACAACAGGTAAAACAGTTTATTACGATTGGGCAAGCAAAGGCAATGGACTAAACGCAAAAATTAGTATCAAATCTTCAGCAGATTTGATTGCTGTGAAAACGGCTCTTTATTATTTAGTCTTGCAGGATTCGTCCAAAGAAAATTTTATTGATTCCAATTATATTGCTATTTGTAAAATGGTGCCTGCCAATACGATTGTTTTCCATATTAACCTTTTGCTAAAAAGAGATTCACTTAGCAACCCAATTTTTTTGGAACTTGCAAAGCTTTATGTTGAAGAGTTGATGCCAAATATCACAAAACAATTTCCTCAATATGCTTGTAAAGATTTTATACTTGCAGGTACAAATGAAGCGGCTGTTATTGCTTTTTGCGTGGCATCCATTTCACCAGATAAATTCAATAAAACAGCACTTTTTTTCAACGGTTACGCACCGGGTTTTGCCATGAGCAACCAATTCGATTCTTTGGCAGCTAAATTAAAGGGCAAACTTTATTTGCAAATAAGCAATAACAATAATCAATTCAATACAATTGATTTCATGGCGAAAGTACTTGCGTTGAAGTCCTCTATCATGCTTTTTAAAATTGATGAAGATAATACCAATGATTTTGTACTGGATTTTAAAGAAGGGTACAATTGGCTAATGGCAAATGGTAATAATTTTATCATTAAAACCGACTATTAAATTTTAAAACAGGCGCCTTCCAATGCCAATTCTGTATTTTCGAAAACGGATTTTGTTTCCGAAAGAAAATCATCCAAGAATTCATATTTAGAAGAAAAATGGCCAATCAATAATTTTTCTACTCCTGTAAGCTTTGCTATATTGCCCGCTTGTACCGTTGTACAATGGTACCTAAGTGTAGCTCTCTCCTCCAAATCTTTTAAGTAGGTTGTTTCGTGGTAAATAACATGAGCACCTTTAATCTTAGCTACAATCGTTTCGTCATATATGGTATCGGCACAGTAAGCATAACAGCGGGCCGCCGTAGAAGGCTCTGTTACGTCTTCGTTGGAAATGATGGTGCCTTTTTTTGTTGTGTAGTCTTTCCCTTTTTGTAATTCGCCATAATAAGCTTCGGGTATTTCGTAGGCTTTTACTTTTTCTGGTATTATTTTTCGAGGGTTTTTCTTTTCGGTAAACATAAAGCCATAACATTCTATCCGATGGTTTACTTTAAATGCTTTTACCGTTATTTTTTTATCATTTGCTATTTCACCTTCTTCTGTTATGGCGTGAAAATATAATTTGTAGCAAAGGGTAGTATCGGCTGCTTCTAAATGTAATTGTATAATTTTTTCTAATAAGGAAGGTGCATATAAATGTAAATCAGTTGTACGACCTAGCAACGACATGCTAGAGATAAGACCAATTAAACCGTAATAATGATCTCCGTGTAAATGAGATATAAAAATTTTATTTATTCTACTTTTTTTTATGTTGTATTTTGTAAGCTGCAATTGTGTTCCTTCGCCGCAATCTATCAAATAGTTTTCTTCAGATGTTTGTATTACCTGCGCAGTGGGGTTACGCCCATAGGCAGGTATAGCAGAATTATTTCCAAGGATAGTGAGCGCTAACAAATTAAAGTGTTTGGGTTATTTATCAAGACTGTTTTTTATTGTAAAAGGCTGCTTAAATGTAAAATAAATATTGGAGCGTACAAATTATTGTTGAAAATTGACATCATGCCCATGGGCGCAGAGTTCCCTACTAAAATAGGGACAGGTGGCCAGTAGTACCCCACAGTGCAGCGGAACGGAACGAGTAGCCTGCCTACCGGCAAAGGCAGGTACTAAAGTCAGTCCGTTATAAATGTTCAGCATTGATATTTTGCCCACTGCCGAAAAATTATACACTGCTAATTGCAAATTGCCTACTGCTTTCTGCCAACTGCTCACTCCCCATCAAAATCACTCATCAACTCCCGCTCTATCTCCTCCATTTGCACAATATCCCAAGCCTCACTTTCTGTAGGCGTAATATTCATAATGTCTATAAGTTCTTCTTTTTCAAAAACGGCTTCAACTGGAGGCTGCATTTCGCAAATAACAAAAGAAAGGTTTTGTTCATAAAACTGCTGCTGAACATTGGCCAAACAATGAGCAGCTTCGGGAGCTATTTCTACAACTTCCGTAAGTTTTAGCACAAGATGTGGGATACTAGAACTGGCATAATCTGCAAGTTTTTGTAAATCTTCTGTCATATTAGCAGTAATAACTGCATCATTTGGTGTTATTACTGTAAATTTCTCTTTGGTATCTGTTTTGAAGGTCATTGTGTGCATTTAAAGTTCTAAGATATAAAATATAAAGAGAATTTAATGTTGTTTAAGTAATTCTATTTGATGTTATAATAAAATATCTTTTACACATTTCAACATTTATACTTTTTTTATAAACTAATAGCTCTTTTTTTTCGTTAACATTGTACAAGCAAAAATCAATAGAATGGATAATAATTTTTCAACACAGGTAAAAGAGATAATTTCTTACAGCAGGGAAGAGGCATTGAGACTCGGAAACGACTTTATCGGTACCGAGCATTTGGTGCTTGGCCTCATAAGAGATGGTGAAAATACAGCAATCAAAATTTTAAAAGCGCTCAATGTAGATATGTATGAGTTGCGAAAAGAAATTGAATTGGCTGTAAAAGATAAAACAGGAAAAAATATTGCAAACATCAACTCATTGCCTCTTACCAAGCAAGCCGAAAAAGTAATTCGCATTACTGTATTGGAAGCCAAAGCGGTAAAGAGTGTAAATGTAGAAAGTGAGCACTTGATGCTGTCTATCTTAAAAAACAAAGAAAACATTGCAACACAAATTATAAATCAATTTGACGTGGACTACGATTTATTTAAAACCGAACTAGGTTTTGTAGCATCTGACCTACCTCGAGCAGAGTTTAATGATGAAGATGACTTTGATGATGACAGTAAAAAGTTTGGAGCTCAAAAACCGAACAAACCTGGTGCAGCCAATTTGCCCAAAACAAAAACGCCTGTACTTGACAATTTTGGAAGAGACATTACCCGTATGGCAGAAAACGGTTCTTTGGATCCTATTGTAGGAAGAGAGACAGAGATAGAAAGGGTATCGCAAATATTATCTCGTAGAAAAAAGAACAACCCAATACTAATTGGAGAACCAGGTGTGGGTAAAACCGCCATAGTAGAAGGACTGGCATTGCGTATAGTGCAAAGAAAAGTAAGCCGTGTGTTGTTCGATAAAAGAGTGGTGAGTTTAGATCTGGCAGCGTTGGTAGCTGGTACAAAATACCGTGGCCAGTTTGAAGAAAGAATGAAAGCCATTATGAACGAGTTGGAAAAGAACAGGGATGTTATTTTATTTATAGATGAAATACATACCATCGTTGGTGCAGGTGGCGCAAGCGGTTCTTTGGACGCATCTAATATTGTAAAACCAGCATTGGCAAGAGGAGAGCTACAATGTATTGGTGCTTCTACTTTGGATGAGTATCGCCAACACATCGAAAAAGATGGAGCGTTGGATCGTCGTTTTCAAAAGGTATTGGTAGAGCAACCAAGTGTAGATGAAGCCATAGAAATACTTACAAACATAAAAAGCAAGTACGAAGATTACCACAATGTAACGTACAGTAAAGAAGCCATAGAAGCTTGTGTAAAACTAAGCGACCGTTATATGACAGATCGTTTATTGCCAGATAAAGCAATAGATGTATTAGATGAGGTAGGTGCAAGAAAGCATATAAAAAACATAAACGTACCAGAAGAAATTATTGATCTCGAGAAAAAGATTGAAGACATAAAGATGGAAAAAAACAAGGTCGTAAAAAGCCAAAAGTTTGAAGAAGCAGCTTCCTTAAGGGATACAGAAAAACGCTTGCAAGATGATTTGGAAAAAGCAAAAATAGATTGGGAAGAAGATAGCAAGAACAAACGTTTCCCTATTGAAGAAGAAGATATTGCAGAAGTAATACACATGATGACAGGCATTCCTGTAAAACGCATGGTGCAAGCAGAAACCGATAAGCTTCGTAAAATGGGCGATGAATTGAAAGGGGCTGTTGTAGGACAATCGGACGCAATAAGCAAAGTGGTGAAAGCCATACAGCGAAATAGGGTAGGGTTAAAAGATCCTAAAAAGCCAATTGGTACTTTCATTTTTCTTGGTCCTACAGGTGTGGGTAAAACCGAATTGGCTCGTACACTTGCCCGCCAAATGTTTGATAGCGAAGATGCACTCATACGCATAGATATGAGTGAGTACATGGAGAAATTTACCGTGAGCCGTTTAATAGGAGCGCCTCCAGGATATGTAGGTTATGAAGAAGGTGGGCAACTTACAGAACGTGTACGCCGCAAGCCTTACAGCGTAATTTTATTGGATGAAATAGAAAAAGCACATCCAGATATTTATAACATTTTATTGCAAGTATTGGATGATGGTATACTAACCGATGGGCTTGGAAGAAAAGTAGATTTTAAAAATACGATGATCATCATGACATCTAATATTGGTGCACGTCAGTTAAAAGATTTTGGTGAAGGCGTAGGTTTTGCTACTGCCAATCGTATGGAACACAGCGACGAAAACAACAAAGCAGTAATAGAAAAAGCATTGAAACGTACATTTAGTCCGGAGTTTTTAAACAGGATAGATGATGTGGTAATATTTAATTCGCTTACCAAGGATGATATTTTTGAAATCATAGATATCTTAATGAAGGGTGTAATGAAGCGTTTGAATAACCTTGGTTTTTCTATGGAACTATCACCCGAGGCAAAAGCATTTGTTGCCGATAAAGGCTACGATAGCCAGTTTGGTGCTAGGCCGCTGCACAGAGCCATTCAAAAGTATTTAGAAGATCCATTAGCAGAAGAGATTTTAAATATGAACATAAAAGCGGGCGATGAATTGATTGCACAACTGGATGTAGAAAACCAAAAAATAATTTTTACAAACAAAGACAAAGAGGAGCCAAAGAAAAAGGAAAAAAAATCGGAGGTGTAAAAATACACATATTAAATAATGCAGGTGCCAACTTTTAGGAGTTGGCATTTTTGTTTTGTAAAATTATGATGGGTAGTATTATACCAGGGTGAAAATAAAATAAGTCTACAAAATTCGCTGTGTTCATTGTTATCGTTGTTTCGCTGTGTGAAATATTAAAGCACATTGGTATTAAAAGTTTTATTAGGAGCAGGAGCCATAGGAACAATGCTGGACATTTGTTACGGACTATACGCTGCAACCTGCCTGCCGGCAAAGGCAGGTACTTTTTATTCGTTCCTCACAAAATATATTTTCGCTTCTATCCCAGCTATGTTCGGCAGGAGAACTTTTATCAGCATATATGGGCGGTATTTCATTATCTTCATTGTAGTTTTTTTTGGTGGGTAATTATTTTGGTGATTAAATTGTCATTAGCGTATTTAGGTTGGATGCGATGGGCGTTTATGAGGGAGTGGGGTTGACCAATGAAGGAAGAAGATTTTCGGGAACGGTTTACTGGGACACGAACAGAGATGAAGAATGTTAGTGTTAATATTATTATTATGTTCTAATGCTTAAACTAATTTTGAGAATATTTTATCACATCTGTTTAATACTCTTCATTTTGAGTTGTAATCGCTCCTATGAAGCTGAAAACCCAAATATAGTATCAGCTAAATATTGTAGCTGTTTAGAAAATCAGCTAAAAAATGAAAAAGATTCTTCGGTTGATTTTACAGATTGTGAAAAAAAAGTATTTCCTAGTAGTAGGTTAATGAAAATTTATATGTCGTTTGATAATTATAATGATTTTGATGAATCAACAATTGATAGTGCTAGGGAATTTTCGTTGAAAGTTAGAAATTTAATTGATTCGCAATGTTATAATAAAAAGATTTTAAAGAATAAATTGAAAAGCCAATAGCGCAGGTATTACCTTTACCTTCGTGGGGGCTCAAAGTAACAATAAATGAGGTGCTACCAATTATGCATCGACGTCTTACGAGTGGATGCGATGGGCACTTACGGGGAGGCGAGGTTACCAAGGAAGGCAAGAGGATTTTAGAGAACGTTTCGTGGGGACACGAACTGAGGCTCTGGGGCAACTCCTGCGCCGTGAGGCTTGGTCTAGACATGCCGAACTAGCATATAGGTAGCTTAGATGTCTGCGCCAGTTGGGATACTTTGTAAAATTTGAAGTATGCTTCGGTGGTTTTTAAATAATAGGTAAATTTAGATGTCTGCGCCAGTTTGGTAGTATTTTTTATTAAGCCATTTTAAATTTTCGAAAAAAATGCAACAAAAATAATGTTCAACCCCATTCGGGGTTGGCTTTATTCATAACTTTTTCATATCCACGGGTTGCACCCATGGCTTTGGTTGTTAAACCCTTTCAGGGTTTGCTGCATAAAAATGTATTTGCAATTCGTACAACTTACCACAAAGTGCTAAAATTTGCATAACCATGAGTGCAGCCCATGGTACAAAATAGCTTAATAGGTAACTTAGATGTCTGCGCCAGTTTGATAATATTTTTTATTAAGCCATTTTAAATTTTCGAAAAAAATGCAACAAAAATAATGTTCAACCCCATTCGGGGTTGGCTTTATTCATAACTTTTTCATATCCACGGGTTGCACCCATGGCTTTGGTTGTTAAACCC
>JANPCB010000142.1:0-18945 GCA_031430735.1 Ferruginibacter sp. | reverse complement strand
CCTTAGTAATATGGAGGAAGTGCAAAAAGTATATGATGTGTGCAAAGCAGAAAATATTAACATCGATTATTTAGTGAACAATGCAGGTGTAGGCGTTTTTGATTTTTTTGTAGCATCAGATTGGGATAAAACGGCACAAATGATAGACCTGAATATAAAATCGCTTACCAAAATGTGCCGTTTATTTATTCCAGATATGGTACAAAGAAAATCGGGTAAAATATTGAACGTAGCCTCTACAGCCGCCTTTCAACCAGGACCAACCATGGCTGTATATTTTGCCAGCAAAAGTTATGTATTATCATTTAGCGAAGCCATTTACAACGAGCTACAAGGCACAGGTGTACATGTAACCTGTCTTTGCCCGGGTGCTACAGAAAGTAATTTTTTTCAAGCAGCAGCTATGCATGAAAGCAATTTAGTAAAAGGGAAAAAACTACCCACCTCCAAAGAAGTAGCTGAATTTGGATACAAAGCCATGATGAAAAATAAAATGACGGTTATTCATGGGTTGATGAATACCATTATGGCAACTAGTATCAGGTTTACACCACGTAAATTGGTATTGGCCATTGTGCGTAAAATACAGGAAAAAGCTAGTTGATTCTTTCTTGAAAATTTTAATGAATGAATATTCTATACCCAATAAAAAACCCACTCAAAAGAGCGGGTTTTTCTATAAACATTCGAATCAATTAAACTCTAAAGTGAGCAAAAGCTTTGTTGGCTTCAGCCATACGATGGGTATCTTCTTTCTTTTTGTAAGAAGCTCCTTCACCTTTGCTTGCTGCTACTATTTCATTGGCTAATTTATCAGACATGCTACGGCCATTTCTTTCACGGCTGTAACGTACCATCCATTTGATACTCAAAGAAATTTTTCTATCAGGACGAACCTCCGAAGGAATTTGGAAAGTAGCACCACCAATACGGCGGCTTCTTACTTCTACTCCAGGCGTGATGTTAGTCAAAGCTCTTTTCCAAACTTCGTATCCTTCTTCACCTGTTGTTTTAGCTACTTTATCTAAAGCATCATAAAATATGGTGTATGCTCCACTCTTCTTGCCTGCCCACATAAGATTGTTTACAAAACGAGTAACCAATTTGTCGTTAAACTTCGGGTCTGGTGCTAGGGGTAATTTCTTGGCTTGTGCTTTACGCATTTCTTTTAATTTTTAATTTGATTAAGGGTTAAATTTCTTCAAGGTTTAAAACTTTACTCAACCCTAGTTTAAGTGTATTTGTTTTATTATCTAATGTCTAAAATCTAATATCTAGATTCTATTTCTTAGCTTTCTTAGTACCATATTTACTACGGCTTTGCTTACGATCTTTTACACCCGCAGTATCTAAACAACCACGAACGATATGATAACGTACACCTGGCAAATCTTTCACCCTACCGCCACGTATCAAAACGATACTGTGTTCTTGTAAGTTGTGACCCTCACCTGGGATGTAGGCAATAACTTCTATCTTATTTGTAAGACGTACTTTAGCTACCTTACGTAGCGCTGAGTTTGGTTTCTTAGGAGTTGTTGTATATACTCTCGTACATACACCACGACGTTGCGGGCAAGCATCAAGTGCTCTTGATTTGCTTTTCGCTTTAATGATCTCTCTTCCTTTTCTTACCAGTTGTTGTATAGTTGGCATTTATATAACCTTTTTTTTCGGACGGCAAAGGTAGGGGTTTATATCAAAAAAAGGAAAATAAATATTAAAAAAAATAGGTTTTTTTATGGTTTCACTAAAAAACCTTCTAGAATGAAGGCTTTTTAGTGTGATTTACATAAATAAATTGATAGAAAAATTTACAATTTCATCATCCAACCATAAGTATCTGCCACTTTTCCGTAACGGATGCCATTGAGCATGGTTTTTACTTTTGGAGCTACGTCCCATTTATCTACATCAAATTCCATTACATAATCTTTGTAACGCAGTTCTTTTATAAACGAAATGGTAGCAGCTGTTCCAGTACCGAATACCTCTTTAAGTGTACCAGCTTTATGTGCCTCTATAACTTCATCTATATTCAATGCACGCTCTTCTACTGTAAGTCCCATGTCTTTTAGCATGGTAATTACGCTATCCCTCGTTACGCCATCTAATATAGTACCAGATGATAAATCAGGCGTTATTGCTGTATTACCAATTACAAAGAAAACATTCATGGTACCGCACTCTTGCACATATTTGTGTTCAAAAGCATCTGTCCACAATACTTGATCGTATCCTTTTAACTTGGCTTGCGCTGTTGGATACATAGAACCGCCATAATTACCTGCTGCTTTTGCAAAACCAATACCACCTGGCACTGCACGAACATATTTTTCTTCTACATATATACGCATTGGTGTGGCGTAATACGGGCCCGAAGGACTAAGAATAATCATAAATTTGTACTTATCACTCGGCTTCACCCCTATCGTTTCGTCGGTACTAAACATAAATGGGCGTATATATAAGGCATGGTTTTCTTTGGCCGGAATCCAATTTGCGTCTAACCTTACCAATTGTTTCATTCCTTCAATAAAAATTTCTTCGGGAACTGTAGGCATTTGCATCCTTTCTGCAGAAATGTTGAAACGGCGAAAATTATCCATTGGGCGAAAAATAAAAGCCTCACCAGCAGGGTTTTTGTAGGCTTTTACCCCTTCAAATATCGATTGTCCATAATGTATAGCAGCCAATGAAGGTTGTATCAATAAAGGCTGGTATGGTTTGATTTCGGGTGTTTTCCACTCGCCATCTTCGTAATCTACTTCTAGCATATAATCCGACATGTATTTACCAAAAGGAATATTTTCCAAATTGATGTCGTTAAGTTTGCTCCTTTCTATCTTTGTAATATTAAAATTCGTTGCAGCAATCATATTGTTTAATTTAGCTGCAAAGAAACGAAAAATAAAATTCAAAAGTCATATTTATGGGTTTAGATGATATAAAACTGTCTCCTTTTTTGGTAAAAGAATTGTATGAAAATAGTATGATAGATACGGCTGATAATGCAAACCCAACAGGGAATACAAAAAAAGCGAAGGATGAAGATTTATTGGAAAACAGCGAAAAGATTGCTGAACAGATAAAGAGAGAAGGAGCAATAAAATTTTTAGGAAAAAATGCAAAAAATATTTTATTGGTTGTTGCAGAAAAAGAGCATGCATTTTTAGGAGATGATGAATTGAGTTTTTTGATGAATATTTTAAACGCTTGTGGTATTTCTATGCAAGATGTGGCATTGGTAAATGCATATGATAATGCTGCGGTAATTTATGAAAATTTGAATGAACAATTTGCAGCAGAAAAAATCATATTCTTAGGAACAGAACCTCACTTACTCAATTTTCCGGTACAAATACCTACTTATAAAATACAGCAATATAATAAGCAACAATACTTAAGTGCACCTAGTTTGCAAATACTATCATCGGATAAAGAAGAAAAGAAAAAATTGTGGATGGTATTGAAGGAGTTGTTTGGGATATAGAAAGGGTTGAAGGGTTTGAAGGGTTGAAGGGTTGAAGAGGTTTAAGTGGTTTAAGAGGTTCAATAGGTGTAAATGAGTTGAAGGTTGAAAGTTGTTGAATATTGTTTGAAGGGTTGAAGATGTTAATTCATAAATTCAGAATACTTTTTGTTCAAATAGTTTTGCGAAGCAAAACAGAACCCCGATTTCCTTTAAATAAAAACGACTTGCCGTCCCTGCCTTAGCCGGCAGGCAGGTTCTCGGCAAAAATTAAACCAAAAAATAAATACGTATATCAAAAATGAAACTAATATTTGCCACCAATAACCAAAACAAAGTAGCCGAAATAAAAGCAGCGCTTTCTGAAGGGTTAGAAATTATAACACTCAAAGAAGCGGGTATTGATATTGACATACCGGAACCTTACGAAACTTTGGAAGAAAATGCGACGGAAAAAGCCACCGTAATACATAAACTTACTGCACAAAATTGTTTTAGTGAAGATACAGGATTAGAAGTAGCCTTGCTTGACGGTGCGCCGGGTGTACGCAGTGCACGCTACGCAGGTGAGGAAGCAGACAATAAAAAAAATATTGCGTTGTTGCTAAAAAACATGGAAAATATAAGCGAGCGTTCTGCCCAGTTTAAAACAGTTATTTCCTTGATACTGGATGATAAAGAATACCAATTTACGGGCATTTGCAAAGGGCAAATTATTACTGCAGAAAGGGGCGACAAAGGTTTTGGGTATGATAGTATTTTTATTCCAACTGGTGATGATAGAACTTTTGCAGAAATGAATATGGAAGAAAAAAACAAATACAGCCATCGTAAAAAAGCATTGGCAAAATTGATTGAATTTTTAAACAACTACCATGGCTAGGGTTAAATTAATTGTTCCTGAAAAGAAAATATTTGTTACAGAAATTACCGTAAGAATTACCGATATAAATTACGGCAACCACCTAGGCAACGATTCCCTCGTGAGCATTATACAGGAAGCACGCATGCAATGGCTTGCCACCAATAATTTTACCGAATTAAATATTGAAGGAGCCTCACTTATTATGGCAGACCTTGCGGTAGAATACAAAGCAGAAGCATTTTATGCTGACAAGCTTTTTATTGCCATTGCTATAGGAGAAATAACCAGGGTAAGTTTTGAATTGTACTATGAAATAACAACTACACGCAATGCAAAAAAAATAGTTGTTGCACTTGCAAAAACAGGAATGGTATGTTTTGATTATGGGGTGAAGAAAGTTGTGGGAGTGCCAGAAGCGTTCCTTACAATTTTGCAAAAAGATTAATTGCTTATTTCATATACCAAAGTAATTTTTTCCTCCAGCTCAATATCTTCCATTTCAAAATCTTGAAATCCAGTTATGGAACTTGTCGCAGCATCTTCTTTTACGATTGGTGGGGTAAATTGAATCTGCCTTATTTCTGGAGGTGATAATAAACCGCCTTCTCGGTATTTCAACACCTGCTTTACTTTTATGATTTTTACATTCAATGCTATCGCAATATTTTCTGCATTTACCTTGGCATCTTTTATTGCTTGCCTCACCAATAGCAATCTCGTGGCTTTTTCTAAGCTATCCGATATTTTTGTTTCAAACGATACATCTAAATCACTAAGCCCGGCAGTTTCTATTTCCTTGTATAATGCATCAATCATTTTTGTATTTAAGATAAACTCCAGTTTCAAGCTATTTCTAGCCGTGTATCTTTTTATTTTATTATCATAGTCTGTAGAACTTTCAATATTATAATCGGCAATTTTAATAGATGTATTTACGAATCCAATTTTATATAGTGACTTTACTACATAATCAATTTCTTCATTTAGTTTCTTCAATACATTTTTCTCAATTGTATCATTCTTTTCTACAGTCAGGGTAAAAATAGCAACATCGGGCCTAATTTTTATTTTAGCAATTCCCTCCGCTACCATTTCACTCGAATTTTTTGATTGTGCCTGTACGCTCAATAAATTGAATAAAAAATAAAAGCACACTATTACTTTAGAAAGATAGATTTGTTTTGGTAAATTCATACATCACTTTTCTTTAAGATACAAAATTGCAAAAGTTCCATAAATGCATTTTTTAATACATTAAACTTATCGATAACATTTTTATATTTAGCTATTAACTTGCCACATATGATAATAATAATCCAGCTTATTAGAATTTTGATTGAGATTATTAGCAAACAAATATCTATAGCATCTATAAAAGCTGAAAAACGTTTTACTGCTGACGGGCAGCGGATAGAAGCGGTAGCCCACATCCGCCTTTGGCGGAGAGGACTACAAGCGTATAGCCGCTACCAATGCTCATTTATATTCTCTGCCCATTGCCCCAAGCAAAAAAGCTAGGATTTCATAAGCTTTTTTAGGGAAGAAACCTTGGTTGGCACACAGGCTTGGAAGATTTAATGCTCATCCCTTATCTTTGCCGAAATTTACAAACCAATTTTAATCATTTATAATACTTCACATGTCAGTTTTAGTAAATAAAAATTCTAAAGTAATTGTACAAGGCTTTACAGGTACCGAAGGTAGTTTTCATGCTACGCAAATGATAGAATACGGAACCAATGTTGTAGGTGGTGTAACGCCCAACAAAGGCGGCACAATGCATTTGGAGCGTCCGGTGTTTAATACAGTTGCTGATGCGGTGAAAGCCACAAGCGCCGATGTGAGCATCATTTTTGTGCCACCAGCATTTGCAGCAGATGCCATTATGGAAGCTTCGGAAGCGGGTATTGCATTGATTGTTTGTATTACAGAAGGTATTCCGGTGAGCGATATGGTGAAAGTGAAAAATTATTTACAAGGTAGCAATAGCCAATTGATAGGGCCAAATTGCCCGGGTGTAATAACCGCTGATGAATGTAAGGTAGGTATTATGCCAGGCTTTATTTTTAAGAAAGGTCGTATTGGTATTGTTTCTAAAAGTGGTACGCTTACTTACGAAGCGGCAGACCAAGTGGCAAAAGCTGGTTTGGGTATATCGAGTGCTATTGGTATTGGTGGCGACCCTATAATAGGTACTACTACAAAACAAGCGGTAGAATTGTTTATGAATGACGATGAAACAGATGCTATTGTAATGATAGGCGAAATAGGTGGTGGCATGGAAGCAGAAGCTGCAGAATATATAAAAAGTACGGGCAATAAAAAACCAGTTGTAGGCTTTATTGCAGGGCAAACTGCTCCTCCGGGTAGGCGTATGGGCCATGCAGGTGCTATTGTAGGTGGCGAAGATGATACGGCTGCTGCAAAAATGAAAATTATGGCTGCTTGTGGTATTCATGTAGTAGCTAGTCCGGCTGATATAGGAAAAACCATGGCTGAAGCATTAAAGAAATAATATTTGAAGAATAAAAGAAAAAGCCCCTTGCTACCTAACGCTTGGGGCTTTTTTTATTATGAAGGATACTGCTTATCTTGTTCTTTTTATATAGTTGAATAGCTCATCTTTGTTTGACCTAAAACTCAAGACATCGGTTAACTGGTAGTAATTGTTTCTATCTATCGTTCTATTGTAAAAGTATTTTGCCACATCCAATTTGCCATCATCGAAACTAAAAGCGCTCATCAAATCTCTTACCTGCGCTGTAGAAAAATAACTTGTACTTGCAGCCTGCTTTGCGATGCTAATTTTTCTATCATCAAAAGCCTCTTTTTGTACATATTGCTTTAACATGCTAAAATCGTATGCTGATATTTGGCGGTAGTTACCCGGGTAATTTGAAGGAAAATTATTTGGATATGATTGCCCATGATCATCGCAATCGTATCTTTTATACTTATTCTTTTTTTTACCATAGCCGTAGCCCCGGCCATTACCATTGTTATTGCCATTGTTATTGAACGCCCTTTCTGTAATGCTTACTTGGCTATTGTTGTCTACCGTAATAAGCGTTTCTACACCTGGTTTGAAAAACAACACCGCATTGTAAATTTGCACGGGTTTTTGCCTGCCCAAAATACTTACTCGCATTTCATTTATAACAATGGTATGGTTACCTGCCTGCAACGAACCAATATTAACCGTATTGGCGTTACCATTGTTGTCGTTGCTTTGGTAATCCCTGTTGTTATCTATATTTACGGTAATACGATTTTGAGCATAGGAACTTACTACTAAAGTGCTATTTTGGTTGTTGCCGCCATTGTTGTAAATGCCTTTGTTTCTTTTGCTGTATTGCTCCTCTTGGTTTTGTCTATCGTCGTCATCTCTGTCCTCTTCTCTTGCTCTTTGAGCAAATGAAGTAGTGAAAATGGTTGAGAGCAATAATAAAGTAATAATCTTTTGCATAGTATAAAATTTAATTTTGAAGAATGGCAGTTTCTTTATTGGCTGCTTTGCGTTGTATATTCAAACGATGTGCCATGTGCCAAAAAAATGGGTAAAGGAATGTTAAAGAAAAAGATATGCTTTGCATTATGCATTTTAATTAACTTTTACATCCTATAATTGTAATACAAATTATTAAGATATTGTAATACACTACTCAATAACAAATTGTACCTTGTAATTAAAATAACCTCCTTATGTTTTTAAAGAAAATCTTACTGGTAATTTTTATCGGTTTATCAATAAATACCATGGCACAAACACCCGACTATGTAAAAGAGTGGAAAAAAATTGAGGCCTTAGAAAGCAAAGGCTTAACAAAAGATGCGTTAAAGCAAGTGGTAGCTGTTTTTACCGATGCCATACAAAACAACAATGAAGCACAGCAAATAAAAGCTGCCATGTACCAAATGAAATATAGGAACATGGTGGAAGAGGATAACCAGCAAAAAAATATTTTTTATGTAGATACGCTTATTGCCAAAACAAAAGCGCCGGCAAAAAATATCTTACTGAGTATGCAAGCACAATTGTTTCAAGCATACAAAGATGAGCATCGATACCAATTATACAACCGCACCGCTCTTACCGAGGAAAAAGGCGATGATATAACCACTTGGAGCATTGCAAAATTAAATGATAAAATCTCGTCGCTATACAAAGCATCTTTAAAAAACGAGGCGCTATTAAAAACTAGTAAGCTTGATGGATTAGATGCCATTATTCAAAAGGGGAAAAATACTCGTAACCTTCGCCCAACCTTATATGATTTTTTAAGCCATAGGGCATTGGATTATTTTATGGATACAGAAAATGATGTAACCAACCCTTCTTACAAATTCATTATAAATGATGAAACGGCATTTGCACCAGTAGAAAAATTTACTGCTTATAATTTTAAATCGAAAGATACAGCATCTTTATACTTACAGGCAATAAAAATAATGCAGGGGTTATTGGCATTTCACGTAGGCGATGCTCTGGCAGATGCCTTACTAGATGCAGACTTAAAAAGACTGGCATTTGTAAATGAACATGGCATATTTTCCAATAAAGAAAAATTATACGAAAATGCATTGCTTAATATTGAAACAAAATATAGCAGTAGCCCTTCAAGTGCACAAGCTATGTATTTGCGAGCACAGATACTGATGGAGAATGGGGGCGAGTACAACCCATTAAACAATACCGTAAACCAATTTGACATTGTAAAAGCAAAACAAATTTGCGAAACGGCTTATGCAAAATTTCCTAAAAGTGAAGGAGGCATAAATTGTAAAAATATATTGAACCAAATAGAAAAACCCAGCTTGCATTTTATAACCGAAAAAGTGAATTTGCAAAACCAAGCATTTAGGGCATTGGTACAATTTAAAAATGTGAAGAACATTTATTGCCGTGTTATAAAAATGACCAGGGAGGAAATAAAAAAAATAGAGAACAATATAAATTATGAAACCGTATGGCCAACTATTATTGGGTTGAAACCAACCAAAGCTTGGACTGTACAAATGCCTGACCAAAAAGATTATCAACAGCACAGTACCGAAATAAAAATAGATGCACTGCCACAGGGGTCATATTATTTGTTGATGAGTTTGAAGGAAGATTTTTCGATGAGTAATAATATTATTGGGCGCATTACCACCTATGTAAGCAACCTAAGTTATATATCCAATAACAAAAACGAGTTGTATGTAATGGATAGAGACAATGGCAAACCAATAGAAAATGCTACGGTACAAATTTGGACGAATTCCTACAATAACAATACAAGAAGAAATGATGAAATAAAGGGCGCAAAATATACAACTGATAAAAACGGATTTGTAAAAATAGCCAGGCCAAATAACTATGAGAACAGCATGATACAAGTAAAATATGCTAACGATGAATTGTTTACAGATGATGGCTACAACAATTATTATTACGATGATTACAATCGTAACAGAAATGCAATTAAACAAACATTTTTATTTACCGACAGAAGCATATACCGCCCAGGACAAACGATTTTCTTTAAAGGTATAATGACCGAAACCGATGGCAGTGGCAGGAATAGCAAAGTGCTGGCAGATAAAAAAACAACGGTAACTCTAAAAGACAACAACGGGCAAAAAGCAGGCAGTGTAACACTTACAACCAACAGCTACGGCTCCTACAATGGTAGTTTTAAAATACCAGAAGGACTGTTGAATGGAAATTTTTACATACAAGATTCCGTAACCAACTCCACTCAAAATATAAGTGTAGAAGAATACAAGCGCCCAAAGTTTAGTGCCGAAATAAAAAAACCAGAGGGTAGTTATAGGCTAAACGATAGCATAAAAGTTACGGGTACTGCCAAAGCATATGCAGGTAATAATGTAGATGGAGCAAAAGTTACCTATAGAGTTGTACGTGTAGTGCGCTACCCAGATTGGTGGTGGTATTACAGAGGTAGTTATAATAGGCGAAGCGAAGAAATGGAAATAACCAATGGCAACACAGTTACAGATGCCAAGGGTGAATTTAATATTACATTTAAAGCCATACCGGATGAAACGGTGGATAAGAAAAGCCAACCAACATTTGATTATAGTGTAACGGCAGATATAACAGATATAAACGGCGAAACAAGAAGCGCCAGTACCAATGTTTCCGTATCGTACCAAGCATTGAAGCTGGATATTATTGCCGATGAAAAATTAGATGCAGATAGTATAAAAAATATTGGCATAAGTACTACCAACACAAATGGATTGTTTGAAAAAGCAACTGTACGAGTGGAGATTTACAAATTGCAAGAGCCAAACAGAATGTTTCGGAGTAAATATTGGGCGCAGGCTGATTTATTTACGATGACCAAAGAAGCATACTACCAAAGCTTCCCGTATGATGTGTATGCAGATGAAGACCAAATGAGCAAATGGGAATTGGGAGAGAAGGCGGTTGATAAAACGGACACGACGAGCAAAGATTTTAGATTTAAGACACAAGACAAAAGATTAAATGCAGGATGGTATAAAATAGTAGCAACGACTAAGGATAAGTACGGTGAGGAAGTGAAAGCGGAGAAATATATTCAGTTGGCAGTGGGCAGTGGGCAGGTGGCAAAAGAGCCTATAAATATTGAAGTGAAAAATAAACTAGCAGAACCTGGCGAAAAAATTTTGTATAAAATAACTACAGGTTTTGAAAAAATATGGCTCATACAAAATGTAGTAAGAACAAATGAAAATTATAGCATTACATACCCAGCGGTAAGTGCAGGAGAAATATTTACCAATACAATTGATGTGTCTGAAACAGACCGTGGTGGCATACAAATGAACTACGCTTTTGTGCAGCACAATCGTTTTTACAATGGGGCAGAAAGATTTAATGTACCATGGAGCAATAAAGATTTAAACATTTCGTACGAAACATTTAGGGATAAACTAGAACCCGGAAGCCAAGAAAAATGGAAGATAAAAATTACAGGCAACAAAGCCGAAAAAGTAGCAGCCGAAACATTGATAAGCATGTACGATGCCTCGCTGGATCAATTTAAACCACATAGTTGGAACGCATTGAATTTGTGGCCAAGCTTGAATAGTAATTTTAATTGGACGGGAAATACCTTTAATGATGTGGCATCAGAAGACAATACAATGTTTAAAAATGACTACATAAATGGATTGGAAAAACAATATGATTATTTGTTGAATAATGGGTGGAGTGAGATTGGGTATAGAGATAGGATGTATGAAAGAGGTGGGATAGTAGCTATGTCTGCGCCGATGACTGGTTCAATAAAAATGAAGGAATCTAACGAAGTTGAAGTTCCAATGTATGATTCGCTTGGTTCAGACGTTGCCCCAAAACATATGAAACTTCCAAAACCAACGTTCGATGATGCTGATGGTGATGGAATAGTAGATCAACTTGATAAGGATCCAAATTCAAAAGGTACCAAAGTAGAATCAAAACCTCAACCCGAAATCAAAATCCGTAAAAACTTTAATGAAACAGCTTTCTTTTTTCCTGCATTAAATACAGATACGGATGGTAATGTGGTGTTTTCGTTTACCATGCCCGAAGCGCTTACACAATGGAAGATGATGACGCTGGCGCATACAAAAGAATTAGCGAGTGCAGTATCTACCAAAACTACGGTTACGCAAAAGCAGTTGATGGTACAACCCAATGCGCCACGCTTTTTGAGAGAGGGCGATAGAATGGAGTTTTCTGCTAAAATTGTAAACCTAACTGAGAAAGAAATAACGGGTACATCGCAATTGGAATTGATAGATGCCGCTACCAACAAACCAGTAGATGGTTGGTTTAAAAATGTTTTTCCCAATCAATATTTTACGATACCAGCAGGGCAATCTGTGGCGGTAAAATTTCCGATGGAAGTACCGAGCAATTTTAACAGCGCCATGCTTTATCGTATAAAAGCAATTACCAAAGATAATTTATACTCGGATGGTGAAGAAGCAGCTTTGCCTGTACTGACCAATAGAATGTTGGTTACAGAAAGTATGCCGTTGAATATGCGCAATGTTGCCAGTAAGAATTTTAAATTCGAGAAGTTATTAAACAGTGGCTCCTCTCCAACATTGAGTACACATGCACTTACGGTGGAATATACGAGCAACCCTGCATGGTATGCGGTGCAAGCACTACCCTATTTAATGGAATATCCGTATGAGTGTGCCGAGCAAAGTTTTAATAGGTATTATGCCAATACCTTGGCGTCGTTCATCAGCAATGCATCTCCAAAAATAAAAGAAGTCTTTGAGCGTTGGAAGATTACTGATACGGCGGCGTTAATGAGTAATCTACAAAAAAACGAAGAGTTAAAATCGGTACTATTGCAAGAAATGCCTTGGGTAATGGCTGCACAAAACGAAGCACAGCAAAAAAAGAATATTGCTTTGTTGTTTGATATGGTGCGACTGGCTGCAGAAAAAAACAAAACACTGGCCATATTAAAAGATATGCAAACGGGTAATGGTGGTTTTGCATGGTTTAAAGGTGGTAGAGATGATAGGTATATGACTCAATATATTACAACAGGTATTGGGCATTTGAGAAAACTAACCGCGGTAAAAGGCGATGATTATGCAGCCTTAAAACCTATTGTGGACAAAGCTTTACCTTATTTGGACGCAAGAATAAAAGAAGACTATGATGATTTGATTAAGTACAAAGTAAAATTATCGGCCAATAATTTATCGTACACGGCTATTCAATATTTGTACATGCGCAGCTTTTTTACAGAAACACCCATTGCAGCAGCATCAAAAAAAGCAGTAGATTATTATACAGGGCAAGTGGCAAAATATTGGTTGAGCCAGAGCAAATATATGCAGGCTATGATTGCGCTAGCATTACACAGAAAAGCTGACACAAAAACGCCCAAAGCCATCATTGAATCGCTCAAACAAAATAGTATTAGCAGTGAAGAGTTTGGTATGTATTGGAAAGATTTTAGCAGAGGCGGATATTATTGGTACCAATCGCCGATAGAAAGCCATGCCATGATGGTAGAAGCATTTACAGATATAGACGCCAACAAAAATACCATTGATGATTTAAAGACCTGGTTGCTCAAACAAAAGCAAACACAAAATTGGGGTACAACCAAAGCAACAGCAGAAGCTTGTTATGCATTGTTATTAAATGGTAGCGATTGGTTGAGTGAAGAAAAAACAGTAGTTATTAAACTGGGCAACAGCCTCCTCCTAACCTCCTCCACAGGAGGAGGAACTGACCGAAGCAAAGATGAAAGCGAAGCAGGTACAGGTTATTTCAAAAAAAGGATTGAAGGCGAAAAAGTAAATCCTCAAATGGGAAATATTACTGTTGAAGTTAAAAGTGCCAACAATCAACCAATCAACCAATCGACTAGTTGGGGGGCTGCCTATTGGCAATACTTTGAAGACTTAGATAAAATAACTTCGGCAGAGACGCCGCTTAAATTGGTGAAGAAATTATTTATAGAAAGAAACTCAGACAAGGGACCGATACTGCAAGCCATAAAAGATGGCGATGCAATAAAAGTGGGTGACAAAATAAAAGTACGTATAGAATTGCGCAGCGATAGGGATATGGAATATGTGCATATGAAAGATATGCGAGCTGCTTGTATGGAACCAATAAATGTTATTAGCCAATACAAATACCAAGGCGGGCTGGGTTATTTTGAAAGCACCAAAGATGCCAGCACCAATTTCTTTTTTGGATGGTTACCAAAAGGCACTTACGTTTTTGAATACCCCATGTTTGTAACGCACAATGGGAATTACAGCAATGGCATTACAAGTATACAATGCATGTATGCGCCAGAGTTTACAAGCCATAGCGAGGGGGTGAGGGTGAGTGTGGAGTAAGTAGGATTTACCGCTGAGAAATAAGTAAAATGAGTTTACGCAGAGATTGTATTATCAAATTGTAAACTCATTTTTTATGATAAGATGAAATCATTTTTTGAATAAAATTTTATTCATTTTTGCTAGAGCCTCCCAATTTTATAATAGAAAGTTCAGGGAGACTCAAAACAATTTCTTCATAATTTTTACTGAGCTAAATTGTATAATACATCATCCTTTTTTTACAGCTTTTTACTCAACAAAATTTTATAGCAATATTAATTGTGTCTTTACAACCTTATTTAATTTTTGATTCTCCTTGCTCATCCAACTTATCTAAATAATAACGTTTGTACATGCAAATTTTACTTTCATCAATAATGTTCACTAGGTTTTTAAAGCTAGAGAATTTGCTTGGTTTAATGATGAGTATAGCGTCTTTGCCATTTGCTTCTACGGTTTTCTTTTTATTCACCATTAGTGTACGCATGCCTGCGGCTGTGTAATCGGTAGTTTTAAAAATAGCATTCTTGTCGGAGCCCTCGTAATAATACAATTTGTTGTTAGCGGCCGGTATTAAAGTGATAACGGTTCTTTCGGGGATTTCGGTAGAATCGATAATATCATCTTCTTTTGGTGAAACCATTCCCATAGCTGTAGTGGAAGCCATGGTGGTGGTAAATACAAAAAAGGTGATGAGTAAAAAACCCAAATCTACCATGGGGGTAAGATCTACTCGGGTACTTTTTCTTGAGCAGCGTTTGCCGCCTTTGCTTTTGTTGGTGGTAGTAATTTCTGACATGGTGGTTGGTTTTTAGTTGATAGATGTTAGGTGTTTGTTGTTTGTTGTTTGTTGTTGGTTGTTGGTTGTTGGTTGTTTGTTGTTGGTTGTTGGTTGTTGGTTGTTGGTTGTTGGTTGTTTGTTGTTTGTAAGATGATAATTGAATGAAATTCCACAAAGCCCCACTCGTATCATTTCCCCAAAGGGATAGGGAATACTCGAAGATAATAGCGAAAGCCCCTCTCCTATCCTCTCCCCAGGGGGAGAGGGAATACTCGAAGATTGTAGCGAGGCCCCTCTCCTATCCTCTCCCCAGGGGGAGAGGGAATACTCGAAGATTACAGCGGAGATGGTAGAGAAGATTAAAGTGAAGATTTTATTCGAAGATTTTGAAATGATTATCTAAAGATTGGCATACAAATAAGGGTACTTACGCTTCGATAAGTGTTGAAAAATGAGCTACTGCTGCGCCTAGCGCCGATAGACAGTAGTAGCCCTTGCACAAATGGAGTTTGAAGTTATAAATAACTTGCGTGCAAGGCTACTACAGATAGCGGCATACAAATGCTTATTAAAGATTTGTTGCTCCTGCTCCTGACAAAAACGGCTTACCGCTCATCATACATACTTTACCGCTTGTGAAATGTCTAATCCCATTCATCGCTATTGCATTAGAGATTATTTAACAACTTTATACCTTTACTCCATCAAATAAACCGAGCTACAAGCTCTACTAACATGAACGCTTTTATAGCATCCAAACTATTTACTTTTCGCCAAAGAGTAAAGCCGCCTTCCATATAATATAACAACTGTTTTGGCAGTTTTATGCCAAGTAGTAATCATTAAATTTTTAAAGAAATAAAAGTTGTATACCCAAGATATTTTGTAGGTAGCCAACTTATACTTTCTGCAACCACAAGTATTTTTTTCTAAAACCATAAACAACATAACAATGAACTATCAAGAATTTTTTTCAAACTATTGGTGGATATTTCTACTAATAACATCGCTTATTTTTTACAAATTTATTTTAAGGGTTTTCTTTGGAATGGTGATAGTGCCAGAAGATAAACTCGGATTGGTAAATAAAAAGTTTGTACTTTTTGGTGCAAACAAATCGCTACCCGATGGAAGAATTATTGCAACAAAAGGTGAAGCGGGATTTCAAGCAAAAACCTTGGCACCGGGATTATATTGGGGCATGTGGCCTTGGCAATATGGTGTAGCCATGCAATCATTTGCTGTAATACCAGAAGGAAAGATTGGGCTGATACTTGCAAACGATGGCGCTGAAATACCTACCGGTGCTATACTTGGCCGCAAAATTGACAGCGACAACTTTCAGGATGCACAAAAATTTTTGGACAATGGTGGACAAAAAGGTAGACAAACAGCCTACATCACCGCAGGTACATACCGTATCAATAATTATGCATTTACCATTACGATAACTGATATGATCATCATACACGAAAACATGGTGGGCATTGTAACATCGCTGGACGGGCTTCCTATTGAGAGTGGACAAATAGCAGGTAAGTATATTGATGGGCACAACAATTTCCAAGACTTTGATACCTTTTTGAAACACGAAGGTAACAGGGGGTTGCAACCAACCATTGTTTTGGCAGGTAGTTACAACATAAATCCATGGGCTATACAAATAGAAGAAGTACCCATGACGGATGTACCCATTGGATATGTAGGCGTGGTAATTTCTTATATTGGTGAAGATGGTAAAGACCTTACGGGTGAAGGGTTTAAACATGGTAACATAGTGAGCAAAGGACAACGTGGTGTGTGGATGGAACCTTATGGACCGGGTAAATATCCTTTTAACAAATACATAATGAAAGTAGAATTGGTACCTACAACAAACCTAGTTTTGAACTGGGCAAATACTAGAAGTGAGAGCCATCAATTGGATAAAAACTTGAGTACGATTACGGTTCGTAGCCAAGATGGTTTCCCTTTTAATTTAGATGTGTCGCAGATAATACATATACCAGCCAACGAAGCACCAAAGGTGATTGCAAGATTTGGCAGCATGAATAACTTGGTGAGTCAAGTGCTAGAACCCACTATTGGCAACTATTTTAGAAACTCTGCGCAAGACAGTGATGTGATAGCTTTCTTAAGTACACGTAAAGAAAGACAACAAGCCGCTAAAGATAATATGCGTGAAGTGTTGGACGAATACAATGTAAATGCTGTGGATACTTTGATAGGCGATATTGTGCCACCTGAAAGTTTGATGAAAACTTTGACCGATAGAAAGATAGCACAAGAGGAAGAAAAAACCTATAGCACACAACGCATGGCGCAAGAGAAACGCCAAGGTATGGAAAAGGAAACCGCTATTGCAGATATGCAAAAAGAAATTGTGAAAGCGCAGCAAAGTGTAGAGATTGCACAACGCACTGCTGATGCAACTATTAAAAAAGCAGAGGGTGATGCTACTAGTTTGAAACTGCAAGTGGATGCCGAAGCTACGGCTACAAAAATGCGTGCTAATGCAGAAGCAGAAGCAACCAAAGCAAGAGCAGGTGCACAAGCAGAATCTACCAAACTTAATGCAAGTGCTGATGCTGAAAGAATAAGCAAAACTGGTTTGGCAGAAGCAGAAAAAATAATGGCGATAGGTAAAAGTACTGCAGAAGCTTATGAGCTACAAGTAAAAGCGATGGGTGGCGATAATTTTACCAAATACAAAATAACAGAAGAAATAGGAAAAGGCCAGATAAAAGTGATACCAGACATTTTGATAGGAGCTGGTGGAAACGGAACCGATGGAGGAATTAATGGATTGCTTGGCATGAAATTGATGGAGATGATGGAGGTGAAGAAAGGTAGTGAGGAGTGATGAATTAGGAGTGAGGAATTAGGAGTGATGAGTATTGAGTAGTGAGTATTGAGACTAGAAGTCCATTGTGTAAGAATTATTTTAAAAACACAATTTTATAAATAAGGTAACGATAGTGTATTTTTACATTATCGTTACACTTTTAAAAAATAAAAATGAAAACAAAACGGATATCAATTATTATAGCTTTGCTAGCTTGCATAAGCATTTTTTATTCCTGTAAAGAAAAAGAGAACGAAGACCTCACTCCTTCTGTAAACAAAAACGGATCTGTAGAAACATCCGTAACTGTAGAACATTTGGATAATGTAAATGATGTACTCGTTACAAAACATGCTGTATGGTTTAAAGGGAGCCAAGTAAAAAGTTTTGAATACAGGGATACAGTACCTGCTCTTGGAGAAGAAAATACCATTGCAGAAAATAGTACCGGAGATAAAAAAGAGGTGCTTGTGAAAAAAGATTATGAAATATTTATTACGGTGAAATAAGGGCCCCCTCTATCTCCCCCACAGGGGGAGCAAATCTGGGAGATTAAGTAGTAGCAAAAAATAAACAAATGAAAAAGAGTAAAACAATACAATTGATATTAATTACGGCTGCGCTTGCTAGCTGTCAAGAAAAAAAGAAAGAGCCTGAATGGGGAAGCGGCAACAAAACCTATGTGCGTGGGGACAGCACAGCACCTTACACTCGTACACACCATGGCAGCGGTTTATTGGGTGTGGCGCTTTGGTATTATGCTTTTAGGCCTTATGGAAATTACAATAATGGTACTTATAGCAGGGCAGGTTACTATTCTGGGGCAATAAACAGCCGATCTAATATAGGCAGCAATGGGTATAAAGGAAGTGTAACAAGGGGTGGGTTTGGAAGAGGAGGGTATAGTGTGAGTAGTTAATAAAGGGCAGTCATTTCTCGTTTGGCGTTTCTCGTTTGGAGTTACTCGTTTGGCGTTTTTTGTTTGGCGTTTCTCGTTTGGGTTTCTCGTTTGGCGTTTCTCGTTTGGCGTTTCTCGTTTGGCGTTTCTCGTTTGGCGTTTTTTGTTTGGCGTTTCTCGTTTGGCGTTTATAGTTTTTCGTTTTTTGTTTTTCTTTTAAAGTTTTTTTTTTAGTATA
>JANPCB010000141.1:0-1617 GCA_031430735.1 Ferruginibacter sp. | reverse complement strand
TCTTCTATGATGAGTATACGCTGCATCAAATAGAAAATAATTTTATATTTTTTTTGCTTTCTACATTATTATTTTTTTTTCTGAGTATAAATTTGAAAAGCACACTTCTATGAGTAGACTTCCGCTAGGGCGCTACAAGGTCTCTTTTAATTTTTAAAGGGTACACCTGAATCCTAATTCAGAGCAGACATGGGTATTTTTTTACGCAGCTGCAAATTCCGTCTAGCGGTGGGTGTACCAGGTAATCTTTTCTTATTTATTACATCAGTTTTTTATAATTTTATGTTGCTGATCTAAACAGAGCAAAGCAATGCAGGCGTGCAACTTTGCAAGGGATAAATCAGTTTCGACGGAATTTTCCTGTTCGATGAAGAGACTGATTTCATAATCAGTCTCTATTTTCATTTTCAAGGAAAAAATCCAAAGAACCATGCCTTTAAAAACGCACACAGACTACCCTGCTAGTAAACCACTTACATAAGGCACTTGCTTTCTCATCACATAATTTATTCTAGCAAGTAAATGACGAGCAATTTTGACAATCGCTTTATTTTTGTGCATACGCTTACAATAGTCTTTGTATTTCATCAACATAGCTGGATCTTTTTTAACTAATATCCAAGCGCTTTCTATTAATGCTTCACGCAAGTACGTGTTTCGACGATGGGTTAAACCTTTGTTTCTTTTGGTTTCCCCACTGTCATCTGTATCTGGTATAAGACCAACATAACTGCACAAGTTGTCAAATGTTTTAAATCGAAAAATATCCTGTAATTCAAATAAAATAATGGCGGCATTTATTTCTCCTACTCCTGGTATACTTAAGATTAATTGCATTAATGGCCAATACGTAGATTGTCTGTACATCTGCCTAATGGCACGGGTACTTTGTAGTAATAAATTTCGTTTGTGCAAATAATCTTGAAGTTTTATTTGTAATGCAGCTTTAAGTTCACCGCTGCCATAGCAGTCCATATCTTCTAGATGTTTAACAAACTTGCGGCTCCAGTATTGGCCTGTCTCTGCTTTATCTGGAATGGGCAGTGAACTAAAATGAAGAAAGTGCCAGATGCGACATTTACAACGTGTACTGTCGCTTATTTGTTGTTGACGGTTGCGTACCAATGTACGGGCATGCTCCCAAGCCAAACTAGGAACATATAGGCTTTTTAAATCTTTTTTGTTGCTCAATTCTTGGCTAATACTACGAGCATCACGTTTGTCATTTTTTTGGCGTCGATCTTTGTCGCCTTTTGGTATATCAGCTGCATTAAGTAAAACACATTCTATCCCAAGTGCAGCTAATTGACGTTGAATACCGAAACCACAAAAGCCTGCCTCGTAGCCAACTTTGTATTTAGCTCCAGGATAGTTTTTTGTCAAATGCTTATAAAGTAAACTCGCATCAGCTGGTTGTGTATAGTCTTTTAACTCAAGCTCTGTATCTCGCAAGTTTACACGCCAACTTACTTTGTGTACATCTAAACCGCAGAAAATGGTGCTTCCAGTAAAGTCTAATTGATTAACTTTGGTCATGGCATTAATGTTTTAAGATGAGGAAATATTTTTACTTTAAAATTATAAAGAGTTTTCTATTTACTCATACATAAGACCTAA
>JANPCB010000140.1:0-37519 GCA_031430735.1 Ferruginibacter sp. | reverse complement strand
TAGCATAATAAAACAACCCCGAATGGGGTTGAATATCCACTAGCGCAGGTATGTAAGGTTCCTACTTTTTTAGTAGTAGCGCATATGCAGCCCTGCTCGTGCGTCAGCGTATCTACTGCATTTTGCGGTACAAGTTGTGCTGCGGTGTGAAACTACTATTTTATCAAACCACTTCATATTTTTTGTAAATTTATTTAAGCGTATAAATATAAATTTATAGACAATAGCAAAAAGTACTTTGTAAATTTTGCATTTACGAATTGCTTGCCCTACTTATTCAATCAGGTAGGGATAGATTTATTATTATGAAACAAAAAGAATTTTTAACGGACCATTTTACAGCCGGACAGAAAGCTGGCACACACGGCTGGGCCTCATTTCTTCGCTGGAGATAGGTCGGACCAAGCCTCGGCGACTTAGGGGTGGATGCGATGCTGCTCACGGCGGGCAATGTGACCGACGAAGGCAGGCAATTTTAAATATCCCCAAATTAATGTAGAATATCATTAAAATGTATTTCATTTGTAAAAAATACAAATATGAAAAAAATCCTTACGCTTGTAGCAATACTACATTGCTTTGCCGTTGATGCACAAATGTCCAAAGACTCGCTGATACAGATAATGACAAAGGAGGCTTGTGAAGAATTAAATAACAAAGATTTGAGCAACATTAATGGTAAAAATTTTGAGGCTGAAATAGGTATGTTACTGGTGCCTACCATGATGAACCATTTAGATGATATAGAAAGAATTTATGGAGGAGGTATGGAAGACCAAGAAGCGATGAAAAAAATGGGTGCAGATTTAGGCATGAGGCTTACCATAAAATGCCCGAAATTTATGGAAATGACAATGAGTGCCTTAAAAGGCGGTAAAAATCCGATAGAACCAAATTCAAATAAATCTGCTCTAAAAGTTGAGTTTGCAGAGGAATCAATGAGTGGTACTTTATTGGCAATAAATGCTGGTGATATAACGACTTTAAGCGTTTCTCAAGCAAAAGGGAAAGTTACAAAACTGTATTGGTTAGAATATTTTGAAAATGCGGATGAACTAAAAGCCAACAACAAAAAATATTTGAATAAAAAGGTAAAGGTAAATTACACAGAAAAATCGGTGTATGATTTTGTAAGAAAAAATTATAAAACTATAAACGTAATAACCAGTATAGAACTGGAATAGATAATTTTAAATCCATTAAAAGAAGGCTCAACTATGAATGATAGTAGAGCCTTCTTTATTTCAACATCTTATCATTGTACATGTCTATAGGTATAGTTATTTATACTGTAAATAAATAATGTAAAGTAGAAAAAATGAATATTGAAAGGGTGAGCACGAAGAACCTCTTGTGCTTAATGAAACCCGCCATCCACAAGCTCAGGCTAACATCTTTTATATTTGAATGGGCTAGATAAAATTTACAATTGGTTTTTCATACTGGTAGCAAACGAACGCTCGAACGTTGAATTGTCTTAGGTCTTTTGTCTAATATCTAAAATCTTTTATCTTCTAGTCCACTATCATCAATCCACAGCCTCTTATATCACTATTTTCTAGCCTGCCTATTACTTCAAAACTACCATCTGCATATATTTTGCCTACATCGTCTGTAGCTATAAATGCACAGCTATAAAGATTTGCAAGGTCAATAATGTTTAGACCGCCTATTGTAAATGCTTTATTCATTTTTGCTGTATAGGAAATGTCAAATGGATCATCTTCGCTACGCACCAATACACGCATACTTGCAGTACAACGGAAAATACCCGCCCCCTTTGAATAAGCCTGAGATAATAATTCTGTCATCCCATACTCTGAATGAATTTTTGCCACCCCAAGTTGTTGGATAAGTATTTTGTGAACTTCACTTCGGGTAAGTTCTGCCCTGTGCCCCTTCATGCCACCAGTTTCCATTATGGTAGTGTATTGTAAATTCATTGGATACAGTTCTGCAAAATCCAATAAAGCATATGTTACAGCAATAAGAATTGTTGGTTGCTTGGCTGCTTCATTTTCCAACAAAATTGCTTTTAATTTCTCGTGGTCGTATAAATAAAAACCACTGTTTTTATTGCCCGATTTTTTTATTAAGTCATCTACCATATAAACCAAGGAGGAGTGTTGCCTTTCTAAGTAGGAAGGAAGTAAACCTATGATACAAAGTTTTTTTTCATCGCCATAAAATTGCCTAAAACCATTTAAATAGCTTTCCTCATACAGCTTTTTCTCCTTTACAAAATGTTTGCTATTGATGGAGCCTGTAGTGCCAGAACTTTCAAAAACTATTTCTTCCACAAAATTGGTTGATTTTATGGTTTTTGTTTTGAAAAACTGGATGGGTAAAAAAGGTATTTTTTCTATGGAAGAAACCTGTTGCGGTTGTATATGTATTATGTTGCAATAATTTTGATAAGTTTCATTGTTTTCATATTGAAAATTAAACAGTTTTAAAGCTGTTTCCACAAAATTACCAGCGTGCGTACTCAATACTTCTTTTCGTAAGATATGGTCTTGTTTTGCATCCATGTAGGATTATACGATGTTTATTTTGTTAATAATCTAGCAAAGCTAATTTTTTAAATCGTTTTTACATTTACAATCATTAAATTTGGGTATAAAAATTATTTATGCGTTACTTATTTTTAGCATTGACCATTTGTATTGTTATTTATTCTTGTAAGAAAAGCGATGGAAATACCGCACCTGAGATTGCATTCGAAAAAATAACTGCCGCTGTTTTAACTACCAATACTACAGGAGTAGATGCGCCGCCCATTTTAACCATCAAATTAAAGGACGAGGATGGAGACATTGGGTTTAAGGCGGGAAAAGATACTTCCTATATTTATATAAAAAACTTAAACGTTCCCCCTTTTATTGTAGATTCATTTGAGTTCCCTTCTAATCTCTCAGCAGTAGCAGGCAGAAAAATGGATGTAGAAGTAGATATTGATATTAGTAAAAAAATGAAACCATCTGGAGCTAGAGTAGATACTTTTTATTTTGAAGTATTTGTAAAAGATATAGCTAAAAATAAAAGCAACGTAATAAAAACCAATGATCCTATATTATTGATAAGACCTTAATGCGTTTTCTCCATTTTATCTTATCCCATTCTATTTTTATTGCGTGCTGCGCTGTGGGTCTTTGTTACGAAACAAATTTGTTGTTACATATTAGAACGGACAATAACTTATTAGCTTTTATATTCTTCTCTACGCTTTGCAGCTACAATTATTATTGGCTTTTGAGTAAATTTTATTTTGTAAAAAATCCAACCCTATCTTCTTTTATCAAGAAGAATTATTCATTTATTATAATGTTTGCTTTTGCTGCCTTGGGCACTTTGTATTTTTTATTTCTATTGAAAAGCATACTCCTATTTGTTGTTGTAGGGGTATTGCTTACGTTGCTCTATTCAATGCCGTTGTGGCCTTTTAGTTTTACAAAAGCACTACAAAAGATTGGTTTATTTAAAACAATTTTATTAGCGAGCACATGGGCTTATGTGACCACCATATTGCCTTCTACTCATTTATTAAATACGCATTTGTTTCCCATATTACTCTTACTAGCACAACGTTTTTTCTTTATGTTGCTATTGTGTATTTTATTCGATTTAAGGGATATTTCTGTAGATAAATTGCATGGACTTCACAGCCTTGCAACCGATATGGGGTATAAAAAAATGGATACCGTATTGGTACTTGTTTTTGTTTTTTATCTATTTACTACTTTGTTGTTCTGTTGGCAATATGCAGATATTAATCAAGCGATTTCTTTTATCATTACTGCTGCAATTTTTTGGTTAGTGTACAGATTTTCCTTAAAAAAACGGGGCTATGTTTTTTATTATTTTGTAGTAGATGGTTTAATGTTTGTTTCTGCTTTGGGTACTTACTTGGCTAGTATTTGGTAGCCAAATTCAGTTTTGCTGTTGGGTATGAGGTGGGTGAGGAATGATGGATTAGGAGTTAGGAATTAGGAGTTAGGAATGATGGATTAGGAATAAAGGGAAACTAATAAGGTGAAATTATAAAATCGGTGGGGGGGGTAATTTCAGAAAAATAGCATAATACCAATTAAAAAAATCCAAATAATGTTTATTCGCTGTGAGCATAGGTACAGGTGGCATCATTGGGATGCGGCGGTTACAGATAGGTATTCCCTCTTGGACAAAAAATAAACTAGCTTGAAAGAAAAATGAAACTTTATATTGACTAGGTGATTCAAAGCTGAGTAAATTATTTGTTCAGTTTGTTTTAGCTTATCGTAGAGGATGGGTAGCCCCTACGGGGCAAAGTTCGCTTAATCGATTTTTTTGTTACAAATAGGTAGTCCCTCTGGGACAATTTTGACTTTAGGCATTAGTTTTTCCCAATTAAACAATTTCAAATTAGCAAATAACAATACAAACTTAAAGTACTACAATACAAAAGCTCCCTTGCAACATAGGGCAATGTCATTAAGTTATGCATTTGTAGAGACCCCAACCCACCCCTCTCCAAAAGGGATGGAAATGGAATTGGGTCTTTTATAATTTTAAATACCCTTAACTTAATGCCCTTGCCCCATAGGGGCTACCTATTTGTAAAAAATTGAGTGCGGTACAAAGCTTTGCCCCGTAGGGGCTACCCTTAAAGGATGCGGTGCAAGGTGATTTAGTTAAGAATTTGTAAAGACCTCACCCCTCGCAGAGTCCTGTGGACAACCCCTCTCCAAAGGAGAGGGAACTGGGATTGGGTATTTTATAATTTGAAATACCCTTAGCTAAATGACATTGCATCGAAGCCCGTCAGCGGTATATCATTCTTTAGGATTTACCTAAGCTAGTAAATGCGCTCTATAGTTGGGTTGTTTATTAAATACAATTGGTAGGAATTTAAAATTGTTATCGTTTAAGTTTTTAAGCAAACTTCCAAGCCCTCAATCCTCCTAAACCCCTAAACCTCTAAACTCCTAAACCCTTCAACCACCTTTCAACACCCTCCAACAACCTTCAACCCTCTAAACCCGCATATGCAATAATACTCGTTGAGGTATTGTTGCCTATAGATATGGAGATGAAGGGCTGGGGGATGGGAAGCAGTACCCCGCAAACCAATGGAAGCAAGGCGAGGAACGAGCCGCAGTTTTGCGCAACATGGGTGAGGAGTACTGCGGACAGCCCCATAAACTGCTCCTTATTGTATATTGATGAAAGCCCCAAAAAACCTTTGTAGTTAAATGAAAACAATCATAATTATTGGGCTTTAATAATTGATTATAAATTACCTTTGCCATCTTAAAATTTTACAATGGCTAAAGCAGCAAAACCAAAGAGTATACTCAAAGAAAGTTCATATACTTTTTTAGAAAAATATATAAACAACCCATCTCCTACGGGGTTTGAGAGTGGTGGCCAAAAACTTTGGATGGAATACCTGAATCCATATGTAGACCATTTTTTTACTGATGCTTACGGTACTGCCGTGGGTGTTATAAATGCAGATGCTCCTTTTAAAGTAGTTATAGAAGCCCATGCCGATGAAATAAGTTGGTTTGTAAATTATATATCGGCAGAGGGGTTAATTTATTTGAAACGCAATGGTGGTGTAGATCACCAGATAGCACCTAGCATGCGGGTGGCCATACATGGTAAAAAAGGAAGAGTAAGGGCAGTGTTTGGATGGCCTGCCATACATACACGCATGAGCAACAACGACAACAAAGAACCTCAACCAAAAGTAGAAAGTCTTTTTTTGGATTGTGGTGCTCGTAACAAAAAAGAAGTAGAAGCATTGGGTATACATGTAGGCGCTGTAGCGGTGTACGAAGAGTGCTACGAAGAATTAGCGCATGGGTACCTTATTGGGCGTGCATTTGACAACCGTGTGGGTGGTTTTATGATTGCAGAAGTGGCTCGTTTGCTAAAAGAAAATAAAAAGAAATTGCCTTTTGGTTTATACATAGTAAATGCCGTACAAGAAGAAATAGGGCTGCGTGGTGCCGAAATGATAGCTCGTAGAATAAAAGCAGATGTGGCTATTGTAACCGATGTAACACACGATAGCACTACACCTATGATAAATAAAATGATAGAAGGTGATTGTGCTTGTGGCAAAGGGCCATCTCTTTGTTATGGACCAGCAGTACACAACAAATTATTGGATTTTGTACAAGCAGCTGCAGATAAAAATAAGATCCCTTATCAACTAAGGGCTGTAAGTAGAAGTACCGGAACCGATACAGAATCTTTTGCATATGCAAACAACGGATGTCCATCTGTACTTATTTCTATACCACTGAGATACATGCATACAACCGTAGAAATGTTGCACAAAGATGATATAGAAAATACGGTGAAACTAATGTATGAAACGCTGATAACGCTTACACCAAAAACAAACCTTAGCTATTTTAAATAATATATAATGGATGAAAATGGAAAATATTTAAGGCTGTTTGCAACAATCTTTTTTACATTTATAGGTTTCGTAGTAGCATTGTTATTGGTGATGCTTGGGCTTAGGCTACTCTTTGGTATTCTGGATTATATTCCTTGGTTTTCATTGATGTTTACCTTGTTTATTATTTGTGTGCCTGCCGTATTATTTATTACCGTTTACCTTATTTATTTTAAACATACAAAGGGGCATCCCTCTGCGGCTGTGCGTAAGTTTTCCTATGTTTTATTTACTATTGCTATTGGTTTTTGGGTATTCTTTTGGATAAAAGATTTAATCATTTTTTTTAAGCATCATACCAATGGCATAGATGCGTATAATATTTACAATCTTGCTTTTCTTTCTGCCAATGTGGGGCTTATCTTTTTTATTGGTATTGTACAAGCACTTACTACAAATAAAGAAGTAGATTGGATGGAACGCAATAAAAATAGAGAAATAAAAGATTAGCTGTATTTTCTTATATCTTCATTCTCATAAATTATTTTATTGCCCCCATTTATTCTTACTGCCTGCATTGTATTTGCAAGCTACATGGAGGTAACCACATAATTAGGAAAAATTAATTTTATAGGGTTGTAACGTTTTCGCATTAATCTATAAAATCTGCATGTATAACTTCTCTTATTTGTCGTGCTTTATTCCCAATGGCTTTCTTGTAATGGAAGTTACTGTTTTCACATTTATATATTGGAGGCAGGTGTTTAAAATTATATTACCTATCATGCCGTTGGTACCAGTAATAAAAATATTTTTCATGCTAATATGCACGATAACAACTAAAATAAATGTTTAAATATAGTATGTTATGTTTGAAGTTATCAGTCATATTTTTTGAAATAGACAATGTTAGATATTAGTTAGAACTAATCAGTAATTTTGTTCTTCAATATTCAGTATGCCGCAATATAAGTTTGATAAGAAAGAATCCTCCCCACTAAAAAGCCTCATAATAACAAAAGCGAGTAAGCAGAAACTTACAAAAAATCAAGATGCCTTTAATAAAATTTCCAATAGAATAGAAAAACTACAGAAAGAAATAGCCAAAAAGCAAATGCAATTTGACTTGGCTATAAAAATGTATGGAGAAAAATTGCATCCAACCAAAATGATTGTTTTAGAACAAAGGAAGGAATTGGTAGTTTTATTGTGGGGTATTTACAAAGAAAAAAGGCTTTCAAGGTATGACCAACAAAACTTAAAGCAGATTGTAAGAGAGCATTTGCAGCGGGTATTTATGGAATTGACTGAACCGCCTACCAAAGAAATAAAGGATATATTTAATGAACTAGAAGGAGCGCATTATGACAGCGTAGTGGAACAAGAAAAAGAATCTGCTAAGGAACAAATGATTGAACAATTAACAAATTTAAAAATTGATATTAGCGAAATAGATAAAAATGATGAGGCTATATTGGCCCAAAAGCTACATGAAGCTAAAATAAGACTCTATGAAGCACAACAAGCAAAAATAAATGCTTTTCAAGAAGGAGAAAGGCTCAAAAAGAAATCGAAAAAGCAAATAGAAGCTGAAAAAATACAACAAGAAATAGATGCAGTAAAACAAAAAAATATAGGCACCATTTACAAGCAATTGGCAAAACTCTTTCACCCAGATCTAGAGCAGGATGAAGAAAGGAAATTGGAAAAAGTATTGCTTATGCAAGAACTTACTGCAGCTTATGAAGCTAAGAATTTGCATGCACTACTCAGCTTGGAACTAAAATGGATACACAACGAAAAAGACCATTTGGAAAGTCTTACAGAAGAAAAGCTTGCCATTTATTTGGAGATATTGAAAGAGCAAGTAACAGAATTGCAAAATGAAAAGGAAGAAATTATACACTTGCCACAATATAGAGTACTGCTAGAAGAGTTTGGTTGGCAAATTCAGCGTTATCCAATCGAAATTATTAGAAGCAATGTAACTTATGTAAATGAATTGATTGGCAGTTTTAAAGCCAATATCAGTGATTTTAAATCTGAATACGCCCTTCGCTACATTAAGCAAATGATAAAGCAATGGAAGCATGCACAAGAAGAAATGGAAGATGCAGATTCGTTGAATAGATTTTTGTAACTATTTATTGAATAAAAAATCCCATCAGATACGTTCCGATGGGATTTTTCTAAAACTAAACTATTCTTAGAAAAAACTAATACCCTATATACGATTGTAAAATGGGTTTTGATTTTTTTTAATTAATAATTATAAAAAAAGCTGCATTACCAAGAAATCCCAATTAGGTTCTTTCTAGTCTTAACTGCCATTAAATATTAAATCATACCATTTTAATGAACTAACATCTAACATCTATCATCTGTCATCTAACATCTGTCATCTAACATCTATCATCTAACATCTATACCAACGCAATTTCCAATACTTGTGCCATTGTTTTTACATAATGAAACTTCATTCCTTTTATGTATAGTGCATTAATTTCTTGCACATCTTTTTCGTTTAAGTAGCACATAATTATTTCTTTTATACCACTGCGTTTTGCTGCCAATACTTTTTCTTTTATGCCGCCTACTGGTAGTACTTGCCCCCGCAGGGTAATTTCTCCTGTCATAGCAAGAAAAGGCTTTATACGCCTACCGCTGTAAGCACTTGCAAGTGCACTCATCATTGTTATGCCTGCACTTGGGCCATCTTTGGGTGTGGCGCCCTCGGGTACATGTATGTGGGCATTTTTCTTCGTAAATAATTCTGCGTCTATGCCTGTTTTTTTTGCATTGCCTTTAAGCCATGTAAAAGCAGTCGTTGCACTTTCTTTCATCACATTGCCTAGGTTACCTGTCAATTGTAATTCGCCTTTGCCTTCACTCAACTGAGTTTCTATAAATAAAATATCGCCACCCACGTATGTCCATGCAAGGCCTACCGCTACGCCAGCCATGTTGGCTGTTTTGTACAATTCGTTGCTATACCTAGGCTTGCCCAATATTTTTTCTACATCGTTGTTGGTTATGGTAGCTTTCAATTTGCCCCTCATAACCAACTCTTTTGCTTGGTAGCGCATGATGCTTGCAATTTGCCTGTTCAGTTCACGCACACCACTTTCTCTGGTATAATCTTCTATTACTTTTTGCAAAACAGCATCACTCATTTTAAAGCTAGCTTCTTTCAAGCCATGCATTTCTTTTTCTTTTGGCATTAAGTGCCTTTTGGCTATCTCTATTTTTTCTTCTACGGCATAGCCGCTAAGGTCTATTACTTCCAAACGGTCCCGCAGTGCAGGTTGTATATTGCTTATATTATTTGCCGTAGCTATAAAAAGTACTTTACTTAGGTCGTACTCCATCTCCAAATAATTGTCGTAAAAAGCACTGTTTTGTTCAGGGTCCAATACTTCCAGCAAGGCAGATGATGGATCTCCTCTATGATCTGCACCTACTTTATCTATCTCATCTAATATCATTACCGGATTGCCACTTTTTGCTTTGCGTATAGATTGCAAAATACGCCCAGGCATAGCACCAATATAGGTTTTGCGATGTCCACGTATTTCGCTTTCGTCGTGCAACCCACCAAGGCTTACTCGTACATATTTTCTGTTGATGGCTGCTGCAATACTTTTGCCCAAGCTCGTTTTACCAATACCCGGAGGGCCAATGAAACATAAAATTGGACTCTTCATATCGCCCTTCAACTTAAGTACGGCAAGGTATTCTAGTATGCGTTCTTTTATTTTGTTCATGCCATAATGGTCATGATCCAATACTTTTTTTGCTTTTTTGAGGTCGTACGAATCGTTGGTTACCTCGTCCCATGGCAAGTCCAACATCAAATCCAGGTGATTGTATACAACTGAGTAGTCGGGGGTAGATGGGTGCATTCGTTCCAATTTCTCTGCCCCTTTTTTAAACATATCTGCTGCAGCCTTGCTCCATTTTTTTGCCTCCGCTTTTTTCTGCATTTCCTTTACCTCCGCCACATTATCGCCACCAAGCTCGTCTTTTATGGCTTTCATTTGCTGCTGCAAAAAGTATTCACGCTGTTGCTTATCTAGTTCTGCACGGGTTTTGTTGGTTACCTTGTTTTTAAGTTCGGTGTACTGCAATTCCGTATGCATCAGGTTTAAGAGCAGTTCTGCACGCTCTTTTAAGTCGCTTATTTCTAGCAAGCGCTGTTTGTCTTTAAGCTCGCAATTGAGGTTGCTGCTTACAAAATGTATGAGAAAAGAGGGGTTCTCAATATTCTTTAAAATAATTCCTGCCTCGCTCGGAATATTGGGTGATAAGCCAATGATTTGTGTTGCTAAGTCTTTCACACTACCTACAATTGCATCAAAATCTGGTTCGCCCTTGCGTTTTTCCTCTTCTAATAATTTTATTTTAGCTTTAAAATAGGGTTCTTCGGCTGTGATGGTTTCTATTTCAAAGCGTTTACGGCCTTGTATAATTACCGTTGTGCCACCATCGGGCATTTTTATAAGCTTTATAAGCTTTGCTACGGTGCCAATATTTTCTAGGTCGCCTATTTGAGGTTCTTCAATAGTGCTGTCTTTTTGCGCTACCACACCTACCAATTTGTCAGCCTTGTAAGCATCGGTTACGGCCTTTATACTCTTATCTCTGCCTACCGTAATAGGAATTACAACACCAGGAAAAAGCACGGTATTTCGTAGTGGCAAAATAGGTAATTCGGCTGGAATCTGCTGCTCGTCTGCATTTCCATCATCATCTTCGTTTAGGGGTATAATAGGCATAAACTCCATATCATCGTCTTGTCCCTGCATAAAAAACTTATTGTTCATCTATATCTTTTTGTTAGTCAATATGTCAAAAATTAGCGGTAAAGGTCGTAAATTTTTGTGGATATAGTAAGGGGCAATATTGATGCCGAGAAAAAGGTTGAGGGGTTGAAGGGTTGAATGTTGTTGAAGAGTTGCATTGTTTAATGGTTCTGTGGTTTATGAAATTTGTTACTTTAATTAAAATGCAAAGCATTTTCCTTCCCCGCCTTAATTTTTTGTAAAACCGCCTTTCCGTCTTTTCGGCTAAAAAATATTTTTGGACTTTGAGTTCCGAACAGTTGTGGTGAAGACACCAACCGATAAGAGAAAGGTCGTAATTTTTTCTGGAAGTATATAAGGACAAGTTTGATGCCGGGAAAATGGTTGAAGGGTTGAATGTTGTTGAAGAGTTGCATTTTTTTATCGGTTGGTGTCTCCACCAACCGAAACACTAAATTTATCTTCATTTTTACCTATGGCTATCTCTACAAATCGAAAATGTAATATTAATCTCCATTATGATCTATAATCAGTTAATATTTTTTTTATCGGTTGGTGTCTCCACCAACCGAAACACTAAATTTAACTTCTTTTTTATCTAGGGCTATCTCTACCAATCAAAATGGAATATTAATCTCCATTATGATCTATAATCCGTTAATATACCAAATTCATCTATTCCATTTTCGTAAAAATTTGCACTACTCCATCTGTAATTTTCTGGTAAGTCGGCTAGTTGCCATTTTTCCTTTACGGGATTATTGTGAATGTATGCCAATCTTTGTAAAAAACTTGCCTCAAAAGTGAGTGGTATCGCAAGAGGATCTCTTTTCCAAAATTGGTATTTTCTGTCGGATTTATTAACAATATATTTTTCTAATTCTGTAGGATTGCTAAACTCCATTATTTTTTTAAATTGATGTGCAGTAAATTTAGCAAAACTTCCTGCTGGGCTCTCTTTACCATTTAAATCAAGCATTTCCCAAATTAAATGTATATGATTAGGCATTATTACAAAAGCATATATTTTTATTTTCTTGTTTTCTACTAGGTATTTCCATGAATTGATTACTACCATTTTCATTTCATCATCAGACAATAAATGTTTGTGTTCATAAATTGTATCTGTATAAAAATAAGATTGCAGATGACCCATTTGCCCCTGTCTTTTGTAAGGATTGTAATTCATAAACGGAAATTAATAATATTTTTTTACATTTTATGTGTAATGAAGTTTCGGTTGGTGAAGACACCAACCGATAAGAATTTTTGTGGAAGTGTATAAGGGCAATATTAATGCCGAGAAAAAGGTTGAGGGGTTGAAGAGTTGAATGTTGTTGAAGAGTTGCATTGTTTAATGGTTCTGTGGTTTATGAAATTTGTTACTTTAATTAAAATGCAAAGCATTTTCCTTCCCCGCCTTAATTTTTTGTAAAACCGCCTTTCCGTCTTTCCGGCTAAAAAATATTTTGGGGTGTCTGCCGGCAAAGGCAGGTCTTTTTTGTTCGTTCCTCACAAAAAAGGATTTTCGCTTCTACTTGCCTGCCGGCAGGCAGGTACTGCAGCCCTTCGTTATTTTATCTTTAATCCACTTTTATTGTGCATTAGATTGAAAAATAAACCAACAAATAATATTTACCAGCTTTAAAATTTACAACACAGAAATATTTCTATTGTGAAACGATGTAACTTAAAATGGAAAGCAAGATTCTTTAATTGGTTAGGAGAGTCACTAATTGATAAGAACTATTTTTAAAAATATTCTCCAACGCACTATAGTCAAACTAATTTAGCCCCCCTTTACCGTATTTTTGCACCCTAATGCAAATACCACTCACACCCCAAGAACTAACCATATTTAAAAAAATATCCACCGCTGCGCAAAAGCTTGGGGTGGAGAGTTATGTAATTGGTGGTTTTGTGAGGGATAAAATATTGGGTAGAGATACAAAAGATATTGATGTAGTATGTGTGGGCGATGGTATTGCATTGGCAGAAGAAAGCGCCAAAATGTTTGGAAAAAATATTACCGTTAATATTTTTAAAACATACGGCACTGCACAGATAAAAATTAACGATATTAGCGAAACCGATATCAATAATCAATCTTCTCCTTTTCCCTCTCCGCCGATTGGCGGAAGGATAGGTGGGGCTATGGAAATTGAATTTGTAGGTGCCCGTAAAGAAAGCTACACAGAAAACAGCCGAAACCCCATTGTAGAAATTGGCACCCTTCAAGACGACCAACTTCGCCGAGATTTTACCATCAATGCCATGGGTATTTCTTTAAATGAAAAAGATTTCGGCGCCTTGATAGATCCATTTGATGGGCTAGGAGATATCGAGCGGAAAATATTAAAAACCCCACTTGCACCTACACAAACATTTATAGACGATCCATTGCGTATGATGCGGGGGATACGATTTGCAGCACAATTGCAATTTACGCTTGAGGAAAAAACATTGGAAGCCATTGCTGATAATGCCAATAGAATAAAAATAATAACCAAAGAAAGAATAGCCGAAGAGCTAAATAAAATATTGATGTGCAAAAAGCCATCTATCGGTTTTGATTTGTTGTACAAAACGGGGTTGTTGCAAATAATTTTTCCGCAAATGGTAGCGCTGGCTGGCGCTGAGTTTGTAGATGGATATGGCCATAAAGATAACTTTTACCATACGCTTCAAGTGGTAGATAATATTTGCGAAGCTACCGACGATTTATGGTTACGCTGGGCCGCTGTATTACATGATATAGCCAAACCCAACACAAAAAAATTTGAAGAAGGCCATGGCTGGACCTTTCATGGGCACGAAGCCGTGGGTGGGCGTATGGTACCCAAAATATTTGAACAACTAAAGCTACCCCTAAACGAAAAAATGCGATTTGTTCGCAAGATGGTAGAAATGCACCTTCGGCCAATAAGCCTCACCAAAGAAAATATTACAGATTCTGCTATTCGTCGTTTGTTGTTTGATGCTGGAGAAGACATTGATAGCCTGATGAAACTGTGCAATGCAGATATAACTTCTAAAAACAAACAAAAGGTAAAACGCTTTTTAGAAAATTTTGAAATAGTGCGCCAGCGCTGCATAGAAGTAGAGGAAACCGATAATTTGCGTAACTGGCAACCGCCTATAACGGGAGAGATTATTATGGAGACCTTTAACCTAAAGCCTTCCAAAGAAGTGGGGCTTATAAAAGATGCCATTAGAAACGCTATTTTGGATGGTGAGGTATCAAGCGACTACGATGCTGCTTATGCTTATATGCTAGAAGTTGGTAGGAAGATAATTGGTTGATAAATGGATAATACCTATAAAATTATTGCAACAATATTTTATTGAAATGGTCCGATATTCACCGCAGAGAACCAGCAATTCTATCTTTTACGTAGAGAATTTATGCCCAAACTCCTTTTATTCATTTCTCTGTGGTGAATTTATATGGTACAATTATATATAGAATCGTTGATAAACAAGCCATTTACATCATTATCTTTGTAACTATTGGCCAAAATTCAATCTTTTGAACCAACAAATAACAACCAAAACTACTATTTTTACAACATGGCAATTTTAAAATTTAGGGTCTATTTTCAGGAAGATGAAAGTGTGTACAGAGATATAGCAATAAAGCACACGAGTAGCTTTCTAGATCTGCACCATGCAATATTAATAGGGTACGAATTTGATAAAATACATGCTGCTACTTTTTATAGAAGCAACGACCTATGGCAGCGAGGCAGAGAGATTTCTTTTGAAAAATATGAAAAAGAATACAAAGCCGAGCCTTTGATAATGGTAGAAACAACGATAGCCTCAGAAGTACGTAATCCTAACCAGAAATTTGTTTATGAGTACGATTTTGTAAAGGGCTGGTTTTTTGCTATAGAACTAATTAATGTAGATAAAGAAGAAAATAAGAAATTGACTTATCCAGTATGCGTGCGCTCCGAAGGCATAGCTCCATCGCAATATGGTACAAAAGGCATAGTAGACAAACGACTTGCAGAAATGGAAGAGAAATACGACTTAAAAGCTACTGCAATGGATGATGGTTTTAGTGAAGAAGGTGAAGAAGGCGAAGGAATGGAAGAGGCGGAAGAACAAAGTGAAGATTTTGGAGAGGAGGAGATTTAGGTAATTAGCTAATGTGATAATTTGCTAATGTGCTAATTTTTTAACTTCACTATCTAAAAAAAAATAGAAAAATAATTTTAATAATGAAGGTTCTTTACAAACCCTATTTATGAAACAAAAAACCTGCATTATTATTTGTGGTCCTACCGCTAGTGGTAAAACGAATATTGCCATTCAACTTGCACAGCATTTCAAAACACAAATTATTTCTGCCGATAGCCGGCAATGTTTTAAAGAACTGAATATTGGCGTGGCAAAACCAAGCCCAACTGAGCTTGCCCTAGTGCCTCATTTTTTTATAAATACGCATAGCATTACCGATAATTTTTCTGCGGCAGATTTTGAAAAATATGCTTTAGCGTCTATTAATGAAATTTTCGAAAAAAATGATGTGGCTGTAATGGTTGGTGGTACAGGGTTGTACATAAAAGCTTTTTGCGAAGGATTGGATGATATTGCAAAAACCGATGAAAAGATAAAAATAGAGATTGCAAAAAAATATGAAGTACATGGCATACATTGGCTACAAGAAAAAATTAAGATAGAAGATCCTTTGTACTTTGAAAAAGGAGAAATACAAAATCCACAACGGATGATGCGGGCTTTGGAGGTAATACGTAACTCCGGAAAATCAATCATAACACATCAACAAAAAGTAAAAAAGCATAGAGATTTCAACATTATAAAAATTGCCATTGATATAGACAGGGAATTATTGTACAAAAGAATTAATGCAAGAGTAGATACAATGCAGCAACATGGTTTAGAGGAAGAAGTAAGAAAGCTTATACCTTTTAAATTGCTGAATGCATTGCAAACAGTGGGTTACAGAGAGTTGTTTGAGTATTTTGATGATAAAACAACCAAGGAAAAAGCGTTTGAATTAATAAAACAAAATACAAGGCATTATGCAAAACGTCAAATGACTTGGTTTAAAAAAGATACTGAAATAATTTGGGTTACGGCGGATGAAGTGTTTGATGCTGTTTTGAAATTGGTGTAAGTGTGTCTACGCTACAATAACCGTTGCCCGTAGGACTCCTTTGGAGAAAAATGATTTTCTGCTGACGAGCTGCGGTGGAATGAGCGATGTGCTTTTGTGCTTGCATACGCCTTTTGGCGTATATGCAAGCACAGAAGTACGGTACAGTCCCGCCCTTCGGCGGGAAGACCGAACTACTGCTGCCATTTTGAAACCGTTGAAAGCCCCAATTGGTTTTCTAAAATTTTACACCCAAAGTTGCTACTACGTTTCCTCTTTGTTGATTGATTGTAGAATATACCGTTGCCGTATTTTGTAAACGATAAGGCACATCAAAATCTTTGGTAATAAGATGTACATAAGTAAGATCTACAAAAAAGCCTTTGTTGCGATAACCCAGACCACCACTCAAAGTCATCTTATTTGCTTTTGTAGGCGCATCTTTGTATGGGTTGCCATAATAACCAAAACCAAGGCGTCCCATAATGGTATTAAATTTTACCTCGCCACCCAATCTCACATTTATATTGCCTTTGTATATATCTTTTATAACGTTATTTAATTGTTTGTAATATGCTTTGTCATCTTGTGTAGGTTCTTCGGCATCGCTGCTAAACTTGCTGCCACTGTGTTTTACATACTCTACATCTGCAGTAATAAACCCTCTTTGTTTGGTTACATCTTCTACTTCTCTAAATACATAAGAGCCACTTAGCAAAAATTTCCAGGGTGTTGATTGTATATACTTTGCTTGACCTCTTTCTCCATTAGTAAACAAATCGGATGATACATTGAAATTTGCTATGGGGTTTTCCAATTCGGTTTGTAATGTACTGCGCCTAGAGTCTGATAGTGCCATAAATGAGGGTGTATGTACGGCCAAACCAATGCGTACATATTCTTTTGGCCTATATATTAATCCAAACTTTGCATTTATACCGGCTCCTTTTGAAGTAAAATTATCGTTGTATGTAAAAGACTTGAAACGGTTATTGGTATTGGAAGAAGTGTCACTTTCTTTTACCAAGGTATTGCTTTCGTAGTTTACAAGTGGTATGCCTAAAGATACGCCCCATAACCATTTTTCGCCATCGTTACCCGCATACGAAAAAGCAAGTTCGTATAAACCTCCTTTGGTCGTTTTGGTAATTTCTTGTTGTAATGCTTGTTTAGCATCTAAAATATATTCTGGTGCAGCTTTTATAATGAGTGCACCATTAAAAGTTACAGAGTCTATCAAGTAAGTATATAAAGCTGGAGCGGCGGTGTAAGGCACAGATGAGTTTGACCGGAGCACGCCATTGATACTGTCTTTTGTGGCCAAGAATTCTTCCACAAATTGTTCGCTGTAAGAACTTAGGTTGTTTAAGCCTTTGTAATGTATAATGTTATTGAAATTGGCATTTTGGGTAAATGCTACAGATAAAGCATTTGTTCTATTACTGTTATTCAACTTTGGCATGGCGTAAACAAAGCCCGATGTACCAAATGAAAAGCTGTTCTTTTTTTCGGTTAATTGTGTGCCTCTATAATTTGTCTTTACATTGTTTAAAACAAAAGAAGGTGTAATAGCTACTTCACTTGTTTTAAAAAAGCCAATGCCTGCCGGGTTTACAAAAGTTGCTGATAAATCTCCACCGAGCGAACCCATGGCGCCTCCAATGGCTAGGCTACGAGCTGTTCCATTTTGAGGGAACCAGCTATATCTTACAGCATCTTCGGGAATTTGTGCAAATGATTTTGTTGCAACAAAAAATAAAAATATGGTTAGAAGTTTTTGCATAAAATTACATTTCACTTTGTATAAAAGCAATTGGTATTGTTCAAATGAATTTTCTTAATTTCCGCCTCTACCTGGTCTACTCACACTAGAGCCTGTAGAAGGAGCAGGTGAACTAGAACCAGTGTTGCTGCCACTTTGTGCTGGTGGATTGTAGGTTCTTGTTTCGTAAGAACGGGGTTCGTAATTGGTATTTTGTGTATTGTTATTGTTATACCTGCGTATAGAAGTTGTTCTTACTGTACCCGATCCTTTGGTAGGAGTATAAGTGGTTACCGTATTGTTGTACCCCCCAAGGTTTGCTTTGCGAATGGTAGTGTTCTTAGGATTCACAAATTTTATACCGCCTGCATATACTGGGTAAGGATAGTAATAAGGGTTGTAATAATAACCATAGCTGTAGCCATAATTGTATGGACTGTAACGACAGTCGTAATCATAACTATAGTCAAGTGTGCGCCACCTTTGGTCATAAATAGCCATTCTTATTTGCCTGTCTTCATAGCTGTCCACACGCTTTTCGTAGCGGTCGGTTTCTTCTACTGCAACCTTAGGTTTTGAAAAATAAACATCGTCGGGCGTTTGCCCGCTTTTATAAGCCGTGCTGCAAGAGGCAAACAGTGCAATGGATAATATGAGTAGTAGTGTTTTCATTGTATGAAGTTTTACATGTTAAAGGTAAATGATAATATCATATCATTTTAGTTTAGACGCTTTTTAAGATAATTTTAGTGTTAAAAATGTGCTAATGATTGGGAGCACAGTAATTTGAAGAAATGAATAAAAAAATAGGTATATTGGTTACAAATTCACCCCAATCGTTTACTAATATATGATCGAGTAATGAAAATTGAAATAAAGTACACGGATACGGAGTTAACGGATGCATTAAAATCACCCGTTAGCAAAGTGCTGGAGGATGCAATAAGGTACATGTATCGGGCCTATTATGAAATGCTCTCTGTATACATCTCTAAAAATAATGGAAGTGAAGAGGATGCACAGGATTTATTTCAAGAAGTATTGGTTTCGTTTATAGATTTGGTTCAAAAAAATAAATTCAGGGGAGAATCCAGTATTAAAACTTTTTTGTTTACCGTCAATAGGAATCTTTGGTTAAATGAGTTGAAAAAAAGAGGGAGGGCTGAGACAAGAAACATGGTTTTTGAAAAAGAAAAGGATCTAGCTATCCCCGATATTGCCCAGCTTATAAACCAAAATGAAAGTAGAAAAGAAATTTTGTCCATTGTTGCGGAATTAGGAGAAACTTGTAAAAAGATTTTATTGGCATTTTATTACGAGAATGCATCAATGAAAGAAATATTGATAGACCTTGAATATGAAAGTGAACAAGCATTGAGAAATAAGAAGAGTAAATGTATGAAGCAATTGTTAGAACTTTTAACAGCCAATCCATTGTTGGCCAAAACCTTAAAAACTGCTTTGCAAAATGGACAATAATAATATAAATACCTATAAATTAATTGAATACTTGGATGATGAACTTTCTTCAAACGAGCGGAGTATAGTGGAAGTTCAATTGAACCAGCAAACGGATTTGCAACAAGAGTTGGCGTATCTATCGCTTACAAAATCGGCTGTTAAATTGTATGGTTTGAAATATAAAGTTGGTTTTATTCATAAAGAAATGATGCTAGAAATAGAGAGCAATAAATCTCCTACAGCAGTTGGTATGGTAAGGCGCATCTCCAAAATTTCCATGAAAATAGCAGCATCTTTATTAATAGGATTGCTTTGCTTGGGGGTATATCAATATGCTACTATTACGAGTGATAAAATGTTTGCAAATGAGTACAAAACCTATGAAGTAAATGTAGATAGGGGAGTGGAAGAAATTGCTGTTTTAGAAAAATTGTTTCAGGAAAAAAAATACGAGTCTGTTATTGGGAATTTTAGGGATATAAAAAACCCTGCTGTAAAAGAAAACTTTTTTGTAGGTGTTTCTTACCTAGAAACAAAAAATTTCAAAAATGCAATTGAGGCATTCAGAAAAGTATTGGAACTTAATATTGCCCAACAACAAAACATTTTTAATGATGACGCACAATATTTTTTAGCGTTGGCTTATCTTAAAAACAAAGACATTAAAATAGCATATCCCATTTTTAAAGAAATAAAAAATAATCCCAAACATTTGTATAATGATAAAATTACAAATGTATTTATGCTTAATTTAAGATTGCTTTATATGAAGTATTGACTTCATTTGTATAATTTGAAATAAAGGCAATTGTTTATTAACAATTTCGTTTTTTGGTTACATTTTTGCAATAAATATTTACCAATGAATGTAGAAATGATATTTGGTTATTTTTCCAACGTTATTTTATATTCTAGGTATCGTTCCTTTAATGGATAAGTTTTTAGCACAAAACCCTAAAAGCTTATTCAGGGCGATTAATTTTTGATTGGAACATGAAAATTAATTTTGCAGAATTTTCAAAACAGCATTGCCAATCGAATTGCCAAGAAAACCCCCCTTTATTTAAATAGCAGAAATTGCGTTGTAGTTTTTGTGAATTAAACATTTAATAATTCGTATCTCCAAAAACAGGCGTACTTTATAGCATAATACTGTTGTCATAAATACGCTTTTTTCTTTTTACAAAAAGATAACATAATGGGATTAAAAAACTGCTGATACAAATTACCCATAACCAACCATAAGAACTTACTTCTTTTTCAGGTATTCCCGTAAGCACCAAGTGAGCCCAGTAATTGGGGCTTTTATATTTCTTTTCAATTTCTGGAGAATTTATATAATCAAGTTTTGCTTTTTGTAAAGAGGAAGCAGCACTGATGTTGTTGTAATAGTAATGATAATAGCGCTGCATAATCCAAGCGGTTGACTTATCATCTGCTTTCCATAAAGAGGCGATTATGTTTGGGCATCCTGCATAGGTGAAAGCTCTTGCTAAGCTCATCAATCCTTCACCCTTTGATAGTTGCCCATTACCTGTTTCGCAGGCGCTTAAAACAACTAATTTTGTACCAGTTAACTTTAGATTATATATTTCTTGCGCATACAGATTATTTTCATTTGTTGCTAAATTTGTAAATGGGTAAAAAGCAATCAAGGATTTTTCAGGGAAGGTATCGTTTACTATGGTGTGTGTAGCTAAATGAATAATTCCACTCTTAGTTGCCTTTGCTATGAAGTTATTTTTTGTGGCAGCGCTGTCCAATAAAATATCGCCTTTTAAATTTTCTATTTCCTTTTTTGTAAAAATAAGTTGTGTAAATTCTTCATTTCCTCGGCTGGCAAAAGGTGCCATAGCTAGTGCCGTATTGAATGTCTTATCATTTATATTATTTCTTAGCAATGCAGTTGAATATTGGTATTGTACGCTAAATTTTTCGAATAAATAATTTCCATTCTCGTCATTCAAAGCTTCAAAAGGTAAACTATTCAATTCGTCATCTGGTATAATGAGTAAGTTTTCTATATGTTCTAATTTATTAAAAATTGGTTTTATGGTAGCATTGTATAATTGAAGCGAGACGGCGTCTCCATCATACTTTTGCCCGCTTTTAATAAAGTTTAGTGATGCTTTAAAAGATTTGACCGTGCTAAAAAAAGTAGAATCAATTGCCTGCTTTGTATAACTTATATCATTGCTGGATATACATAAAATAACCAGTTCGTTTTCCGATAAGTGGTAAGAGAGAATAGCTGTTTTTTTATTCAATAATTTTTGCAGATCAGCTATTGTAGGAATAGCATTTGCATATTTTTTGACCTTGTATCCAGGTAATTCATTTATTTTATCTTGCAACTTTCCTAGTTCTATTTCGTTGTCTCTTGTTTCAGCTTTTATTTTTTCTAATTGATTACTATCATTTATTTGTCTCGCTTTTAGCGAAAGTCGTGTAATATTGCTTTTAATAGAAGTCTCTTTTTCAAACAAACCAGCATCTGTAACTGTTTGACTTTTTATTGATGACTCCTGCACATTTAGGGACAATACACTTGCCTTGTTTTGCTGATCAAAATTGTAGGCTTCTTCTAAATAATGGTTGTTTTTTGTAATTTCGTATAACTGAAGACTTATGTGAATTGGCCTGTCATGTACCCTATATTTTATTTTGTTCAAAAATAATCTAGCCTCGTCACTATCGTAGGTTTTTTCTACATAATCAGCCAAAAGAAAAGCAGATCGATAAGCATTTAATGCAGCGTCTAACGAAGCTTGTTTTTTATCTTGTCCGTATAATTTTTCAAATGCATCCGCTTTTGCAGCAAGGGTATTAAAAAGGTTTATATAAGAAAAGACACCGGAGAATATTGTCGGGTTTTTATAAATATCCGTTTCATAATAATCTGGATAGAACTGGAGAACTGCTTTTTGGTAATTATCAATCCCGTTAACATAGTTTTTTTCTGCAATAAATTTATCAGCTATATATTGATACGTTGTGCCGTGGGCATTGTTTTTTCTTGTATCGTTCCATTTTTTATTTTCTTCTAATGCGAGCTTATAATATTTTTCTGCGGAGTCTTTTTTTGCTAGGTTTACATATGCTTTACCTAACTGATTAAAAAGAATAATATTAGCGCTGTTATTGTATTTTATTTTTTTAAAAAAATCAATTGCTTTAAGGCTATTGCCGATACTTAGATTTACAAATCCTACATTTTGCAAAATTTCATTCGTCGTTATTTTGTATTGCAATAATGAGGAGTAAACCTCATCGGCTTCTTTGAATTTTTCTAATCTAACCAAGGATGAACCTATATTTATTTTATACGCTATTAAAAAATCTTTGTAGTAAGGATCGCTTTTTGAAAGAAGAAGGGCTGCTTTTTCGAAATAATTTTTTGCTTGCTTAAAATTGCCCGTTTCAAAATAGATCGCCCCAAGGCCATTATAAAGCCTTTGCTCTTCATTCAAATACACTTGGTATAGTTCCCTAATCTTTTCAGCTTTTTTATAATAAATATAGGCCGAGTCAAATTTATTTAAACTATAATAAATACGAGCAGTAAACAATAAAGGTTGAAAAAGAAACGAGTCTTTAATTTGTGGAAGATTTTGTTTTAATGCAATGGCATTTAAATAATTGTTTTTAGCTGGTTGTATGCTATCAAAATAATGTTGTATGATTCCTATTTTTAGATGACAAAAAAAGGCCAACGAATCATCTGCCACTTTTTTAACTATGGGCAAAATAGATTGAAAAGCAGCAAGAGATTGGCCGTTCAATTTTTCTTCTAAAGCTTCATCGTAAATTTTTTTAGTTGAAAGCATTTCGGCTTTATGAAACAATTTATCTGCTAAAGTATAATCTTGAAGATATTTTTTCTCTTTTTGTAATACCGATTGGGAAAAAGCAAACGCAATGAGGAGGGAAGTAATAAGTGAAATAAATATTACACGCATGATAAGTCTTTTACCTATCAAATATAATGTAGAAAAGAAATTATTGGGCAATTATTATAATGCAGGGCGGTCTTGGTCTTGCAATGGCTTGCGTTGTTTCAAGCCCATTCGACCTGCCTTGTGTTCCTCTCAAAATTGTTCCTGCATGGTCAATATTAATTATATCCCATAAATATTGTGGTATGGATGCTTGGTTGGCATAATAATATAATTTCACTTTCAACTTGTTCAATGCTCTACCACTTGCATCATCCATTTTGTAATAGTATGTAAATTCTTTTTGCGAATCATGCGTAGAGGATATTGCTCCATCCCTCAAACTTTTTGCCAAATTTATTCTGCCATTGGTTAGAGAAACAGCGCATCCTTGGCTATTACAGCCATTACCATCATCAAAACTATTGTTTATGCCAGTACCAAAAAGACCTGGTGTATAAGGAACGCCTTTTGCATTGTAAATTGGCATTGCAATGCTATCTCCTTGCGATAACCTATAAATGCCATCGTAAAAATTTATACCTGCCAAAACAATTTTTGTGCTGATGGTATCCGTTGTGCCACTTGGGATAAACATTATTTTATAACGAAGACCTGTTTCACTTTCCGTAATATCTATTTTCCCTGTTATACTGTCTAGCTCTATTCCTTTTGGGAAACCAATGAATTTACCAGCCCTATTCATCGGAATCGGAGATACTATATTACTAGCTGTATTGCGCAAATAAAATATGGAGTCTCCGTAGCTAAGTACATTGCTCGGAGTAGGATTTATAATAATGGGGTCAATAATAGGATTGGCTGTACCCGTATCTTTTTTGCAAGAACTTAATACAGTGCTGGCAAATACAAATAAAGTAGTTAGTATAAAGATATTTTTCATTTTTGATTCCCTTTTATGTTTGACAATTCTACAGGAAGAAATGTAACCAGCTTTATAAATTTTAGTTTAGGCAAAGATATATTATAAGCTATCAAATTTCATACCAATGTATTTAAAAACAGCAACTTGTAATAGGGATATTTAAAGATTAGCTATTGGTTTTATTTTTAATTAAAAGAAATGTTTTCTATTAATAAGCAAGCAGTTGGGTTTGGCTTTATCATCATATTTGTAAAAATATTACTGTAAAAAAAGAGGAAAATGCCTTTAACATTTTTTTAATAAAAGAAGGTTACAAATTCTTACCTAGTGTTTACTAATAAATGAAACATCCATTTTAAAACTAATAAAAATTATAATTATGACAAGCAAGCTATTTTTCTTTGCAACAACTTTAATCATGGCAACGGGTTGTAAAAAATCTACGGATGCAGTATTACCTCAAGATCAAACTACTGTAGCAGCCATTTCATCAGCTAGTGTCCCAGCTCCGGTTGTAAACACTTTCAATGCAAGATTTTCTGGGGCTACCCAGGTAGAGTGGCTTTCCATAAGTTCCAGCAATTCAAGTAGCAAAGAGTTTGAGGTAGAATTTAACCATTTAAACCAACGGCATGAAGCAAGATTTGATGATAATGGAACAGAAAAGCATCATTCTATTACATGTATAGAAGCACCTGTACCGCAAGTTATTCTCACAGCTTTTAGAAGCACACACCCTACCGACAATGTATATGAATGGAAATTGAGGAACGATGGTACGTGGAAAGCGCATTTTATGAGAGGTACCGTAAAATGGGAAACTACCTATAGTGCTACAGGTGTTTTAATAAAAGAGGAGATAGCATAAGACATTTAAATTTCTATGATTACCAAAAACAAAAAACCTGCAAATTTTGCAGGTTTTTTGTTTTGTGCCCACGAAAGGAATCTACCTGCCGGCAGACAAGTCGAACCTTCACGCCCTTGCGAACGGCAGATTTTATATACGCCCTTAAAAAGCTTTTCCTTTTTTGGATAAATTTCTTTTATGGTGAACTTCCTAAACTTATAATTTCGTACACCTAAAATTCTTTATATTTAGCCTTTAAGAAACAATATGACGATACAACAATATTTAGACAAACTAAATACAAGGTTCAAAACAGGTATAAGCAGAGAACATTCTTACAGAGGGGATTTACAAACATTATTAGAAAATATAGCCGTTGGTATTTTAGTAACCAACGAACCTGCACGCATAGCATGTGGTGCGCCTGACTATATTCTTACAAAAAAAGATATTCCCGTTGGTTATATAGAGGCAAAGGATATTGGTGTAGACTTAAACAGCAAAACATTAAAAGAGCAATTTGAAAGATATAGAGCGTCTTTAGATAACTTAATAATTACCGATTACCTCGATTTTCATTTGTACATAAATGGAGAGTTTAAAACCTCCATAAAAATCGGTGAAATTGTAAGTGGTCAAATTGTGCCATTACCACAAAACTTTGACGTATTTGAAAACTTAATCAAAAACTTTTGCTTGCATGTTGGGCAAACTATTAAGAGTTCAAAAAAACTTGCCGAAATGATGGCGGCAAAAGCCCGAATGCTTTCTGATGTTATAGAAAAGGCGTTAACAAGCGATGAAACGCACAATGAAGATAGCACACTAAAAGACCAAATGATTGCCTTTAGGCAATTGCTCATACACGATATAACTGCCAGCGGCTTTGCAGACGTGTATGCACAAACCATTGCTTACGGAATGTTTGCGGCTAGGCTGCACGACCCTACTTTACCAACCTTTAGCAGACAGGAAGCTGCGGAACTGATACCAAAATCAAATCCTTTTTTACGCAAATTATTTGGGTACATAGCTGGACCCGATATTGACGACCGTATAAAATGGATTGTAGATAGTTTAGTAGAAATTTTTCTTGCCTGCAATGTGGAAGAAATTTTAAAGAACTACGGGAAAACTACAAAAATGGAAGAACCCATTATCCATTTTTACGAAACTTTTTTAAGTGAGTACGACCCCAAACTACGCAAAGCCCGTGGTGTTTGGTACACACCAGCACCTGTAGTTAATTTTATTGTGAGGGCTGTAGATGATATTTTAAAAACAGAATTTAACCTGCCCGATGGCTTGGCAGATAACAGCAAAACAAAAATAAAAGTAAACCTGCAGGCAACAGATAAACGCTATAAGGATAATATAAGAACCATTGAAGAAGAAGTACACAGGGTACAAATATTAGACCCTGCAACCGGTACCGGTACATTTTTAGCTGAAGTAGTAAAGTATGTATATAAGAAATTTGAAGGACAGCAGGGTATTTGGAGTAAATATGTAGAAACCCATTTGCTTCCTCGCTTAAATGGTTTTGAATTACTTATGGCAAGCTATGCAATGGCACATTTGCAAATGGATTTGTTGCTTACTGAAACAGGTTATAAACCAACCAAAGACCAACGTTTTAAAATATACCTTACCAATAGCTTAGAAGAGAGCCATCCTGACTCTGGAACCTTGTTTGCAAACTGGTTAAGTACAGAAGCAAACGAAGCAAACAAAATAAAAAGGGAAACACCTGTAATGTGTATTATTGGAAACCCGCCTTACAGCGGTGAAAGTGTAAACAAAGGGGAGTGGATAATGAAATTAATGGAAGACTATAAAAAAGAACCTGGCGGAAAAGAAAAATTAAAAGAAAGAAACCCAAAATGGATAAATGATGATTATGTAAAATTTTTACGTTATGGACAATATTTTATAGAAAAAAATGGAACTGGCATTTTAGCTTTTATTAATCCTCATGACTATTTAGATAACCCAACTTTTAGAGGTATGCGTTGGAACTTGTTAAAGACCTATGATAAAATTTATACGATTGATTTACACGGAAACGCAAAGAAAAAAGAAACTGCGCCTGATGGAAGTGCAGATGTAAATGTTTTTGACATAGAACAAGGTGTTTCTATTAATTTATTTGTCAAAACAGGTAATAAAAAGGACAATGAATTGGGCAAAGTATTTCATTTTGATTTATTTGGTAAACGAGAAATGAAGTATGATTTCCTAATCGAGAATAAAATTTCAACAGTTCCTTACAATGAAATTCTATTGGTAGCTCCTGACTATGTTATGAAAAAAAGTGATTTTAGTCTAAAGCAAGAATTTGGAAAAGGTTTTTTTCTTAATGAATTATTCAAATTTAATGGCAACGGTATTGTTAGTAAAAGAGATGCAATGGCGTTTCAGGATACAAAAGCCAAAATTAAAGCAATTGTTCTTGATGTTTATTCTTTAAGTCTTGACGAAATCAAAGTTAAGTATAATGATGTAAGTTGGGAAAGTAGAGATGGGAAAGTTGAGTTTGTAAAACAAAATGTATTGGAGTTTGGTGTTGATGAAAAATTGTTTGTACAATGTGAATATCGTCCTTTCGATAAAAAATGGACTTATTATACAGGAAAATCAAAAGGTTTTATTGGTTGGCCTGTAAAGCAAATTATGCAACATTTTATTAATGGAAATAACGTAGGTTTAGTTATTGGGAGACAAGGTCAAGCCGTTGGCGCAATGCAATGGAATCTTTCTTTTATAACTAAAAATATTACAGACTTCAATTTATACTACCGTGGTGGTGGAATGGCATTCCCTCTCTATCTATACTCCGAAATCAGCGCCCAACAAACCATCGGACAAACTGAAGAAAGAACACCGAATCTAAACACAGAAATAGTAAAGCAAATAGCAGGAAAAGTAGGTTTAACTTTTACAAACGAAAAAGAAACAACCAAAGGCACTTTTGCACCAATAGATATTTTAGATTACATATATGCAGTTTTACATTCTCCCACTTACAGAGAAAAATACAAAGAATTTTTAAAAATCGATTTTCCTCGTGTTCCTTACCCAAATAATGAAAATACATTTTGGCAATTGGTAAAACTTGGGGGAGAAATAAGGCAAATTCATTTACTGGAAAGTGCAACTGTAGAAAAATATATTACTCAATACCCAATAGATGGAGATAATGTAATTACAAAGCCATTGTTTAAACCTTACGTTTATAGTGAAGAATTACCCGATGAAAATGGAAATTACAGAGATTATGCTGGCAATGTTTATATAAACGAAACCCAACACTTTGCAAACGTTCCTCAATGTGCTTGGGAATTTTATATTGGCGGGTACCAACCAGCACAAAAATGGCTTAAAGACCGCAAAGGGCGTACATTAGAGTTTGAAGATATTTTGCACTACCAAAAAATAATAGTAGCATTATTTGAAACAAACAGGCTTATGAAAGAAATTGATAAAATAGAAATTGAATAAACTTAAACCAACATAAAAAAGAAAAACTACAGATGGCGATTTTTTTAAACACCACTAAATTAAATGAGTGGATACCTAAACTAATAAAAGAAACAAAAAGAGAATTAGTTATAATAGTACCCTATATAAAAACCTCCGAAAAAATGTATAATCATATACAGGAAGCAAACAATAGGGGAGTAGAAACTACCCTTGTTTATAGAGAAAACAAACTAACAGGAACTGAAAAAGCAAAGTTTGAAGCACTAGATAATTTAAATCTAATGCACCACCCAAATGTGCATTGTAAATGTTATTACAATGAATCATATTTAATAATTTGTTCAATGAACTTATATGAGTATTCAGAATTAAACAACCGAGAAATGGGGGTTCTGCTACATAGAGAAAGTTTAGGCTCTGCATGGGGTGATTCAAATGACTCTCAGACAATTTTTGAAGATGCAATAAATGAGATAAGAAGTATAATTAATGGAGCTGAATTAGAAAAGAAAAGCAAGGAAACAATAGAAGATTGTTTTGAAATGGATATTATTAAAAATGAGCAAGAAAAATGTGAAGACCATTGCAGAAAACTAAATAAATATTTTATAAATAAAAGATTTGCTCCTGAGCAAAAAAATAATTCATGGCAACCAACCTGTAAAAATTATTTTGATAAAATAAATGTTACCATATCTAGTAGAGTTGATATTGAAATTATGTTAGAAGAATCAAGGGTAAAAACTATTTACGATAAGTTTTCTAAAAATAATTTTGAATTTGCTATACATGGGTTTAAATTGTACTGGAACTGGCATAAATCTACAATCGCACTATACGTAAATTCAAAAGTTTTTACTGCTCAATTTAAAGATGATGCCGAAAAATACAGCGTATTAAAAAAAGGTTTAGATGAATTAATAATACTACTTAGAAATTATTTGTAAAAATGGAAATATGAATGAGAATATTGCTAACCTAGAAGTGATAGAAAAAATTGAAAAAAATGATAAAAGTGAAAATAATTCAATTTCATTTACTACTATAACAGCATTTATATTAGGATACATAACTGTTTGCGGAGCATTATGGCATATTGGATATTGGTCAACATTTGATTTTAACTATTTATCTTATGTTTCGTTTAGTGATCTTTTTAAATCGGCTGTTCAACCATTCCTATCTAATCTGTTTATTTGGATGAATGTATTAATAATAATTGTTTCTTGGGGACTTACAACTTTGTTTTGTTTCATAGTTAATTTATTCTCTAAAAAGAAAAAGATCGACCTCTTTAACCTTCCATCCACAGGGAATCCTTTTATACCAAATCAGATAGGATATCTATTGATGGGGCTTTGCTTCTTATCTCTGGCAACGTTCCTTTTTTCAACTTTTTCAAGATATTTTTTGTCTTTACTTACATGGACTGGTGGATTTGGTTTTGTTCTTTTATTTTACTACTCTGGTGTTTTAAAAAAATATTTAAAAACAGATTATTCTCGATTTCTAATCATTTCAATTTCTATATTTTTTGCTTTTTTCAATTTTACCAATGCAAAAAATCAGTCCTTAGCAATAAGATATAAATATCAATATAATGAGATATCGAATATCAAATTATCTGACACTTCAATGAATAAATTGTTTTTAAATAAACCTTTATTGGGAGCTTGTGATAAATATACTTTTTTACTCGATACTAACAACATTGTCATGATCTTAAGTAATGAAGAAATAAAAACGATTTCAACTGTGCCTGTTATTAATGACGAAAATTATAAAATTTGGTACAATTCCAATTTGAGAGCTCTTCCTAAATACATTAAACCGTCCCCTGTAGCATCCCCTACAAATTAAAAAAGCCCTGATAACTAGTGTTATCAAGGCTTTTAGTTTGTTATTTGTGCCCACGAAAGGAATCGAACCTTCACGCCCTTGCGAACGGCAGATTTTGAGTCTACTGCGTCTACCAATTCCGCCACATGGGCAGCTCTATTTGAAATTGGACTGCAATATTACATTATTCATTCAATCTCTCCAAAATACGTTTCAAGTATTTTTTCTTATAATAGTATTCTTTTAATTTTTGCAGGGCTTTTTCGTCTAATAATGCAGTGTTTTCGGGCAATAGCAGGGGTGCTATTTCATTCAATAAATTTGTTTCAAATGCAGTTATTTTCTCTTGTACATCTTTGTTTTCATCTATTTCTTCGTTTAACTCAATCATTTCCATTAAAAAATCGGGTGGGAGATTGTATTTTTCGTCTGCAACAATGATTCCTTTTAACTGCAAAAAGTATTCAATTGTTTTTTCTTTGTTGCTAAAAATATTAAATGCTTTGTTTATGGCGGCAGAGACCTCCAGTGCATTTTCTTTGTCTACTTCCAGCTCGTTTGTAAAAAAATCGGGGTGGTTTTCTTTTTGTAACGCAAAGTATTTTTTTGATATTAGCTGTTTATTTACAACTGGGCTAACTGGTAACTCAAATAAATCATAATAATTCATGTCACAAATGTACGCAGTATCTAAAATCTAATTGTACATTGCCAAACGCAAATACGAAAGCATGATAACAATAGGTTTAATACGAGAAGGTAAGATCCCGGCTGACTCCCGTGTAGCGCTAACGCCTGCGCAATGTAAATGGTTACGCCAGCATCACCCCGAAGTAAAAGTAACGGTACAGCAGTGTAATAATCGTTGTTTTACCGACAAAGAATATTTGGCAGCCGGTGTAGAAGTAATTGAAGATATGCGTGCTTGTGATATATTGCTTGGTATAAAAGAAGTGCCTGTAGATATGTTGATAGAGGGTAAAACCTATTTATTTTTTTCACACACTAAAAAACTACAGCCTAGCAACCAAAAATTATTACAAAAAATTATTGCAAAAAATATTACACTCATAGATTATGAATGTTTGGAACATGAGGATGGTACTAGAATTATTGGATTTGGTTTTTTTGCAGGCATTGTAGGTGCGCACAATGGGATGATGGCTTATGGTAATAGAACGGGTACATTTCACTTAGATAGGGTAAATTCTGGTAAAAACTTACAGCACCTTATTCACACTTACTTTGGATTGAAACTTCCCAATATTAAAATAGCCGTAACGGGCAGTGGGAGAGTGGCGCACGGGGTTTTAGAGATTATGAACCTCATGGGAATACATGAAGTAGAACCAGATGATTACCTCGAAAAAGAGTTTAAATACCCCGTGTATGTGCATTTAAAAGGAGGGGATTTGTATGAGCACAAAACTACCGGAAAATATAACAGAACAGACTTTCATGAGAACCCCGAAAATTATGCCTGTATCTTTTCGAAATATATTTCACATACCGATATACTGATGAATGGTATTTATTGGGAGCAAAAAATTCCAAGGCTTTTTGAAATAGAAGATTTGAAGAGAGAAAATTTCCGCATACAAACCATTGCAGATATTACAGATGATATGGGTGGTTCTGTACCTTGTAACTTGGGGGATTCTACCATTGCCAATCCTATTTATGGTATAGATAAAAATACACTAGCTAAAACAGAACCCTACTTGCCAAATTCAGTTGATATAATGGCAGTTGGAAATTTGCCCAATGAATTACCAAGAGATGCCAGCCGTTATTTTGGCGAGCAATTGATAAAACATGTATTTACAGATTTATTTAGTGCACATGAAACTCGCTTGATACAGCATGCTACCATCGTAACAAAAGGAAAACTCAATGTAGGATATGAATACATGAACGAATACGCAACCAAGATAATTGAAAAGTGAAAATTAAACCTCGCCCATTGGCCAAGTATTGCGGTTGGTGGCGAATTTTATACTTGTCTGGAAACTGCTGCTGGGCTGTTTGATAAGGTTAAATATTAGGAACTAAAGCAGGGCTTTATTCGTCATGCACTGAACAGTAGTAGACCAGAATTACTGCCGCGGATTACTACAATGTCTAGCCCAACTATTAGCAATACCTATATTACAGGACGTTTTTTGTCTTCACAAAATTTATTCTCCTGCTCAAGAAAAATGTAGCTAAAACTGGGATTAAGAATACACTTAAATTTGAATTGTCTCCAGTCAATTTTTTATACAGAAAACTCAAAAGTCCACCAGTAATAGCTCCCAACATTGTCCAACTAAAATAACTTAGTCGGCTTTTTTTGTTGTCTAAAATTGTCGATCTGAGTTGTTGATTGGATGTTTTTCCATTTGTCAAGTAGTTTTGAAAATTGTCTATCAAATGTCAGCCAAACGATTTCCTCCTCATTTGTCTTCATCTGTGCATCTGTGTCAACGTAGAAATTGGCAACAATATTATTGCCAGCAATAGAAAGAGAAATTTCAGAACCCCATTTTAATGGATTTGTTTTCCAAGGATCCAATAGAGAAGTGTTTTGGTTAAACTTTAAATAGCCGTCTTTTTTATCTGTCAACTTAAAGTCGAACTGTTTAAAAAAGTCAATAATTTTTTCTGAAAGTAGCACAGTGTCAGTAACAACAATTTTAATCTGTCTTTCCATTTATTTCGATTTTCTGAGTGGTCTGTAAAATGTCCTATAACATTTTCTGTAAATTCTTTTCTTCAAAAAATGGTACGCAAAGTTCTTTCGCTTTTAGCAATATCTCTTTTAAGCTATCTGTACTCATTTTGTTGAGTTCGCAAGCTCGTTGCATGGCTATTTCATCCGATACAAATTGTGTAGCTTTTACGGCTTCTGCGGTAGCCAACAATTTTAGCCCTGTATCTTTTAATTTTCCCAATGCGGCTATGGTATAGCTAAGTGCTAAGAAATAATTTTTTTCGAGTTGTAATACAATTTTATTGTTGCCAGCCAAAGGAAAAACATTGTAAGGTGAGTTTATAATTTCTGGCGTAAGGTATTTTACATTTGAATCGTCTTTTATGCCTTTTTCAATATACTGAATTGCACCTTGCAAGGCTTGTGGGTATATGCTAAGCCAACGAAGTTTACGCCTCAATTCATGAATATGAATTTCTATGTCTGTAAAATTTTCCTTGTTTTCGGTGTAAAATTCTTCAATATTATTAATGGCTTTGTTGTAAAAAGCCTTTATCAGCGTAATTTCTTTTTCTGGAGTTTGCCAATCTAATTTCCCCAGCCTTTTCCTTATTTTTTTTGTTCTAGAATTGCTGTGGTTAATCCATCTTCTTTTTATGAGCAAGGCATTGAGCAATGTAATTTTTTCCTCCCTTTTTTCTTCCATATAAATTCTTATGGTCGAAGGCATTTCAGCATCTATTAAAAATTCTTTTGCATAAGCGTCATAATGGTCTATGGCGCCAAGTAAATCCTCTATTGATTTTAAGTCTTCTTTAATTTTTAAGAATTTCTTCTCGTTGTGCATGCCTGCGTATAGCTTTGCCAATCCTTCTAGCATAAATACCTTTGTACGGCACTCGTTCTGGTATAAATACAAAGCTGGATTGTCTGTTCTGGTAGCTTCTAATAAAAGTTTGTCTATTTGTATAAGATAAAATTCGAATCTTCCTGGGCCTTTTGTCATTGTTTATTTGTAAGTATATAAGTAAATAAAGTATAAAAGTAAAAAAGTTTAAAAGGTTTAAAAGGTTTAAAAGGTCAATCGAATTGCCATTTTTGCAAATTTACACATTTGCACATTTGCATATTTTCCCATTTGCACATTTCTGCCTATTGTTCAAAAAAAGCAATGGTACCACCCACCCAAGTTTTGTCTTTGTTGTACCTGGTGCCTATCATTTTGCCTTTGCTAAGGCGAGAAAGATTGTGAACGCCAATTGGTCTTGCCCATTCATCTTTCCAAAAATAAAATAAACGTATTTCTGCTTTTGCCGGTTCATCCATGGTTTCTATAATTGGAGCGTAATTTACTTTGCGTTGCAATATCCAATTCTCGGGGTCTGTTATTTTATCAATATCATTTTGTGTAACATCAATTACAACGCCCATTCCCGCAAAGGAAAACAGTGGCTTTAACACATATTCAGATAAGTTTACGGGTTGTGTAACTTCATTTAAGAAAAATGTTTCGGGTACATAGGGGTTATCAATAAACGGTAAAGTAAATTTACTGATCCTATAAAACCAATTGGGATGTGGTACCCATTCTACCTCATATTCTTTTGTAAGATCAATTATTCCTTCTAGCCCTTCTTGCTGCTGCAGGTCATCAAAAATTAAGCGGTTGTATATTCTTTTTACCAGTTGATTTTCGCCATTTGCTTTTTCGTAGTAGAGTTGTTTACCATCCGCTTTTAGCTTGGTAAGGCAAACTGATTTTACCCCAAGTAATTTTTCTGTAGCATGAAAATCAATTCTTGTTTTTTGTTTTTCGGGAAAAATTTCTAGTAAGATTACATCTTCTACGTTATGTGTGCCAACAATGATCTCCTTTAGTAATTGAATGTAAGATTCTTTGTTGTATCCATTTAAATAAGAAGAATGCGTAGCAGGTAAGTTTGCATAATTTGCAGTTAATTCACTGTGATAAGCCTGAAAGCCGTATAATGTGGGAAAGCCTTGCATTTCTATCAATTGAGGTTCGAAGCCGCCTTTGCCATCTTCGCAAATACCAAAATCAAACACAATCATTTGAGCATGTTTTTCATCGCCTGGTACCCGCACATCTGCAGGAATACTACGCTCGGTAAGTTCTTTAAAATTGGGCGCTACAATCACATCTATAATATCTTCACATGCATCCAACATTTTTTTTGTAAAATCCTTTGGTATAAACAAAGGCGTTTCTGCATTTCTAAAATCCAATGCACCCGGGCTCACAGCTTCAACCTCAGCCATGTAAGCTTGGTACTTTTCTTCCGTAAAATTTTTATTAAAAATTTCTCTTAAATCTTTTTGCATAATAGTTAGTTGATAAGTAGAAGGCTTATTTTTTTGCTCTTAAGGAAATTGAAAGTTTATAAATACTTCAAAGTTTTTGAAAATCTTAAATCTTAAATCTTACATCTACTTACACTTCCACCATTTCCATTTTCTTTACCGCATCATTTAAGAAATTGGGTAAAATATGTTCGTACGTATGTAAAATTTTATCCGGGTCCTCCAAATGATCAATCATACTTTGCCATTTTTCTAAGCCGTGATTTTCTACCACTATCTTTTTACGTTCGGGCCTTTGCAAGTACATGCTCATACCAGTAGCATCGGCCTCTGGGTGAAACTGTGTACCAATCATGTTTTCATTGAAACGGATAGACATGATGGCTCTTTCGAGCGGTACGTGTGGCCTAGCTTTTTCTATGGCAAGAATTTTGCCACCAATTTCCTTGAGTTTATTGTGTTTCGGCTGTGTTACTTGGTAATCTCTGCTGTCCACCGCATAAAAAGGGTCTGTCAATCCATCGAAAATAGGCTCTGTATTGGCATCGGCAAGATAATGAATGGGGAAAACACCAAATGCCGTGCTTTTGCGTTTGCTTACTAGTGCAATATCAAAATACCTACAAGCAAGCTGAAAAGAATGACAAACGAAAAACACCGCTTTTTTTACCACATTAGATTCATCCCTGTTATAGCGTTCTGTATTTTTTATCCAATCAAAAAAAGCATTTTCCCATTCGGAACCTTCGCTATCGAGCGGAGAACCAGGTCCACCGCTGCAAATATAAATATCATAAGAAAGGTCTGGAAGTTCATTTTTGCGACGTACATCAAACTCATCTCGTATTAGTGCTACCGAATTATATTCAGCAAATTGATTTAAAATTTCTCTTAAGCAGCGCATCCCTTGGTTTTCTACTCCTTCATACATATCTAATATTGCAACTTTCATAGGCGGGGTTTCATAACTGTTCATGTGTTCATTTTCATTTTTATTGTTTTTAGCCACATGGTACATGTCTGCGTCAGGCAGGTTCGCCAATGTAAAATTACTGTTGGTATCAACATTTGTTATGGCTCATTTCATACTATAAAAGTAGCCATTCTTTGCTACAAAATTGTAGATCCATGCATCATTTTATACCAAATTTTTACACAAGAGCATTTTATTCTCTTGATTAATAGGTTAATTTGAATGTTTTTACCCATGGTAGACTTTGGAAACTACAATTCTTTCGGCTATTTCCAACACTTCCGCTACTAACATATCTTCCACTCCATCTACTTGCCTTGTGTACTCCATAAAAACCCGCTCTTTGTTCGCCGTAAGTTTGTTTAGCTGGTAATGTAGTGTAGGCAATCGTTCAAAAGCATCTTGCCACCAAGCCCTTAATGCTTCTTTGCCCACAATCCATCCTTGCGTTTCTGGTTGCCGTATTTTTAATTTGGGGCTATAATGTTTTGCATTGTTATCATACAAGTCTAGTAATTTTTCTAGGTTATGTTCATTGAAAGCTTCAAACCATTGCTGTGCTATTTGTTCGTTTGTATATATTTGATCAATCATATGCTTAAATGTTAATGACTATACGTTATTGAGTGCAAAAGAATTTTATGTATTAAATAAACAATGTATGATTTTTAAAGGGGTAGATTAAAATGATATTTCTGTTTTTTTCTGTGAATCTGTGGCAAAATTATTGCCACAGATTCGCAGAAAAGCTGTTTTGTATATGATCTTTTAACCATTACACAACTAGATTACAGATAATGTGGGTAAATTTATAGAGGTAAATTCTTTAAATGAAGAATGAATTTTTATACAGTTTATCACTACTAACCGACTAAAAAAAAGGTTCAAAATAGGCTAAAAAGGAGTAGGCAGCCTAAACCACCTACCCATGTTGTATTTTGTGGTTGCAACACCTAAAAAACAACATGAGCAAAAATACAGAGATAAAATTAGTCGGT
>JANPCB010000139.1:0-61471 GCA_031430735.1 Ferruginibacter sp. | reverse complement strand
TTGAACAAAGCACCATAAGGCGGTTTGTAAATAATGCCTCAACATCATATACGAGAGACCTACTCTCATCTTATTTATAGTTCGTAAAAGATTCCTCTCTTACTTCTTGGCGCACCGCAGAAATGAGGTCCAGCCTGTGTGCTAGCTTTCTGTGCCAATGTGAAAGAATAAGCTGTAAAAATCCCCTGCCTCCGCTAGTATCCTACCATCGCAAATACTCATCGCCAAAACGTCCATTCTCTATTTCGGCTGGTCAAAAGACCAAACTCGGCACATACTAGTGGTAGCTATAGGTTACCAATAGGTACCAAGAGCATAATCTTATTAAATTATCCAGTTCTGTTATAGCGTAGCATAAATGGCTGAATAATGATTTATTGATGAATGGCTGCACCGCTTAGACGGTCCCGCAATAAGTGCGGGATTGCTGCCTTTGAGCAAAAAAAATTGGAGGCGGGCGGTGGACTAAAGAAGATAAGGGCTGTGAAAGTTCACAGCCCCTAATATTTTCTAAAAAACGCTTTTACATATTCCTTCTATACTGCCCACCTACACTGTACAATGCATTGGTTATTTCTCCTAGCGAACAATATTTTACTGTTTCCATCAGCTCTTCAAACAAATTACCATTTGCAATGGCTACTTCTTGTAACCGCAATAGCATGGCAGCACTTTTTTCTTTATGCCTTTCTTTAAATGCGTTGAGCATGGTTATCTGCAATTCTTTTTCTTCGGTGGTAGAACGTATTACTTCTGCAGGTATTATGGTAGGAGATCCGTTTTTATTAAGGAAAGTATTTACACCTACAATGGGAAACTCACCTGTATGCTTCAGTGTTTCGTAGTACAAGCTTTCTTCTTGTATTTTATTGCGTTGGTACATTCTTTCCATTGCGCCCAGCACTCCACCCCGTTCCGTAATTCTTTCAAACTCCGCTAGCACGGCTTGTTCTACCAAGTCCGTCATTTCTTCTATTAAGAAAGAGCCCTGGTTGGGGTTTTCATTTTTAGCAGTACCCAGTTCTCTGTTTATTATTAATTGTATGGCCAGTGCACGGCGTACACTTTCTTCGGTAGGTGTTGTTATGGCTTCGTCATACGCATTTGTGTGCAAGGAATTGCAATTGTCGTAAATGGCGTAGAGTGCTTGCAAGGTTGTACGTATGTCATTAAAATCTATTTCTTGTGCGTGCAAGCTTCGGCCACTGGTTTGTATATGATACTTTAGCTTTTGGCTACGATCGTTTGCCTTGTACTTGTATTTCATGGCTTTTGCCCAAATACGGCGTGCCACTCTGCCTATTACAGAATATTCAGGATCCATACCATTGCTAAAAAAGAAGGAAAGGTTTGGTGCAAACGCATCGATATTCATTCCTCTACTCAAATAATATTCTACATAAGTAAAACCATTGGATAATGTAAATGCAAGCTGTGTTATAGGATTGGCGCCTGCTTCGGCAATATGATAACCACTTATACTTACACTATAAAAGTTTTGTATTTTGTTTGTAATAAAATACTCCTGCACATCGCCCATTAATTTTAATGCAAACTCTGTAGAAAAAATGCAAGTGTTTTGTGCTTGGTCTTCTTTCAAAATATCTGCTTGTACAGTACCTCTCACACTCGATAATGCTTTTGCTTTTATGGTTGCATATACATCTGCCGGTAATACATCTTTGCCACTTAAGCCTAACAAACGTAAACCTAAGCCATCGTTTCCTTCGGGCAAGGCCCCATCAAAATTGCTATTTAAAGGATTTATTGGTTTGCCGTCTATGCCAAAATATTTTGGCAAAGTATTTATATCAAAAAGTGATTCTATTTTTTTATTTACAACTTCTTTTAAATTATTTTCAATGATATATTTTTCACACATCTGATCTATGGCTGCGTTCATAAAAAAAGCCAGCAACATGGGAGCTGGACCGTTAATGGTCATACTCACAGATGTCTTTGGGTCGCACAAATCGAAACCGCTGTACAATTTCTTTGCATCATCTACGGTGGCAATACTTACTCCACTGTTTCCTACCTTTCCATAAATATCTGGCCGATGAGCCGGGTCTTCGCCATACAATGTAACACTATCAAATGCAGTACTGAGGCGCTTTGCAGGCTGCCCTACACTTACATAATGAAAACGTCTATTGGTACGCTCGGGGCCTCCCTCGCCAGCAAACATTCTTGTTGGGTCTTCTCCTTCTCTTTTTAAAGGAAACACACCTGCCGTAAATGGAAACTCGCCAGGCACATTTTCTTGTAATTGCCATGTAAGAATATCTCCCCAATCTTTATACTTGGGTAAAATAACTTTTGAAACTTTTGTACCAGATAAACTTTTAAAGGTTAGTGGTTGTTTAATTATTTTATCTCTTACTTTGAATTCGTAAAATTCTTGCTGGTAGCGTTCTTTAGTGGCATCCCAATTTTGTAAAAGCTTATTACAATCTTTGTGTAATTTTTCTTCTAGCAATTTTATTGTAGCATTTATAGCATCTGTATTCTCATTTTTTAAAATAGATAAAGTTCCTTTTAGTTGATACAACTGTGTAGCTATTTCACTTTGCTCCTTCACCCATAAATCATACTCCGCAATCGTTTCAGCAATTTCAGCTAAATAGCGCACACGCTTTGGTGGTATAATAGAACCATCCATACCGCCACTTTTTTCAAAGGCTGCATGTGTTCCAAAATCACTACCCGTTTTTGCGGCAATCACTTTTATTAATTTATCAAACAACGTATTTACACCAGCATCGTTAAACTGTGCAGCAATAGTGCCTACCACGGGCAAGTCTTCATCTTTTGCATCCCACAATTCGTAATTGCGTTTGTATTGCTTGCGCACATCATGCAATGCATCGAGCGCACCCGCCTTATCAAATTTATTTAAGCAAATAACATCAGCATAATCCAGCATATTTATTTTTTCCAACTGCGATGGGGCGCCATACTCTGGTGTCATCACATACATACTCACATCGCAATGTTCCAAAATAGAAGCATCACTTTGTCCTACGCCTGCACTTTCCAAAATAATTAAATCGAACCCAGCTGCTTTGCATATTTCCAAAGCTTCGGTTACATATTGGCTTAGGGCTTTATCGCTCTCCCTAGTAGCAAGGCTGCGCATGTATGCACGAGGAGATGAGATGGAGTTCATCCGTATTCTATCTCCCAACAATGCACCACCTGTTTTTTTCTTACTTGGGTCTACAGAAATTACGGCAATGGTTTTGTCTGTATAATTATTTAAAAAGCGGCGAACAATTTCATCTGTTACAGAGGATTTTCCAGCACCACCTGTACCAGTGATACCTACAACTGGACTAGCCCCCCTGCCCCCCGAAAGGGGGTTCTGGTCACCAATACTTTTAGATGACTTTATATTTTCAGAATTTGGGCTTTCGCCATTTTCCGCAGCCGTAATTGCTTTTGCTATTTTAATAATGTCTTTCCACTCCCCTAAAGCAAACTTTCCATTTTCTTGAAGTGCTGCCTTAGAACCCCCTTCGAGGGGCAGGGGGGCATCCTTACTTTTATCTATTACATCTTGTATCATACCACCCAAACCCATTCTACGCCCATCATCTGGGCTATAAATTCTTGTGATACCATAATTGTGCAGCTCCTCAATTTCGGTAGGCAAAATAGTGCCCCCGCCACCGCCAAATATTTTTATATGGCCACAACCATTCTCTACCAACAAATCTTTCATGTATTTAAAAAACTCTACATGCCCACCTTGGTAACTAGTAATGGCAATACCTTGTACATCTTCTTCAATGGCACACTCTACAATATCTGCTACACTTCTATTGTGACCAAGGTGTATAATTTCTGCCCCCTTGCTTTGCAAGATTCTACGCATGATGTTGATTGCGGCATCGTGCCCATCAAATAATGCTGCGGCGGTTACTAGTCTTACTTTTGTTTCTGTCATGTTATTTTTATTTTTTTGCTAAGAGGTTGAAAGAGAAAAAGAGCGTTCCTGCTATTTCAATTTTTCTATACAACTTTATGCTATTTTATTTTTTTGCTAAGATGTTGAAAGAGAAAAAGAGCGTACCTGTTATTTCAATTTTTCCATACAACTTTATGCTATTTCATTTTTTTGCTAAGAGGTTGAAAGAGTAAAAAGAGTAACTTCTGTTTTTAATTATCAACACAACTTTAAACTATTTTTGTAGAGATTGAAATAGAAAAAGAAACTTTTAAAAATGCGACATCTCTTTTTCTCTTTTATGCTCCTAGCCTAACTCATCCTAAACGTCAACGCTGCAAAATCTTCAATGCTCAACACTTCTGCACGTTTATTAAACAATTCATCTTGCAATTCTTCCGGCGTAAACAAAGCTTTTACGGCATTTCGCAAGGTTTTTCTTCTTTGATTAAATGCTGTTTTTACCAATACTTTATATGCCCTTTCCGACTTTACAACCAATGGTACCTCCTTTCTTGTTAGCCTTATCATACCACTCATTACTTTTGGTGGCGGCGTAAAACTGGTGGGCGGCACATCAAATAAATATTCAATATCGTAAAAAGGTTGTATCAATGCACTTAATACCCCATAAATTTTTCCTCCCGGCTTAGCTGCTGCTCGCTGCGCCACTTCTTTTTGAAACATTCCAATCACAACAGGTACATCGTCTTTCCAGTCCAAAATTTTAAAAAGTATCTGGGTAGAAATATTATATGGAAAGTTTCCAATAATGGTAAATGTATCATCAAAAGGCTTTTCAATAACTAGAAAATCTTCGTGAATAATCTTATCTACAAGAACAGGATATTTTTGTTTGAGTAATGGAACTTTTTCATCGTCTAGCTCTACCGCTTTAAAATTGATATTCGGAATTTTGATCAATTCCTTCGTAAGTGCTCCTCCTCCGGGACCAACTTCCAATAAATTTGTAAAGGGATTTTCATTGAGCGAAGCTATTATTTGCTTTATAATATTTTCGTCTTTCAAAAAATGCTGCCCCAGCGATTTCTTCAGCTTAATCATGCAGCAAAAATACAATAAAAAAGCTCCTTCTTTTGCAAGTAGGGGCATTTACATTTATTCATTGCTTTTTTAAATATTATTGTCTAAAACATACGTTATTTTTGCATTTTGAGTGTATGTTTCTATTAGACAGAAATATTACCCTCATTAGCTTTCTAAATGCATTGAAAAAAGTAGTTAAATAAATATGAGCAACATAGATAAAAAACCAGTAATAGGAATTAGTTGTGGAGATATTAATGGCATAGGGCCGGAAATAATAGTAAAAACCTTGAGTGATGCACGTATGCTCGATATATGCACACCCGTTGTATTTGCAAACAACAAAGTGCTTAATTTTTACAGAAAGACTTTGCCAGACAATAACCTTACTTTTAATATTGCCAAAGATGCTACGCAAATAAGTACAAAAAGGGTAAACGTATACAATTGTTGGGAAGAAGATGTAGCAGTTACGCCCGGCCAATTAAATGAAATTGGTGGTAAATATGCATTCCTAAGCCTTGATACTGCAGGCAAGGCATTAAAAGAAAAACAAATAGATGCGCTGGTAACTGCACCGCTTCATAAAAGTAATATACAAAGTACTTCGTTTAAACATACAGGGCATACACCATATTTAAAAGAATTGTTTGGCGCAAAAGATGTAGCCATGTTACTGGTGGCAGATAATATGCGGGTAGCGTTGCTTACCGAGCATGTAGCTATAAAAGATGTGGCACAGTTTATTACCAAAGATGCCATACTTAGTAAATTAAAAATCATAAACGACTCGCTCAAAAAAGATTTTGGCATTAATAAACCAAAAATTGCTGTATTAGGGTTAAACCCGCACGCAGGCGATGAAGGGCTTGTAGGAAAAGAAGAAAAAGAAATAATAAAACCTGCCATTGTAGATGCAAAACAAAAAGGAATATTTTGCTTTGGACCTTATAGTGCAGATGCTTTTTTTGCTAGAGGAAGTCATGAAAAATTTGATTGTGTACTTGCATTATACCACGACCAAGGATTGATACCTTTTAAGTCATTGGCATTTGGCGAAGGGGTAAATTACACTGCTGGTATAGATGGGGTGCGTACATCGCCAGATCATGGAACTGCTTTTGATATAGCTGGTAAAGGAATAGCAGATGAAGCATCGTTTAGAGAAGCTATTTATAAAGCAGTAGATATCGTAAATATGAGAAACGAAATAACTACTCAACACGCCAATCCACTGAAAAGAAGAAGTGCTTTTGTATTGAGAAATGCTAAGGACGAGGCTATACCTTTAGAGTAATTATTGGGAAGTGAAAATAGCTTGGTTTACACCCTTATTTATCACATAAGATTTAAATACAATTTCTGCCCTTCCTTTTTTTCCTTTTAGTGGATCTTTGGATGCTGGTGCTGGGGCGGCTCCATCGTCAAAATCAAAAGTTATTCCCTTTGGTAACTTGTAATCTTTTGCATTAAAAGAAAAAACAATTTTATCAGGCAGGCCAAAGGCTTCATATTTTCCATAAGTCATTTCTAGCTCGTACGTACCATTATCTCTTGTTGTCGTTTTTGCTTTTAATATCAAGTTCCTTACTTCATCTATAAAAACAGTACTCAATACTACATCGCTGCTTTCATCTTGTGGCAATAATTTTGCAACCCTTACCACAGCCCCATTTATTTTATCTGTACCAGCATCTATTACAGTAAATTTATTATTCCCAGTAAGATTATTCAAATTAATACTTACTGCACCTTTTGGTATAAATGAAATTCCTTTTTCGCTTTTTACTTTTAACTTGTTTGGCTTTGCAAAATATATTTTTACTTTTGCTATGGGCACTTTTAAAAAAGCCACATTTGTTTTCATTACACCTGCAGCTTCATAGTCATTTACAGATTCTATCTTGGCTTTGGCTTTGTTTAATAATGCATTTATTTCTGTTTGGGCATTTGCAGATATTGTACTAGTAATAAATAATACGGTAAGTAATTTTTTCATATTTCTGTTGGATTCCTCTTGTTTAATTATTTTTTTAAATTCCTTTTTAAGTCAATATATCCTTTCTTTTAAAAAACCAAACAGATGCCCCAAACAAGACCGCTATATGTGCCAATAAAATAAATAAGCTATTTCTAATGGCCGGCCAGTTTTCCATGCTCCCTCTTATAGGCACATTGTCTTCATCTATTGCAATGTAAAAAAAGCCTTTCCATCCAACAAGATAGGAAGTAAACAACCAGGGTTTTATATTTTTATCGATGATGGGGATATTAAGATTGGAAATGATTGTACATATAATGACGATACAAACAGTAGCAACAATAGGGCCAATAGAATTTTCTGCAAATACAGATAAAAACAATGCCAAGGCTGCAATAACAGTTAGTGCCACTGCAGCATACGCAAATGCTGCAAGATACCTCCACATAATATCATCTTTGGTAATTTGTAATATTTGTGATTCATCTGCTTTGGCTCTAAAAACCAGTAAGTCATCTACCCCAAATATGGCCATACTTAAAAACAAGGCTAGCAATGCCATAAAAACCAATAGACCTACCGTATAAATAATAGATGCTAGAAATTTTATACCTATTATTTTTGTTCTACTGATGGGCTTTGTTAATAGCAACCTAAGCGTACCCATATTTGCCTCTCCACTTATGGCATCCCCAGCCACCAATGCCACCAAAATTGGAACCTGTATTAATAAGGTATTCAAAATCATGTAACACATAAAATACCCATTTATTACTTTTGATTTATCTACCTCAAAAGTATCTCCTACATTTTGCATTAAAATATTGAGGTAACCAGGGTCGGCTTTAAAAGCAGCTTGTATAATGAGTACGATACCAGCAATGGCAATAAATGAAATGTACGTTCTCGGCCTTTTAGATATTTTGTATAATTCAATTTGTAAAAGGCTCCACATGTGTATCGTTGTTGGTAAGTGATAAAAAATAGTCTTCTAAAGAATGACGAGGCTGCACCGAAAGTATATTTACATCCATACTTGCTAAATTTGATATCATTTCTGGAACATCCTTTCTATTCATTCTTAATCTTATGTTCTTTTGGGCTGTTTCTTGCAAAGATGCCCATTTAGTTTCTTGAATTTTTCTAATTGTATCTTTATTATCTATCGTATTTATTTCTACCAACGTATTAGCAGGATCTAATAATTCAGCCACATTTCCTTCTATTATTTTTTCGCCTTTGTTTATTATGATCATCCTATTGGCTATGAGTTCTATTTCGTTCAATAAATGCGAGGATACAATAACTGTTTTACCCATTTCTCTGCTGAGGCGTAGTATAAGGTTTCTCATATCTGCAATACCCTGAGGATCCAATCCATTGGTAGGTTCATCTAAAATAATGAGTTTGGGGGAATGTACAAGTGCAATAGCAATACCAAGGCGTTGTTTCATTCCTTGGCTATACGTTTTTACATTGTCTTTACACCTATCGGCCAAGCCAACCATTTCTAGCTGGTCCATTAGAAGAGAGCGGCTTACTTTAATTCCGCTCATTTTTGCAAAAATGTACAAGTTATCGTAAGCAGATAGGTATTTATACATGTCTGGGCGCTCAATTATTGCCCCAGTTTGTTTCAAAATGGTATTATCGCCTTCTTCAATTTTCTTACCAGAAAAACAAATTTCGCCCTTTGTTGGCTTTATTAGCTTTAAAAGCATGCGCAAAGTTGTAGATTTTCCGGCACCATTTTGACCCAAAAAACCATACACATCTCCTTCATTTACTGTAAAATATAAGTTTTTAACCGCTTCAAAATCATTAAAATTCTTAGACAAATCTCTAACATCAAGCAATAAATTCATATCGTAAAATTACTTCTAAAAGCCATGGTATAAAAAAATAATTTAAAAAAAAATCGTAAAAATACTATTCAATTGAAATAGTTTATATATTTTTACTACACGAAGTAGAAGTGTTACTACAGATGATAAGTCTAAATAACCTTCCCACTTTAGAAACTCTTCTAAAAAAGAGACTTTAAAAAACCCAAAAATTAACTTACGATGAAAGCTGCATTAACGATTTTACTAAGCGTATTTTTCTTAGTAACTGCCTCTGCAAATAATTCCGGTGACATTAAGATAGGTTCTAACGGTAAAACTTCTACGATAGAATTAAGAATGCAGTCTAAAATTGCTTCTGAAGCTACAATTACTATATTAAATGCAAAAGGAGTGGTAGTAAGTATACAAACTGCCAATTTAGTTCGAGGTAAAAACAATATAGCAATGGTAGACATCACAAGTTTGGAAGAGGGGATGTATAAAGTAACATTGGTTTCTAATAAAAAGACACATACAACTCAGTTTATGAACTGGAGATAAATTACCTCTATTATATCATTCATGTTGTAAGAATTGTATACATGAATCTACAAAAATGCCGCTTCCCTAAAGAGCGGCATTATTGATTTTTATATCTAGCTATTAGATTATTCCGTTACTGCTTTATATGCATATATGATTGCAATGCATTTACGTAAGACTCAAATGCAAGCACTCCTTTCTGGGTTATTTTACAAAGTGTTTGAGGATAATTGTCTTTAAATTGTTTCGATATTTCTACATATCCGGCATCTTTCAATTTGGTTATTTGCACACTCAAATTACCTGCAGTAGCATTTGTTTTCTCTTTCAAAAAAATAAATTCTGCTTCTTTTACACTTATAAGCAAGCTTATTATGGCCAGGCGTAGTTGAGAATGTAATATGGGGTCTAATTCCTTAAACATTGGCAGCTTGGTTTTTCTTATAACGCTTCCACAATATAATTCCAGGTATAAGCCATGCTAATAAACCACATGCTGCCATGAGTATCATATCTATTTCTACACCAGTAAATATTGAAATAATACTAGCGACCCAACAAAATATCCCTCCCAAAATCATAGGCATAAATTTTTGCATGGCACCAATAAGAAATGTTGGTATTGCATAGAGCATCATAATGATGGGAATTGGGCTCATGTGTATGCGACCAAAATAATTTGTGGTAATGAAAATAGAAACGCTAAAAGCAATCCAAATATAAAGAATGGTCGTTTCATTATGTGCTATAAAATTTTTACCTCTCCTTTCTTTTATTGAGAAATAAACTTGTGGAATTAATGCCAATAATAAAATAACCCAAACGTCTCCATACTCAAAATTATAATGAATTTCTACCCAATTAAATATTCCACAAAATGTAATAAGCGCTCCCCATACAATAGATGCAATACCCTTCGTTACATAACTTTTCTTTGCTTTGCCTATCATCTCATTGATCAGTTTTAGGCTATCTTCTTCACTAAATTTCTCAGTTTGCATAATTTATCATTTTAGTTCTATAGTAATCATTTGAATATTTTAACTATTCCAATTATTTAGTTTCAGTACATTCCTTAACCATCATTTCTGTATAAGATTTTCCCCAATTGGGTGCAATGTCTGATGTAGGTTTAAAAGCCGCAAACTTTTCTACAGCGACATTTAGTGCTTCTAAGGCAGTTTTACATCCTCCTCCAAATTGTGGCGGAGTAAATTTTAAGTTTTGCCCTTGTAGCATATACGGGCGTGGGTTTGTAGGATCTTGCTCCATTGATGCAGCCATTGCTTTTTGGCTTAATGCACCATACTGCATGAAACGTGCTTGCGGATTTACCATCATTTGCAAGCTAGCTATCATACTTTTTATACAACTAATTTCTGAGTTCTTTGGCTCCAATGAATCTGCTTTGTTTATCAGATTGGTAGCATATTCAGCAATGGGATCATTGGCCGTGGCATCCTTTTGCATAAATCCATAATTAACCCTGCAGTAAGATGCATAATAATAAGGAAGCCATTGTGATTTCTCGGATGTACCAATTCTTTCGAATGTATTTGCTAGACTTAAAAATGCATCTGGATTGTTAAATGCAGCATCTATGAGTGCAATATTTTTTTTCATGGCTGCAACGTATTTTTCGCTTTGTGCAAATGAGGAAAAAGTTACGATGCTGATGATAGAAAGAATAAATAATTTTTTCATGTTTGTTTTTTTAAAGTCCCACTATCTCTCTGCCAATAGACGGAGGAAGAAACAGCGGAGATTGGTTTGAAGATTAAGTAATATTTTTATTTTTTATTAAGTATTTTTTTCTAAAAGTCTTATGTCTATTATCTTATGTCTAATGCCTAGCCTCTACAAATTATTATTGATGGCATCTTGTGTTCTATCTATACCAAAACTTAAGAAACAACCTATAAAAATAAAACGCTTCGCCGGAGGAAGTATGGGTACTTTGTTTCCGTTAAGTTGAGAAAAATTATACCCATACACTTGGTTTTGCCCAAGTAAATTTGTAATGGAAAACACCCATACATTAAAAGAATTCGCAGCTTTTTTTCCGAGATTTGGTAAATAATTTAGGCTAAAATTTAAAGTATTATAATTGATGGTACGCCCAGCTTCTTTCACAACATATTTACCTTGGTTGTTATCATAACCAAGGTTATAATAAGGCCTACCAGTTGCAAAATTGTAACTTAGGTTAAATCCAGTTTTCCATTTTAAAACAAACTGCTTTGCAACAAATGATGCAGAGTGCACAGCGGCAAAAGATGGTGTAATACTGCCTGGAAAATTTAAGTAATTTCTTTTTGTATCCAAATAAGAATAAGAAATCCAGTAGTCTAAATTTTTAATTGTTTTTTTATCTCTCCAAAAAAATTCAATCCCCTTTGCATAACCACTGCCATTGTTGTTGGCCACCACTTCTCTGCCATTTGAATTTGGAAGTGTTTTAAACAAGTCCATGTACTGTTTATTAAAAATTTCCGTGCGAAATGTCCTATCATTTTTGCTACGTTGGTATTGCAATATATAATGGGTGGCTTGCGAATATTTTAGATCTTGGTTTAAAGCTGGTAAGTATCTCCTTTCTGGGTTTTGGTAAAATATTCCATAAGCAAAACTTACTTGGCTTCTATCTTTAAACTTATATGCAAGTGAGGCCCTTGGTGCAATATTCCATCTATCCATAAGGGTGGAGTGCTCTAATCTACTACCTGCTTTTAAGGCAAGGTCTTTGGTAATATACAAATCTGTTTCTGCAAAAATTGCATTCAAATTATCTGTTGCAATATCTGTAAATTTATTCCCATCAAATAAAGTGTAAGTAGTTTTTTCTCTGCTATAAAAATAATCTGACCCAAAGCGCAATACGTTTATACCTTTTAATCTTTTATCAAATACAAATCTTGCTTGCGCATATTGTGCGTCGCTTATAAGTGAAAAGTTTTTTCCTGCATAACCAGCTGGTGTAAAGAATTGTTGTTTGATGTTGTTGACATCCTGCAGTTCATTTTCAATATCGTCTTTATTGGTACTATAGCTAAGTGCTGTATTCAATCTCCAGCCGTTGTCCAATGTTTCTTTCCAACTTATGTTTTGAAAAGTATTAACGTTCTTTATGGCGAAAGCATCTTTTAAACTTACGGAATCAATATCTGTATTACGAATGCCCGTTTTATTCCAACTCAAGTAACCATAATATTTTATTATCCCTTTTTTTGTTTTTATGCGAAAATTTGCGTCACCTTGATGATATAAGGGCGTTTTAAAAAAATCTAAATCTTGTTTTATTAGGCCAAAGGCCAAAGCAAGGTTCGTATAATTATAAGAAACACCCCATGCTGCTTTTTTATTTTTTGCCAACTTCTGTATTCCACCTCCTATTCCTACAACAGAAACACTCAAGTCCGCCGTTGTTCTTTCTGGCAAATCTGCACTTTCTAATATTAAAGCTGCGGAAAGTGCTTGCCCATATAAAGCGGAATATCCCCCAGTAGAAAAAACGGTACCCTTAAACAGAAAAGGATTAAACCTACCTCTGGTAGAAACACCCGGTAAACTGCTATAGAAAAAATTATTTACTAAACTACCATCTATAAAGATTTTACTCTCTACTGCAGAGCCACCCCGCACAAAAAGGCCTTCTGCCTCCCCTACTTGCTGGGTGCCAGGAAGCGTTTTTAATGCTCCGGTTATATCTCCGTTACTTCCTGCTGTCGTTACAATGTCTATTGAGCTTAGTACGGTACCTTTTTTCTTGTCGCTTGCTTCAAATGCTCCAGCAGTTATGGTAACTGCATTAAGTTCTGTTATTAGTTCTTTTATTGATATGTTTTGAATAATAGCCTCTTTTCCAATTGTGATTTTATTCTTATATGAGGAATAACCTGACATTGTGGCTTCTAAATAGTGTTCTCCTATTTCGGTAGTTGAAAAGGAAAATACCCCCAAAGAGTCTGTTGTAGTACCGTCATATGAGTCAGTAATCGAAATACTCACCCCACGAAGCGGTTTGTTCTTGTTATCTGTTAATTTACCAGAGATAGTTACTTGCGCACGAACTGCTAAAGTGGCAATAGAAACCAGCATTGTAAATAAAATTTTCATTATCGTGATATTTAGCACAAACGTAAAGTAGTTTACATTATAAACCAAATATTCAAGAAATATTTTTTGTGAATAAAAATAATATTAAAGTAATCTAGGTAGAAAAAAGCCATTTAATATGTTGTCATACAGTACATTAAACACAAATAAATGTGTATATATTTTCACTTACTAGGTAATTTTTAAAAAAAATAAATTTTTTCTTTTGAGTGCATTTTGTACTTTAGTGGTAGAATTTAATGGGTTAGTAAGTATAAAGGGCTGTCAGAAATGATGGCCCTTTTGCTTTTCCATAGTTTTATATGTACTTTTTTATACGTACTATTTTATGTATTTATTTCAAATATTTTTTTTTGCAACCAACCATTTCTTTTTTAATTTTTTCATTTTTATAGAAACTTTTATTTCCTATTTTATTCTTTTACTATCTTAATCACACACAGCATTTTTATTGCTGTAATATTTCTGTTCCCATATTTGTAAATTATTTTTAGAACAAAATGACAGTTGTTTTTTTATTTTACGCTACCACAAAATAAACGAAGGATGATAGAACAAATAGTAACTAGCTATCGAAAAATATTTATTGATGCGATTACTTTTCACAGGTTACATTTTATGCGTATCATTTATTAATGTTACATGATAGAATTAAAAAGAAGAAACCAACAAAAAAAATATTCTCTTAGCCAACTCTTTTATTGAACCAAAAAATTAGGCAGAAACAAAAATCAATTTCTACAACAGTTCTACGTAATTTTATTTTATGAGTAAAACAAAGTCAACATTTTTTTGTCAGAACTGTGGGCAAGAAAGTGCAAAGTGGATAGGTAAGTGTCCGAGCTGCAATGAGTGGAATACTTTTGTAGAAGAAGTAATTGTAAAAGGCAGTGATAAGGCTGTAAAAGAAGAATGGCGCAGCTTTGAGGGCACACCAGGGTTAAAAACGATTTCTATAAACGATGTGGTAAGTGGAGAAGAAAAAAGAATAATTAGTGCAGATGTGGAATTGAATCGTGTACTTGGTGGTGGAATTGTTGCAGGAAGTATTGTATTGGTGGCAGGCGAACCAGGAATAGGAAAATCTACATTGTTTTTACAAATAGGTTTGCAACTTACAAATGTGCGTACGCTTTATATAAGTGGGGAGGAAAGTGAACAACAAATAAAAATGCGAGCCGATAGGGTTGGTGCCGAGAGTGATAATTTTTATTTGCTTACAGAAACCAACACCCAAACAATTTTTAAAGAGATAAAAAAATTACAACCAGAACTGGTTATTGTTGATTCTATTCAAACATTGCAATCACCTTATGTTGAATCATCGCCAGGAAGTATTTCGCAAATAAGAGAATGTGCCGCTGAGTTACAACGTTATGCAAAAGAAACAAACACACCTGTTTTTTTAATTGGTCATATTACAAAAGATGGAACGATTGCGGGTCCAAAAATTTTGGAACATATGGTAGATACGGTGTTGCAATTTGAAGGCGATAGACATTACGCTTATCGCATTTTGAGAACACTAAAAAATAGGTTTGGAAGCACCTCCGAATTGGGTATTTATGAGATGACAGCCGAGGGCATGCGGCCAGTTTTAAATCCTTCTGAAATCTTAATTACCCAAAAAGAAGACGAATTGAGTGGAATTGCGATAGCGGCAACTATAGAAGGTATGAGGCCATTATTAATAGAAACACAGGCTTTGGTAACACAAAGTGTGTACGGAACGCCCCAAAGAACAGTTAGTGGATTCGATCTCAGGCGTTTACAACTTCTTCTAGCAGTACTAGAGAAAAGAGGAGGCTTCCATTTCGGGGTAAAAGATGTGTTTATAAACATAGCAGGGGGTATAAAAGTAGAAGACCCAAGTATTGACTTGGCCATCGTGTGTGCTTTATTGAGTAGTTATGAAGATGTTCCAATTCCTCAAAAAATATGTTTTGCCGGCGAAGTCGGGCTATCTGGCGAAATAAGGGCCGTAAATAGGATTGAACAACGCATTGCCGAGGCAGAAAAACTGGGTTTCGAAAAAATTATTATCTCTAAATACAATGCAAAGAGTTTGGGCAAGTTAAAATTTGGAATAGAAGTGGTTACATTGGGCAAGGTAGAGGAGGTATACCAGTATTTGTTTTAGGTTGAGGTTTTGGCTAAGAGGTTAAAGGAGAAAAAGAGGAGAAAGGAGGCTCTTTAAAAAAATTGTATGATAAAAGTTAGGATAATTATTTTTTTATTTTCACATTGCGAATTAGTTGAAGTGTACATATATTTATAGAACCAAACTCTTTTTCTCCTTTGACCTCTTAGCTAAATTTAACCATGCTCTCCCTCAAAACCCTCTTCCAGTCCGCCGCTCACCTCTTTTACCCGCATATATGCGCAGGCTGTGGCAGCGATTTGTTAAAAGTAGATGAATTGCTTTGCCTCCAATGCATACACGAATTACCACACACCCAATTTGAGAAATATCCTAATAACCCAATAGAAAGAATATTCTATGGTAGGTTGCCCATAGAGGCAGCCCACAGTGAATTTTATTTTAACAAAGGAGAATTAATACAACATTTGGTGCATGACTTTAAGTACAAAGGCAACAAAGCAATTGGAATATATTTAAGCAAAATAATGGGAGATAAAATGCTTGAAAGTGGTCGTTTTAAAAACATTGATTACCTCATTCCACTCCCCCTCTTTGCAGATAAAGAATTTAAGAGAGGATTTAACCAAGCTACCATCATTTGTGAAGGAATAGCGGAAGCCATGAATATACCGGTCGTAACAAAAAATGTAAACCGTATTCGTTTTACGGAGACACAAACCAAAAAACACCGAACAGAAAGATGGGAAAATGTTTCGGATAGTTTTAGAGTAGAACATCCAACAGTTTTAGAAAACAAACATATATTATTGGTAGATGACGTAATAACCACAGGCGCAACTTTGGAGGCTTGTGCTCAAAAAATTATAGAAATAAGGGGCGCAAAAATTAGTATCGCAACATTGACCACCGCAAGTAAATAATTCCTTGTAGATTTGTTTAAATGAGCAACAATGTTTGCCTTGTAATAACGGAAAAGTTAAACCAGCAAATTCCATTTTGCAAAAATTATAATAGAAATAAAAACATGAAAAATATAATTTCCATTTTTGTCATTTTATTTGTAGGTGCTGTTTTTTTTGTCTCTTGCAAAAAAGATAGCTTTATTACAAGTATAGATGCTCGCTTGGGCTTATCTGCAGATAGTTTAAAATTTGATACTGTTTTTACTTCAACAGGATCTATAACGAAATCCTTTAAAATTTCAAACAAGAATGACCAAAAATTATTGCTTTCCAAAATAAAATTAGGCGGTGGTAACACATCTGCTTTTAAGATGAACGTAAATGGGATAGCTGCAACAGAAATAAACAATGTGGAGATTGCGCCCAATGATAGCATCTATGTTTTTGTAACAGTAACGGTAAATCCCACAATCGCCAACCTTCCCTTCATCATCAGTGACAGTGTTTCTGTAAATTACAATGGTCTTACCAGATTTGTACAACTAGAAGCATTTGGTCAAAATGCCAATTTTATTCGAAATGGATTAATCATAAGCAATGTGAATTTCACCAGCGCACTACCGTATGTTATTTTAGGTGGTTTGCAAGTAGCAAGTACTGGAATACTTACCATCAATGCTGGCACAAAAATTTATTGTCATGCAGATGCACCTATACTTATAGATGGTACACTTATATGTAATGGTACAAAAGCACAGCCCATTGTTTTTACGGGAGACAGGTTGGATGAACCCTATGCGGGCTTTCCTGCATCGTGGCCAGGTATTTATATACGAAGTACAAGTAAGAACAATGTTTTACAGTTTACCCACATAAAAAATGCATACCAAGCATTGGCAGTTTTGCAACCTGCAGTAAATACAAATCCAAAATTGATCTTAAAACAAAGCAGTATCGACAATGCTTTAGATGCTGGCTTAATTTGTATAAACAGTAGTATTGTAGCAGAAAATTCTCTAATAAGCAACTGTGGTAAAAATATTTCTATAAGCAATGGCGGCACTTATACTTTTACTCATTGTACAGTAGCGGCATACTCTAATAACTATATACTGCACAAAAATGCTTCGATATTTATTACAGATGCCAATGATGCAAACCAAACCGCACCACTAAATGCACTACTTCGCAATTGTATATTTTATGGAGATGCTGGCTTTATACAAAACGAAATAGAAACAAGAAAAATAGGCAATAATTTCACCGTAAATATTGACCATTGCTTGTACCGGAATACGACTGACCCAGCAAATAGTACCATCAATATTTCTATCAAAAATATTGACCCTTCGTTTGACAGTATAGATAACAGCTCCCGTTTTTACAATTTTAGAATTACAAAAAATGCCACTGCACCTGGCATAAATAAAGGATTGGCAACATCTTTGCTTAAAGACTTAGATGATAACAATAGAAATGTAGGTTTGCCCGATATAGGCGCTTACGAAAAACCTTAACGCACTTTAAATCGTACATTAACAAAAAAATGAAATCTATGATAACATTAATTTTAGCTGCTGCATTGGCAAGTTGTGCAGGCCCAAATGATGACTCAAACAAAACAACTGAAACAATGACCAATAACAACCCTAAAGATAGCATCAGCTCTATACACAAATTTTCTATAAAAGCACTTGATGGAACTACTATCAATTTTGCAGATTATAAAGGCAAGAAAATATTGGTTGTAAACACCGCATCGGAATGTGGTTATACTCCTCAATATAAAGACTTGCAGGCTTTATATGAAAAGTACAAAGGCAAATTGGTAATCGTAGGTTTTCCTGCAAATGATTTTGGCGGACAAGAACCAGGTTCCAATACTGATATAAAAAGCTTTTGCGAAAAAAATTATGGTGTTACATTCCCTATGACAGAAAAAGTATCTGTAAAGGGAGATGGCATGACCCCTATTTACCAATGGCTTACACAAAAAACACAAAACGGCGTTTTAGATGCAACCATCAAATGGAATTTCAATAAATTTTTGTTGGATGAAAATGGGATTGTGATAGCAAAATTTGATAGCGGAACCAAGCCGATGGATGAAGCGATTACAGGGAAGTTGTAAATATATCTTTAAACAATTATAATCCATCATAGGTTCTCTTATGATGGATTTTTGTTTTTTGATGGTACCTCATCAAAATATTTCCTAATTTGCACACTTGCACTTTTGCTCATTTTCACATTTTCTCTATGCAATTCTCTCAAGTAATAGGCCATCAAGAGCTCAAAATACAGCTTGCCCAAATGATACAGCAAAACAGGCTTAGCCATGCATTGTTGTTTTTGGGCAAAGAAGGTACTGGCGGTTTGCCTATGGCATTGGCATTTGCACAATACATAACCTGCGAAAAAAATCCGCTACAGGCCGCAAGAAAAAAAGCGGTATCAGTTGCAGAAGTTTCCTTATTTGGTGAAGAACCTGTACCAGAGCCAGACGAAAAGGAATTTACAGATGCATGTGGCGTTTGCTCGGCATGTACAAAATCGGCTAAACTCATACATCCAGATATACATTATGCCTACCCCGTTATTCCCAAAAAAAGTGGTGATAAACCAGTGAGTACAGATTATATTGTAGAATGGAGGGAGTTTATAAACAAAACCCCTTATGGCAATGCATTCGATTGGTTGCAAAGCATCAATGCAGAAAACAAACAAGGAAATATAACATCCGATGAATGCAATGATATCATCCATAAAATGAGCCTCAAAAGTTTTGAAAGTACCTATAAAATTCTCATCATTTGGATGCCAGAGTTATTGGGCAAAAATGGCAATAAACTTTTAAAACTTATAGAAGAACCCCCACCCGATTCTCTTTTTTTATTGGTGGCAGAAAATGAAGCCCTTATTTTACCTACCATCATTTCTCGTACACAGCTCGTAAAAATTCCCATTCTTTCTTTAGCTGATATTGCAGCAGCATTGGAGCAAAATGAAGGCGTAGCCAAAACCAAAGCCCAACAAATAGCTGCTATAAGTGAGGGCAATTACCACGAAGCGCTACAACATTTGCAACATGCCGATGATGATTGGGAGGTTATGTTGAGAGATTGGCTTAATAGCATTTTAAAATCTGGCCCGGTAGCACAAGTAAAATGGATAGAAGAAGCCGCCAAGCTAGGCAGGGAAAAACAGAAGCAATTTCTCAAGTATTTTACCCATATTTTACAACAATCTATACGTTTAAGTGTATCGGGAGACACTGACCAGCAGCATATTGACCCCTCAAATGTAGATTTCGCCCTTCGTTTCAATAAACTTTGCAATATTGCCCAACAAGAGGCAATAGCCGAGGAATTGGACAAAGCATCCTACTATATTGAGCGAAATGCCAACGCAAAAATGCTTTTTCATGCACTTACCATAAGGTTATACCATATTATTAGCAACAAATCGCTAATTTTGATACAATAGGTATATTAGAAAACTTATTGATGGAATGTTTTTTGTTGTCCAAGCAAAGAAGCTGAATGCAGCTTCAGTGGCGACGCTCCATTCAGATTCAGTAATTATATTGGGCTTTTCCCATGGAGTATGGCAAATTCAAATGGCTACTACAAATAGGAAAAAACTTTTAGGCGGGAATAATTTACCTACTAAATGCTTACAAATTAATCTGAGAAAATCAGAAAAATCTGCGAGCAAAAATTTTTTGCGCACTTTGCTCCTTTGCATCTTTGCGTGAAATCATTTACTAACGATTTGTAAAAATATATAAAATGGCTTGTGGAAGTTGCGGAACAGGAACACCAGGCGGATGCCAAAGCAAGGGCAGTTGCAGTACAGGTGCTTGTAATAGAATGAATGTACACGATTGGTTGGCAAACCTACCCTTTTCGGATCCCGAAAGTAATTGCCGCATTGTAGAAGTAAGTTTCAACAATGGCAGTCGCAAGGATTACTTTAAAAACACTACCCTTCATTATTTCGAAAAAGGTGAAATGATTGCGCTAGAAGGTGTAAATGGATTTGATGTGGGTATGGTAAATCTTACAGGAGAATTGGTAAGGCTACAACTAAAGAAAAATAATATAGACGAAAAAAGCCCAGATATAAAGAAGATACTGCGCCGTGCAACCGAAAGCGACCTGGAGAAAATGCAGGAAAGCAAAGCACGAGAGGCGCAAGTACTCATACGCAGCCGTGCCATGGCTCGTCAACTAAATTTAGAACTTAAAATGGCTGAAGTAGAAGTGCAAGCCGACGGTAGGAAAGCCACTTTCTTTTACATTGCAGACGATAGAGTAGATTTTCGTGAATTGATAAAATTATATGCAGGCGAGTTTAAAGTAAAGGTAGAAATGCGCCAAATAGGTGCACGCCAAGAAGCAGGTAAAGTAGGCGGCATAGGCTCTTGCGGCCGTGAGTTGTGTTGTGCTACATGGCTTACCGATTTTAAAAGTGTAAATACCAATGCAGCCCGTTATCAAAACTTAAGCATTAACCAAACAAAATTAAGCGGCCAATGTGGTCGTTTAAAATGTTGCTTAAATTATGAGTTGGATACTTATATGGATGCCTTACAATTTTTCCCAACCGATGCCGACACCTTGGAAACAGCAAAAGGCAGGGCATTTTTAGTAAAGAAAGATATTTTTAAAAACCTGATGTGGTATAGCATGGCAGGTGGCGGCAATCATTACCCTTTATCGCTTGAAACAGTAAAAAAAATAAAAGCGCAAAATAAAGATGGTATAAAACCAGAAGAACTAGAAGTAGCAGAAATAGCCAGCAGCAAGCCAAAAGAAATAGAACCAGAATACGCAGATATTGTAGGGCAAATAAGTTTAAAGAGTTTGGAAAAAACAACCCGTAAGCGTAGAGATAAGGAGCGTAGCCAACAACAAAACCAAGAGCGTCCGCAGCAGCAAAACCAACAACAACGCAGGCCGCAGCAAGGTGGTGCACAAGGGGGAAATGCAAATGAGCAACGACCGCAAAATCCTAATCAACAAAGGCCACAACAGAACCAGCAGCGTACAGCACAAAATGCAAATCCGCAGCAAGGGGCAAAGCAGCCAAATCCTAACCAACAAAAACAAGAGGGCAGGCCAGCACAAAATAGGAATAATAATAACAGAAACAGTAGGAATCGCCCTCCACAAAACAGAGGTCCTCAGCAACCGAGGAAGGAAGAGGGGGGAAGCAAAGAATAAGAAATAGACCATTTTGACGATATCGACAAAATGGTTTTTTAAATTTGGGTATGAATTGATTATTTATTGCAAAAAAAGATAAATAACTACCCCCTCAAAAAAAATAATCTTAAATAAAAAATCTCTATTCTTAAATCTTCTTCATGTCTATCTCCATCAGCAACCTCACTAAAACCTACGGCACACAAAAAGCTGTAAACAATATTTCATTTAACATAGCCAAAGGAGAAATAGTAGGTTTTCTTGGCCCAAATGGTGCAGGTAAAAGCACCACCATGAAAATGATAACAGGCTATTTAGATGCAGATATAGGAAACATAAATGTATCTGGTATAAATGTGACCAAAGAAAATATTGAGAGCAAGAAAAAAATCGGGTATTTGCCAGAAGCAAATCCGCTGTATGTTGAAATGTATGTAAGAGAATATTTACATTTTGTAGCAGGTGTACACCAAATAAAAAATGCAGCAGAAAGAACAGAAGAAATAATAAAAACCGTTGGCCTTACGCTAGAAGCCAATAAAAAAATAGGACAACTAAGCAAAGGCTACAAGCAGCGTGTAGGGCTAGCGGCCGCACTCATACATGAGCCCGAGGTGTTAATTTTAGACGAACCTACGAGTGGCCTTGATCCCAATCAAATCATTGAAATACGAAATGTAATAAAAGATTTATCGAAAAATAAAACCGTATTGTTCTCCTCGCATATATTACAGGAAGTAGAAGCCATTTGCGATAGAGTAATCATCATCAACAAAGGAAATATTGTGGCAGATGATAGCTTGCAAAATCTGCAAAAAAATAACGGGCAGCAACAATTTGTATCCGTATCATTTCAAGAAGAAGTAAATAAAACGTTGCTAGAAAATTTATCCGCAGCAGGAAATATATCTTTAAATGGAAATGCTTTTCGCATACAAACTACTGATGCAGAAAATTTACGTAAGCAATTATTACAACTAAGTATTGATAAGAATTTAAATATTGTTTCGTTGCAAAATGAAAATAATAGTTTGGAAGATGTGTTTAGGAGTTTGACGGCTGTTTAGTAATATAAACCGTAGCTTTAAATTTTCCAATTTTATCAAGCAAGCTATTTTCTAAAAGATACAGCATGTCTTTCTTCAGTGTACTTAAAGGATAGATTTCAAAATTTTTCTGAATATCACTAATTTTTACAGGTTGTGTTTTTTTTACAAATGCCACAATTTTCTTTTGCCTTTCATTGCTGTATCCGCCTGTTTCTTTGAACAAATCATATTTTTTCTCAAATCTCACAATTAAAATCTCAATAGCAGAAAGAAAAAATAGCATCCAATCTTTTAATAATTCTCTTTTTGAATATCGATGCTTTTGGGCAGCCATCAAAGCTTTGTAGTATTCTTTTTTTCTTTGCTCTATTAAATTTTCAAAAGAAATATATTCAATAAATGTATAGTTGGTTTTTAACAACAATAAAGTAGTGAGCAATCTTGATAATCTTCCATTTCCATCTTGAAAAGGATGAATGGATAAAAATTCATAAATGAAAGTAGCAATAACAATTAATGGATGTATTTCTTTTGATTGCAGCTTTGTATTTGTCCAATCCACTAATTCTTGCATTTCCATTGCTGTTAAATGCGGTTCTGTTGTATTAAAAATAGTTTTTTGTAATCCATTAGGATAATTGGCTACTACTTTATTCGTTACTTTTTTATAACTGCCTTTGTGGTGTTTATCTTTTTTGCTATGCTTTAAAAGTAAACTATGTAAATGTCTAATATTCGCCTCAGTAATTTCTATAATCTTATACTTTTCAAATACCAATTCTAATGTTTCATAATAGCCAATTACTTCTTCTTCATCTCTCGATGTTATTTTTGAAATTTTAATATCCTTTACTAATTTTTCTACTTCAATATCAGTTAAGGTTGAGCCTTCAATTCTAGTAGATGAACCAATACTTTGAATGGTAGAAATAAATTTTAGTTCTTTTAGATATTGACTTTTTTGTAATTTCGTTACTTCCCATTTACCTCCAAAGCTATCAATTGCTCCAATTTTCTGAATAATCTTTTGGGTTGTTTCGAAATCGAATTGTAACTTCTTTTCCATAATACAAATGTAAAAAATATCCGTATTATATCCGTTTTATATCCGTATTTTTTTAATTAACTGGTTAATTATCCACATTTTTATCCATAAATATCCATAAAACGGTTAGCAATTTTAGTTTTCAAATCAATCAATAACAATTTCACCTTATAAAAGAAAATATTTTTTTGTAAATTTGAAGCATTCAGTTGACAAAAGGCAGATAGTAATTTGCAAATAACAGTTTCAAAAAACGAAAAGACTTTACACAATCACAGTGTTCACAAGTCCCCTTTGGGAGATTTAGGGGGCTAACTAAACAAAATTAAAAAAACATGAGTTACATCGCATCCATCCATGCCCGCCAAATTTTAGACAGTAGAGGAAACCCAACAATTGAAGTAGACGTGCTTACCGAAAACGAAAGACTAGGTCGTGCGGCTGTACCCAGTGGCGCAAGTACTGGCATACACGAAGCGGCGGAGTTGCGTGACAATAAAAAAAATTATTACGGAGGTAAATCAGTACTAAAAGCAGTATCCAATGTAAATACCATATTATCGGAAAATTTATTGGGTTGGGATGTGGCTGACCAAACAGGCATAGATGCCATGATGATAGCACTTGATGGCACAAAAAACAAAAGCAAGCTTGGTGCAAATGCCATACTAGCCGTAAGTTTGGCTGTGGCAAAAGCAGCTGCATTAGAAGCCAACCTTCCTTTATATAGGTACATTGGTGGTACAAATGCAAAAATTTTACCTATACCAATGATGAATATTTTAAATGGTGGTGCACATGCCGATAACAAAATAGATTTTCAAGAATTTATGGTTATGCCTGTAGGAGCAAAATCTTTTAGTGAAGGTTTGCAATGGGGTGTAGAAATTTTTCATGCATTAAAAACTGTGTTAAAGAAAAAAGGCTTTAGCACAAATGTGGGCGATGAAGGTGGTTTTGCACCAAACATTCAAAGCAATGAAGAAGCTATAGAAACTGTATTGACAGCCATACAAGCAGCTGGGTATAAAACAGGCAGCCAAATAGGTATTGCTATGGATGCTGCCAATAGTGAGCTTTGGAATGCAAAAGAAAAAAAATATATTTTTCATAAGAGTGATGGCAAGAAAATGACAAGTGAGCAATTGGTAAAATATTGGGAAAGTTGGGTAAAACAATATCCAATTATTTCTATAGAAGATGGTATGGCAGAAGATGATTGGAAAGGTTGGAAAATGCTTACAGATGCAGTAGGCAAAAAGTGCCAGATAGTAGGCGACGATTTATTTGTAACCAATGTTGATAGATTAGAAAGAGGGATAAACGAAGAAATAGCAAACGCATTGCTTGTAAAAGTGAACCAAATAGGCACACTTACAGAAACCATCAATGCGGTTTCTATGGCACAAAATGCGGGATACAATACGATTATGAGTCATAGAAGTGGCGAAACGGAAGATAGTACTATTGCAGATTTAGCTGTAGCACTCAATTGTGGACAAATAAAAACTGGTTCTGCTAGCCGTAGCGATCGTATGGCAAAATACAACCAACTCATCCGTATAGAAGAAATATTGGCTGATAGTGGCGTTTATCCGGCAGGAAAAGTTAAATTTGGTAAATAATTATTGAAATTATTCTAGTATGAACATCCAAACATTAAAACCAGTCATTGGCTACTTAAAGAACAAGTATTTAATTACATCGGTGGCTTTTATTGTTTGGATGTTGTTTTTTGACCCAAAAGATATAGGTACTATTGTTGGCAGATCGAATAAGCTAAAAGATTTAAAAACAAGTGAAAGGCATTTAACAAAAGAAATTAAGGAAACCAAGAAAGAATTGAGCCTATTGAAAACAGATGCTGGGTCTATTGAAAAGTATGCAAGAGAGAACTTTTATATGAAAAAAGACAATGAAGACCTCTTTATAACATATAAAAAATAAATAAATGCATAATGGTCACAATAAAATAATGCAACAATACGTTTCTATTGAAATATGGTTTTTTTAACGATTTAAACGATTTTATGGTGAATATCACACAGGACGATCTTCTTCAATATTTATATAAAGAATGTTCGCCTGAGAAAAATAATATCATACAACAACAGCTCGAATCAGACCTAGATTTGCAAGAAAGATTCCAAATATTGGAATCTGCAAAAAACCGTTTGAACGCAATTAAATTAATATCCCCGGACAATAGATCGGTGGATAATATTTTTAATTATTCTAAACAAGGATTAGAAGTGTTTTCATAGCATGATTGCCAAATGATAAAATAAGTTGCTCGAATCAATTGATTCGGGCTTTTTTTTACCTACAATATCCGTTCTCATAAATAAAATTTGTAGGCTTACATTTGTACATATTAAATTCAAATGAAAATAGCAGAGCGGTACAAATTCTTAATACAGTATTTTTTAGAACATTCTCCAGAAGCAGAAACGGAACTTATTTACGACGATCCTTTCCAATTATTAGTAGCAGTAATACTTTCTGCCCAATGCACAGATAAAAGAGTAAATTTAACTACGCCTTTTATTTTTGAGCAATATCCAGATGCGGCAACTATGAGTAATGCAAGCATTGAAGAAATTTTTGCACTCATAAAAAGCATCTCTTACCCCAACAATAAAGCAAAACACCTAGTAGGTATGAGTAAATTACTCATGGAGAAATATGATGGCATTGTACCTATGACGGTAGATGAATTGGTGGAGCTACCCGGTGTAGGAAGAAAAACAGCCAATGTAATCACATCGGTAATAGACGAGCAACCCAATATGGCAGTAGATACACATGTTTTTAGGGTAAGTGCTCGTTTAGGTCTTACAATAGGCGCCAAAACACCCAATGCCGCAGAAAAACAACTCATAAAACATATCCCCAAAGAATACGTGCACAAAGCGCACCACTGGCTTATTTTACATGGCCGTTATACCTGTATAGCACGGAAACCAAAATGCGAAAACTGCGGTTTACAAAAAATCTGTAAATATTATAAAAAAAATGAATTGTCCATACTAAAAAAACAGGGATAAAAATAATTTTATGGCGCTCATCCAACAACAATAAAAAGCATTTGTTCGGTCTTCCCGCCCAATGGCGGGACTGTACCGTATGTATTTGTAGCTGTATAAGCCACAGGCGCACAGCTACAAATACATACATCGCTCTGCCAGCCTGCCGGCAGGCAGGTCCACCGCCGCTCTTCAGCAGCAAATCATTTATCAACTTTTATCAAAGCGGAGATTATGCAATAAGAACAGGCTCAAAATCCGCCTTATAAATAGCTTAAATCTATAATACCTTTAACCAAAAAAAATCAACTTTTGTTACATATCTATAGAACCTTCAAAACTTTAAATTCCTATGCTTAAATTGCATCAATTATAAAACAGTATGCTAAGCATTTGCAAAAAAGAGTTAAACAGGTTTTTTAGTAACCTCACTGGTTATATTGCCATCGTATTATTTATGCTGGTATGTGGTGTATTCCTTTTTGTTTTACCACAAAGCAGCATTTTAGAAAATAATTACGCCACGCTCGACAAGTTTTTTGAGCTTGCGCCTTGGGTGCTTTTATTTTTGGTGCCTGCCATTACAATGCACGCTATTTCGGAAGAATATAAAACAGGTACATTTGAAATATTACAAACAAAACCATTGACCGCTTGGCAAATAATATGGGGTAAATATGTAGCCATTTTAGTAGTGTTACTTATCGTCATTCTACCAACTTTTATTTATGTAGTATGCATAAAAACGTTGAGTACCCAAGGCAATATAGATACCGGTGGCATAACAGGCAGTTATATTGGACTGTATTTATTATCGGCAGTATTTGCTGCGGTGAGTTTATGTTGTAGCAGCTTTACTCAAAATGCAGTTGTTGCATTTTTAATAAGCGGTTTGGTTTGCCTCATTTTATATTTTGGGTTCAATGCCATTAGTAAAATTCCATTTTTTATAAATGGGGCAGATTATTATATAGAAATGCTGGGAATAGATTTTCATTACAAAAGTATAAGCAGGGGCGTTTTAGATACAAGAGATATTGTTTATTTTCTTAGTGTCATCTTGTTTTCATTATTGATAACGATAAAAAATGTTGGTAGAAAATAATGATTAAAAAAATAATAAAAAATAAATTTTGGTTGCCCTTGGTATTGGTGCTGCTGGTAGCACTAAACTGGGCTGCATCACAGTTTCATGCCCGTATAGACCTTACAAACGAAAACCGATTTACGCTAAGCAGTACTACAAAAATATTATTAAAAAAAATAGACGAGCCCATAACGATTGATGTATTTTTAAAAGGAAACTTCCCTTCAGGTTTTAAGCAACTATCTTCTTCTACCAATGATTTATTAAGGGAATTTAAAGAAATAGCCGGCAATAAAATAATATTTAATTTTATAAGCCCAGAAGAAACAATACCATCTACCGAAATAAAATATGCAGATACATTAAGTGCCATAGGACTGTATCCTATAAATCTTACTAGCCAAGTAAAGGAAGGCCAACAACAACAATTTGTATACCCATACGCATGGGTACATTACAAAGATAAAACCCAGCCAGTAGAAATATACAAGGGCAAAACGCCTTTGATAAATTTTTCAGAATTGAACAGTGCCGAGGCCTTGCTTGAATACAGATTTGCAGATGCTATTGCTAAAGTAACACAAAATGAAAAACCCATCATTGGATATGCTGTTGGTAATGGCGAACCTGTAGGTTACAATACCTATGACTTAACAGAAAATGTATTAAGAAAAGATTACCAACTTTTCACTTTCGATTTAAGTTCTCCAAAATTTATTCCCGCAGCTTTTAATGCTTTGATGATAGTAAAGCCAACGAAAGGATTTACAGACGAAGAAAAATTAAAGCTAGATCAATACATAATGAATGATGGCAAACTTATCGTTTTTGCAGACCGCTTAAATGCAGAAGAAGATAGCCTACAAAATATTAATACGATAACTGCATTTGATAGACAATTACAACTAAATGATCTGTTGTTTAATTATGGTGCAAGAATAAATGCAGATTTATTAATGGATCTTCAATGTGATTATCTACCATTTGATGTGAGTGGGAATGGACAATTTGAATTGCTGCCTTGGAATTATTTTCCTGTAATGGAATCCAAAGGAAACCATCCGATAAACAAAGGGCTTGGCTTTGTAGCTGGCAAATTTGTAAATACAATTGATACGGTAGAAGCAGAAGGCATAGTTAAAACGGTTTTATTAAGTTCGTCTGCAAATGCAAGAACAATTGGCTCTCCAGCAATTATAAGCGGGGCAGAAAATGTAAATGCTCCAGAGGATGCTAAATATAAAAAAAGCAATTTGGCAACAGCCGTTTTATTAGAGGGCAAATTCAAATCATTATTTGCAAATAGGTTATCACAAGCAATGAGCGATAGTTTAGAAATAAACAATCTTGGGTTTCTACCTGCCTGTATAAAAAATAATAAAATTATAGTAGTAAGTGATGGGGATATCGTTTTGAACAGCATTGTAAAAAATGGTCCATTACCTATGGGTATGAATAAATACACTTATGGATCACAAAAAGAATTTCCATTTGCAAACAAAGAATTTTTACAAAACTGTTTAGCGTATTTGGTAAATGATAATGGTTTGAGCGCTGCAAAAGCAAAAGATTACACAGCTAAATTGTTAGACAATCAAAAAACAAATGAGCAAAAATTATTTTGGCAAATTGTAAATATAATACTGCCCATAATGGTTGTAATCATTTTTGCAATTATATTCCAATGGATGCGTAAAAGAAAATATACAAAGTAAAATGGATAAACATCAAGTTATATACCTAGTATTTGGCATTGTAATTATAGTTGCACTTATTTTTGACCTAGGGCTATTGAGCAAAAAAAATCAAAAAATAACCATAAAAACAGCGCTTACGCAAACTTTTTTTTGGGTAGCACTCTCCTTTTTATTTTGTGGCTTTATTTGGTGGGAAAATGAAGGGGGCAATGGAAAAATTGATGCTATTTCTTATATATCTGCTTATTTATTAGAGTGGTCTCTTTCCATTGATAATATTTTTGTATTCATTATCATTTTTTCTTTTTTTAATGTAGAGGAAAAAAATTATTCTAGGGTACTGCTTTTAGGCATTTTAATGGCAATTGTTTTCAGGATAATTTTTATAGCCATAGGAAGCGAATTGGTAGCAAGGTTCGATTGGATCATGTACTTCTTTGGCGTGTTCCTAGTATTTACAGGCATTAAAATGTTTAGCAGCGATGAGGATGATGAGTTTAATCCTGAAACAAACTGGGCATACAAATTATTGAGTAAAATAATGCGCACAACCGACGAGGATGCAGATGGCAATTTAACTGTACGGAAAAACGGAAAGTTATTTTTCACGAAGTTGGCCATGGTAGTAGTAATGTTAGGGCTAATAGATATCGTTTTTGCTGTAGATTCCATACCTGCTGTATTTTCGGTTATACCTGACCCTAGCAAAAAAATGTTGATCTACTCATCCAATATTTTTGCAGTACTTGGGCTACGCAGTTTATTTTTTCTGTTGCGTGGTGCAGCAAGCCGGTTCGATTATTTACAAGAGGGAATTGCCATCGTATTGCTTTTCATAGGCGTAAAAATGCTATTGCCCATATTTGCCAAAGTAGGCATTCCGGTTGAATACCTTCATTTGCCAGCTTGGGTATCATTAGCAGTTATTGTTTTTTGTATTACTGGTTCTATCATTTATTCTATATACCATAAAAAGGAAGGCACTCCAGATGATTATATAGAAAAAGAAGAAATGTAAAAAATATAAGCTACTATAAAAATAAACTTTTGAGTTACTACCTATCAAAAATTGCAAACATTATTGGCGCAACATATTTGCAACAAGGAGAAGATACCCTTGTAGAAAATTTGATAACAGATAGTCGCAAATTAATGTTTCCGCAAACAACCGTTTTTTTCTCCATGTCGGGTCATGGTAGAACGGGCAATTTTTTTATACAAACCCTGTACGATAAAGGGCTTCGCAATTTTGTTGTAGAAAATACGTACGACCAAAAAGAAATAGCTGGATGCAAAGGAGCTAATTTTTTGCAAGTAGCAGATTCGTTGGTAGCACTACAACAGTTAACGGCTTTCCATCGCCAGCAATTTAATTATCCAGTAATAGGTATTACCGGTAGCAATGGTAAAACTATTGTAAAAGAATGGCTCAATCTACTGTTGGGCGAAGATGAGAATATTATTCGTAGCCCTAAAAGTTACAATTCTCAAGTTGGTGTACCCCTAAGTGTGTGGCGGATGAACGAAGGACATACCCTTGGTATTTTCGAGTCTGGCATTTCGCAAAAAGCTGAAATGGAAAAGCTGCAAAAAATAATAGACCCTCCAATTGGTATCGTTACTTTTATAGGAAGTGCCCACGCAGAAGGCTTTGCCAATATTGATGAAAAAATAAATGAAAAGTTGTTGTTGTTTAAAAATAGCCAGCAATTGATTTTTTGCGCAGATGATGAGAAACTCAATAATGCTGTCCAAACATTTATTAGCACAAAAAATACAGCTTTAAAAATATTTACGTGGAGCAAAAAGAACAAAGCCAGCCTTTTTGTAAAAGCAATACATAAAACAGAAAATGCAACTGAAATAAGTTGTGTTTTTGATGTGTATGAATTTTCTTTCTCTATACCTTTTACAGACGATGCTTCCATAAACAATGCCATTACTTGTTGTTGTGTAATGCTTTTACTCAATAAAAATATAAAAACCATTGTTGAGAAAATGAAATACCTACGCCCTATCGAAATGCGCATGGAGCTAAAGCAAGGTATAAACAATTGCTATATTATAAACGATGGCTATAGTGCCGATTTACAATCGCTCAGCATTTCACTGGATTTTTTAGAACAACAAAAACAGCAACAAAAACATACAGTAATACTGAGCGATGTGTTACAATCAGGAAAAGATGCTGGTGATTTATACAACAAAATAGCATCGGCTTTAGCAGGAAAAAATATTAACCGATTTATAGGCATTGGGAAAGAAATTTCTGCACATGCCCATTCTTTTTCATCCATAAAAGAAACAAGTTTTTTTCCAACTACGGATGCTTTTTTACAAACAATAAATACAGATCATTTTAAAGATGAAATTATTTTACTAAAAGCAGCACGAATTTTTCGTTTTGAAGAAATAAGCAAAGTGCTCGAGCAAAAAGCACACGAAACAAGATTAGAAATAAACCTTCATGCACTTCGCCACAATTTAAAAGTATATAAACAATTGCTTCAGCCAAAAGTGAAGGTTATGGCTATGGTAAAGGCATTTGGCTATGGTAGTGGTAGTGCAGAAGTAGCCAATGTATTGCAACATGCAGGTGTAGATTATTTAGCCGTGGCTTATGTAGATGAAGGGGTAGAACTTCGCAAAGCAGGAATCACACTGCCTATTATGGTTTTAAATACAGAATCAGCCAGTTTTGAAAATGTTGTAAAATATACGATTGAACCAGAACTTTATTCTTTTGAAATTTTGTATGCTTTCAACAAATTTCTTCAACAAAAAAATATAGAAAATTTTAAGGTACATATAAAAATAGATACAGGCATGCGCCGCCTTGGATTTGAAGAAAATGATATTACAAAACTTTGTGCCTTTTTAACAACTACAAAAAATATTAAAGTTGTTTCTGTATTTTCTCATTTGGCTGCTAGCGACGTAGCAAACTTCGATGAATTTACAAAACAGCAAGCCAAGCTTTTTATTGATGCATCCAATACAATTGAAAAAGCACTTGGTTATTCTTTTATTAGGCATATTTCAAATTCATCTGCCATTTATCGCCATCCACTAATGCAAATGGATATGATACGATTGGGTATTGGCCTATATGGTGTGGACGCCTCTCCTGTTATACAACACCGACTACAACATGTTACTACTTTAAAAACAACCATCTCACAAATAAAAAACCTCAAAAAAGGAGAAAGTATTGGCTATAGTAGAAAAGGCGTTGCACAAGAAGATACCCGCACTGCTACAGTACGTATAGGCTATGCAGATGGATATCCGAGAATTTTAAGCAACGGAAAAGGCAAAATGTTGGTAAATGGAAATCCTGCCCCTGTTATTGGGAACGTATGTATGGATATGACCATGCTAGACATTACGAATATAGACGCAAAAGAAGGAGATGAAGTAATTGTATTCGGTGAAGAACCTACTGTTACCAACCTGGCCACATGGGCCGATACCATTTCTTACGAGATTCTCACCAATATTTCTCAAAGAGTAAAACGGGTTTATTTTGAAGAGTAATACCTATTCGCAAAATGTAGTAACAGTTTGATATTTAATTAATTATTTCTATAAATAGCTTCGGAGGAGATTGGCGCTTGTAATTTATTTACTTGTCATCTATCATTTAATCCTGCATGTACGACCAACTACTCTACGGTACACCCAAACCTACTTCTCAAAGAATTTGCACATTTGTAACTAAAGCAGCGTAAATACAAATAAAATTGTCTAAATTTATAGGCAACTAAACCCCTACAATATGACCGAAGAGCAAATGCTTGCCGGAAGTGTAAAAAACAATGCTGCTGCACAAGAAGCGTTTTATGAGCGGTTCAGTCCTCGTATGCTAGGCGTGTGTTATCGTTTTGCAAAAAACAGAGAAGATGCCGAGGATATGCTACAAGAAGGCTTCATAAAAATATTTACCCAATTACATCAATATAGAAATGAAGGTTCTTTAGAAGGTTGGGTACGCAGAATTATAGTGCATACTTGTATAAACGTTCTCAAAAAAAATAAAAAATTTTCAGATACAGTTGATTTGATTTATGCAAATGAATATTATACAAAAGAAGATCTTGTACCAAGCATTATTCAAGCTAAACAAATTATTGAATGTATAAGAATGTTGCCTTTGGGATATAGAACCGTTTTAAATTTATATGCTATAGAAGGCTATTCTCACAAAGAAATTGGTGAAATATTGGAGATTGGTGAAAGCTCTAGCCGCAGCCAGTATACAAGAGCCAAGGCAATGCTCGAAGGTATTTTAGTGGGTAGGAATATCATTGATAAAAATCAATACCGGAATAATTATTCAAAATCACTTACCCTTTTGAATTAAAAAAAGCGTTTAAGTATAAAAAAGCAATGGAAGATACAAATTATAGAAACAATTTTGAAAATTTTCTTAGAGAAAGCATCGATGATTTCAAGATGATTCCTTCAAGAAAAATATGGCATAGCATATACAACAATATGCATCCAGATAGAAAATGGCCTTCTATTACTGTTTGTCTGCTCATCTTAGTATCCATCCTTTACCTTGGTGTTTCTAATAACAATTCTCTAAGCAAAGCAGCCCGTACTGCAAATGAACAAAATGCTTCTTTGCTTTCTAATAACAGCTCCAATATAACGACCTTAAAAGAATTACCTGACAACATTAAGAAAGAAGGAGGAGCACAACAGATAGCTGCCAATAATAATCCTACATTTATTCCTACAAATACTGGTTCTACAATAACCAACGATTTAATAAATACACCTACTGTTGAAACCTATACTACTACACTTCCTCAAAATAATTTGGAAAAAACAAAAAAAGAATCCATTTTTGAAGTAGCACAAAAAAATAAACTTACTATAACAAACCCTTCTTATACAGATGAAAATATTGCAGGTAGTATTGCTACAATTTCTTCTCATGAAAATAGAAAAAATAGTAACGTTATTCCTACTACTACTATTGCTACAGTTACTACAAATACATCCGTAATTTATGAAACTGATGTAAATCAATTGTCGAAAACTAATACAGCTGTAACAAATGAGCCTACACTTACTACTGTTCAATCAATTGATGATAAGAAAAGTATTGAACCAACTAATACTATTGTTGCAGTAAATGAATCTACAAATAAAGATGCAAACAAATCAACAGAAAATAATACTTTAAAAGAGTTATTAAAAGAAAACAAAACATTGAGCGCTGTTAGTAATGTAGAAAATAAAGTATCTTCTAAACAAGCCTTCATGTCTAAATTTAAAGAAAATGCAAGTATAAGTTACTACATTACTCCTTCCATAGGTTTTAGGAATTTACATTCAGTACGTGATATTAAAAATTACAATGCCGCCTATTCCTCTTTTGCTGCAAACAATGCGGTTGTTTCCAATAGCGTTGCTTCATCTAGAGACGAAAAAGCCCTTAATTTGGAAGTAGGTGCTTCAATGAATTATAAACTAACAAAAGCCGTTCGTTTAAAAACTGGTTTGCAAGTAAATTACACCAATTATATTTCTAAAGTAAACGATTTGGGCCATCCAATTCAAGCCTCACTCGCAGTCAATAATCAACAAGATGTAAATCGTTCTTCCCAATATACAACTTCGGAAGGCAGTACTCATTTAAATAGGAGCACACTTCAAATTGCCGTACCCATTGGTACAGATATAAAAATTATAGGCAATGACAAATTTAAATGGTACGTTGGTGCTAGTTTTCAACCAACCTATGTTATTAGTGGCAGTGCATACGTAATGTCGATAGATGGCAAAAATTACATTAGCGAAAAGCCGCTTTTACGTAAGCTAAATTTCAATACAGCCTTGGAAACCTATTTGAGTTTTAAAACATCCAATGGCATCATATTTAATGTAGGACCTCAGGTACGTTATCAACTATTATCTACATATAAAAATAATTACAACTACTCAGAAAAATTGTATAACGTAGGTGTGAAAATTGGTGTTACTACTTCTTTCTAAAATTTTAGTAAAACATTATTTCAAGAAAAAATTTATAACCATTAATTTTGGGAAATGAAATTTTCTCCAACTTTAATTTTTGTGTTTACGTTTTTTGTTGCATGCAATTCAAAAAAAACAGCACCCATTGTTGTAACTGAAACCGCAACATCTAATACCCAGACTACAATAGAAGACACTGCATCAAATTTTTTTCCTGTAACTTCCTATTTGAGGGGTGAGATTTACGGAATAAGAAATGGAGGAATAACACCTAGTAGAAAAATTACAGAAGGCGATAAAACGGATTCTTCCTGGGTAAAAATGGAATCATTAGAAAAAGTATTGTCCGAATTTCTTTCCCCCATCATTGACACTTCAAATTTGAAAGGCTTATTTGAAGAGAAAAAATTTAAAGATGAAACACTCAATGCATTTACTTTTACGTACGATCCAAAAGATATACAATCAAATACTTTCGCTTTTAAACATTGGGATGTATATGTAGACCCCGAAACCAATAAAGTAAAAAGAATTTACTTATTAAAAAAAGAAACCGAAAGAAAAGTTTTACAACTTACATGGCAAAGTGGTAAATGGTGTAAAATTGTAACTTTAAAAGATACTGGTAACAATAATTTGCTGATAGAAAAAGAAGAAAAAATATCTTGGAGCTTTGACTGACAATGACACAAAAAGAATTTTCTGAAATAGCCCATACAATACCTACCCTCCCGGGTATTTACAAGTATTACAATGCAGACAATACACTCCTGTATGTAGGCAAAGCCAAACACTTACGCAAAAGGGTAAGCAGCTATTTCAATAAAATGAAAACCAGTTATAAAACAGCCGAACTGGTAACACGGATTCATAAAATTGAATTTACGATTGTAGATACAGAACAAGAAGCATTTTTGCTCGAAAATACGCTTATCAAAGAACACCAACCCTTCTTCAATATCAATTTAAAAGACGATAAAACCTATCCCTATATTGTCATAAAAAATGAGCCTTTTCCTCGGGTATTTTTTACCAGAAGAAAATTGAAAGATGGCTCCACTTACCTTGGCCCATTTACATCTGTAGTAAATGTGCGTGATTTGCTAAATTTTATTAAACAAAATATACTATTACGTACTTGTAAATTAAATTTGAGCCAAGCCAATATCTCCAAAAATAAATTCAAAGTATGCTTGGAATATCATTTAGGAAATTGCAAAGGGCCTTGTGAAGGGTTGCAAACACTGGATGATTATAACCAAAATATTGCTCAATTAAAAGATTTATTAAAAGGAAACTTACAACCTGTAATAAGCAACTATAAAAATAAAATAAAAGAACATGTGGCTAATATGGAATTTGAAAAAGCCGCCATATACCAACATAAAATAGCGCATTTACAAGAGTATGAATCCAAATCTACCGTAGTAAATACAAAAACGGGAACAGTAGATGTTTTTACCATTTTGGAAGAAGATAGTACTGCTTATGTAAATTATTTAGCGGTAAACAATGGCAGCATCATAAAAACAAAAACGATTATCCTACAAAAAAAATTAGATGAAAGCATAGAAGAACTGCTTGCCTTTGCTATAGCACAACTGCGCCAAGTTTTTGAAAGTGATGCAAAAGAAATCATCGTGCCTTTTGATGTTGATTATATAGAAGCCAATACAATTATTACCATACCCAAAGCAGGTGATAAGAAAAAGTTGCTAGACCTTTCTCAAAAAAATGTAAACTATTTTAAAGCAGACTTGTCTAAGAAAAAGCTATTAGGCCTTCAAGATAAAACAACTGAAGAAAAAAATGACGTATTATTAGAGCTACAAGCAAATTTGCAATTAAAAGAATTGCCTACACATATTGAATGTTTTGATAACTCAAATTTTCAGGGAAGTTATCCTGTGGCGGCCATGGTTTGTTTTAAAAATGGCGAGCCCAGCAAAAAAGATTACAGAAGGTATAATATAAAAACGGTAGAAGGTATAAACGATTTTGCCTCCATGAGCGAAGTGGTTTACAGAAGGTATAAACGACTAACTGATGAAGGAGTAACACTTCCCCAATTAATAATTATTGATGGTGGCAAAGGCCAACTAAGTGCTGCTATGGAAAGCATAGATAAATTAAACCTCAGGGGAAAAGTAACTTTAGTAGGACTTGCAAAAAACAAAGAAGAGTTGTTTTTTGATGGAGATACACAATCTTTGTTATTGCCTTGGGATAGCGAAAGCCTCAAACTCATTAGAAGAATAAGAGATGAAGTACATCGTTTTGGAATAACATTTCACCGAAACATACGAAGTAAAGGCACATTTAAAAACGAACTAGAAGAAATAAAAGGAATAGGTAAACAAACGATGGATGCTTTACTAAAACAATTTAGGTCTGTAAAAAAAATAAAAGAAGCAAGTGATGCAGATATAGAAAAAGTTATTGGAAAATCAAAACTTAACATATTAAAAGCCGGTTTAAAATAAAAGCCCTCCGAAATTCGAAGGGCTTTTAAATCTTATGTCTAAAATCTTATATCTAAAATCTGTTTTCCTAGTAGCTCCACAAATCTTGCTCGTAGTTGAATATCTTTTCTTTGATATTTTCACCTTCTAACAATTGAAGAATGGTATTTTCGCTAAGACCTTTATAATTTTTGATGAATAGATCATATGGATTATCAATCGTACTTTTTATAATACGGCCATAAAACATACGACTTTCAAACAACTCTTCCCAACTCATGCGTGCCCCATAGTTTTTACCATTGTACACTTCGTACTTAGCAAATGTTTCACGCATATCGGGGTAGTAAACCCAAAAAAGTTCCGTCTCACCTAAATTAACACCTAATGAAGTAACTATACTTTTTACTGGAGCAATACCCAATATCCTGAAAAATAATCTTGAGCTTTCTTTGTCAAAAACTACTTCTTCTTTAATTCTAAACTTATAGATTGAATCAAGGTTTATTTCATTTTTCATTTTTTTTGTACCAATAAGCACGCCCAAAGAATCATAAATAGGAACATCTACTTCGTCTCCTCCTAATGCTTTTGCAACTTCACTGATATCCATTGGAGTTGTAAAACGATCATCTACACTATTAAAAACGGTTACTACCTTATCTTGAATAGCTTGAAGCAGTATAGAAATGAAACGCTGGTTCCCATTATCTTGATCAGCCGAATATTTAAAAGGTAAATTAATTTTTTCCCTAGTATCTATTTCACGCCAAATCTTATGACGATAAACTGCATCATCTGCTCTAAGGTTTTCATAAGGCAGCGGAGTTCTATCCCTGATAGCATCATCATCTACGGCTCCATCTCTTCTTAAAGATTTAGCTACCTTTTTTATAGGCAATGAATCATTTACTACGGCTGTGGCTGCAGCCACAGCCGCAGTGTCTATAGTAGCTGTTGTACCTTTTACATTAGCAGTAGTTTTATTCTTCGTAGTTCTTTTTGTTGAAGCTCTTTTTACAGGCGCTTTCTTTTTCCCTTTTTGAGCCATAGCAATGTTGCCAAGCCCAGCAAAGAAAATACAAAGAAATAAAAACTTAATAATTTGCTTATTCATATCCAATGGTTTTAATATAATGATATTGACCTACCTTCTATGCCTCTTGCTCCATCTGGCCCAGAAACTTTTACGTTATCGAATGTAACAACACTTCCTGGTCCACATCTTGAAAGAAAAGAATTCAATGCACCTAAACTACCACTATTAATTGATGCTGTAACAACATTTGGAAAACCCGCACCTGAAAAATATACAGTTGCACTTGTTACACTATACTTTAAATCAAAATCGAAGTTTTCTAATTCTGCTCTGGCGAATTGTTGATTTTTGAATTCAACAGCTGGCACACGTGGACGACCTGAACCAACTTTAAATATAGGGTCTGGGATTTTTTTACATCTAAATTGAAACTGGCTAGGTTTGCCATCTGCAGTAACTGTTATAGATGCTGCTCCAATTGCGCTAACTCTTACAGTCCTATTAGATCCATTTCCACTTATTGTACCACCACTCATAGAAACATTTGTCTTATCCCAACCTGTAGGAGAACCAATGGTTACAGGATTATCTACACCAATGTAAAACACATTCATTTTATCTAACATGACAGCAGCACCACCCGGTGTACCTACAACATACTTCACTGTTTCAGTTTTAGTTTGCTGTACTCCATTTTCATCGGTAAAAGTTACACTAACAGGTATTGAACGTTCTCCTCCGCCACTTGCCGTGGTCGTGAAAGAGCCTTGGCCATTGGTTACAGCTACTGAGCTACCACCAATGTTTATGTTTGGCTTAGCAGCTGAGCTGTAAGCACCTACGCCTGCTGTTATTGTAATTTCTTGTCCTGGCATTACATAGTTTGAACTTTGACCTACCAATATACCTACTTGATCCATATGTACAACAACCTGACCAATCTGGTTGTGGCAAAAAGTTGTTACTTGGTTTTCGGAGTTTTTAACATTGTTTTGAAATTTACTCAACAATGTAAGTCCAGCCAATGTAGGTACCATGTGAAAATAAGCATCTGTAAAAGGTTTAACTTTTCCATCTTGGCCTGTAGCTGGCTTACCATCTACAGATAAAGAAGTTTCAAACTCTTTTCCTATTTCTGGGCTTATTGCAAGCATAGCTGTTCTATACTCTTTCAATTTTCTTTCCAATTCTTCTCCTCTGTTTTTTCCACCTTCTCCTTTACCAAATAAACGAGTAGCCGCTTCTAAATCATCTTCTTTAAATTGCTCTACACCTTCCACCATTTTAGAGTCTGCTTCTGCCTTTAATTCTTTCTTTAGGCCCTCAATGTAAATACTGAGTGCATCAGACAAAGTTTTAGCTTTGGCGGCATTTGCATTCCAGATAGCTGCTTTTTCTGCCGTTTTGGGATCAGCTGCCTTTTGTGCCAACGATTCATAAAGTACATTATTTGCTTTTGCAATATTTGTATTAGAGTTGTCCAAACTTGTTGTAACAACTTTAAAAGCGTTTAATATTTCTGACGACACATTCAATGCAAGTAATGCTGTAAGCACTAAGTACATTAGGTTTATCATCTTTTGCCTGGGCTCTTTAGGTAAAGCCATAACTTATGAGTATTAATGGTTTTATTAATATTGTTTGTTGGAATTCGCTTGTTGCAAATTCAATAAGGTATTCTTCTAAACGTATTCGCCGAAGGCGAATACCTACCAATTACCTACCTTGCATTGCACCTAGCATATTGCCATATACCGAGTTCAATTTGCTTAGGTTTGTAGCCAATGCCCCAATTTGCTCTTTTGCTTTGTTTGCATCTTCTACACTTCCCATCATAGCCGAACTTGCTTCTGCCATTTTACCGTAGAAACCATTCAACGCTTTTAAATGGTTGTTGCTTTCTTTCAACTCTAGCTCATAAATTGTATTTAATGAACCAAGGTTTTTTGTAAGTACTTGTACTTGCTCATGAAATCCTTTTGCACTTTCCGATGCATTACCAAACGAAGCCATGGTAGCTGCACTGCTGTTAAAAGCAGTACTCATAGAACCAATAGCAGCAGTAGCTTCTTGTGTTTTCTTGCTAAAGTCAGCAGTAGATTTTACCACATCGCTCACATCAGAAATACCAGCTACACTTGTTCCTAATTTTTGAAACCCTTCTCCTAGTCTTTTTAAATTTGTAGGTGTAATATCCGCTTCTTGCAACATTTTATCCATGCTGTTCAAAGCTGGATTGCCAGTAGAAATAGCTGCTTTCATTGAACCTTCATACTCTTCCTTTACTGGAGGAAAAACCATATAAATGATACCATATGCTAAGAATACAGCCGCCTCGGTATATAGACCAATTTTTAACCAAAGGTCTGCAATAGGCGTATGCAATATTTTTTGTAGTGCTCCAAAGATAACCGCTGCCGCAGCTACAGAAACTACTACGTCCATCCATTTACTAATGTTTGAAGGAATTTTTACTGACATGTGTTTTGATTTTTAGTTTAATTGAGGAGTTTTATTAGAATTAATATAAGAAGTACTTAATGATAGTACGTACTTTTAAATACGTACTATCAAACAGTTAACAATAAAAATATTTTAAAAATTTTTCTATCTTTTACCTTTTTTAATGGTAGGAGGAAGATCTATTACACAACGGAAACCTATGTAAGATTTTGTAGTATCTTGGTATTCGTATGCACGTGTACTTGTTTGTAAGAAATAAGCAACGTCTTTCCAACTTCCACCACGAATAACTTTACGTTTCATACGTGGAGGGTCTGAATTTTTCGCATTCCAACGAACATCTGGATTCATATCGTGTTGAAAATTGTAAGATCCTTCGTAATATAAAGATGAAGTCCACTCAGCTACATTTCCTGCCATGTTATAAAGACCGAAGTCATTAGGCCAAAAAGCATCGGCACGCATGGTGTACAAACCTCCATCTTCTGGGTAGTTACCACGACCGGGCTTAAAGTTTGCTAATAAACAACCTTTTTTATTCCTTAAGTAAGGACCACCCCAAGGATAAGAAGACTGTGAGCGACCACCACGAGCGGCGTATTCCCATTGTGCTTCCGTTGGTAATCTAAAATCTGTTTGGCCTGACTTTTTTTTGCTCTCATTGTAAGACGCTAATAAATGTGTTCTCCACTCTGCAAAAGCAGTAGCTTGTTTCCAACTTACCCCAACCACTGGATAATTACCATATGCAGGATGGCTATAATATTGTTTAGCCATTGGCTCATTGTAAGAATAGGCATAATCTCTTATCCAACACAAGGTGTCTGGAAAAACAGGAATATCTTGCTTAATGATGAATTCTTTACGCTGTATATTGGTATCTCTATTAATTGCAGAAGCTTTGTAATCAAATATTTCTGAGTGATACACTATTTTTCTGGCATCTAATTCTTTTTTACCAAAAATCCTGTTATCTACACTTACAATCATTCCATCAATCTTCTCTATAGTTGCTTTATCGCCCCATTTAATCGTAGATGCTTTTTTCCAATCTACATATTCTGTACCATCAGCACCTTGTTTTACGTAGTTCATTAACTTAGCAGCTATAGAATCTCTAACCCAATTGGTAAATTGACGGTATTCATTGTTGGTAATTTCGGTTGCATCCATCCAAAACCCACTAATAGATGCTTGCTTGTTTCTGGCTGTATAAGCATAATTGACATCTTCATCGCTTGGCCCCATATGAAAGGTACCTGCTGGTACATAAACCATTCCGGGTGGCCTAGTCAAATTGTATCTGTTACCTGGTGATACACCGTGCAATTGGCCATCGTTTGGCAAACTACTACTTTTTTTACCTATCAACTTACAACTAGCTGCTAAGAGGATTACAGCAATTACCGCAATGGAATTTAATGACCGATTATTCATTTTTTTTTACTTTGAGGGTATTGGCAAATGTAATAATTATTTTTCTGTAAAAAACAGGTTAATTATGAGTAGGTGTTAATTTTATTAGAAATTATTCCCCCACTCAACAGTATAAACGAGCCTTTTTTGTAATTATTGTGACTCAACAATGTTAAATGCCTTATTATTGATATCCCTCAATAAATCTTGAGTATACTCATACGGATTGTTACAAATTGAATTACGGCATAAATATAGCAATGTTTTTTGAAAAACATACTTTTCTAATAATAATGGCATTTCTGATGGTAAGATAGCGCTTTGCAAAATTTTATTTGGTATATAAGCATGCAGCACTTCTTTAAGTAATGGAATCATATTGTTACCGATTATTGTTATTTCATTTGTACCTGCTGCCATGTTAATAGCTGTAGCAGCCCAAATACCAAATGAATTAGGATGTTTCAATAGTATAGTTTTGAGGGAATCTATCATTGAAACAGCCTTTTCGTACCATTCTTGTTTATCGAAAACAACGGATAGGTACTGTAAATTCTTTGCCATTACTGCATTGGCCGAGGGTGTAGCACCGTCGTATAATTCAATTTTTCTAATAATAATATCTTGTTGATTTATTTCTGTAAAAAAGAAATAAGCACTTTCTGCATCAGAAAAATTATCAAAAACATAATTTGTTAAAGTTTTTGCAAAATTTAAATAATCTGTATTTGAAGTTATTTCTTGAAGTTGAATCGCCGCTTCAATTAAATAAGCATAATCATCTAAAAATGCAGGGTATTTTGCTTTGCCCTCTTTATAGGTATGTAATAAGCCCCCATTATTATCATCAAAAGCTTTTTGCAAAAATTGAAATAGATTTTCTGCCGCATCTTTATACTTTTCGTCTTGTAAAACTGCATACGCTTTACAAAAAGCTGTTACCAGAAGGGCATTCCAACTTAAAATTATTTTATCGTCCGTACCCGGGCGTATTCTTTTATTTCTTGCTAGTAGCAATTTTTCTTTAGAGGCACTTATTATTTTCTCTGCCAGCTCCATTGAAATATCAAATGATTTGGCTACCTCTTCCAAAGGCCGTAGAATTCTAAGAATATTTTTTTCTTCCCAGTTCCCATTTTCACTTACATCATAGTAGCTGTTAAACAAATCAGCATCTTCACCGAGCAAATCTTCAATATCCGATTTATCCCAAATATAAAATTTACCTTCTACCCCTTCACTGTCTGCATCTATTGCTGCATAGTAACCACCCTCCTTGTTTTTCATTTCTGTAATTAAGAAATGGCAAACATCTTTTACAGCATTTTTATAAACTTCTTTTTTTGTAAGCAAATAAGCGTTGCTAAGCGAAACAATAAATAGTGCGTTGTCGTAGAGCATTTTTTCAAAATGCGGAGCCAACCACTCATTATCGGTACTGTACCGGCAAAGGCCCCCTGCAAGTTGGTCATAAATACCCCCATGTAACATTTTTAAAAGAGATAGCTCTGCCTGTAACAATGCCTTGTCATCTTTCAAAAAATGGGCTATTTGTATCAGACAATTAATAGAAAATGTTTGGGGAAATTTTGGGGCTTTGCCAAAACCCCCTAGTGAAGTATCAGCGACTGCTAATAGACTTTCATTTATATGAATACAATCTTGTTTAGTAAAGCTTGCAACACCATTATCAACTTGTATACTGTTTTTTATTTGTCCGAAGTTGTTGGTTTTTTTTAAGTGCTCTACCAAAGTATTCGCCTGTTGTTCCATTTCTGCTCTTCGGTTCTTCCAGGCATCTTGTATGCTCATGAGCACATCCGTCCAAGATGCTCGCCCATGTGCTTTTGCAGGAGGAAAATAAGTGCCCCCGTAAAAAGGTTTTGCTTCTGGTGTAAGAAAAACATTTAGCGGCCACCCCCCACTTCCTGATATGGCTTGCACTGCATCCATGTAAATATGATCTATGTCTGGTCGTTCTTCCCTGTCTATTTTAATATTTATAAAATGCTCATTCATGATGGCCGCCGTTTCCTCATTTTCAAAACTTTCTCTTTCCATTACATGACACCAATGACAGGCTGAATAACCAATGCTAATTAGTATGGGTTTATCTAGCTCCTTTGCAAGTTGCAAAGCAGTTGTACCCCAAGGCTGCCAATGTACGGGATTGTGTGCATGTTGTAACAAATAAGGGCTTGTCTCGTGTATAAGTTCATTTTTCATTTTGTGAAAGTAGGATATTTATGGAACGCTGGAGACGCTGGTTTTGGCTAATTGTTATATTCTTTAGCTAATTCTTTTTTTTAATCGAAGAAGGTTTAAGGCAAACTGATCTTCACAATAAGTTCAGAAAACACAATATCATATTATTGCCTTTGCTTAATAAAGCCCCTTTCGGTTAAAAATTAGTACAATTATGCAATAACAATACAGCGATACTGTAAGGATAATAATGGCAATTTTTTTGAAAACTATTTCTTTTTGGAAAAGGTTGTCTGTAAGTATTTATCAAGTGCGCTGACCATACCAGGGGTAAGTGGCATGGGTGCTTTTATTTCCAGTAAAAGACCAGCATCTTCTGCTGCTTTAAATGTGTTTAAGCCAAAAGCACCTAACCTAGTGCCATTTTGTTTAAAATCGGGGAAGTTTTCTAAAAGACATCGTACGCTGCCAGGGGTAAATAGGCAAATGATATCGTAATTCTTTGCGATTGTTTTTTTGATATCATTGCTTAAAATACAATATAGAACTGGTGTCGCAAAGCCACATTTATTACTCTTTAACCAGTTGGTTATTTCGCTATCAAAAGATTCTGAACATGGATAAAGAAATTTTTCATGCTCCTTGTGTTTATTTATTACATCAAAAAGGCTTTTATTGGTGCCATCTGCACCATAAAATACTTTGCGCTTTCTATATAAAATGAACTTTTGTAAATAAAGGGCTATTGCTTCGGTAATGCAAAAGTACTTTGTATCCTGAGACACGGTAACTTTCATTTCTTCGCAAATACGGAAGAAATGGTCTATTGCGTGACGACTAGTAAAAACTACAGCCGTAAAAGCGGCAATATCAATTTTTTGCTTTCTAAAATCTTTGGCTGGAATGCCCTCAATGATTACAAAAGGGTAATAATCTACAACAAGATCATACTTTTTTGCGATTTCGGAATACGGAGACTTCGCCCCTTCAGGTTGCGACTGGGCTATCAATATCTTTTTAACCTTTTTGGGTGCTGGAACAACAGCCTGCTCTGCGTTTTTTACCATACTGATTTACCTATGAGTTTGCAAAATTACGATTTTGTATTGAAATAGAGCATAATAAATTTATAAATAATAGCCAATGGTAATATTTCTAATGAAGAAACATAAATAGCAAAGTGAAAACGGCTCACTTTTAGCCTTGATTGCAACAGCGAATAAGCCCGAAAAAACCTAATGATAAAAACAAGAGAAATAGCAATAAAAGAAAAGAAAACAGCATAAGAAGCAACTCTATTACTACCAAATGCCAATACTGGTAAAATTGCTAAGAAAAAAACACCCATTACTTTATTGAGTAAAAAAATAATAAAAATATATGTATTGGCTTCGGCTTTGCTATTCGTAAGCCACCCTATAAACAAAAGGGAAAAATATTTTACAGTATAACATATACCTACTGATGCTATACATAAAAACAAAAGGTATGTATTAGATTGAGTAGTCATTGTAGAAAATAGCCGAATTAAATAATAGAGGTAAAAGCCCCCGGTAACTATAAAAAAACCATTAAAAATAAGTGAAGGCAGTTTTGCTTGCTCCAGTTGGTCGGTAAGTTGGTTTTGTCTAAGGGAAGTGTTGAAAAACACTTTAAACAATGTATTGAAATATCGACTGTAAAATGTTTTGAAAACACCCAACAATAAAAATAAAAAACATATTACATAAAAATACGATTCCTTATGATTGTGCTTCTTTATCAATACAGAGAAAGCTTGTGGCTTACCTTTTACATTTAAAAGATAGTTGCTATCCAATAAGTTCTTGTATAAGTCTATGAATTCCTTTGGGCTTTTCGTTGTATCAATCTTTATAGAATCATTGACAGCCGTATGTACAACTTGCGTAAGTGCACTTAGAGGCATTATTAAAAAAACAGAAATGAAAATTAAAAAGGATCTCACTTTTAAGAAATATTTTGTATGCAAAAATAAGCGTATGATTTGCTAAAAGGAATTTTAAAAATAGTTGATATAACCAAAGTGAATTTTAGCTGCTTGTTTTAAACTAAATGGAATATCATCTCTTTTTCCCAATGCCAAGCTAAGATTGAGTAATCCTGCTTTTGTTTCGTAAACCATGCCTAAACCAACACCCACAAAAAAATTGTTTGCGTTCGTATTTTGATATTTCGTTTTAGTAGCCCCAGCATCTATAAAACCAAAAAAGTAGGAATTTAGGCTTACCAATGACCGATATTCCGCTGTAAGCACCCCATATTGGGTGGCATAAATACTTTCTTCATCAAACCCACGTAGCAATTTGTAACCACCAATTTGAAAAACTTCGTTCCTAAAAATGGCTGGGCTGCTATAAATCCCTGTATTAAAGGCTGTTTTAAACGTACTACCCTTGCTAAGTTGAAAGTAGTGAGCTGCGGCTAGCTTTATTCGAAGCTGGTAGCTCTTTAGTTTTAAAGAATCGTATAAACTTGCAAAATTAAATCCTGCAATTTTTAAGGCAAGGATTTCATTGTTTTGTTGAATATTTTTTACACCCAATAGTGTTGTGAGTGATATTTCATTTCCATTTAATGGATTGAAACGGTAATTTGTTTTGCGGTATTCGTACACAAATCCAACGTTTGTAGACTTTACATCTATAATATTGGGTAGTTTTTTTTGCTGTATGATAGCATTTGTATCTAAACCTCCTTGTAATAAGCTATTTGTCTGCAGTTGCAATAGTATCTTTCCAGATTGGTAAGTTGTTAAGTTTAATTGCAAACCTGCTTGTGCATTTATCTGTAAAAAACTAGAATCCTTTTTAAATAATTCAAATAAAAAGCTGAGGCCAAACGGAGATTGAAAAATATAAGGTTTATCAAACCCTATATTCAACCTAGGAGATTTGGGTTGAAGCGATTGGTATTTAAATAACAACCCCTCTCCCGCACCAAAAATATTTTTAAGATCAAAATTCACATCTCCCGTAAGCTGAAACTTACCCGTATTATTTGCATCGGGCAAAAAACCGAGAATAGCACTAGCTTCACTGCTCTTCTTATTATCTACATTCAGATTTAATGTAGCCCCTGAGCCTAGCATATTAAGATAAGAGCCTTGTATTGTTTCTGCAAAAGGAAGTTCGAGCATTTTCCTATCTACATCCTGCAATTTTTCTCTACTATATGAGCTGCCATTTGTAATACCAATATAGCGTTGTAAAAATTTTGAGTTTAATTTGAGTTTGCCAACATTCTGAATACTATCAATCCTATATAATAATATTTTATTTGCCATTAAGACAGCCGTTATTTTATCTTCAACCATCGTTATACTGTCCAAATATATAGTAGCAAAAGGGTAACCCTCGTTTTCATAAATGCTTATTAATCGCTCTTTAAGTATATCTACCTCGGCTATATTTAGTGGTTTGTTTATAAAATCTTTTTCCAAGTAACCACTTTTTGCCAATATCGATTTGTCTATACCACTTGTACGTAGTTGCATCCAGTTGTATTTCTTACCCATATATAGCACAATATGTACCCTGCTTTCCAACTGCCATACACTATCTACTGATGCAAGCAAGTAGCCCTTTATGCCAAGCAGTTTGGGTAATGAATTTATGTAGTTATATAATTGATCTAAACTGGCAAAAGAAGTTTTTAAAGAAATGGGTAGTGGTTTAATGACACTATCTTTGTGATGTACAATAAGGGTAAAACTGTTGGCAGCAACCGCCCTTTGCTGTGCAATACTGCTTACGTGGTAACAGCATAGGAACATCACTAAACAGCAAGATAAAAATATGTTGTAGTTCCTTTTGGTCATTCTTGTAATAAACAATATTCATTTAAAAAAAGTAAATTTACAATTCTTTGGCGGGTATTTATATTCATATTCCTTTTTGCAAGCAAGCTTGCACTTATTGCAATTTTCATTTTTCTGTTTCGTTAGCAAATAAGGAAGCTGTAATAGCAGCATTGGTAAAAGAGATACTATTAGAAACTGATTTTATTGCCGACAAAATCATAGAAACAATATACATAGGTGGTGGAACCCCCAGCATTTTAACAGAACTGGATTTGAGACGCATTTTTAATGCGCTTCATCAAAAATTCACTATTGCAACTGGTGCGGAAATAACGTTGGAAGCCAACCCCGATGATATTAATAAAAACATATTGGGCATCTGGAAAAAAATAGGTGTAAATAGGCTATCGGTAGGTTTACAATCATTTAACGAAGCGGAGTTGAAATGGATGAACCGTGCACACAATGCAACACAATCTTTGGCATGTATAGATGAAATTCAAGCAGCAGGTTTTAATAATTTCTCTGTTGATTTAATTTATGGTTCTCCGCTTCAATCCAATGAAGATTTAAAAAGAAATTTTGAAATAATAGCTAAAAAAAATATACCCCATATTTCTTGCTATGCGCTTACTGTAGAAAAAGGCACTGCCTTAAATAAATTAATAAAAGAACAGGAAAGCCCCAATGTAAATGCTGCAAAACAGGCCGATCAATTTCAGCTTCTTCTTCATCTCATGAAAGCTGGTGGATATGAGCAATATGAGATAAGCAACTTTTCAAAAAAAGGGTTTCGCAGCAAGCACAACAGCAGTTATTGGCAAGGCAAGCCTTACTATGGTTTTGGGCCGGCAGCCCATTCCTTTAATGGTATCAATAAAAGAAGATGGAATATTGCAAACAACAGTTTGTACATACAATCTATCAATAAAAATACCATACCCTACGAAGAAGAAATTCTTACGATTTCACAAGAGCTAAATGAATACATAATGACGTCTTTGAGAACAATAGAGGGCTTGGATCTTACATTTGTTGAAAATAAATTTGGAAAAGAAGCTGTTGCAAGCATTTTATCAGAGGCTCAGCAATATTTATTATCTGGCAAAATGGAGCAACAATCGTTGTCATTAATTCTTACCAAAGAAGGGAAGTTTTTTGCAGATGGAATAGCTGCAGATTTGTTTGCTTGAGTTTTCCAATTGCAAGAAATAACTAAGCCTAAATTAATTCTCCCTCAATTTTTTTAAACCCTTCGGCAGCATCCAATTCATTCCATAATATATCGTACACTGTTTTTGCTATGGGCATTTCTGCTTTTACAGATTGATTAATCATGTACATACACTTAGCAGCATTGTAACCTTCTGCCACCATACGCATCTCTAACTGTGCATTTTTTACCGAATATCCTTTTCCAACCATACTGCCAAAAGTTCTATTGCGGCTAAAAAGGGAGTAGCAAGTAACCAATAAATCGCCTAGATATACTGACGCTGCATAATTTACATGTTTTGTATTTGCACGGTTTTTTCCGTGTTCCATATAACCTACTTCTGCATTTAAAATTCCTGCTTTGCGAAGAAAACCCGCCATCTCATCTGCACTATTTGCAATGAGTACGCTTAAAAAATTATCCCCATAACCAAGACCATGGGCCATACCAGCAGCTACAGCATAAATATTTTTTAGTACTGCAGCATACTGAACTCCATATATATCTTTATTTACAACCGTGTTTATATAAGTTGTTTTAAAATGAAGGGAAATGGCAGTTGTTACCTCTTCGTCTACACCGGTAAAAGTGAGATAAGACAATTTTTCGGCTGCTACTTCTTCTGCATGACAAGGGCCAAGCAAGGCAAAATAATTTTCTATTTTTATATCGAAGTGCTTTGCAAGAAAATCATTAAGCAATTCATTTTCCCCTGGTAATATTCCTTTTACAGCAGAAACTATTTTTTTTCCTTTAAAAATATTTTTATCAAGCGTCAACAATACTTCGCTCGTATAGGCAGATGGTATTGCAATAATAATTGCATCAGATTTTATTATTACTTCCTCTATGTTGGTTGTAAGCTGCAATTTATTTATGTCAAAACTTGCAGAAGTAAGGTATTGTGGATTGTGCTTAGTTAGTTGAAACTGTTTTATAGCTGCATCATTTCGGTTCCACCACCAGATTGTATTACCATTATCAGTAAGTATTTTTGCAATGGCCGTACCCCAACTTCCACTTCCTAGTATTCCGAATTTCATTTTCTTGTTGTTTGTGGTTTGGTGTTTGTTGTTGAATTGTTTGGTGTTTGGTGTTAGCTTATTTGGTATTTTGAACTTTTAGATAACTGCTATTTTATTATTAAGTTAGATTTAAAAGAACCCCAAACAACAAACTCCAAACAGTGCATTTACAAACACCAAACATTTTATTTGTATTATAATCCCAATGTTTCCACCGCTTTAAAAGCTGCTAATTGGCTTGCGTCTTTTTTATTAAATCCTTTTGCTTCCGCTATTACTTCTCCATCTACAGTTGCTCCTATTGTAAACAATCGCCTTCCACTTTCAAAAGATTCACCAACTGTAGTGAATTCTAATAGCTTACCATTCTTATTTGCCCAGCCGTACAATTTGTTTTTTATATTAATTTCTATTGCCTCAAGATCATCTGTAAACATGTGGGTTTTTATTATGTTTTTTTCTATCCAAGCTTGCGTTTTATCATATCCTTTATCTAGAAAAACAGCCCCAATAAGCGCTTCCAAGGTATTTCCAAATATTTGAGACTTTTTTAAGGCCCCATCCAATTTATTGAAATGTGTAATTTTTTTTAGACCCATTTTTACAGCAATATCATTCAGCTTTTGTCTATTTACCATTTTGCTTCTCATTTCAGTAAGAAATCCTTCATCCTTATAGGGATATTTACGAAAAAGGTAATGGGCAATAATGGAACTGAGTACTGCATCTCCTAAAAATTCCAGCCTTTCATTATTCTCATTTATCCCTTCCCGCATAGATCTATGGCTAAGTGCAGTTTGATAAAGCAATATATTTCCGGGTGTAAATCCAATCACATTATTAAGTTGAATCTTAAAATCTTTTTTTATTGGCTCCCCTATAAATAGTCCTTGTAAATATTTGAGTGTTTTCTTGATAATGTAAAATTTTACCGAAATTAAAGGAATTATGGTTAAAAGATACTTTAATAATGCCCCCTTATTAAAAGATACTGTAAGAGTAAATAGCAATTTCAGTGAAAAAGTAATTTATGAATACTTAATACCCTGCATTTTACATCCTAATATTACATTTAGCAGGCTTTTTCATATCTTCGTTTGAAACCTGTTTTTCAACCGGTTGAATTATTGTGAACTATACAAAATAACTACAATTAAATGGAACCATCTATAATTTACATCATTATTGGCGCTGTAGCCCTGATAGCAGGCACAGTTGCTGGGAAAATACTTTTTGCAAAAAATGTAGGAAAACAAGTATTAGAGGCTGAACTGGAAGCAAGAAAACTAATAGCAGAAGCCCAATTAAAAGCCGACACATATAAAAAAGAAAGAGAAATAGAAGCGAAAGAGCGCTTTGCTCAAATGAAAATTGACAGCGAAAAAGATGTGATGCAACGCACACAGAAAATTGCTGAAAATGAAAATAAAATAAAGCAAAAAGAACAAAGCCTCAACCAAAAGGAAGCAAACGTAGATAAGCAAGTAAAAGACAATGAGGTTATTAAAGACAATCTTAATAAGCAAATAGAAATTGTAAACGTAAAACGAACGGAGCTTGAAAAACACCAAGAAGAGCATATAAGACGATTAGAAAAAGTGGCAGGCTTGAGCGCCGAAGATGCAAAAGCACAATTGATAGAAGGCTTGAAAGAAGATGCACATGCACAAGCTATTGTACTGCAACAAGAAATTATAGAGAATGCCAAAACAAACGCCAATAAAGAAGCACGAAAGATTGTAATTCAAACTATACAACGTACCGCAGCAGAGCAAGCAATAGAAAACTCGATTACTGTTTTCAATTTAGAGAGCGATGAAATAAAAGGATCTATTATAGGAAGGGAAGGTAGAAATATTCGTGCCATAGAAGCGGCAACAGGAGTAGATTTAATAGTAGATGATACACCTGAGGCTATCGTGCTTTCTTCTTTTGACCCATTGCGCAGGGAAATAGCTCGTTTATCATTGCAACGCTTGGTAGCAGATGGTCGTATACACCCTGCACGTATTGAAGAAGTAGTAGAAAAAACAAAACGTCAATTAGACGACCAAGTAATGGAAATTGGTGAACGAACTGCTATAGAATTGGGTATTCATGGACTTCACAAAGAATTGGTTAGAATGGTAGGACGTATGCGTTTTCGTTCATCATACGGACAAAATTTGTTGATGCATAGCAGGGAAACGGCTAATCTTTGTGGCATTATGGCTGCAGAATTGGGTATGAATCCTAAGCTGGCAAAACGTGCTGGTTTACTACATGATATTGGTAAAGTGCCAGATGAAGAAACAGAATTGAGCCATGCATTATTGGGTGCAAAATTAGCAGAGAAATATGGTGAAAACCCTGCTGTGGTAAATGCCATTGGAGCCCACCACGATGAAATGGAAATGTTGTTTGTAATTTCTCCCATTATACAAGCTTGTGATGCCATTAGTGGTGCTCGCCCAGGCGCAAGGCGTGAGATTATGCAACAGTACATTCAACGTATAAAAGACCTTGAAACCCTTGCTGCATCTTACCAAGGGGTAGAAAAAGCATACGCTATTCAAGCTGGTAGAGAGCTTCGTGTGATTGTAGAAGCAGATAAAGTAACTGATGCACAGAGTGATACATTGAGTTTTGATATTGCCCAAAAAATACAAACTGAAATGACGTTTCCTGGTCAAATAAAAGTAACGGTTATTAGAGAAAAGAGAGCGGTGAATATAGCGAGATAATGTGCTAATGTGATAATGTGCTAATTTGCTAATTTGCTAAAGACAAAATGAAGTTTGTAGTTTTACTTAAGATATGAACATGGATAGCGGTGATTTTTTCGCCGCTATTTTATTTTCCAGCTATGAGGATAAAATCTTTTTTCAAGTTTTTATTGGACTGTCAGCCGACCGTCAGAGCTAAACTCCCTAGCTTTTCCTATATTTTCATCGAAAAAATAAGCCAATTAAGTAGATTTAGCACTGCCTTGAAAAAATTATTACCTATGCAGCCATTAATTACCAATTATTCCCTACATTTGCACTCCAAAAAAGAATAGACATGGACGCAGTAGCATTTGTACACGAACAACTAACAACAATACCGAATTTACCTAACTTTAAAGCAGGTGATAACGTAACTGTAAATTATAAGATTGTGGAGGGCGTAAAAGAACGTATCCAAAGTTTTAAAGGTGATGTAATCAAACGTCAAGGCGTAGGATCTACTGCTACTTTTACTGTACGTAAAATAAGTGATGGTGTGGGCGTAGAGCGTTTATTCCCTGTATATTCTCCTAACATTGAGAGTATTGTACTTAACAAAGTAGGTCGTGTAAGAAGAGCTAAATTGTATTTCTTACGTGAAAGAAGTGGTAAGAGTGCACGTATTAAAGAAAAAAGAATGGCAGTTGGCCTTAAAAAAGGCAAGGCTTAACATAATAATTAATTTAAAAAAGGCGAAACAAATTGTTTCGCCTTTTTTGTATGGTTAATTTTACATCCATATTCTTCTAATTCAATCTATTGCATAATGAAAGCTCAAAAAAGGTTTTAAGCCGATGGGCTCCCGAAAATAATGTGCGGGACACGTGCGGTGGACTAAGCGATGTACCTTATTGCTTGCATACGCCTTTTGGCGTATATGCAAACAATAAGGTACGGTACAGTCCCGCCATTGGGCGGGAAGACCGATCAATTGCTGCCAAATGCCATTGGTGGACAGCCCCAAATTGGAATTATACAAACAATATCGGCTATTTGTTCAATAATAAATATTAACAACACAATGAATAGCGTATCTTATAAAAGGTTTATCTTTGTTTTCTAAATTAAGTATATGAATTTAAATAATATTTTTCTGCTTTCTATGCCAGGTGGTACAGAATGGATTTTAATTGTACTAGTTGTACTTCTAATGTTTGGAGGTAAAAAAATACCCGAACTTATGAAAGGGGTAGGCAGAGGCATGCGTGAGTTTAACGACGCTAAGAATAATGTGAAAAACGAAATTGAAGAGGGCATGAAAGAAAAAGACATGGCTGCTTCTGAAAAGAAATAATAAGTTAAGCGAAACATCGCCTTTTAAATATAGAGCCAAGAAGTATAATCTCCTTTAGTGGAAACCCTTATGCTTCTTGGCTTTTTCAATACTATAATAATTTCTATGTTTTCTTTTAACACAATAAACGAATACCATCATAAATTGCAGCTACATGAAACGAGCTGCTCAGAAGCTGTTGAATTTTACCTAGCAAATATTGAAAACAAAAGGCACCTCAATGCTTTTGTACATGTTTTTGTGGAAGAAGCTAAAGCAAAAGCACTGGCATTGGATGATGCCAGAAAAAATGGTGCACCAATAAAAAAATTGCATGGTGTTGTAATTGCAATTAAAGATGTGATTTGTTATAAAGGGCAAAAAGTTTCTGCTGCATCAAAGATCTTAAAAAATTTTGAATCGCTTTATACAGCTACTGCCTTACAATATTTAATAGATGAAGATGCTATTATTATTGGCTCTTGCAATTGCGACGAGTTTGCCATGGGCAGCACCAACGAACACTCTGCCTACGGTAAAGTTTTAAATGCGTTGAATGAAAACAAAGTACCTGGTGGTTCATCTGGCGGAAGTGCCGTGGCGGTGCAAGCAGACATGTGCATGCTATCGCTTGGAAGTGATACAGGTGGTTCTGTGCGACAACCAGCAGACTTTTGCGGCATCATTGGACTTAAGCCAGGTTATGGAACAATTTCTCGCTATGGTCTTATTGCTTATGCATCCTCTTTTGATCAGATTGGCATTTTTGGTAAACAGGTAGAAGATGTAGCATTGCTGCTAGCAGTAATGAGTAAACCAGATATAATGGATAGTACCATGAATGAAAGTTCAAACTTATCCGATTTGTCTTTAAAAAAACAACCAGAAAAAAAATATAAGATAGCTTTCTTTAAACAAGCATTGGAACATACTGGTATAGATGCAGAAATAGCTACGAAAATACATACATTGAAAAACGATTTGATAATTAAAGGGCACGAAGTAGAAGAAGTAAATTTTGACTTATTAGACTTTATTGTACCAGCTTATTATGTGCTTACTACTGCCGAAGCAAGCAGCAACCTTAGCAGGTATGATGGTGTGCGCTATGGACATGTGAGTGAGACGAAAACCGATGATTTAAATGAATTTTATCTGAATAACAGAACAGAGGGTTTTGGTACCGAAGTAAAACGAAGAATAATGCTGGGTACTTTTGTATTGAGTACAGGATATTATGATGCATTTTATAGCAAGGCCCAAAAAATAAGACGGTTATTGGTAAATAAAATAACAGAAATATTTGCCAGCTACGATGCAGTTATAATGCCAGTTAGCCCTTGTACCGCATTTGATATAGGCCAAAATGACAAAGACCCAATAGCAATGTATTTAGCGGATATATTTACGGTATTTGCAAACCTTACTGGTATACCCGCCATTGCCTTACCTTTATTTTCACATAGTAATAACATGCCATTTGGTGTGCAAGTTTTATGCAATAAAAAAGAAGAATTACTTTTGCTCCAGATTTCTGATATGCTAATGGAGTTTAAAAAAGCCCCCATAGAGAACGCTTTATGAAAAAACAATTAACTATATTATTTTCGTTTCTACTTTTCTTTTTGGTACAATCCTATGCCCAAGACACTACAAAAGTATTGGCAGATACCACTTTGCAAGAAGAGAAAGTAGAGGATGAAATCATTGATGAAATTGTAGAAACAAGAACAGTTCCAAAAAGAGACAAAGTACAATACTTTAGTAAACTAACTAGGTATGGATTCAAAAACTTATTCCCTACATACTCTTACAATGCTTCACTTCCATACTCATCGCAAGTAAATCCAAATGCAGAAAAATACATGCAAGATTATTTGAAAGGGCATGGAAAAAATCTGGTAGGTATGAAGAGTTGGTGTATGCCCTATTTTAATTTGATAGACAATATTTTTACGCAATATGGGTTACCCAAAGAATTAAAGTATTTAGCCGTAATAGAGAGTAATCTAAAGACAAGTGCAACGAGTTGGGTTGGTGCAAGTGGCCCATGGCAGTTTATGCCATACACTGCACGGGAAATGGGCTTGGTTGTAAATGGGGTTGTAGATGATAGGAGAGATTATTTTAAAAGTACCCATGCTGCAGCTAGGTATTTATTACAATTGTATAAACAAACCAAAGATTGGCTGTTGGTAATAGCTGCTTACAATGGTGGTCCTGGCAGGGTTTTTTCGGCAATAAGAAATAGTGGGAGTAGAAACTTTTGGGCACTACAATATAATTTACCCGAAGAAAGTAGAAACCATGTAAAGAAATTTATTGCCACACATTATATTATGGAAGCAGGTGGAGGATTGAATATGGGATCTGGCAGCAATAGTTGCTTTGCTATAAATACTTCTAGAGGAGCCTCTATTAATCCTTACAACAATAAACCTACCATTAGTGTACAAGAAATGGAAATGGCAGAAACGCAAACCATTACTGGTAAATTTAATTCAGTAATTATTGCAAAAAACATTTCGATGGATATTGTTACATTCAATAGATACAATCCACTTTTCGATAGTCAAATAGCTACAAACAGTAAATACGAACTCATTTTACCAGAAGATAAGATGAATTTATTTCTGTCGATAAAATATCAAATACTTAATGAGTGTGTACAAGTAATGTTGGGCGATAGCGATGTGCCAGACAATATTAGGGTATATCCAAGCAAGGGGAAGAAAAAAGGAAAGGGGTAGGAAAAAATTTAAAACTTAAAAACACGCTTCATCATTTCTATAAAATGTTCTTTTTTTCTACGGCTTACTTCTATCTCCATACCGTTGCTTAGTATTACACTACCTCCCTCTCCTCTTAGATATTGTTTTACATGGTTAACATTTATCAAATTACTTTTGTGAACTCTTATAAATGAGTTGTCTTCTAAAAGTTGCTCATAATCTAACAATGGCCTTGAAGCCATAATTTTTTTATTTTCGGTAAGAATAAAATTGGTGTAAGCACCTTCTGCAATACAAACAATAATGTCTTTAATCTCTATAACCTGAAAACCAGTAACGCTCGGCAAACACAACTTCATTTCTTGTGGTTTTGTAGTAGCTTTTATATTGTGCATAAAAGAATCAAGGCCATTTTTCCACTGGCTATCTTCAATTTTCTTAACTGCTTTTAAAACCGCTTCAACCAATTCATCATCATCTACAGGTTTTAGTATATAGCCAATGGCGCTGTATTTGAAAGCTTGTAATGCATAACTATTGTGTGCCGTTATAAAAATGATTTCTATATTTTCAGTATCTATTTCATTTAGCAAATCGAAGCCAGTCTTACCGGGCATATTAATGTCTAGAAACAGTAATTGTGGCTTCAACAACATTATTTTATTCTTTGCTTCATCTACACTGGTGCAAGTTGCCAATACATTTATTTGCGGACATAATTGCTTAAGCAGAATTTGTAACCCACTTAACAACAACAATTCATCATCAATTAAAATTGCATTTATCATATTGAGCCTTTTATACTATATAAGGAAGTGTTATGGTAGCTACTGTTCCGGTTTGGGATATATTATCGACCGTTTTATCCCGTATCGTAAGACTACAATCTATTTTATATTTTTCATTAAGCAGTAACAACCGTTGTCTAATATTATCGATACCAACTGACTTGTGCGTCTTATTTTTTGTTTCAGCTTTCATCAATCCTACACCATTATCTTCTATACTACAAATTAGTTTTTTATTTTGTAAGGAATAACGTAGGCTTAACTTTTTATCTCCTTCTTTATTTAACAATCCATGCCAGATTGCATTTTCTACCAATGGCTGTATCATCATGGGCGGTATTTTCACTTCGCTAGAATCGATGCCATTGTCAATGACAATTTCAAAAGAAAATGCGTTATTGAATCGTAAATTTTCAATTTCTATATAATGCTGTATATACTCATTGTTTTGTTGTAAACTTATAAATGATTCGGTAGAATGATTAAGTGTGAGGCGTATCATTTTAGCAAACTTTCCTAAATACTTATTGGCTTGACCTTGCCTATTTTCCAAAATCATACTTTTAATAGTTCCCAAACTATTAAAAATGAAATGAGGATTCATTTGTGTATGCAAAGCCTTCATTTCATAATCAGCCAATTTATTGTCAATATTTGCTTTGTGCTTAATTATTTTAATTCGATATCTCAATAAAAAGAATATTGACATTGCAAGTACTAAAAAACAAGATATCCTAAACCACCAAGATTGCCAGTAAGGCGTAGCGACAACTATGGTAAGTTTTTTAATTGCTTCTTCCCCATATTTATCTATAGCTTTTAAAAAAACCTCATAAGAGCCAGCTTTAAGATTATTAAGTTGAATAACCCTATTGTATTTTATAGGTAACCAATTATCACTATTTAATTTATAATAAAAGAGTAACTGTTCGGCAGTTTCAAAATCGATTATCGTAAAATTGATAGAGACTTGTTTTACCCCATATTCTAAATTTAATTTGTCATTAATACCAAATTGATATTGGTTGGCATCTACCTCCACATTTGTAAATAAGATATTATGATAAAGATGGCTGTGAAAATCAATAGCTACTGGAATTAATCCAATAAAATTATTATAAATTGCTATTAATTTTTTAGAAAGGGAATCGTAATAAATTGTTTTCCTAGAAACATCGTCATCAGGTAAGCCATCATAATTTCCTAGTATTTTAATTTGGCTTGTGTTTTCATGTATAGATATAAGCTTGTGGGCTTGCAACATCCAAATATGTTTATCAATAACTTTTGAAAAGCTCTCAATTGCTCCATTGGGAAAATAAACTTGATCATTGTAAACTATGTATTTCCTGTTAGTAATATCATACTTGATTAAATTATTATCTGCTGTCTGCAACCATAAAAATCCATTTCCATCAGCTGTCATTGCGGTTATGTCGTCGTTAAATTTATTATTACCTGCATATACATTTATTAAAGTATCAAACTTGTTCGTGCTATAATTATACCTTGTAAGTCCATGCCCACCTATCCATACGTTGTTAAAAGAATCAAATACGATATGCTTTACTCTTTTAAAAGGCAATGCTGGGTTTGATGAAGCATTATAATAAGTTGCACTCCTATCCTTTAAATTAAATTTTGTTACAACCCCTTGCATAAAATAAAGAATCCAAGCATTTCCATGTTTGTCGGCAGGGTATAAAACAGGTAATGTATAGCTATTTGTATCGGTACTAGAAACTGGTAAATTAAGCTTACCATATTTATAATTGTTTACATTAAACCAAACAATTCCAGCATTTGTAGCAATCCACAAAGTATCTTTATAGTATTGTTGTATGCTTCTAATTTCATTCCAAGAGTCTGCTGCAGTAAATAATCTTATTTTTTTCTCTACTTTTAAAGTAAGTGCATTTACTATTATTAAGCCGCTATCATATTTTGCATATTTACCTATATAATATTTATCTCGATATCTTAAAACTGTATTGATAGACCCCACATCTTTATTTGCATGTACTTTGTCTAATCGCAATTCTTGAATGGAGGTCTTTGTTTTCCTTTGCATAAACAATCCATTTCTTGTACCCATCCAAAGTCTTTTTTCGCTATCAATAAAGAATTTGGTACAAACCAAGTCTTTTAATACAATATTAGTATCAGTAAATATTTTACCAGTTAGGGCATTTAACTTCAATTTATAAAACCCGGCTCTAGCATTCAAAAGAAAAGAAGTATCATCTATAGCCAAAATTTTAGAATACCATCTTGTATCTTTTATAACTTTAAAGGGCAATTTCGATAATACTTGTTTATTATTTACTTTGTCATAAAAAACAATAGTATCTCTTCTCATATTCGTGAACAAAAACTTTCCGTTTTTGAATTCATTTCTGCTATAAAAACCATAACCTTGTTGCGAAAAAACGGGATACTTAAAATTGTTGTTTCCTACCTCATGTACATATTCATTCGTTTTGCTGTTATAATAGGCAACATTATTTTCATTTGCAAAAATTATATACTCATTGTTTCCTATCGTAAAAATTTCTCTCCCGTATAAAATCCTCTTTTTATCTACATCGTTTGCAGTAAATTCATCGTATCTAAAAATCAAATTCGCTAAACTATCAAATACATAAAAACCACTACAAGTACTCAATGCTATTCTTTTATTACTTAGCAAAACAGCGCCCCAATTATTATTTA
>JANPCB010000138.1:0-1700 GCA_031430735.1 Ferruginibacter sp. | reverse complement strand
CAATATTTCTTAATTTCATATAATTTTATAGTTACCGAGTGTTGTTTTAAAATTGTGCCTATCGTTTGAGGCTTTGTACAGTTGGGAAATAGCATTCCGTCTGCCCAACTTGTACAAAACCTGATGTTGTACTCATTACTTCTTACGGATTATTTCAACTACTTGTTCAATCCAGTCATTATCATCTTTTAATGTAATGTCAGGTTTAATGCCATAATTTTCATATTGAATAAGCCGTTTGTCTCCATTCATGTCTGTAATATAAACTTCAAACGCTTTGCTTGCAAGTTTCTCTCTATTTCCATAGTTGGAACCATAAACAAGCTCGCCTTTTGTTGTTTCGCCCAATACTTTTACGTTGTCTAATTCTTTTAATTGCAAAGTGAAAATTTCCCCTTGGCTCATCGTTCCGTTATTCACTAAAATATAAATATTTCTGCCTTTCACGAACTGTTTTAACAGGTTAAAATACTTTTTAGAAACTTTGTTTGCTCCGCCCTCATTGTTTCTTAAATCTAAAATTAAGTTTGGTGCAAGTAAAGAATTTTTTATTGAGTCATAGAAGGCGCTAGATTTTTGCATAGCAACTCTCTCCGCCGAAAAATGTTTTATATGCAAATACTGAATGTCCGATGTAAGATTTTTTAAGTGAAAGTCATAAATACCTTTTGGCAAATTGACATAGTCTTGTAAACGAATTGTTTTAGAATAGATACTTTCACTTAGGGAAAAATAAAAATATGAATTAACCAAAGAATGGTTTGAGTATTTTTCTATTTGATAAAGTTGAAAGAATTTAAACTTTGGATGCCCGTAGATAGCCTTGAAATAATTTGGTTGGGTTTCATAAAGATGAATTGCAATTTGTCCCTTTTTCCAGATTGGAGTTTTTGAACTTAAAACAACACCAATAAATTCTTTTGGATTATTTCTAAATAGTCCTACGGTATAACTGTCACCATAAAAATATATTCCTTCAACAGAATCTGGTGTCTTTTTTGACAAAGCAGACTGTAATGAATCAATATTCCCTTCAAACTTTGGATACTGCGATTCATTTGGGAATTTGTCAATTTGATAAAATGCCAAATGATTGTCTTGTATCGGGAAAAATAATTGAGCAAGGTTACTGAAATAATTATAGTCTGAAATATTATTTACACTGTCAGCTTTTAATTGGTCAAAGAGGTTATTGTAGGATTCAAGAGTTTTCCCCTTTATTTGGTCTTTATAAGAAGGTGTCTTTTCAAGTATGTTCCGTAAAGAAGTTAAGTCGGCTAAATATGAATTGCCTGTTTGAGCTTTCGATGCAAAGAAAAACAGTGTCAGTAAAAGTGCTAAAAAAAATTTCATAGTTAATGAAGTGTCGAATAGTATTGCGTACAACGAACAGGGTTTGCTGCAGGGCTGGCATTCATTGCTCGTCCTGCCCTTAACCGCTGCCCACTAAAGAATTAAAAGTACAAGATAAAAACTAAAAGCCCAGCAGAATTCCGTCCGCCGAAACTGCTGCTGTTAGCGAACTACAGAAGATGATAACAACGTCCAGCCACACTTGCCAGCAAACCCCCTCCTATGTTTACAATTCAATAAATTTACCAAAGCAATTACCCTTAATATTTTGAAAGAACAGGGGGCAGAATAAGATAGTCAAACCCTATAAGCTTTTAAGCTTTTTTAACACGCTTATCCCTGCCACC
>JANPCB010000137.1:0-24120 GCA_031430735.1 Ferruginibacter sp. | reverse complement strand
TTGAACAAAGCACCATAAGGCGGTTTGTAAATAATGCCTCAACATCATATACGAGAGACCTACTCTCATCTTATTTATAGTTCGTAAAAGATTCCTCTCTTACTTCTTGGCGCACCGCAGAAATGAGGTCCAGCCTGTGTGTTAGCTTTCTGTGCCAATGAAAAAGAATAAGTTGTAAAAATCCTTCCTGCATCAAAATAAAAACAGTTAACCATACAAACTTTTACACAATCATCGGGTCTAATAAAATTACATCCAACAATACCTTGCACGCTGTAGGTTAATTCAATTTCATGAAAATAAAAATAAAATTTTTTCAGAGACGCTACACGAATTGTTGGTACGCTTGGCTTCTTTGCTTGCACTGCATACCAACAACGGCTGCTCTATGATTATCGAAAGGCGTAATAGGAAGTTTCTTATATACACCCAACAGCGGCAGTAATGAACCCTTGTAGATAATTTATGCCAAATACAAAAAACCTACACTTTAGAAAATCTACACATATACTACAACAAGTTGTACAACAGCGGCCCTCACTTTAAAAAGATTGGATAACAGACCCGCAAGCTTAAACAACTACATGAACAAAAAGGAAGCTGATAAGTTAATGCGTAAGCTTACACATTTCTAATAAATATTAAATTAATTTGGAATATATGGTAATAAATGTTAAATTTAGATGATTTGTATAGAATGACTCTTTTTCTATAACCAAAAATTCTTTTGGATGTCAAAAATTAATCTATTTATTTCCTATTCGCATGAGGATAAGCCCTATTTTGATAAACTAAAAACGTATATCAACAGCGAAAACTGCCCCAATCTAACTATTTGGGATGATGGAGAAATTAAACCCGGCACTGAATGGGATCAGGAAATTAAAACAAAACTGAATCAATCACAAATGGTATTGTTGCTAATCAGCAATGACTTTCTAAGATCTAAGTATATAAACCAGGTAGAGTTAAAATCCGCATTTGAAAGGCACAAAGAAAAAAAATGTCGGGTAATTCCAATATGGGCCAAAAACTGTTATCTCAATAATCACAAAGAAATTACCGATATACAGGGCCTCCCAGTAGGCATGAAATTCCTGAGCGATTTGGGTGAACAAGTGTATGCCCAGTATACCGAAATTCAAAAAGAGATTACAGAATTATCTGCCGAAATGTTGACAGATGCAAACATTCTTAATGCCATTGCCCAAAATGACAAGCAATCTGGCGAAGCCATAGCAATTGAAGAACTGCGCAACAAAGGGAAAATATTTTTATCGGTACCAGCATCAGAAGAAGGAAGGAAAAAGCGAATGGCATTCATGTACCAGGTGGAAGGAAAAATTAAACATGAAAACTGGCCTTACCAAATTATCCCTTCGCTAGAAGAGACCCAAGAACTACTGAAAAAAAATCAGGACGATATTATTGCTGCCTGCACATCCCATATAAAAGAGTCGGTTTATTCTATCCATATCATTGTATCAGAAAATGATCTTACTGCAGGCCCCGACAAAATACAATATGACCTATCAAAAAGCCTTCATGCAGACAGTGCCTTTCACAAACGCATTGTTTGGTTTTTAAATGCCGACTTAATCGAAAAATTTGATAAGGAAGTCAGTATGGATCCCCGTTTCATTGGCAATGATTATGAAGCAATGTTTGATAAGATTAAAAGCCTGGATACAGAAAAAGAGCAAAAAATAAATGAAATGAAAAAAGCTTTTTCTCCCAATAAAAAGGTTTTTATGTTTTACGATTTTACCAAAGACCATAATAATGACCTGAGGATAAAACTGAAGAAACGTATTGAATTAGATAAAAACATTGCAGTAATACCAAATATGCCCAACGGTATGGTATCTGGCGATATGCAAGAACTGGAAAAATGTGAGGGTGCCTGTATCTTTTATGGGTCAGCAGATCCCGAATGGTTTATCCAACGGCAGTCCATATTATATGCATCAGGTAAAACCAACTCAAAAGCAATATGTATTGATGAGCCAGGTTTGGAAAAGAAAATTGAAAGAGACCTTATGAACAATGTTTTTATAACCATAAAAGGGGAAAACGATTTTGAGAGCAGCGTAAAATTATTTCTGGATAAGTTAAATCTGACTATATGACAATAGCAAATGCTTCCGATCCGGGCGCCAATACTTTCCAAGTAGATGAATTTTATCTCGACCTTCAGGAAGAAGGAAAAAAGGTAAGAATGCTATCTGGAAAAGAGATTACCCAGCGGCCTTTCCCAGGGCTAAGGCCATATAAAACATCCGAGTTTCAGCTTTATAATGGAAGGGTTGGGCAATCTGAAGAACTTATAAAACGCTTATCGAAGAATCGTTTCCTTGCTGTTATCGGCAGTTCAGGAACAGGTAAGTCTTCTTTGGTTAGAGCAGGCCTGATACCTCAGTTGTTTGGCGGTTACCTGCATGAAGCAGGAAGTAAATGGGATATTGCTATTTGCAGACCCGGCAAAGACCCGGTGGAAAATCTTACTGTAGCATTAGCCAGTATTATATCCCGTAAAGAAAACCCCAAAGAACTCAGGGAGAATTTTGAAAAATTTGAACCCCTGTTGAGTAACTCGGTTTTCGGTTTGTTGGATGCGAAAGAAATGTTGGATAAAGTGCAGCATGATCCGCAAAATCAACCTGCCAACTTGTTGGTTATTATTGACCAATTTGAGGAACTTTTTAGGTTTAACCGCAAAGACCTAGGCAAGGAAAATATTGAGAACCAGTTTGTAAATCTGCTTTTAAAAGCAGCAAAAGATCCAAAGAATCCCATTTACGTTATTATTACCATGCGTTCGGAGTTTTTGGGAGACAGCGTAAAATACCGAGGCTTACCAGAAGCGATAAATGAAGGACAGTACCTCGTGCCACAGCTTACAAGGGATGATTTAAAAGCGGTCATCCAAAACCCTATCAGCCTTGCAGGAAAAAAGATATCTCCAAGTCTTGTTGAACTATTGATAAATGAAATTGAAGAAAGCAAGCTCAGGGATAACCTGGATCAGTTGCCCATACTCCAGCATGCACTCATGCGTACTTACAAAGAAGCCATGAAAGAAGGCCCCGATACCGAGATTGGTTACCGGCATTACAAAGCTATTGGGGAAATGGATAAGGCGTTGGCAAAACATGCTGAGTCCATCTTCACCGAGTTAGGTGATAACAATACCCAGCAGGATAAAATTTCGATGGATACAGTTAATTCAATGGGCGAAAATGAATTCTCGAAAATAAGTTCATATGGCAGTAAAGCCACTGCTCAAAAAACCCTTTCAAAAAAACAGCAGATTGCAAAATTGGTTTTTCAATCTCTTACCGATATGGGTTCCAATCAAAAAGGCGGAAGGCGGCCCACAGAATTGGAAAATATACATGCAATTGCCGCTTCAATGAATGCCAGCCCTGCCGAAGTGGACGAAGTGATCAACCGTTTTCGAGATACGGATACCTCTTTTATAATGCCTCCACGGAACACCGAGTTGAATCCCAATCTTATTGTAGATATCTCTCATGAAAGCCTCATGCGCAACTGGACCATATTAAACAACTGGATATTTGAAGAAAAAAAAGCAGGCAACTTATATGAACTACTAAACGATAGAAGGGAATTACATGAACATGATCCTGGAGATTGGCTGCGGGGGCTATTGCTAAATGAAATGCTGGATTGGAAAAATGAACATCCCAATAGCCCGACTTGGGCCAGCCGGTACCATACATTACCAGAAGGAAGCCATGATGATATTGTTATGCACGAAACCCTCTACGATAAAAACATGTATTTTTTAGAGGGAAGCCGACTATTTAGCGAAAAACAAGCTGATGAAAAAAGAAAGGAAATAAAAGAAAAAATAGAGCAGGAACAAAAGAAGCAATCAGATAAAAAACGACTATTGGTTTATACTATTGCCGCTGTTATTTCATTTATGTTTGGCGGGTTGGCCTTATTCGGATTTGTAAATGCAGTGAAAAAAAATGACATAGCTAAGAAGCAAACTGATATAGCAAATGATAAGACCAAACTTGCTGAGAGAAAGACCACAGAAGCTGAAAGCGAGCGCAAAATTGCATTGTATGAAAAGGGCAGAGCAGATTCAACATCTGAAGAGGCAAAAAAATCTGCAATTTTTGCCATGCAGCAAAGAGACGCTGCAGAAGTTCTGCGTAAAGAAGCATTAAAGCAGGGTAAATTAATGGCCGAAAAAAATAGATTACTGGCCAAATTCACAAAACAGGCATTAGATGCAAAGGGTCTTACAGAAAATCAAAATAAAAAATTTCAACAACAACTAGTGGTAAATATATTGAAGAAACAACCATTCTACTTTAGTGATATTGCGCAGGAAACCAAAGAAGAAATCATTATAGCTGTGTTAAAGGATTCCTTACCCCCACTTGACGAAAAACTGATTCCACTAAAACAATATACTGACACAACTTTACTAATGTATTTTAATGAAGTATCTGGTCTTAACGAGAAATTCAAAAATAACCCAGCTGGAAATATATCATCCTTACAGAAAATATGGACCAATAATCAGCATCCAATTCTGAAAAAACTAATCTTAAATATCGTTAACGAGCATATTGTTGCCAAAGAATCCGTGGCTGTTGCACCATCAATTGATTTAAGCGAAGTTAATTCTGCTGTTGCACAAGATGGACAGGGATTTATTTTTAGCAATGCCAGTCAGCTAATAACAGGAAGCGCCGAGAACGGCAAACTGCTGCTTGATGAAAGAAGTTTTGACAACCAATTGAGCTGGATTAAATGTAAAATAAAAAAGAGCCCTTTGGAGAATTCAACTATTTCGGCCATCACTTATACAAACAACGACCACATTGAATTGTTGGTAGATTCAAATAAAATTAACATTAATCCAGATGGGAAATTAAGTAACCAGATAGATACATTGTTTAAGTTTCCACGAGAAATAAGATCAATTCAACTTTCTCCTGATGAACAACATGCATTTATCATTGACGAAAAAGGATATGCATTAATTTGGAATGGGATAGGGACACAACAAAAAGTTGACACGATTGGCAATTATCGTAATGATAAAACAGATGGTTTTTTCTCTCCAGACGGCAAGTATCTTTTTTTTAATATAAACGGAAAAGCAAGAATGAGAAGCATGGATAAAAGAAAGGAGATTGGCATATCAGATTGGGAAGAAGAGAAGATTAAAACAGGCGTATTTACTCAGGATGGAAATGGTATTATTGTTCTTAACGAGAATCAATTATCAATAAGGGATAGTTCACTTTCTTCGAAAGAAAAATACAGCCCTATTGATATAAAACAATTATTTCTATCGAGCTCTTTGGCACAAGAGGCAATAACTTCCATTTCAATTTCGCCAAAATTAAAAAGGATGCTCTTTAATATGGATAATGGGAAGGTATTTCTCTTGGAAGAAAGCTATGGTTCCCCCCTGTTTAGTCCTGAATCTTTCAACCTTCTTACATATAGGATAAAACCATTGGAGAACGGGGAACAAAAAATAAAAGCTACTTTTTATAATGACAGTACCGTTATTTCAATAGATGAAATGGGGCTAGTAAAACTATGGCCTGTTTATCAGGATTTCTCAGATCTTGAAACAGCTTTTTTAAGCTTACAACAAAAAAATCCTGTAATACAAAAACAGTATGACGAAGAAATATCTTATCAGCAGCTGCTTGTTTCTGCCAGTAACACTGAGCTGAATATAGCAGCGGATAAGTGTGCAAAGAAATTTTACTGGTATACGAATCCAAAGTCAAAGAATGACTTTTATAGGGGGAAAGAATATCTTGATACGCTTGAACTGATTTATCAAAAACTCAATGATCGTGCACAAGATGAAATGCACTTGTTTTATCTGGCAAAATTAATTGAAATTACAAACAAAAGAATTGATATGGACCGGTTCGATATCAATCCATCTGGTAACCAAAGGGATTATGATATAGTGTACCGTTATAGGGCAGCAAGGGCAAAAAAACTTAAGGAGAAAATAGAATTACAAAATCAACAGATAAGCCGCTGCCCTTTAAATAAAACGTACAATGAAGATTTATCAACTTCGTATGGAAGTCTATCGTATAGTCAATTGTATGTTCAGGATTTTAATGGCGTTATTACATCTGCTAAAGCTGGCCTTTTAATCAGTCCTCAAAAAAACGACTGGATATATACAAATCTGGCATTGGGTTATTTATTGTCGGGTCAAAATAAATCGGCATTGGAAATATACAACCGTTATAAAGATAAAATATATACCGACAGAAGAAAAGATTTTAGATCGGCCTTTCTTACAGATATAGCAGACTTAGAAAATGCGGGCGTATTTAAAAGCCTCGATCCAAAGATTATTTCTGACATAACAGCAATACAGAATTTATTAAAAACACCCGCTGCTACAAAAAAGTAAGCTGGCAATAGATATTTGATTAATGTATTTTATTAAAGAAGATAGATTTTGTGATAGGATTTGTGAAGACTGCAAAGGAAGCAAGGTCAATCTAATACCAAAAGAAAATAAGCAATATCAATAACGTATTGCCGCAACGACAATACGTATATTGATTTCGTTTAGTAAAAGATTTTCAACAGCCTTGAAAATAGTAGTATAGGGTATATATTTGTGTTGGCGGTAACCTTAAAATGAACACTGAACCAATCATAAAATACTTCTCAAATATTTTACCTTTAGAGGCTGAAGAAATTAATGCCTTGGAATCAGTGTTAAAAGAACGTACTATTAAACGGAGACAATTTATTCTCCAGGAAAGGGATGTTTGTACTCAAAATACATTTGTAGTAGAAGGTTGTTTCCGAATGTATTATTTAGATGTACAGGGCAAAGAACACAATCTGCAATTTGCAATAGAAAATTGGTGGATTGGTGATATTGGTAGTTTTCATTCTGGCGAACCCAGTAAACTATGTATAGAAGCAATTGAAAATTCCATCATACTACAAATCAAAAAGGAAGACCAGCTAAATTTATTTATACAGTACTCTAAATTCAATCGGATTTTCAGGATGCTTAGCGAAAATGCTTTGGTTGCCTGTCAACGACGGGTGCTTCAAAATATAGGTTCAACAGCCGAAGAACGATACCTTGATTTCGTAAACCGGTATCCTTACTTTTTTAATCGTATTTCAAATGTTCAAATTGCTTCCTTCCTCGGTGTAACCCCTGAATTTTTAAGTACAATCCGTAAAAAAATAGCATCCTCTTAAACTACATTAAGACAATTTCTTAATGTACCTTATTGGCTAACCCAGCTTGTATTGCTCATCTTTGTGTTGTTATTAAATTTAAAAAAACAATATGGAAAAGAAAATAATTACAGTTATCGGGGCAACCGGCTCTCAGGGTAAAGGGGTTGTAAATGCACTTGTAAATGAAGGATCATTTAAAGTAAGGGCAATTACCCGTAACCCACAAAATTATTCCGGCAAAGCAGATGAAGCGGTAAAAGCTGATCTGACAGATATCAACTCATTAAAAGAAGCTTTTAAGGGGGTACATGGTGTTTTTGTTGTCACTAACTTTTGGGAAGGTGCGGATGAAGTTGCTCAAGGCAAAACAGCTATTCAAGCTGCTAAAGATGCGGGTGTAAATCACTTTATCTGGTCAACACTTCCGGATGTGGAAAAGATAAGCAACGGTAAATTTGATGTTCCACATTTTACTGGTAAAGCAAAAGTTGATGAATTGATAAAAGTTGCAGGGTTCGAAAACTATACATTCGTTCAACCGCCATTTTATTTTCAAAACCTTACAGGAATGATGGGTGCACAACCTCAACAAGACGGCTCAATGGGTTGGACACTGCCTATTGACCCAACTAAAAAAGTAATTCATATGTCGGATATCAACGACCTGGGTAAGGTAGTTGCCGGCGCATTCTTACATCCTGAAAAAACGGGTAATGGTAGTTATTTATCACTAGCCACAGAGCTCAATAGCTTCAATGATATTTTATCCGTTTATAAAACAAATGGAAAAGATTACAGCTTTAATCAAGTTCCTGTAGAAGTGTTTTCAACTTTTTTTGAAGGCGCTGGAGAAATTGCTCAAATGCTGGCTTATTTTGAAAAACATACTTATATGGGACCAGATTCAGCAGCACAAATACAATTGGCCAAGGATATCGCAACAGGAGATTTTATATCTTTTAATGATTGGATAAAACAACATATTTAAACCATGAAAACAACCAAAAACATATTGCTGGTTGCAATGGCACTAATTATAGTAGGCTCTTGCAATACCGAAAGTAAAAAACAAATTAATTCATCAAAAACAAAAACAATGGAAAAGCAAGCAAAACAAGAAATCGAACAATTATTAATGGACTATAAAGGAACATTAAACACCTCGAACGCAGAAAAAGCAACCTCATTATATTCAAAGGACGGGATATTTATGCCAAGTGGTGCACCTTCTGCCATAGGTAAAGAACAAATAAAGGGTGCATATGACTTTGTATTCTCACAGATTCAATTAACTATTGAGTTTTACATTGAAGAAATTACCATTGAAAATAACTTTGCTTATGCAGTAACAAGTTCAAAGGGCACAACACTAATACATGCCACAGGTAATACTGTTCCGGAAGAAAACAGAGAATTATTTATTTTTGAAAAGGAAAACGGAAGCTGGAAGATAGCCCGGTATATGTTTAACAAAACAAAGTGATTAAACTTCGAAAGGCTACTTACAACTTGGGTGACTGTTTCACAACTATGTTCTTTTAAAAAAAAGAAGCTCAAGTTGAGGCGATTTAAGCATTGCGGTTTTTGAGCGTTTTAATGATGTAGCCTTAATCAAAGTAGCGATCATGCAAAGTTTATTGGTTTGGTAAAGTTTATTTTCTTAAAATAAAGTCTGCAGGTTTACCAATCAATTGTTTTATGGTTGTCATAAAAAAATCTTCATCGTTTGTAACGATCAATTACGGAAAGATGAACAAAAAAACGAAGGAAATCGAATATTATAGTGGGACAGGCAAGATGAATTTGTTTGGAAAAAAATATTGAATTACCAAACCCTGAACTGAAAAATGGAGAACGACTAACTAAGCAATATTATGTTGCGTTATTCAAAGAGACAACTTTTTATGAAAGCCTTTACAAAGCTTACTGATATTTCACATCATCTAGTGGCTGGTTTAAATAATTAAAATCTTTGCAGTGTCAGACACCTATAGCAAAAACTTACTTAAAAATAATACTTGCAGGTGTCAGACACATTTATTAAGACTAAAAATAAATATTCCAATATAGAAGAAATTTTTGTACTGTAGCAACGATAATACGTTATTGATATCGCTAAGCAAAAGATTATCAATAGCATTGAAAATAGTAGGATACCGTATATATTTGTGTTGGTGGCAATTGTGTAAACGACAGTAACAAAAATAAAAAATGCAAGACCTACTATTTGACTTTATATCAAAGGGATTCTAAAATTTAAATGTATGGTTTACATATTTGTTGCTGGTATTTCGATTGCTTTATTTTTAATTACAATTATATTAACTAAACCAACTAAGCATACCCCTGATTACATTTTGACGGCACTATTGTTTTTTTCTGCACAAACTATTTTTAACAGCTTTTGGGTTTTTACAAATTTGTATCTATCATATCCTGATGCGCTGGTTATTGGTTTAAATGCCCCAATTGCAGTAGCTCCATTATTTTATTTATATACCAAATATCAAACAAATCCTATTCGGTTTAGTCCTTTGGATTTATTACACTTGGTTCCGTATTTTATTCTTTCCTTGCTTTATGGAAAATTTTATTTTTTACCCTTTGAAGAGAAACTGGCAATAATGAAGCTCAATTCAACCTTAGAAATTTCCAGAACCATTATAACGTATGTTTCCGGTTTTTTTTATTTTTTATGGTCATTATGGATATTACTGCGGTTTAGAAAGAACATGAAACATCTTTTTTCCAACACTGAAAAAATCCGTTTTAATTGGCTATTATTTTTGATTGTTGGCATGTTGTGCGTCTGGCTTGTGGTACTCATTGTTCGGAACGATTATATTACTTCCATTAGTTCAACTGTATTTCTAATCTTATTAGGTTATTTTGGTATAACTCAAGTAAATGTATTTAGTGGAGTAAATGATTATTTCAAAACAATCATTACTCAATCCTATGAAACAAATGCACCAATTAAAATTGAAAATGGAGAATCAGAAAACATAAAATATAAAAATTCAATTTTGAGTGAAGAAGAAGCCACCAAAATACAGCAACAATTGAATCAATTGATTCACACAGAAAGACCCTATTTAAATCCGGAACTAACATTAAGTCAATTGGCTCAACTTTTAAAGGTACACCCCAATAAATTATCGGAAGTAATCAATACACAAGAACAAAAATCTTTTTACGATTTAATTAATGAATTACGTATTCAAGAATTTTTACTCCAAGTAGTGAAGCCCGAAAACACTCGTTTTACTTTTACTTCCCTAGCCTACGATTGTGGCTTCAACTCCAAAGCTTCTTTAAATCGAAACTTCAAAAAACATGTCGGTATAACACCGAGCGAGTATTTAAAGAAGCAAAATTAAAAGTAAGCAACGTTGCAATCGTCATGCTGTTGGTTCAACTACCACAATTTACTCATTTTCAATTATATACAACCTATTTTTTAGGCGATTCAATTTATATATTGAGTCTTTGAGCCGAATTTGGAGCCCTACTTTTGCTCTTCACAAAAATGAAATTAAAATGAGTTACAAAAATCAAATTTTAAAATGGGGCAGTATTAGTTGCCTTGCACTTTGCCTACTTTCGGCCTGCCAAAAAGGAAAGTACATTAATGAAACTGGAAACTTAGTGCCTAAAACAGTAATGGAAGACCTTGCTTTACCATCTATAAATGTAAACGGAGCAAAATTACATGCACAAGCATTTGGGCCTGAAGATAGCACCTTGATTATTTGCTTGCACGGGGGCCCTGGTGCGAATTTTCGTTATTTGCTCAATTGCAAAAGTTTGGCTGACAAGGGTTATAGAGTTGTTTTCTACGACCAAAGAGGTTCGGGTTTATCTCAAAGATTTCCAAAAGAATGGTATTTAAACTATGGAGCGGATGCAATTGATAAAACTTTTGATGACGATTTGAATGGCATAATTAACCATTATAAAACCAAGTCAAATCAAAAGGTAATTCTCTTGGGCCATTCTTGGGGCGCTATGTTGGCCACAAGATATGCAGGAAAATACCCAAATAAAATAAACGGTTTGATATTAGGTGAACCTGGAGGCTTAAAATGGGATGATGTATTTAAATATGTACGTAATTCACGTTCATTTAAATTGTGGAGCGAAGCTTTAAATGATGCCACTTATTTAGACCAGTTTATAACAGGAAATGAAAATGACCATAACATTCTTGACTATAAAATGGGACAATTATCGTCATCTAATACCATTATTGGGGATATAAAATCAAACCTAGGTGTAAATGGAAATTATTACAAATCCGGTCGTGATGGTGCAGTAATAAGTGCAGCGATGTTTGAAATAGGTAAAAAATACAAACCTGATTTTTCCGAGGGCATTTCTCAATTTCAACCAAAAGTAATATTCTTTTACAGCGGCAATAATAAAGCTTATCCAGATAGTTGGGCTGAAAAAATATCCTCCACTTATTTAAACAAAAAACTTATAAAAGTGAATGCTGTTGGGCACTCTGGAATGTTTGACCAAATTGACACTTGGACTAGTTTTACTGAACCTAAAGTAATAGAATATTTAAAATCTTTATAAAAAAAATAAAATGAAAAAAATAAAAAATGTAGGATTACTCGTAATCCTTATTGCACAATACAGTAATACGAATGCGCAAACGCTAAACTGGAAAGCATTAGATAACACTAAGCATATATTAAATGTCAATTTAGGACTGGATTATTCTCTATCCTATGGTCTTGGTTATGGTTACAAACTAAACACAAAATTACCAATTGTGTTAAACGCAATTTTCTCTATGCCATCAGGTAAGACTATGTTTGATGATTTCAAAACAAAAATTGGCGGTCAAGTTCGTCTATTTAACAAATCCAATTTTGTAGGGTCAGTTTCAATATTTGGAGTTTACAGAAAACACCAAACCGATCTTGTGACACTTCAAAACTTCGGCAGCGATATGAAAGGGATTATTGGGTTTTATAAACCTAAATGGTTTGTGGCAGCAGAAGTTGGCTTTGATAAAGCCATAGTAACAAATTTTAAACACTCGCAAAAATATAAAGATGAAATTTATGTAAATGTTGTAGATGGTTGGTATGAACCCGCTACTGGAGGAAATTTTTATTATGGATTACAAACTGGAAAGTCCTTTAAGAGAGCAGATATTACACTTAATTTGGGGAGAGTTATCTCTCAAGATTTTAAAACGCCTCTACTCCTTCCCTACTATATTAATTTAGGTTACAATATTAGATTTTGAAATGCAGGCACAAGGTTATTATAAGAACAGCAGCCACCAACAAAAGGTTTGCCGCAAGTCTGGCGGACGGAATAACAATCGGTCCCGATAGCTATCGGGATACTACTATCAGCCATATCGGGCTTGTCTGAATTCTACCTGCCGGCAGGCAGGTTTGGCTTTTAATTGTTATCTTCAACATCAGTTTTTCAACCTGCCTTTGCCGGCAGGCAGGTCGGCTTCAGTTGCCGGGCAGACGCAGCAACAATCACAGCCCTGCGGCAAGCCTCTAACGTTGTAACAATGCAAAAATACAAAATGCGAAAAGTAAAATAACAATGGAACAAAAACAATTAATTAAGACGGCAAGACTTGCAGGCATGTGGTATTTGATCTTAGCTATTTCAGGTGTTTTTGGATTTATGATTTTCCACACTCAGATTTTTGTTTCGGATGACCCTCAGAAAACCTTAAACAATTTGATCAATCTTGTGTTGATTTCAAGAATAAGACTTCTATTTGAGTTGGTTATTATTTTTTCGCAAGCACTTGCCGCAGTATGGTTTTACAAACTGTTTTGTGATATAAATAAGTGGGCTGCTACTACAATTGGAATTTGGGGAACAGTTAATTCTGTTGCAATTATGATTAGTGCAATTGCAATGAGTTCTGCCATTGAGATTGCCAGTTCATCTTCTCTTGCATTTCGGGAGAAAGCTATATCGATAGAACTTTTGGTTAATATAATTACAAATGCTTGGTCAGTCGGTGGTCTTTTTTTTGGGCTTTGGCTTATTCCGATGGGGCATATTATAATCACTTCTGGAAGAATGCCCATATGGCTCGGGCGAATTCTAATTATGGGAGGAATAGGTTACATATTGCAGACTTTTATAAACTGCTTAGGAGTTCAAAGTTCTTATGTAAATGTTCTTGTGATTCCTGCGACAGTTGGGGAATTTTGGATGATTGGTTATTTATTAATTTATGGTATCCGACCTGCTATCAATAGTGAGAAACAATAATTAATAGTGCTAAGTGCACTGGCTGGCAGGTATGTAAGCAACAAAATAATTAAAAACTATCGCAGCATAATTTCAAATTAAAAAATTATCTCTGGGTCGAGTAGGGTCAGGGAAAATGAATTTGTTTGGAAAAAATATTGAATTACGAAGCCCTGAACTGAAAAATGGAGAACGACTAACTAAGCAACTTTATGTTGCGTTATTCAAAGAGTCAACTTTTTATGAAAGCCTTTACAAAGCTGACTGATATTTCACATCATCTAGTTGTTGGTTTAAATAATTAAAATCCTTGTAGTGTCTCACAGCTTTTGCAAAAACATACTTTTAAAAAAAAACTTGCAGGTGTCAGACACATTTATTAAGACTTAAAGTAAATATTCCAAGCTCGAAGAAATTTTTGTGTTACCACAACGACAATTCGTTATTGATATCGTTAAGCAAAAGATTATTGATAGCATTGAAAATAGTAGGATAGCGAATATATTTGTGTTGTGTGCAAGCTTTTGACAGACCACAATTTTTTAGACAGACAAATAAGTTATTTATGAAAACATTTTTCTATTTTCTTCTGCCATTGACACTTGCTTCCTGTTGTTTAGGAAATCGAAAATGCAACCAAGACAACAATTCCTCAAGATTTCGTATCCTTGACAAGACAAATGGTAATGACCTCGTATTTGGTCCTGCGAAAATCTATGATAAATCTGTTATTGTATTTTATTCAATAAATGGTGTAGACACAATATTTCATCGTTATGAAGCAGGACCAAATCAAAATCCGGGGCAAGACAGTTTGTTATTTGTAGACTTCGATTACCGAAAAAAAGAAACCGTTTTTGTTAGATTAAGTAATTCTGATGTAGATACACTTACTTTAGCTTACCAAATAGTAGACGCTTCACCTTGCTGTCCAGACTATACATCTGCAAAACCAATTTCGCTTAACAATAATTATTTAGAGCAAGTAACAGGAGGAAATACAATTTTGCGAAAATAAGCCAGCAGGCAACTGTCTTGTCAATAGTGGGAGTTTTTGATATGCAATAAATTTTATGATAGGATTCGTGAAGACTGCAAAAGAAGCAAACACTTCTAATACCAAAAGAAAATAAGCAATAGTAAATTTGTATTACCACAACTACAATACGTTATTGATAACCCTAAGCAAAGATTACTAATAGCATTGAAAATAGTAGGATAGCGAATATATTTGTGTTGTGCGACTTTTTAAGACCACAATCACCCAGAAACAGATAATCACAATTAACTATAAAAATTAGTTGTATGAAATTTTACACGTCGATTCCTAAAAGACTAAAACCTTATTATAATGCGGAATTAGAAAATTATAAGATTGAATATTCAAACGGGAACCTTCAATCTGCTTGGAATCATCTGGAAAGAGCACATATCATCGGACAAAAATATCCTTATGCCCATTCATTTGTTCATTGGAAAATGCTACAATTTGGAATTAAAATAAAAGATAGAAAAGAAATCATCGGACAAATTCCACGACTAATTTTTGGTGGCATAAAATCCTTTGTCGGAAAGATACCAATCGGAAATCCTGGTGGAGCTAATGTGCCCCCTCTAAAACCATTTCCCATAACAGAGGAATTAAAAGAGATTTTTATTAAAGCTGGAATAGACCCAATATAAAAAGACAAAACGTCGCACAACAGCCGGTTTTGGGCAATTGGAGCGGACATTGAAACAATAATCGGCAGTGCAAACCATCAATTACGGAAAGATGAAAGAAAAAACGAAGAAAATTAAATATTATAGCGGGACAGGGAAAATGAATTTGTTTGGAAAAAATATTGAATTACCAAGCCCTAAACTGAAAAATGGAGAACGACTAACTAAGCAATATTATGTTGCGTTATTCAAAGAGTCAACTTTTTATGAAAGCATTTACAAAGCTGACTGATATTTGACATCATCTAGTTGTTGGTTTAAATAATTAAAATCTTTGTAGTGTCAGACACCTATAGCGATGCTGTGTGACACACTAAAAGTGACAAAAAATTTCTTAACTTTACTTTAAAAATTTCAATGAGATATACGGACAAACATATTGTTGAAACTTATTCAGGTTTATTTGAAGGACTGAGTTCTTTGAGTAAAATTGAATTGATAGAAAACCTTTCAAAGTCATTAAAAACGGAGAAGACAACTAAGGAACGCAAATTCTACAAATCTTTTGGGGCTTTTTCTTCTGAAAAATCAGCAGAAGAAATAATAACAGATATTAAATCAAGTAGAAAATTTAGAAAAAAAGAAATAACGCTTTAATGCATTATCTACTTGATACAAATATTTGTGTTTTCTTTTTGAGAGGAAAACTAAATTTGGACGACCTAATTAGGCAGAAAGGGCGTGAGAACTGTTTCATTTGTGAAATTACAGTTTTTGAACTTCGATATGGTGCAGAAAATAGCGACGACCCAACAAAATCACACAAATCTGTTGACGCATTTGTAAACGGACTTTCAATAATCCCGATTTATGGTTCAATTAAGCGCTATGCAAAAGAGAAAGTTAGACTTAAGAAAATGGGCAAACCTATGAACGATGAGTTTGACCTTCTAATTGGTGTTACTGCTGTTGAAAATAAACTCACTCTGGTGACAGACAATATAAAAGATTTTGAGCGGTTGAGCGGGATGAAAATTGAAAATTGGTTCAAACGAAAATAGCACAGCACACAACAAAAGTATTTGCAAAAGCAGGGCTGTACATTGTAACATCAGATATGTGCAGGCATTAGCAGCGATTCGGGCTCGAAGATCAATTTTCAGTTTTAGATCTTAACTTCAACAACATATTTTTAAATGAGCATTTGTACTGGGCTGGACAATCAATGAATTCCATGCCTTCGCAAATATTCGAACGTCGGTGGCAAGCTTGCGACTCACGAATTGATAGAGGCTCACATTTATAAAAAAATGAAAAAATTATTGAAGCCATTTATATATGTAGTTATCTGCTCATTTGCTGTTTATACGCTTTATTTAATATTGATAATTTATGTATTAAGGATTAACCCACCAAACTCATCACACACTGTACATTCCTCAAATGTTATCGAATCAAAGCAAAACGGCTTTTTTGTCGGCTCATACCATTTTGAGAGATTTTTAACCGAAAAGACATTTCCTGACACTCTCATTCCAAAAGAAATATTTATGGAACGTGAAAGAATTCATTACGAAAACTATTATTTTTATTGGGGAAAAACTATGAATGGCAATACAATCTCAGTAGATGCATCTGGCTTCAACAAACTATCACAGACAGGAGAGTATTTTTATTGCAGCCCTTCCGGCATGGACGGGTGTAATAACGGATTAAGTCCTTTAGATAAATACAACAAAAATTTGTATTTCGCTGTGGAGTCTGAACCTGACAGTTTTCTTATATCTATTTATAAACCTGGCGACTTTGGAAATCCTATTACCACAGTTTACAAAAAGAAGTAGGCTGCCGCTAACATTGCTGTGGCAGGACGTTGTTATCATCGGCAGTATCCAAGCTTTGGTTTCGGTGGTCGGAATTCTTTTGGGCTTTTGTTTTTAGCTTGTACTTTTAAATCATTAATGGGCATTAGTTCCGTCCTAGAGGAGCAATAAATTCCACACTTGCAGTAAAACCTACTTTTAAATGGCTTTATGCATTCTACATAAACACACCCATCGTCGAGTAAAATTATATTTTTATAAATCAACCATTTTTTCAAATTGTGCTTCAATGACCCAACAAGTACATTCACTTATCTGAAACCATATCGAATACTACCCATTTATATCTCATTTCCGCAATATTTTATCTATAAAAAATAATTATACTTTTTATAGATAAAACATTTATTTTTATAATATGTTTAAAGTGTGGGTAAGCTATGTAAGTTTACTAAAATGAAAACGATTAAACTTTCCGCTACATAACACAGCAACAACAACACAAAGTTTTAAAAATAATTATTCAATTAAAAAGCAACGATATGTCTAAATGGGGTTCATTAGCCAATAGGTACGAAACAGAACAACCACGTAAAATGCTTTCGCTAGACGGTGGGGGTATTAGAGGCGTTCTTACGCTAGAAATTTTATTGGAACTGGAAAACCAGTTGAAAATAAAATTAAACAAGGGAGATGATTTTAGGTTATGTGACTACTTTGATTATATAGGAGGCACCAGCACAGGGGCAATTATTGCAGCTGGCTTGTCTATAGGGAAATCTGTAAAAGAACTACAGCATTTTTATGAAGAAAAAGGCCAAGCCATGTTTGATAAAGCCTTTTTACTAAAGCGGGTAAAATATTTTTATAATGATGGCCCACTTTTACAGGAACTTAAAAATACTTTTGGTGAAGGAGATATTGACTTAATGACCAACAAATTTAAATCCTTGCTGTTGACAGTTACCATGAACCGTTCTACAGATTCACCTTGGCCCATCAGCAACAACCCAGCTGCAAAATACAATGCACAAGACAGGCCAGATTGTAATTTAAGAATTCCGCTATATCAATTGGTACGGGCCAGTACAGCTGCCCCTGCTTATTTTAGACCTGAAACATTGCAATGGGATCCAAAAAATCCGGATAAGACTTTTGTGTTTGTAGATGGGGGCGTAACGCCTTATAACAATCCGGCATTTTTAATGTACCGTATGGCTACACAAAATGCATATGGTTTAAATTGGAAAACCGGCGAAAAAAATCTTTTGATTGTTTCGGTAGGAACAGGCTCAGCGCCTAGCCCAGGTACGTATGATAATATTTTAGAAACAGTTACCAAACTATCAAATAATTTAATGTATGCCATGCAGGTAGACCAAGATACCAATTGCCGTACGGTGGGCCGTTGTGTTTATGGAGCTCCAATTGATAGAGAAATAGGCGATTTAATTCCCAAAGATGCCAGCAATAAACCAATTGCATCTTCTGTAGATACCAACCGGCTATTTAGTTATATTCGTTACAATGCAGACCTAAGCGATAAAGGACTTGCCGGCTTGGGTTTATCCCATATTGACAGCGAAGATGTGCGCCAGATGGACTCCGTAAAATATATGCCTCAAATGAGAGAAGTAGGCCGGGCCGCTGCAAAGGAAGTAAGCTTAGATCATTTTGTAAATTTTTAAAGATAAGCAAACTGCAGATAATGTAATTGTAAGTAGATACCGTAATTTTAGATACCGCTTTAGGCAGTACAAATAATAAAATCGAAACCATATGTCTGATGTATTTATTGTACGTGCTTTTGGTAATAAAAGGCCCGTAATTAAAAAAAACAAAGAGGGCGTTCCAGAAATTGAATACTTTGATTTTGATAAAGTAGAAACCGATTTGATAAAACCGGCAATGCAACAATTGGGTTTAACGGGAGGAACAACAGGAGAAGTTTTTGAAGCAGGCGATATAAGGGAAGACATGTTTTCGGAATTATTGTTGGCCGATATTGTAATAGCTGATATAACTATTTACAATGCAAATGTTTTTTATGAATTAGGTATACGGCATGCGCTAAGAGATAAAAGAACCGTTTTAATAAAATGCTCAGGGTATGATGAAACACCTTTTGATATTATTGGTTTGAGGTATGTTTCCTATAATAAAGACAATCCTGCTGAAGCGTTGGAAGTGCTAAAAAAAACTATTGGTGAAACATTAAAGGCAGATAGAAAAGACAGTCCAGTGTTTAATGTTTTGCCGCATCTTGAAGCGCAGGATACTGAAAAATATTTAATAGTACCCAAAGAATTTATAGAAGAGGTAACTATTGCAACCGCTAGCAAAGCTACAGGTAAACTCGCACTACTGGCTTATGAAGCAGAAAGTTTTGCTTGGGAAATTCCTGCTTTGAGATTAATTGGCGTAAGCTTGTATAAAATAAAAGCTTTTGCATCTGCAAAAACAGTATGGGAAAGAATAAAGGATGATAAACCCGATGATAAAAAAGCAAATGAAATATTAGGTACCGTTTATCAACGTTTAGCCGAAATGGAAATGAAGATAAATCCTGATGAAGCTACCAACTATTTTACAAAATCTAATTTGGCTATTGATGCATTAATGAAGTGCAATGATTTAACCAGTTATGAAAAAGCGGAAGCATTATCATTAAAAGCCAGAAATTTTAAAACAAGTTGGGTCAATTCATGGAGCGGGTTATCTGGAGAAGATTTTATTTCGAAAGCCATACAATCATTGGATATAGAAAATGCTTTTGAAAATTATCAACAAGGATTTTATGTTTGTTTAAATCATTATTATGCTGGTATAAATGCTTTAGGACTTTTAACCACCATTATTTCTCTTGCAGAAAAAAACCCAACGATCTGGGAAGTAAATTATGATGATAAAAATGCAGCAGACCAAAAATTAGAAGTATATAAAAATAAACACCTGCAACTAACTACTGCACTGCAGCTTTCAATAGAATCTGCAAAAACCTATGCAAAAGAAGACGAAAAAATTTGGGCCCATATTACAGAGGCAGATTTTGCGCTGCTTACGTCAGATAACCCAGCACGGGTAACGGCTATTTATAAAAAAGTTATTGCTGGTGCCAATGGTTTAAATATGGATGCAGCAGTTAGGCAACTTAAAATTTATGAAGCTTTAGACGTGAAAACAGATAATGTAAAAGCTGCATTAGGCGCCATTACAATTGAAGAAAATAAACAGCCAGTAAGTATTCATTATTTGTTGTTTACTGGCCACATGATAGACAAAGCTGACAGAAAAGAGCCAAGGTTTCCAGCACCAAAAGAAAAGAGTGTAAGAGAAGAAATTGCCAAAAAAGTTTTAAGTGAAAAAAACAAACTCGGGGCGAACGTTATATTAATGGGAATTGCTGGTGGTGCTTGTGGCGGTGATATTTTATTTCATGAAGTTTGTGCCGAACTTGGAATAAAAACCCACATGTATCTTGCTTTGCCTAGAGATCAATTTATTGTAGAGTCGGTTGCATTTGCAGATAGTGATTGGATAGAAAGATTTGATAAATTGTTTACGCAAATTCCTCATCCTGTTTTAGCCGATGATATTGAATTACCAAAATGGCTCAGTAAAAAAGAGAACTACAATATTTGGGTTCGTAATAACCTTTGGCTATTATACAGCGCAATGGTAAATGGAGGAATGAATATGAGCTTGATTGCATTGTGGGATGGTAAAGGTGGTGACGGAGCAGGAGGAACAGAAGATATGGTAAAAGTAGCCAAGGCCAATGCTGCAAAAACGTATACAATAGATATGAATACCGTGTAGATACTTGTTTATTTCGATTTTACTGGAAGAGTAAAGTTGGCTGCTATGAATACACGCCACAGACCCACTGAAATTTGTAAAGTTATATTGAATTCATTTTGACAACCCAAATAAATGTATCAATTCTTAAAAGCCCTACCACACCCTTCCCTAAAACAATTTATCAAAGAGTATTGGTTTTTGTACACGCCAAAGGGTAATCCAAACCCATTGTCCAATACGCCAACGCCAGAAGAAGCCATATATTTTTATCCTAAGAATAAGCCTTCAATATTTATAGATGGGACATTTACCAAAACACCTGATACGGTTATCATTCGCCAGCTAACCGAAAGAATAGATATGAAAGTGCCGGATGACTATCTGATGTTCAAAATCATTTTTAAAACTGGTAGTTTTCATCGTTTATTTGGCATTCCATTATCTGTATTTTCAAATGGACATACTGAAACGATTTGTGTTTTGGGAAATCCCATCAAAGATTTAAAAGAGCAAATAACTAATGCGAAAAGTTTTGATGAAATGGTTTTTTATGCTGAAAAGTATTTGATGAATAAAGCATCCAATCTCAAGATAAAACAATTGCCCATTGACCTTGTAATCAATCAACCTCATCTTTACCTATATTGTTTGGATAAATTAGCTTCAGATGCTTGTTTGAGCAACCGCCAATTTGAAAGAAATTTTCTTACCAAAACTGGGGTAACCCCCAAAATGTACCAAAGGATTTTGAAGTTTAACCAAGCAATGAAGTTTAAAAAAGAAAAGCCGAATCAAACTTGGACTAACATTACCCATTTAGTCGGCTATTTTGACCAAATGCACTTATTGAGGGATTTTAAGCAATTTACAAATACGGTTCCTACAATTTTTGATTTTGACAATGCCATAATTTATTGAATAATGTCGCTTTTTTACTATGCTATAATTCATTTCTCGGCTCATCTTTGTACTTAAAAATTAAACCAACGTGGCAACGCATGCAAATATTATGAAAAAGCTTTTTATCTCTATTTTTTTTATAGGCATTGCTACATTTAGCCAAGCCCAAACTGATAGTAAAACGCAAACTGATGAAGCTGCTGTTCGCAAAATAGAAGAACTTAGCGTTATTGCCATGGGTACGCAGGATACTCTTTTTATGTATAAATATGTGTCACCTGACTATGTGGTAATGAATCCGAACCAAAAAATCCATGGATTTAGTGGACTTATGGAACTTTTGGCCATGTGGAAAAAACGCAATGCAGAAATGAAGGTTGCCCCGCCACACATTGAACACGTTATTGAAAAAATTACTATCAACAAAGACATTGCAATTGTGATGGGGCAAGACGTTCCAGATGCAGGAGTTACCAATCCCGATGGTAAGTCCATGAACAAAAGAGCTTATACCAATATCTATAGACGATACAAAAAATCTTGGCAATTGATAGCACGACAAAATAGTAGTATTTGCCAATAGACAACAATCACAGCAGCCAACAACAAATGATTTCGTGTAATTGGGGCATGACGTTGAAACAATCATCGTCAGCAGACTTTGTCAATACCACAAATACCAAGAGCCTAAAGCATTTGATCTATGACCAATAAAACTATTAATGATAACGCTTATTGTTTTGTAAAACTACATTCTATTGTATAAAAAGTATTGAATACAATTTTGAAATTTCTTATCTGCCCGAATGGGGCTATAAAGTTTGCCTATGTGTTGTAATACAGTACTACGCTTTCGTAAAATTAAAAATCAACTTTAAAAGAAAAGGCCCGTTGTATTTGTGCAATTACTAAAGCATTAAAATACAGCTCAAGCGGATTTGGCTTTTAGTAGTTAACTTTAATTTTATTTATTATCATGATACAATTTTAAAAATTGCACAACAAACTAATACAATATTTTTCGAGGATCATGCCGTTGTCCGAAGAGGAGATTGAAGCCATTGCAGAAACGATGACTGTTCTTCATTTCAAAAAAGGAACTGTATTGCTCAAAGAAGGACAAATTTCCTCAGAAGTATATTTTGTATTGGATGGCTGTGTACGGCAATATTTTTTAGTGGAAGGAGAAGAAAAAACCAATAATTTTTTTTCAGAAGAACAATGGGTTATCTCTATGAATAGTTTTAGCCAGCAAATTCCTTCTACCCATTTTATGGCTTGTTGTATAGACAGCACCCTAGTAGTTGGAAACAGAGAAAAAGAAGAGGATCTATATAAACTGTTTCCGAACCTAGAATCTGTTTCCAGAAAAGTGATGGAAAAAGTATTTGCAGAACAACAGGAAATAATGGCATCCTACACTACCGATACACCCGAACAGCGGTACTTAAAATTATTAAAATCTAGACCTGATTTATTTCAAAAAATACCGCAATACCAAATAGCCAGTTATATTGGGGTAAAGCCGGAATCGCTGAGTAGAATAAGAAAGAGAATTTCACAAAAACTTTAATTTCTCAAAATAATCGGGTAGCTACAACCACATTTCTATTCTTATGTCCCTTCTCCACATAAGCATATGTTTCGGCTATTTACCCTAAGAATAGATTCTTTCAATTACTCGATTCAATTCAGTTGCTGTTAAATTATTTATCATTAGTTGCAATCACTTTATTGTTTCTCGACCATTCACTCCAGGAGCCAACATATAATTTAGGGATTTGATAACCTGCATAACTCATCGTTAAAATAGTATGGCAAGCTGTTACACCAGAGCCACAATGAACAATTATATTTTCATTTTTTGCTTTATCAAATACCGCTGCATATTTAATTCGTAATTGCTCTTTTGATAAAAACAGTCCATCTTCATCTAGGTTCTCAGTAAATGGAATATTAATAGCTGTGGGAATATGACCGGCGACCAAGTCAATTGGTTCTGTTTCTCCATAATAGCGCTCTGGAGAACGGACATCAATAACAATATAGTTTTTATCTACTGCCACGTTTTCCATTTCAACAATATCCGACAGAGGCAACCGCCATTCTTTAATGATATAGGGGTCTACTTTAGCTACAGAAACTTTATTTGAATTGGCAGGAATACCTGCCTGAATTGCATATTGAAAACCGCCATTAAGTACCTGCACGGATTTGTGCCCGGCTGATTGTAACATCCACCAAAAACGGGCTGCTGCATTTGAACCGTTTTTGTCATCATAAACCACCACATGACTTGTGGTTGTAATTCCAAGTCCTGTCAATACTTTCGAAAATTGTTGCACAGTTGGCAATGGGTGTCTTCCGCCCTTTGATAAGTCTGGTTTTATATCTGCCAATTGTGTATTTAAATCAACGTGTAAAGCACCCGCCAAATGCTTTGCTT
>JANPCB010000136.1:0-8200 GCA_031430735.1 Ferruginibacter sp. | reverse complement strand
AAAGCATGAAATTTGATGTAGCAGAAGAAGAAAGTATGGTTACTGTTCAGTTTAACTTTAATGTTAAATAATCTTTTCCTATATTTATTAAAAAATGACACTCAACAAAGCAAACTATATTGCCATTGGTTTTTTCTTTCTTTTTTTTATGAAAAGGCTTTTAACTATGACCAATTGGTTTAAGTCTCCATATTTTCCAGGTTATTCGTTACACAGTTTACTTAGTGGTTTAGGTGCTTATATATTGGCATGGTTTGTTTTGTATTTCTTTTTTGTAAAGAAAAAAGCACAGCCATAAATTGTAGTACTATTATCTTTTTAAATCTATTTTTGCAAAAAGAAATATAGTTTTAAAAAACAGATGACCTACAAACAAACCCTCGACTATCTATACGCCCAATTACCCATGTTTAGCCGCATTGGCAGTGCTGCATACAAAGCAGACTTACATAATACGATAGCATTGTGCGATAGCATTGGTAATCCACAAAATACATTTAAAACAATACATATTGCTGGTACAAATGGCAAAGGCAGCACATCGCACATGCTGGCAGCCATATTGCAAAGTGCTGGTTATAAAACCGGGCTTTATACATCCCCACATATAAAAGATTTCAGAGAAAGAATAAGGGTAAATGGTGAAATGATAAAAGAAGAGGCTGTGGTAGAATTTGTAGCAAGAACGAAAGAAAAGTCCGATGAAATAAATCCTTCCTTTTTTGAACTAACAGTAGCCATGGCGTTTGATTATTTTGCGGTAGCGCAAGTAGATATTGCGGTTATAGAAACAGGTCTAGGCGGCTTATTAGATAGCACCAACATCATTACGCCCATTTTATCGGTTATTACCAATATCGGTTACGATCACCAGCATATTTTAGGAAATAGCTTAGAAGAAATAGCCACACAAAAAGCGGGAATCATAAAAGAAAACATACCCATTGTTGTTGGGGAAACTTTGCCAGAAACTAGGCAAGTATTTATTGACAGTTCCCTTACTAAAAATGCGCCTATATTTTTTGCTGAAGAAATGTTTATTACAGAATCTGTACAGTTCGAAAATAATATCCTGTTGTGCAAAGTGCATGAAGTAATGACCTGCAAAAATAAAAATTTTGCGGTGGGCTTAACTGGTTTATATCAAGCCAAGAATATTTGTACTGTTTTAGAAGCTGTTGAACAATTAAGAAATCTTAACATCCACATTTCTGAAACAGCTGTAAACAAAGGTTTATTGGAAGTAAAAGAAATGACAGGCTTGAGAGGAAGATGGGAAATTTTACAACAAAACCCTACCGTAATTGCTGATGTAGCTCACAACAAAGATGGTATTATACAGGTATTAAATCAAATTAAAATAACATACCCAACAGCTCAATATCATTTTGTTTTGGGATTTGTAAAAGATAAAGACGTTGCAGATATCTTAACATTGTTTCCCTCCAATGCCACTTATTATTTTACCAATGCACATATTCCAAGAGCAATGCCTGTTATTGCATTAGCTGAAAAAGCAAATTCGGCAGGACTTATTGGCCAAAGTTTCGACGATGTAAATGAAGCAGTAAAAGCAGCAAAGCTAAGGGCAAATAAAAACGACCTAATAATGATTTGTGGGAGTTTTTTTATAATTGCAGAAATGGATGAAAGCACTTTCACGCAATCTAACTAAAGTTCTACAGATGTTGTAAAGCTCTATTTAAACATACTTCATGCAAGCTCTGTTTAATCACATCATCCAGCATCATTTGTTTTACTTCTTCAATCGATTTTAGTAAAATACTTATTTCCTCATTTTCATCTAAAGATTGCAGCGCAGTTTTTATTCCCCCTTTTGCCAAGAATAAATGAGTAACATTGTTAAGCACACCTGGATTGGAATATGTTTTACCTAAGTAAATAATTTCACTAAAACTATAACCCGTTTCTTCTAATAATTCTCTTGCAATAGCTTGTTCTTTTGGTTCATTATCATCAATAAAACCACCAGGTAATTCAATAGAGAGTTGATTGATAGGATGGCGATATTGTTCAATGAAAATAAATTTCCCCTCGGCTGTAATAGCTACAGCTACTGCACAATCAGGCATTTCTACAACGAAGTAAGGGTCTACTATTTTGCCTGTAGGCGTTTCGTATTTATCTTTTCGGGCAGTAAAATACTTATGATTACTGATGTATTCTTTTGATAGTATTTTAAAAGACATAGATTTTAGATTTAGGCAAAGATGATTGTGGTGTTTGCTTATAAGTAACTTTTAAATTTTTGTAGCACGCTGATATGTCTTAAAAATAATTATGAATTTATTATTAAAAAATCAATACACACAACCGCTGTGTTATTTACTACTCAACTCCACCCTTCTTTTTCTCTCAACTTATTTATATGTGCTGTATGGTGCTTTCCATGCCATGCATACAATCCAAGTAAATACCAAAGAGTCATTTGCTTACCATGCTCCGGGTGAATTACTGTTCTGTTCCACTCTTCCTCTTTAATGTTTTTTAGTATTTCATGCATACGAGCATGTATTGCGTATAAAAGTGTAATAGAAACATTGATTGGAATATTTTTTACATCACTTAGGTTTGCCCAAGCCACTTCATCGTAAGGCTTTATAGTTGGATTGTCTTCTGTAAGCCCCAATTTAAATCGTATAAAGGCGTTCATATGACTATCTTCAACATGATGCACTACTTGTCTACTGTTCCACCCATCTGGCCGATAGGGAACTTCTAAATGTACTGCATCTAAATTGGTTATAGCATATTCCAATGCCTTTGGCAGTATTTCAATATCGAGCAGCCACTCTTCCAATTGCTTTTGAGAAAATGGCTGCTCTTGATATTTGCCTATTGGGTATTTTAAATCTTCCATTATTGTGCTGCAGTAATTGCTGGTTTAATATCTTCCAATGTCATTTCGAAAATCAACAACGAATTAGGAGGTATTTGTGCGCTTGGTGGGTTTTCTGCATAAGCCAGTTCGCTTGGAATGTACACTTTCCATTTTGCACCTTTTGTCATTAGTTGTAAAATTTCTGTCCATCCCCTAATTACCTGTGTTACTCCAAAAGTAGCAGGGCCGCCTCTTTTAAAAGAATTATCAAACTCTGTACCATCCATTAAAGTACCTGCATAATTTACAATTACAGTATCTACTAATTTTGGACTTGTGCCTCCTGCTTCCCCTGCTTTTATGATTTCATATTGCAAGCCACTTGGTAATGTAATAACGCCAGCACGCTTTTTATTTTCTTCAAGAAAATTATTACACAATGCTTTTTGTGCTTCTCCCTTCTTTTTATTAAGTGCTTGCAAGGTTTCTTGTATGATCATACCTGCTTTTTCTTTGTCAAAAGCAGTTTTAGCATTAGTAAATACTTGTTCCATACCATTAGCAATAAGCTGAAAGTTTAATTTGCTGGCACCAGATTCTTTTAAACTGCCTCCTATACTCATTCCTATAGCATAACTAAAACTATCCACCGCATTCTTCAAGGTTGGAGTTTTAGAAGCTGGGCTTACTTTAAGTGCAGTTGCAGCGGGCTTAACTGGAACAGTTTTTATCTTTTGGGCATTTGTAGTACAAAAAGTTGAAATAGCTACTACAGAAAAAAATAATTTCTTCATTGATTGTTGTTGTTTGTTTAATAAAAATTTATGCAAATAAAATAAAAATTAATCAGGTCTCATTTCTTTACCTGTTAAATGTATAAAAACATCTTCTAAATTGGCAGATTTCACTTGTTTTGGCCGCTCAAATCCTGTTGCTACCAATTCATCTATCATACCATCGGGTGTATCCAATTTGATAATTTTACCTTCATCCATAATGGCAATACGATCGCACAATTGTTCTGCTTCATCCATATAATGAGTTGTTAAAATAACTGTTGCTCCATTCTGTCTTATTTCTTTTATAAGATCCCATAAATTTCTACGAGCTTGCGGATCTAAACCAGTGGTAGGTTCATCTAAAAATACAATTTTAGGGTTATTGATCATAGTTGTAGCTATAGAAAAACGTTGTTTTTGTCCCCCACTAAGTTCCTTGCTTTTGTTTTTGGCTTTGTCTGCAAGGTTTACTTTTTTTAGCAGTTCCATTCCATCTACTTCTCTATTATACAATCCGCCAAATAATTTTATAAGCTCAAGCAAATTCAAATTGGGATAAAAACCAGAGGATTGTAATTGTACACCTATAATCTTCTTTATTTCGCCTGGCGATTTGTCTAAATCCAACCCATTTACAATAACTTTCCCCGAGGTTTTTTCTCTTAACGTTTCTATTATCTCCAATGTAGTGCTTTTACCTGCTCCATTAGGGCCAAGCAAGCCAAAAATTTCTCCTTCGTGTACATCAAAAGAAATATCTTTTACGGCTTGGAAGCTGCCGTAGTTTTTGGTGAGATTTTGAACGGATATGATGGTATTTTGCATAAAGCTTATGATTTTAGACAAATAAGAACTAGTAGTTTTTGAAAACTGAACTTTTCCTTTTCCGAATTAAAATATACAATAATCTGTTTTCAACCCTTCAAACAATTTTCAACATTTTTAAACTTCCTTTTCTACCTCCCCAATAAAGGACTCCAACTCCTCCATCATTTTCACACTACCAATATACAATGCGGATCGTTCGTGCAGTTCTGTAGGTACCACATCTAAAATATTTATTTTTCCATTGGTAGCTCTACCGCCAGCTCTTTCTACAATATAAGCAAATGGATTGCACTCGTATAATAATCGGAGTTTTCCTTTGGGTTTGTTTGTGGTGGTTGGATACAAAAATATGCCGCCACGTATTAGATTCCGATGCACATCGCTCACCATACTGCCTATATAACGCTGGGTGTAAGGGCCGCCATTGGTTGCATCCTTTTTTTGACAGGCTGTAATGTATTCTTTTACGCCCTGCTCAAATACAAAAAAGTTGCCATGGTTTACGCTGTACATTTTACCAACTTCGGGGCATTTTATATTTGGATGGCTCAGTAAATATTCTCCAATAGACTGATCGAGTGTAAAACCATTTACCCCACGCTTGGTAGCATATACAAGCATGGTAGAGGACCCATACACAATATAACCTGCGGCTACTTGCCTATTGCCAGGTTGCAAAAAATCTGCTCTGGTAGCGGGTTTGCCTAACGGACTCACTCGCCTATAGATGCTAAAAATGGTTCCTATGGAAACATTTACATCTATATTGCTGCTTCCATCTAATGGATCAAAAAGGCAAACATATTTTGCCTTGTTACTTACATCATCATCAAATAATACAATATCATCTAATTCTTCGCTACCTATGCCGGCACAACTTATGCCGTGGCGCAGCACCCCTACCATTTGGTCGTTTGCAAATACATCTAATTTTTTTACTTCTTCGCCTTGTACATTTGTACTTCCATCATCTCCTAAAATATCTACCAAGCCAGCCCTATTCACTTCTACATTGATGCGTTTGGCCGCTAAGCCTATATCCCTTAGTAAACTTGCCAATTCGCCCGTGGCTTGTGGGAAAGCACGCATTTCTTGTATCGTAAATTCATCGAGGGTGAGGATATTTCTATTTGTTGCCATGGAATGTATTTAGTAGTTAGTATTGAGATATTAGTATAGAGATTAGTCCATTAAAATTGTTGATTAATAATATATTTTTGAAATAGCTGTTTTGAATATAGATTTGCAATGTAAATAAAATTTTAAAAGAAATAGTTTTATTAACCAATGAATAGCAAATTTTAATTTGTTGGATTTCACCAAAACTTTTTGAATTTAATAATCTTTATACTCAATACTTAGTACTTAATACTTCTTTCTTATGCATGTTTTCAAATTTGGTGGCGCTTCTATAAACAACTTAGATCGGATAAAAAATACAGCCAATATTATTTCTGATAATGCCTCGCAAAAATTACTGGTCGTTATTTCTGCAATGGGAAAAACAACCAATGCATTGGAAAAAATTGCCGACGCTTATTTTGACAATAGAAAAGAAGAGGCTTTGCTGTTGTTTGATCAAGTAAAAAACAACCATTTAGATGTAGTGAAATACTTACTTGTTCATAATTGGAAAGCGGCTGAAGATCAATTGAAAGATTTTTTTACCGAAATAGAATGGATGCTACACGACAAACCAGTGAGAGCATATGATTATTATTACGATCAAATAGTATGCTGTGGTGAATTGTTTAGTACTTGCATTGTTGGACATTATTTAGCAGAACAAAAAGTAAAGGTAAAATGGATAGACGTAAGAGATATTTTTCGCACAGATAATAATTTTAGAGATGCGGGAGTAGATTTTGAATTTACAACTGGTAAAGTAAATGAAAACATTTTACCCCTTTTTGATGAATACGATGTAATAATAACCCAAGGTTTTATAGGCGCTACAGACGAAAATGAAAGCACTACACTGGGCCGGGAAGGAAGTGATTATTCTGCCGCTATTTTTGCAAACATCATGCATGCAGATGCTGTTACTATTTGGAAAGATGTGCCTGCAGTAATGAATGCAGATCCCAATAAATTTGCAGATGCGGTAAATATCCCAAAACTCAATTACACCGAAGTGATAGAAATGGCTTATTATGGCGCACAAGTTATTCACCCAAAAACCATCAAACCATTACAAAATAAAAATATACCGTTGTATGTAAAAAGTTTTTTAGATACAACACTACCCGGCACAGTAATTAATGGAGATAAAACAGAAAATTTACCCCCTGTAATTGTTTTAAAAAGCAACCAGGCTATGATACATTTTCGTTCGAGGGATTTTTCTTTTATGGAAGGAAAAGCATTGGGGCAACTGCATAAAATTTTTAATGCGGTAAAGCTACAACCCAACCTTACTCAAAATACCGCCATATCTTTTGTATGCTGTTTTGATGGGCACATGGAAAAAACAGCTGAAATAGCAGCGCAGGCTTCGCTTTTATTTGATGTAGATGTGGAGCGGGATTTATCCTTACTTACCATTAGGCATTACAACCAAGAAACGGTAAATAGACTTACCGAAGGAAAGAATATTATTTTGGAACAAAAAACGCCAGAAACGATACAAGCTGTTTTTAGAGGATAAAAATATTAAATACTTAAACTCCTAATTTTGAAAACGATTTTCGCTAAAATCTTCCAGTTCCCTCTCCTCTGGAGAGGGGCTGGGGTGAGGCTATTGCTATTTTATTAATTTAAAACGTATTCCCCTCTCTTATTTACCATTATGATTGGCAATTCTTTTTTGGCTTCAAAATAGGTAAATACTTCTTTAATATTGGTATTGAACTGCTGTAAATAGATATTGTCTTTCATAGCAATATCTAAAAACTCTTGCGATTTTTTTACATTGTAACGAGCAGGAAAAACATGAACCGGAATATATTCTTGCCCTTGAATTCTTACATTGCTAGCCAAAAAATACAATTCTTCTATAGGTGCATCCGTAATGGGAATGCAACCCGTAGACACACAATTACCATGAATATAAATGGCTCCGCCTGGTTTGTTTGCATCGCTTAATATCCTATCTGAAGCATTCGGATAATTTAGACCCAATGAAAGGTGGTAATTGCTATTTGGATTGAACTCGTTGATATAATAAAATCCTTCTGGTACTTGATAATCGCCCTCTACTCTTTTGGGACCCATAGAACCACTTTGCTGACATACTTTGTAAACTTTAAATAGTTTGTAAGGTTCTTTTGCTGTAGACTTTATCCAAACTTCCAATTGCCTATCATACTTAAACGAACGCAAATACATGGCTTGTGGCGGCCAAACAAGGTTCTGCTTTTCAAACTGTTTTTTTAAAGAATCTTCTAATTTAGAAACCAGATCTGGCTTTTTGGAAACCCAACGAGGCCCAGCACTGGTTTGAGCAAGCATACTCGTACTACAAATGGTAGCTGTAAATAAAATGAATACGTACTTAATGAGTTGTTTATTCATAAAAAATTAAGAGAATGGTAAGTTCTTTGATACTAACGCTAAAATATAAAAAATATTGAAACCAACTTGTTAAAAATATAATTAAAGAAATAACATATGTTGATAACTACCCTTAAAAATTGAAAAACCAGTACTAAATATCAAAAAATACAATAGTTATACGCTATTAGGTGCAAGGAATATAAAATCACAGAAAATTAAATATAAACTGTATAAAAATTCATTCTTCATTTAAAGA
>JANPCB010000135.1:0-30580 GCA_031430735.1 Ferruginibacter sp. | reverse complement strand
AAAAGTAAATTATAAGCTCTGAGAATCGCCTATATGAAATTGGTGATGGACCCCGACTCGAATACTTTAAAGAAAAGAGGCTGTTTTCAATTTAGAAAACAGCCTCTTTTGATAAACAGCCAGTTTTTCAGTGCCCTCCCTTTAGAGCAACCATTTTTTTTAACCTTTTTTGGATTGATATTTTAATTCTTCCTCCATCATTTCTTTTACAAGTAGCGGTAGATCATATTTTGGTTTCCATCCCAATATTGTATTTGCTTTGGTGGAATCACCAATTAATAATTCCACTTCTGCAGGTCTAAAATAGCGAGGATGAATTCCAATCACCTGGCTTCCTATTTCCAAATTGTAAGAGGGATGGCTACAAGTCTTTATGTAACCTTTCTCATCTACTCCCTCACCTTTAAAATCGAGCGTAATACCTATTTCGGCAAAAGCCATAATAATAAAATCTCTAATGGTAGTAGTAATACCCGTTGCCAGTACAAAATCTTCGGGTGTGTCATGTTGTAGCATTCGCCACATTCCTTCTACGTAGTCTTTGGCATGCCCCCAATCTCTTTTAGCATCTAAATTTCCCAACATTAATGGGCTATTATCTAATCCTAAGGCTGTGCGTGCTACACCTATCGTTATCTTTCTGGTTACAAAACTTTCTCCTCGCAAGGGGCTTTCGTGGTTAAATAAAATGCCATTTACCGCAAACATATTGTATGCTTCCCTATAATTTACCGTTATCCAATAACCATACAATTTAGCTACACCGTAGGGCGATCGTGGGTAAAATGGTGTACTTTCTTTCTGAGGAATTTCCTGTACTAGTCCGTAAAGCTCCGAAGTGGAAGCTTGGTAAAATTTTGTTTTTTCAGTTAATCCAAGAATCCTGATGGCTTCAAGAATCCTCAAAACACCAATTCCGTCGGAGTTTGCAGTATATTCAGGTGTTTCAAAACTTACTTGTACATGGCTTTGAGCACCTAGATTGTAAATTTCATCTGGTTGTGTTTGTTGGATAATTCTTACAAGACTACTGCTATCTGTCAAATCGCCATAATGCAAATGAAAGCGGTCTGCAATAGATTTATCGAAAATAAGATGGTCTATCCTATCTGTATTCATTAAAGAGCTGCGGCGTTTTATACCATGAACCATATACCCTTTTTCCAATAAAAGCTCTGCTAAGTATGCACCATCCTGACCTGTAATTCCAGTAATTAAAGCTGTTTTCATTTTAAATGTTCTATTTGTACAAAAATAAGTTTTATTACTAAACTTTTCAACTTCTGTGTTACATTATGACTTATTGAATTAATTGCTTCCACCACAAAAACCCGTATTGCTTTACTCTGTAAATAATAACAAAAATGTACCAGCTCCAACCCCTGTAATATTTTTTCATTAGCTGAGCATGATTCTTAATAGTAGTCTTGGTAATTCCCAGCCATTTTTCTTTACTGGAGCTGCCTTTGTGTATATGCATTACTTTGGCATCAGGTAAAAAATATATTTCATAGCCAAGATTGTAAAAATCCAAACACCAGAGTGTGTCTTCACTGTACATGAAAAAATCGGTGCTCAATTTCTTTTCTGGTAACTGCGCTATAATTTGCTTCGGAAATAACATAAATGCGCCCCAAACCCAATCGCATTTCATTGTTCGCTTATGATCAAAATAATGATGAAGCATTAATGATTCTCTTTTTTCTTTTGGCAATAATTTGTAGAAAGGAAAAATTTCCAATAACTCCCAACTTATTGTTCTAAACCTTCTGCAGTTGTATTGTAAGCTTCCATTTGGGTATGTCAATTGGCAAGTTACCATGCCTACTGTTGGATGTTGTGTAATGTAGTCGTAACAAATTTTTGGTGCATTATTTATTAGTTCTGTATCACTGTTTAACAATAATATATAGTCGCCTTTTGCAGCTGCTACACCAATATTATTACCACCAGCAAAACCAGTATTTGTTTTACTAATTATTAAGTTTATATCGAAAAACTTTTGTTTAAACAAGTTTGGGTCACATTCAATAGAAGCGTTATCAACCAAAATAATTTCAAAACTTAATCCTATTAATTTATCATAAATAGATTGAATACAATTACATGTAAGATTAAAAGTATTGTAATTTATAATGATAATTGAAAGTTGCATATAAAAATCTTGTGAGATCCTATTTTATTTTTATTTTTTGGAAAGTTAAGATCCTCAATAAAAATTTACCTGTAAATAAAAAGTAGAATAATTTTCTTTTGCCACATACCCAGCTTGCAAATATATGTTTTGCTGCAACCAGTATTTTCCAATTCCATAAATTGATTATACCAAAATAAAAATGGTGTTGCTGCAATTCGGGGGTAAAGAAAGGTTTCTTTTTATCTTTTAAAAATGTAATTAATATTTGTTTGTGAAAATTTTTATCTAAAGTATAACTGCTTAATCCTTTATTATTGTACAGTGCAATTACTTTATTTATGTATTGCGTTTTTAAAGTAGTATTTTCAAAAACCCTAATATTAAAGTCAAAATCACCTAAAATTTTATAATCTAAATTGTACTTACCAATTTTATTAAAAATATTTTTTTTGTAAAAAATTGATTGGTGACATATATTTTTATCTACCAAACTCATGTATGTCCTTTCCCCTCCATATATTTTATTATTACTCGTTAAAACCACATCTCCATACAATAAATCTATTCCTTCATATTTACTTGAATTAAATATATTCGAAAATATATTTTCATCTACCAAAACATCATCGGCACCTAAAAAAAACACCCATTCTCCATTAGCTGCCATCACTCCTTTATTCATGGCATCATAAACGCCTTCATCTTTTTCGCTAATAAAATAATTGATTTTGTTTCCATAGCTTTTTACAATCTCAACGGTGCCGTCTACACTTTTTGCATCTATAATTACAATTTCAATAGCTTCATATGTTTGGCCCAATATACTATCAATGGTAAATTTAATAGTTTGCTTAGCATTGTAAACAACGATTACTACAGAAATTAAATTTTTTACCATTAATATGTTCCAAATTAAATATTAAAACCAATAAATGAAATCAATTTGTTTTTCTACTCTTTGTATACAACAAAAATAATCCACCAAATAAAAGTATAAAAGAAATGATACCACTTATTAAACTCAATTTGTTTCCTAAAATATAAGAAGCTGGTTTAAATTCAAATCGTATTTTATGATTGCCAGCAGGAACGGATAAACCACGCAATAAATAATTCACTTTTGTTACGGGCGTTTCCTTATCATCTATATAAGCTTTCCAACCATTTGGGTAATAGATTTCACTAAATACTGCAAATTGATTTGTTTTTGAAGATGATTCATAATTAATTAAATCATTTTTATTTTCTATTAAGCTAATTTTTGCAGTGGAATCAAATGTAGGTTCAACAGTAACTTTCGCTTTTTCTCTGCTATCTATAATCACTGTTTCTTTTACTTTCAAACTATCCAAAGCCAACATTTCTTCATTGGCGTTATTTACGTATTGTATGTTTTTTATAAACCATACATTACCTGCCGCATCTGGATTTTGCTGTACCATTGGCTGCCCCGTCTGTGGGTTTTGGGCAATAATATATTTTGTGTTGAGCATATTAAATGCCGGGAAATTCCCTTTGCTTAATTGATGCGTAATAATATCTTGATACAATCCTAATTTCACAGGACTATATCCACCTACGGAGTTATGAAAATAACTTGTTTGAGCATCTTGAAACGGATCTCCTCCAATCTGATTAAACACCCTGAATTGCGTTTTATCTGCTAATATTTGCTGGTCTGCAGCAGTCGGTGTTCTTTCTCCAGCAAACTCATCGTATGGTACAAAATTTTCTTTATTTAAGTATCTGTTGCTTACCAAAATAATATCTGCAAAAGAAACGATGCATAATAATATGGTAGCTACCAATACTGATATTTTCTTATTTATGGTAAACCAAATAATAGCTCCACCTATTGATAAAAATAGAAGCATTCTTAAAAAGTCCATCAAATAAATATTTTTTCTATCGTCCATCAAGCTTTTCTTAAAATCACCTATCATTGTTTTTGCTTGAGCACTCATTTCTGCCGAAGGTTGGTTGCCTTTTGCCAATACTTGCTCTACATACTGTTGCATATTATTCATACGTGCATTATCAGCTTCTCCACTAAAATCAACAGTCATATAATTAAATGCCAATAATGCAATTACTACAACGGTAATAAAGCCAGTGTACTTTAATTTCTTTATTAGTATTGTTTTTTCAATATCAGCATAAACAATTTTTTGCAAGGCCAAAACTGCCAACAAAATCATGGTAAGCTGGGGAATTATCATTGCCATAGAGGGCGCACGAAATTTGTTGTAAAATGGTAAGTGGTCAAAAAGGAAATAATTGACAGCTTTAAAATTGCTACCCCAAGCCATTACAATACCAATAATGGTAGCAGCCAATAGCCAGCCTAGGTATTTTTTATCTACAAAAAATAAACTTGCAATAAATAACATACAAATAATAGCTCCAAAATATACTGGGCCTGATGTGCCAGGTTGTGCACCCCAATACGCACTAAAGCTACCGTACATATTATTGATAACTTGTTCTGGCAAACCACTGTTTGATAAGCTTTCTATTGTCTTACTTTTTTCACCCAAGGGTTTTGGGCCAGAGTTGCTACCCACATAATTTGGCAAAATAAATGTAAACGTTTCACCTATACCATAACTCCATTGAAAAGCATAATCTTTGTTTAAACCACCTTTTGTTTTGTTTGCTATATCTTCTGGCTTTTCTCCAAGCGTAAGTTCGGAGCGGCCACCACGCATGGTTTCTTTTGCAAATTCTTGAGTGGGCATAAATACGGTAGCAAAAGATAATAAAGCCAATGTAGCAGCTACAACAGCAAGACCCGCTGTTTTAAAAAAATGAGTGAGCTCCTTATTTTTTATAGAATATATTAAAAAGCCTATTCCGAAACATATCATAATAATAAAAACATAATACACTACTTGCACGTGGTTTTGATTCATTATTAAAGTAGCAGATAATAAAGTAGTAATAAAGCCAAGAATGTATTTTTTATCTGTAAGCAATATTATTCCTCCTAAAAGTAATGGAGCATAACCCATTGCAGCAAATTTAGTAATGTGTCCAACTTCAATCAATATGGCATTATAAGAGGCAAATCCATATGCCAACGCACCCAAAATGCCAATCCAAGGTTTTACTTTTACTATTTGAGAAAGTACATAAAAACTAAAACAGGCTAAGAAAAATAAGCCAGGCGCCTGGGGTAAAAAAAGCGTGAATAATTTGTGAAACCAGTTTAACGTTATAGAGTGAGTGGCACTCATCGTTATTTGAAAACCGGGCATTCCGCTAAATAAACTATTTATCCATAATGGATAGTGCCCATTTTCTTGGTAAAATAATTTGGATTGCTGGGCCATACCGCCTACTTGGCTCATATCGCTTTGGTTTATTGCCATACCTTGAAATACGGGTAAACAAAATACAATAGATACCAATAAAAATATACCAACAGCCACCGCATGTGGTATCATGCCTTTGAAATCAATATTTTTCATTTATTCATTTTTACAAGTAGCAAAATAAGGTTAAAAAATTAAAGATTTAATATTTAATGGATAAGTTTTAAGCATTTCAATTTCGAATGTAATAACGAACCATTCATTTAATCAAATCTTTGATTGGCATTTTTAAACCAATGATGGTGATTTCTTCCATTTTTTGATTAAAATATTCGATTCTATTTTGTATGCCAATAAAAAAGCTATATTTTTGCTGCCCAAATCAAATGGTAGTCGTAGCTCAGTTGGTTAGAGCATCAGATTGTGATTCTGAGGGTCGGGGGTTCGAGCCCCCTCGATTACCCATAAAAAAGCTTTTCGAGAAATTCGAAAGGCTTTTTTTCTTCCATTTATTGTCATTAAATAGTAAAGCGCCCTTTTTTACTCCCCGTTTAACAAAAAATTATTACCTTTTATCACTTCAAATAAACTTGTAACTTCATTTTTACGTTAATTTTACTATATGCAAAAAATTGCTACATTTATTATGAGTAAGAAATTCATTCCTGTAATGCTCGTTATTTTGGGCGCTAGTTTTTTTATTGCTTTTAAATCTCAAGGTAGCTCTGATAATAATGAGAATCCTAAACTGCGTTATGCAAAAATTTTAAGAAACGTAGGTATTTTGCTAGAAGAAGGGCACTTTAGTCCAAGAAAAATTGATGATGAATTTAGTAAAATCATTCTCAAAAGATTTGAAGAGGATTTGGATGGTGAAAAAAATATCTTCTTTCAATCAGACATAGATGCATTAAAAAAGTACGAGAATAAAATTGATGATGAAATTCACGGGGCGGAATTGCTATCTTTTTATGATATCAATACTATATATCTAAAAAGGCAAAATGAAGTATCTAAACTGTATATAGATTTACTTGCAAAGCCTTTTGATTTTACCATAAATGAGTCTTTGGAAGCAAATCCGGATAAACTTACTTTTCCAAAGAACGAAGCAGAACGAACAGACATGTGGAGAAAGCGTATGAAATTTATGGCATTGGGAAAATACCTAGAACTACAAGAAGACAGAGCCAAGGGTAAGGAAAAAAAGGATTTTAAATTTAAAGCAGATAGTACGCTTGAAAGAGAGTCGAGGGATTTTGTAAGAAAACAAATGGTGCGCTACTTTACAACTAAAATAAGTAGAGAAACAATAGATGAAAACTTTGGCACTTTTGTAAATAATATTGCTGGTACAATGGATCCACATACCGATTATTTTGCTCCAGTAGATCTTAGAAGTTTCAACGAATCGATGAAAGGAAGTTTTTATGGAATAGGAGCACAGCTAAAAGAGGAAGATGGCAAAATTAAAATAACAAGCCTGGTGAGTGGTATGCCAGCATGGAGAAGTGGCGAGCTCAAAGAAAATGATGAAATCATAAAAATTGGTCAAGGAAAAGAGGAGCCAATTGATGTAACGGGTTACTCCGTAACGGATGCAGTAAAAATTATTCGTGGATCAGAAAAAGGCTCAGAAGTAAGGCTCACCGTTCGTAGAATTGATGGAAGTATAAAAGTAGTTTCCTTGCTAAGAGATGAAATAAGAATTGATGAAACGTTTGCAAAATCGGTGATCATAAACAGCGAACACAAAATTGGATACATTTATTTACCCGAGTTTTATGCAGATTTTCAAGACCCTAAAGGTAGAAGATGCGCTGCCGATGTAGCCAAAGAAGTTGAAAAATTAAAAGCCGAAAATGTAGATGGAATTGTGCTAGATCTTCGTGGAAATGGTGGAGGGTCATTGTATGATGTAGTGCAAATGGCGGGATTGTTTATTGAAGATGGCCCAATTGTACAGGTAAAAAGCAGAGATGATAAACCATCTATATTGAGAGACAGAGATAAAACTGTACAATATACTGGTCCGCTAGCCGTAATGGTAGATGAAACAAGTGCTTCTGCTTCAGAAATATTTGCTGCAGCTATACAAGATTACAAAAGGGGAATAATAATAGGTAGCACCAGTAGTTATGGCAAAGGAACGGTACAAAGAACCATTCCTTTAAACCCCGAGAGTGAAAATTCTTTATTGGGTGTAAAAAAATCAGATGACCTTGGATCTTTAAAAATTACGCTTCAGAAATTCTACCGTATAAATGGTGGTGCCACCCAGCTTAAAGGTGTAACACCAGATGTTGTTTTGCCAGATAGGCTTGAGTATCTTAAGTTCAGAGAAAAAGACAATATTTATTCTTTGAAATGGGATGAAATTCCACAAGCAGAATATAAGCCATGGTTAAATACAACTGATTTAAGTACCGTTATTGCCAATGCAAATGCAGAAACAGCTAAAAATGCTAATTTTAATAAAATAAAAGCAAACGTATTGCTTTTGGAAAAGAATGTAAACAAACAGTATAGTTTAAATTTGAAGCAGTATGATGCAGATCAAAAGCAACTGAAAGTTGTTTACAAACAATTGGAAGAAGCGTACAAATTACCAAAACCACTAGATGTGACAAATATTGCTTCTGATACAGCAGAGATTGCTAAAACAAAAGAGAAAATGGATGGTAATAAAAGATTTGTAAAAAGAGTAGGGGAAGATATTTATATTGATGAGTCTGTGAAAATATTGAATAGAATGATTGTAAATGATAAAGTAGCTAAAAAAAATTAACCCTAATAATAACCTAATTATAAGAGCCGCCATTTAAGAATGGCGGCTCTTATCGTAATACATAATGCTACCATTATTTATTACAAATATCTTTCCGTAGTTATCTTTATATGATGATAAGCATGCCCAACAGTAATGAAGCCAATTAATTTCACCGTAGCTTGATTTGTGCCACTAAAAGCGCCTACAGTGTCTAACATTTCTGCATTAAATGATCTGTATAATAAAATGGTCGCTTTTCTTACAGCTTTCATTTCTTCTACTAGTTCGGCCCAGGTTCTTCTATTAGCATCCGAATTATTTGCATATAAATTTTCATCAAAGCTTGGTAGGCTCGCCGTTTCTTTACGAGATATTGCCAGTGCTCTGTAGGCAAAAATTCTTTCCGTATCAATCATGTGCTGCAACATTTCCTTCAGTGTCCACTTTCCTACAGCATATGCATAATTGGATTTATCTTCCGTAATTTTTGTAAAAAAATCATCCAATACCTTTTCTTGATATTCAAATGCTGTTTCAATAATATTTTCCTTTACCAAGGAGGAATATTTTTCGAAAAAATTTTTGTATGTACTTGAGTCGTTCATTTTTTTTGTAAAATTATTGAATCTTATTAAACTAAAAAAACCGCTTTGCATTTTGCAAAAAACGGTTTTTTAAAATGATATAATAAAAGATTAACGACTATCCGTTATTGGGTGCAAAAGAATTTTAGGTATTAAATACACAATTTATGATTTTTAAAGGGGTAGATTAAAATGATATTTCTGTTTTTTTCTGTGAATCTGTGGCAATATTTTTGCCACAGATTCACAGAAAGACTGTTTTGTATATAATTTTTTAACTATTACGCAAATAGATTACAGATAATATAGGTAATTTATAGAGGTACATTCTTTAAATGAAGAATGAATTTTATTACAGTTTATATTTAATTTTCTACAATTTTATATTCCTTGCTCCTAATAGCGGATAGCTATTAAAAGATTAACCTTTTTTGGTATTCTTTATTTTCGTTGGAGGAATTATTATTGCCTTGGTTTTATTATTGGTTTTCATGTTTCCTGCATATTTCACTGCGTCGTATGCATTTACAAAACCGCCTGTTTTAGAAAGTGTACTCAACAACACCTGTTCTTTGGTTTCGGGGTTATCTACTTTTTCTTTAGATACAACAGCAGATTTTTCAATTGCTTCTTTTAATTGAAGGGCTGTAAGATTTGGGTAGTATTGCAATATTAAAGCTGCAATACCTGCTACAACAGGGCAAGCCATAGATGTTCCACTTGCATTACCATATGTATTGCCACCAGGTACAGTAGAATTTATATTTACACCCGGAGCAAACACATCTACTTCTTTTGCGCCATAGTTGCTAAAAGAAGCAGTAAGTCCACCATTCTTTTTATCGCCACTAGCACCTACCGTAATAATATTATCAGCTCTTCCTTTTCCATCTATATAAAATGGATTGGGGAAATTATAAGTGGTATCTACATTTTTAGAATCATTGCCAGCAGCATGAACTAGTAATACGTTTTTGCTTGCAGCATAGCGGTAAGCATCATCCACCCATTGTTTTTCTGGCGAAAAATCCTTGCCAAAACTCATACTAATAATTTGTGCGCCATTATCTACTGCATAACGTATTGCATTGGCTATATCTTTATCGTGCTCATCGCCATCTGGTACAGCTCTCAACATCATAATGCGCACATTGTCGGCAATACCATCTACACCCTTGCCATTGTTTCTTACTGCTGCAATAATGCCCGAACAATGCGTACCATGAAAGGGAGTGCTTGCCATAATATCATTGTTGCCATAAAAACGGTCATTGATATCGGCTTCATTGTCTCCCACAATTTCTTGTCTTATTGCTTTTGGGGCAACCGTTTTTGCTTCTTCTTTTTTCTGTAAACTTTCTAAATATTGTGTAAGTTCACCAATGAAAGCTTTACATGTTTGATCCATCGCTCCTGCGGGTTTCATAATCCCCATTAATAGTAGCTTCGATTTTTTTTCTTCTTCCGTTTTGGTTACATATGCATCAAGGTCGTTTCCTGTGTACTCCTCTTTTCCAACCGCTTTTTTCAATAGCTCATCTGCTTTCAATAAATTTGTTTCTACTTTTTTAAGCATGGCATAAGATGGACCATCTTCTTCTGCCCCTATTACTTTTTGCTCGGCCCTTTTAAAGTCAGCATACTCTTTTTTGTCTGCTTCATTTAAGTCACTTACCTTAACATCTTTACCATCATATTTTGATTTAAACCTGTGGTAAACCCTAGCAGCTTCGTAACTGTCTTCTTTTACATTACGTCCGTCTTTTCCACCTATAAAATTCCACCCATGTACATCATCAATGAAGCCATTTTTGTCATCATCAATTCCATTGGCTGGTATTTCCTTGGGGTTGGTCCAAAGTATTGGTTTTAGGTCTTCGTGTAAAGTATCTATGCCACTGTCAATAACGGCAACGATAACCCGGTTACTTTTTAATTTTTTTGTTTTAATAAGGCTATAAGCTTTATCCAAACTTATTCCGTTATAGCCCGACGTGGTAGGGTCTAATTGATGCCAGTTTTTTGGTACTTCTTTTTGTGCAAATGCCGAAGAAAAACCAAAAACCATCCCAATAAAAAGAAAGGTAATTTTATTCATTTTGTTTATTTATTTAATTATTAATATTTCACGAAAATAATCTTTAATAAATTGTAGCCAATACCAGCTATCCATTTTGTAAATTTTTTATGAAATTTATTCGAATTGTCTGTATGTACATATTGGCCCTTTATTATAGCTTACAAATCAAATCGTATGCCTTGTGCCAATGGTAATTTATCGGTATAATTTATCGTATTTGTCTGTCTGCGCATATAAACTTTCCAAGCGTCGCTGCCACTTTCTCTACCGCCGCCTGTTTCTTTTTCTCCTCCAAATGCTCCGCCTATTTCTGCACCTGATGTACCAATGTTTACATTTGCTATTCCACAATCACTTCCTGCTTGCGATAAAAACAACTCGGCTTCCCTTAAGTTATTGGTTACAATTGCAGAAGATAATCCTTGTGGCACACCATTTTGAAAAGCGATGGCTTCGTCCATGGTTTTATATTTCATGATGTAAAGAATAGGGGCAAAAGTTTCATGTTGCACTATATCAAAACTGTTTTTTGCTTCTGCCACACATGGTTTTACATAGCACCCACTTTCAAAATTTTTACCTTTTAATACGCCACCTTCTACAATAAATTTTCCGCCAGCTTCTTTGCATTTTTCAATGGCATCTAGATAATTTTTTGCTGCATCTTTATCAATCAATGGCCCTACATGCATTTTCTCATTTAGCGGATTCCCAATCTTTAATTGGCTATATGCATTTATCAATCTTTCTTTAAACTTATTGTATATTTTTTCGTGTATGATGAGCCTTCTGGTAGTTGTACAACGTTGGCCTGCGGTACCTACAGCGCCAAATACGGCTGCAGTGATAGCAATATTTATATCTGCTTCGGCCGAAATTATAATCGCATTATTACCACCCAATTCCAGTAAGCTTCTACCAAGTCTTTGGCCTACAGTAGCAGCTACGGCTTTGCCCATACGGGTACTACCTGTTGCGCTTACCAATGCTACACGGGTATCTGCACTCATCCATTCACCCACATTTCTTCCACCACTTATTAATCCAGATACACCTTCTGGTACATTATTTTTCTTAAAAACAGTTTGAATAATATGTTGACATGCTATGCCACAAAGGGGTGTTTTTTCACTTGGCTTCCATATGCTTACATCACCACAAACCCAAGCTAGCATACTGTTCCAACTCCACACAGCTACAGGAAAATTAAAAGCAGAAATGATTCCTACAATTCCTAGGGGATGATATTGTTCGTACATCCGATGGCCGGGTCTTTCGCTGTGCATGGTAAGGCCATGTAATTGTCTAGATAATCCTACTGCAAAGTCGCATATATCTATCATTTCTTGTACTTCACCCATTCCTTCTTGCAAGCTTTTACCCATCTCATAACTCACCAATGTACCTAGTTCCTGTTTGTATTTTCTAAGTTCCATGCCTATTTGCCTCACAATTTCGCCACGCTTAGGTGCCGGCCACAAACGCCACTCTGCAAAGGCTTCCTGCGCTTTTTCTATTACAGTATCGTATGCAAATCGGTCTGCTCCAGTTACTGTTCCTATGATGGCACCATCTACCGGCGAAAAAGAAGTGATTTTATCGCCTTTGGATTTTACCCAATGTAATCCAGTAGAAACACCTTTGTTGTTTGCAGAAATATTTAATGTTTTTAAGAAATCCATTTTGTAATTTTTTGAATATAATGTGTAATTGAAAATTGATTAATAATGAATGTAAACGTTGTTATTTTATTTCAAATAAATAGTAGTGCTTCTTACCTTTTTGAACCAATAAAAATTTATTGTGTAGAAGCATTTCTTTGGTTGGAATAAATTTAGGATCATCTATTTTATTCCTATTGATGCTCACGCCAGCATCTAAAATCGTTTTTCTTGCATTTCCCCTGCTATCAAATATTCCTGCATCTGTAAAAAGTGTTGTAACATCTATCCCAGTTTCAAAGGCTGTTTTCTCAACTATTACTTTTACTATACCTTCGATATTGTTCAAATCTGTTTCCGATAAACTTTCAACAGAAGCATTTTTTGAAGCAAACAGTTTTTCTGTAGTTGCTACTGCTTTTTCAAATTCTTCTTTACCGTGTACAAAAATGGTAATTTCTTCTGCCAGCGTTTTTTGTAATACTCTTTTGCTTGCATCAGCAGTATGGGTAGCTATAATCCCATCAATAATATCTTTTTCTAAAAAAGTAAATATTTTAATCCAACTGGCTGCATCATCATCAGAAGCGTTTAGCCAAAATTGGTAAAACTGAAAAGGAGTTGTTTTTGTTGCATCTAACCAAATATTACCTTGTTCCGATTTGCCAAACTTACCACCGTCTGCTTTTTTTATAAGTGGGCAGGTAAATGCAAAAGCTTCGCCGCCTACTTTTTTGCGTATAAGCTCTGTACCTGTTACAATATTTCCCCATTGATCGCTCCCGCCCATTTGCAATTTGCAATTTTTATTATTGTACAACCAATAATAATCATACCCCTGCACTAGTTGATAAGTAAATTCTGTAAATGACATACCATTTTCTCCTTCCAATCTTTTCTTTACACTATCTTTTGCCATCATATAGTTTACCGTAATAAACTTTCCAGTATCTCGTATAAAATCCAAAAAAGAAATGCCTTTAAACCAATCGTAATTGTTTACCAATATTGCTGCATTAGGCAATGCGGTATCAAAATTTAAAAATTGCGTTAGTTGCTTTTTTATTCCTTCTACGTTTTTATTTAATACTTCTTCGCTCAACATATTTCTTTCTTCACTTTTTCCACTTGGGTCGCCTACCATGCCAGTAGCTCCCCCTACAAGTGCTACAGGTTTGTGTCCCGCTTTCTGCAAGTGCACAAGTAATAGGATTGGGACAAGGCTCCCAATGTGTAAGCTATCGGCGGTTGGGTCAAATCCTATATACCCGTTTGTTATTTCTTTATTAAGTTGTTCTGCGGTGCCAGGCATAATATCTTGCAACATGCCTCTCCATTTTAATTCTTCTATAAATGCATTCATCAATTTATTCTTATTTATGGCAAAATTAAGGCTGCAAAGCCTATGGAAAATCTCATATTAACTAATACTTGCCCATTTTGCTGTAAATTCTTACTTTTTTTTAAAATTAAAACAATATTGCACAACAAATTGTATATAAATAGCGTCTAATGTAATTGTAATGTATTGGCTCTATTTTATGCTAGTTTTATCATATATTTGATAAAAAATTTATTAGTTGTATAATATCCCAATCAAATACCTTACACATTATTATAACAAAATAGAACTTGGCAAATAATAAATTTGGTGAATTTTAAAAGTTTTATGGAAAACCTTCCAGTTGGGAGGCATTTTTTATTTGACTGCACACAAAAAACTTGAGCACATGAAAAAAAGCTTTATTGCTTTATTATCGTTTATATTTTTTTATACTGTAGAATGTAGTGCACAGTTTAGAAAATATTCCAACGAATTTTTAAATATTGGTGCAGGCGCAAGGGGGCTAGGTATGGGAAATGCCCAGATTGCCTCTGTAAATGATGCAACTGCTGGTTATTGGAATCCTGCTGGATTGGCAGAAGTAAAAAATGACCCCAATGCCGCTATTATGCACGCAGAGTACTTTAGTGGGATAGCAAAATATGATTATGCAGCTGTGGCAGTTCCTATACAAAACAATAAAAGAACACTCGGCTTTTCATTGCTTCGCTTTGCAGTAGATGATATACCCAACACACTTTTTCTTGTAGATCCAGATGGAAGCATAAACTATAACAACATCAAAACCTTTTCTTCTGCAGATTATGCTTTTCTTTTATCGCTGGCACAAAAGGTAAAAGAAACAGATAAGTACAGTATAAATGCAGGTATAAATGCAAAAGTTATCTATAGAAAAGTAGGCAAATTTGCCAATGCTTGGGGTTTTGGTATGGATGCGGGCATACAAATGCGCAGCGACAAATGGAGTATAGGACTTGCAGCAAAAGACATTACAACAACTTTTAACGCTTGGTCATTTAAATTTACCGACGCAGAAAAGGAAAGACTATACCTAACCAAAAATGATATTCCAATAAAATCTACAGAAATAACTGCGCCGAGGCTTGTATTGGGTGGCGCATATAATTTCGAGATTGGTAGCAATTTTAAATTATTAGCCGAAGCCAATGTTGATTTAACTTTTGATGGTAAAAGAAGTACACTACTGAGCGGTAATACAGTAAGTGTAGATCCTCACATGGGTTTGGAAGCTTCTATAAAAGATGCCTTTTTTGTAAGGGCTGGTATCACTAATTTTCAACGTGCTTTATCTGACGGGGATACCATAAATCAAAAAAAAGTATGGATTTATCAGCCAAGTTTAGGAGCTGGGTTTAAAATTAAAAAAATTAATCTTGATTATGCTTTTACCAATCTGGCAAATCAATCTAACCCATTGTATACGCATGTTATTTCTTTGAGAATAAATTTTGGAAAAAATGAAAATGAATAAAAATTCTGCAAATATTTTCGTTATGAATAAAAAATTACTGCTTCCATTATTATTGTTTTTTGCTTTTGCTGCAAAGGCCCAGCTAAACAATAGTTGGATAGATTACAGCAAAACGTATTACAAATTTAAAATTGCAACAGATAATATTTGTCGCATACCCCAAACAGCGATAGCAAGTTTGGGACTTACATCTACCAATGCAGATCATTTTCAGCTTTGGAGAAACGGCCAAGAGGTAAGGTTGTTTACCTCCATTACAGCAGCACCACTTGGCTTATCAGACTATATAGAGTTTTTTGGAGAAATGAATGATGGTAAAGCTGACAATGCTTTGTACAAGAATGCTCAATTTCAGCTTGCAGATAGGCATAGCCTAGAAACGGATACGGCGGTCTACTTTCTTACTGTAAACCCTGTAGGAAATAATTTAAGGTACAGCAACACTACGAATCCTTCACCAGGTGCCGCAGTGCCAGATACTTACTTTATGCGCAAAATAGATTTGTATTATAAAAATCAAATAAATAGGGGCTTTGGAATAGACTTTGGGGAATATGTTCATTCGTCTGCTTATGATAATGGAGAAGGTTTTGTGAGTACTACCATTTCTGCTCAACCACCAGCATCAGCTTCTAGTCCGGCTGTTCCTTTAAATAATACACAAACGATTAGCGGTTTAAATGTATATGCAGCAGGGCCTGCCAATAGCCTCTCGGTAAGGGCAAAAGTTTATTTCAATACAGATCATAGTTCGAGGAGTTTAAATCTAAGAATTTTCAACAACCAAGTGGTAAACAATTCGGAGCCACTCCCGCTTATCAAATCTAATTTGATACATGGAGAAATCAATGCTACAAATCAACCTTTATCTTTTTTACAAAACACTTCATCCGTAGATATTAATTTTACATTGCTAAACCTGAATGGACCACCACCTTCACCTCAAACAGTTCCGCCATTCTTCCCTCCGGTAGAAAATATGGTTTTGGCTACAGTTGGATTAACATACCCTGCAACGTTTAATTTTAATAATTTAAAATCGTTTTATTTTGAACTTGCTCCATCTGCTGCAGGTAATTATTTATTGATAGATAATTTTAACTACGGTACTGTAGCACCCGTTTTATACGATATAAACAATGGCAGAAGGTACATTGGAGATATCGTATCTACTCCCGGAAAAGTTAAATTTGTACTGCCAGCTTCTGTAGAACCTGTTAGAAAATTTATGTTGAATAATGTAGAAACATCTTCTATAAATACAGTTAGTAATATTATAACTAAAACGTTTGTAAACTATAATACTGCTACTACAAGAGGAGATTATGTAATTATAAGCAACCCCGTTTTATACAATGATGGAAGTGGTGTAAATAATGTAGAATTGTATCGTGCGTATAGAAGCACTGTAAATGGAGGTGGGTACAATGCAAAAGTGTATGATATTAATGAACTTACAGATCAGTTTGCTTTTGGTATAAAATCGCACCCTGCAGCTATTAGAGATTTTGTACGATTTATGGATGTACAATACCCCGTAAAACCAAAAGCTATTTTTATCATCGGCAGAGGAGTAAGTTATCAGGATAAGAGAGCGTTGGAGTTAAATCCTGCTACATACCCAACAACAGCTCCTATTGCAGATAAACTAGATTTGGTTCCAACATTTGGCTGGCCACCTTCTGATATTTTATTGGTATCTCAACCGGGTACAACCTTACCAATAACACCAGTGGGAAGGTTGGGTGCAATAAACGGTACCGAGGTAGGGTATTATTATCAAAAAGTGTTGCAGTACGAGCAAGTTCAACAATTTCAGAGCCCTACCATAGCAGACAAAGCTTGGATGAAAAGTACCATGCAAATTACAGGCGGAAGAACAGAACAAGAATCTGCTGCTTTTAATTATTATATGGACCAATATGGTGATCTAATAAAAGATACTTTATTTGGAGGAAGAGTGGAAAAATTCAATAAAACTTCCTCTGCAACTGTACAGCAAGCTAGTTCTGAGCGTATATCCCAACTTTTTTCAGAAGGTCTTGGATTTATCAGCTATTTTGGACACTCATCTGCTACTACATTCGAATTTAATTTAAGTGATCCTAGTATTTACAACAATACAGGAAAATACCCTTTCTTCAATATAAGCGGATGTACTGCAGGAAATTTTTACAATTATGACCCATCTAGATTATTGGGCTCAGTTACGTTATCGGAGAAATACATTATTGCAAACCAAAAGGGTAGTATTGGTTTTTTGGCTGATACTCATTTTGGAATACCAGGTTACTTACATAATTACAACTATAAGCTACACCAAGATTATACAAAAAATACTTATGCAGCAATTGTTGGTGAGCAAATAAAGGATGTAATTATTAATCAAGGCGGTTCAAACCCTGGCCTTGATTACAATACAAGGGTTCATTTAGAAGAAATAAATTTACATGGCGACCCTGCCATAAAAATAAATAACTTTCCTAAACCCGATTATGTTATAGAGCCACAATTGGTTAAAATTTCCCCAAGTATTATTACTGTAGCGGATCCTTCTTTTAAAGTAAAAGTGCAAATGCAAAATATCGGTAGGGCAATAAATGATTCAATGAGGGTGTATGTAAAAAGACTATTACCAAATGCCACCATACCGATTACGATTATAGATACTATGATTTTTGCAATAAGAAATACAGATAGTCTTGCGCTTTCCATACCCATCATTAATCCGCTTATAGAAAGAGGTTTAAATAAACTTATTATTGAGTTAGATCATACAAACAGGATTTCAGAAATTTATGAGACCAATAATAAGATTACAGTAGATTTTTTCATTTTTGAAAATACATTAAGCCCTGTTTACCCTTACAATTATTCAATTGTTAACACACAGAATATAACCTTTTCCGGTAGTACAGCAAATCCGTTAATTGGGGTAAGCAACTATATTATGGAGATAGATACCACGGAATTGTTTAACTCTCCTTTCAAAAAAACATATAATAAAACGAGCGTTGGGGGTGTAATTGAATTTACCCCAACAAATTTAACTTATACAGATAGTACAGTTTATTATTGGAGAACTGCGGTAGTGCCTACAACAGGAAGTACTATTTGGAATGGATTTTCATTCATTTATTTACCTGCAAGTACTGCAGGTTACAATCAATCGCACTATTTCCAATATTTAAAAAGTTCTTACGATGATAAAATATCTTTAAATTCCAACAGGAAACTGAAATATAATAACTTAAATACATTTTTGAATGTTTCTACAGGTAATTTCCCTCCAAATAATTTTGAAACTACATTTATAAGTCTTGGAGCTTTTGGAATTAGTAGTTGGGGTAGAAATTTTGGCACATTACAATTTGTAGTGCTGGATGGTGTAACTGGAACAGCAAAAAGAAATACGCAAGCAGGTTCATATGGAAGTAATCCTGCCAGTGTATCAAACCCAAGATTAAATCAATTTGAATTCTTTTTTGATACCGAAGCAAGAAGAAAAATTATTTCAGATTTTATTGATTCTATGCCAAATAATGCTTACATATTGATGTACCCTTTGCTAAATAATAGTGTAACTACATATTCTTATGTAAATGCATGGCAGTTAGATGCACCAGCAACTTCATTATACAATAAATTAAAAGGGTATGGTTTTTCTATGTTAGATTCATTTTATAGGAATAGGCCTATGATTTTTAAATTTTCAAAAGATAATCTTTCTCCATCATTTCAAAAGGTAGGACTTACTTCAAGCGAGATACTTACAGCCGAAGTTCCTATTTTAATAAGCAATGTAAGAGGAGAAATCACCTCTCCAATTTTTGGCCCAGCTAAAGCATGGGGACAATTTCGTTGGAGGGGGGGATCAGAAGAAACACCAACAGGAGATTCAATAGGTTTTAAAATTATTGGTATTAGCAATACTGGTACAGAAACCACATTATTCACAATAGATTCTACGATGAAGGACGTTGATATTTCAACTATAAATGCTCTAACTTATCCTTATATCAAGTTCAAAATGACTAATATAGATAGTGCAAAAGGTACTCCTTATCAACTAAGGTATTGGAGAGTAAACTATACACCTGTTCCAGAAGGTGCGGTTGCTCCAAATATACTTTTTACTATGAAGGACACTGTAGATGCCGGAGAAGCCATTAACTTCTCAGTAGCCTTTAAGAATGTTAGTAAAGTAAGTTTTGATAGTTTAATGAAAATAAGTTTGCGTATTAAAACCAACAACAACTTTGATAGTATCATTAACATACCAAGAGGCAAAATATTGATAGCTGGAGATACGCTAAAGGCAACTTTTACAATAAAATCTGAAAATTATATTGGCAACAATACCCTTTTTGTAGATTTCAATTCCAATTATGCCCAGCCAGAACAATCAGTAAATAATAATTTTCTAATAAAAAACTTTTTTGTAAAAAATGACCCTTTCAATCCTTTACTAGATGTTACTTTTGATGGGGTACATATATTGAATAGGGATATTGTATCTTCTAAACCAAACATATTAATCAAGTTAAAAGATGAAAGTAGGTTTCTTGCATTAAAAGATACCAACCTATTAAAAGTTCAAATAAAATACCCAGGTGAATCAAACTATAGAAGGTTGTATTTTAATACAGATACCATGCGATTCAGCCCAGCAAATCTGTCTGCAGGCGAAAATGCTGCTACCATAAATTTAAAACCTTTCCTAAAAGAAGATGGCGATTATGAATTAATGGTATCAGGTAAAGATGTGTCAGGAAATACTGCAGGTTCTTTGGATTATCATTCTGTATTTTCTGTAATTAATAAGGCAATGATTAGTGAAATGCTTAATTATCCTAATCCATTTACAACCTCTACTGCATTTGTATTTACGCTTACTGGAAGCCAAGTACCCCAAAATTTGAGGATACAAGTACTAACAATTACAGGTAAAGTGGTAAGAGAAATTACAAAGCAAGAATTAGGGCCAATACATGTTGGTAGAAATATTACCGATTTCAAATGGGATGGTACAGATATGTATGGACAAAAGCTAGCAAATGGTGTTTATATTTATAGAGTTATTACAAACCTAAATGGTAAGTCTTTAGAAAAGTACAAAGCCGATGGAGATGATACAAATAAGTACTTCAACAAAGGATACGGAAAGATGTATTTGATGAGATAGATTTTTTAAAAATATTTACTTAATAAGAACGCAAAGGAAATTTCTCTTTGCGTTCTTTGTATTTAATTAACTCAATTTGATGTTTTCTTTTCAATACTTTTGCAAAAAAATAATCAGAAATGGCTAAAATTGCTATAAATATTGCCACAGGTAGTTTGCAAAAAGAAGAAATTATTGTAGGCATAGATTTGGGTACAACCAACAGTTTGATAGCAGTAATACATCCAGATACTAGAAATGCAGTGGCTTTAAAAGAACATGATAGTACATCACTTGTACCTTCTGTAGTTTATTTTGATAAGAAAGGAAACGTAATCGTAGGAAATGAGGCAAAAGAATTTTTGGTGACAGAACCTGAGCGAACAATATTTTCTGCTAAAAGACTTCTTGGCAAAAACTATGATGATATAAAATCAAATGCTTCTTTCTTTTCTTATAAAATAATAGATGAAGATAAAAGCCAACAAGTAAAAATAAAAGTGGATGATGTCTTTTATTCACCGGTTGATTTATCTGCACTTATACTAAAGGAATTAAAGAAAAGAGCAGAACATATACTTAAAACGCCCGTAAACAAGGCGGTAATAACTGTACCAGCCTATTTTAGTGATGCACAAAGACAAGCAACTAGGGACGCAGGTAAGTTGGCAGGGCTTGATGTTTTGAGAATAATAAACGAACCTACTGCTGCTAGCTTGGCATACGGTTTAGGACTTAAAATAAATGAAGATAAAACAATTGCCGTGTATGATTTAGGCGGTGGCACATTTGATGTTTCTATTTTAAGATTGAGTGCGGGTATATTTGAAGTCTTATCAACCAATGGTGATACTTACCTTGGTGGTGATGATTTTGATAACGCCATTGTTGGTTTTTGGCAAACGCAATTGGAAATTAGTAATGAAATATTGCAAAGCGATAAATCATTAGTGCAAACCCTTCGGTTAAAAGCAGAGGAAGCAAAAATACAACTAACGACTGCCGAAAAATATGATGGAACTATTGGTGAAAAGCAAATTAGCATAAGTAAAAATGAGTTCGAAGAATTGATAATGCCGCTCATTGATAAAACAATTGACTGTTGTAGAAATGCCCTAAAAGATGCAGGAATAAAGAAAAATGAAATCGATGAAATAATTATGGTTGGCGGCAGTACAAGGGTACCAATCGTAATTAATGAAGTAAGCAATTTTTTTGGAAAGCCTGTTAATAATTCAGTAAATCCCGACGAAGTGGTAGCACTTGGAGCCGCAATACAAGCTGATATTTTAGCCGGTAACAACAAAGATGTTTTATTATTGGATATTACTCCACTGAGCCTTGGAATAGAAACAGCAGGAGACTTGATGGACGTAATTATTCCAAGAAATGCAAAAATACCTTCAACATCCGCTCGAGAATATACTACGCAAGTAGATGCTCAAGTGAATATGCGCATTAGTATTTATCAAGGCGAGCGGGATATGGTAAGCGATAATAGATTATTGGCTACTTTAAATTTAAAAGGTATCCCCGCCATGCCTGCTGGTATGGCGAAAGTGCAAGTAAGTTTTATGATAAATGCCGACGGAATACTTACAGTAAAGGCAAAAGAATTACGAAGTGGAGTTGAACAATCGATTGAGGTTAAACCACAATTGGGTATCGATGATATAACTGTAGAGAAAATGCTGTTGGATTCATTAAAAAATGCAGAAAGTGATATAGCAGCTCGTGCTTTGGCAGAAGCAAAAACGGAGGGAGAGCAATTGCTTAAAACTACAGAAAGATTTTTGCAAAAAAACGCTTCTTTTCTAGTAAGCAATGAACTCACAGAAACTGCTGCTGCCATGCAAGCATTACAACTTGCATTAACAATGAAGGATAAAAATTTGATACAATTAAAAACAGAAGAATTAAATGATATCTCTAGGCCTTATGCTGAAAGAATTATGAATAGTGCAATTGGAGATGCTATGAAAGGAAAAGTTATTTGATAAATAAAGACTATGCTTTTAAAAGAACGGCAAAATAATTATGATTTTTTAAGAGTATTTGCTGCTTTGTGTATAACATTTACACATTCATTTAACTTACTCAAACTTAATGAGCAAGAATTTTTAATGAGACTTACTAATCAAAATGTCGATTTTTCTTTTATAGGGCTAACAATTTTCTTTTCTATAAGTGGTTATCTAATTGCTAAAAGTGCCGATACATCGATTTCTTTTAAAAATTATTTATGGAAACGTTTTTTGAGAATACAACCGCTACTTATAGTTGTATGTATGTTGAGCGTATTTGTGTTGGGGCCAATTTTTACAACCGATAGTATTGCTAATTATTTTTCAAATATTTCCAGCTATACCTATTTTAGAAATATTATGCCATTATTTGGTATCCAGTTTACATTGCCAAATGTATTCACAAATAATATTGCTGAGCCAGGGATTAATGGTTCAATGTGGACATTAATAGTCGAAGAGCGTTTGTATGTTTTTATTGGATTAATATTTTTATCTAAACAACTCTTTAAGAAATTATTTATATTGCTAATTGCACTTTTTAACCTTATTTACATCATTCATATTGGTTTTTATGACAAACATCTTTTCGATTATTTGAACGGAGGAAATGTGTACTATGCATTAATATTTATAAATGCCTCTTTGTTTTATTTTTTAAAAATTGATTTTACTAAATATTCGAAATCAATTATGTTTTATGTTTTAGTACTAGCTTGTTTATATCTTTCTTCTTTTTATATAATAAAGGACTCGATTCAAATTTTATTGATCCCTTTGCTTGTAATAGCTTTTGCCAATATAAAAGGGTTTACAAACAAAGCAGGTAAGTATGGCGATTTTACCTATGGTATTTACATCTTTTCATTTCCTGTTCAACAAATTTTAATTTCTGAAAAACTGATAAATAATAATCCGCTATTACTTTTTCTTTTTACTCTAATAATTGTACTGCCAATGGCATATTTAAGTTGGCACTTATTGGAGAAGAAAATGTTGAGGCTAAAGGATCGGGCTATGTAGAAGTTTTTATTTCATTCATCCTATTCACATATTTCCCCACCATATCAAACTCTACATTCACTTTATCGCCCAATTGCAATGTGTGCATATTTGTATGCTCGTATGTGTATGGGATGATGGCTACTGTAAAACTAGTATTCGTAATATTAAAAATGGTGAGGCTTATGCCATTTAATGCAATAGACCCTTTTTCAATAATTAAAGATGCAAATTTTTTATCTATTTCAATTACATATTCCCAACTACCATTTTTTTCTTCATAGCCTATACAAGTTCCTATTGTATCTACATGCCCTTGTACAATATGACCATCCAATCTTCCATCAAAACGCAAGCATCTTTCTAAATTAATCACTTCTCCTTTTTTCCAAAAACCAATACTGGTTTTTTGCAAAGTTTCTTCTATAGCCGTCACTTGGTAAGTTTCACCCATTATTTTTTCTATGGTAAGGCAAACGCCATTGTGACTTAAACTTTGGTCAATCTTTAAATGGGTACTTAAACTGCTAGAAATCGTTAATGTAACGTTTGAACCAGCTGTTTCTGCAGCTTCTACAACACCTAATTGCTCTATTATTCCTGTAAACATGCTGTAAATTTCGGATTTTATTGATTAAATTTCTTTTTTTCAAAAATTCTTTTATCTTTGCACTCCTAAATCATCAAAAGGGGGTATACATACAATGTTAATAATAGATTCAAAAGATTGCGAAAACATAGACAAAGCGCTAAAAAAGTACAAAAAGAAATTTGAAAAAAGCAAGACGCTTTTACAACTTAGAGAAAGGCAAGCTTTCATTAAGCCTTCTATCCGTCACCGCATGATGGTGCTTAAAGCAGTTTACAAACAACAGCTTTCTGAAGGGAAATTCGATTAAAATAAATTTTTAAGAAATATTTTATTAACTGATGATAAGTTATCGCTAACTTTAATCATCAGTTTTTTTATGCACATACCCTTCGAGCAACACCAACAGCATTTCTTAGACCAGCTTCGCTTTCAAAAACGATACAGTTCGCATACAATCATTGCCTACGAAAATGATTTATCGTCCTTTTCTCAATTTCTTCGTTCAGAATTTGAAGAGATTGAGGTAGATAAGATAAAAACGACCTATGTGCGCACTTGGCTGGCAGGTATGAAAGAGGCAGAAATAAGCTCACGTTCCCTAAACCGAAAAATATCTTCTATCCGTTCTTTTTTCAAATATTTATTAAAAAATGAATTGGTTTCAGCTAACCCTGTTTCAGCTATCATTTCGCCAAAAATGCCCAAACGATTGCCGCAATTTGTAGAAGAAAAGGATACACATGATTTATTTTCTACCGTAGTATTTTCTGAAGGGTTTAAAGGCTTAACGGAAAAATTGGTATTAGAAGTATTGTATCATACTGGCATACGTAAAGCCGAGCTCATTGGCATACAGGAACACAGTATTGATAGGATGAACAGCAATATTAAAGTAAAAGGTAAAGGAAACAAGGAACGCATTATACCTATAAATCATATATTGGCAAATGAAATTAAATTTTACATAGAAGAGAAGAAAAAGATATGGGGTAAAATGGAAAATACTACGTTATTCATTACTGCTAAAGGAAAGCCATTGGATCCGAAACAGGTATATAACATAGCCAATAAGTACCTTAAAAAAGTAACTACCATAGAAAAGAAGAGCCCACACATTTTGAGACATAGTTTTGCTACACATTTGATGAACAATGGGGCAGACCTAAATGCAGTAAAAGAACTACTAGGCCATAGTAGCCTTGCAGCAACGCAGGTGTACACACATAATACCATAGAAAAACTGAAAGATGTATATAAAAAAGCACACCCAAAAGCTTAACCCTTTTATCAAATAAATTTTTTTATTTTTATTTATTATGCTAACTTGTATAACTAAATCTATACCAAGAAAATAAACTGCCTATGTATTGAATGTTACCTATTTTTTTTATTCACCAACAAAAACGAGGCTATGAATATTAACATTCAAACAGTGCATTTTGATGCAGATTCTAAACTAGTAGAGCACATAAAAACAAAGTGCCCAAAGATTACCCAATTTCACGATAGAGTTACTAAAGTAGATGTTTATTTGAAATTAGATAATATTGTTCACAATATAAAAGATAAAGTGGCAGAAATAAAAGTCCTTATACCTGGACATGAATTTTTTGTAAAACATTCTTCAAAATCTTTTGAAGAAAGCTTTGATGCAGCGCTAGATGCGGTTATAACTCAAATAAAAAGAAAGAAAGAGAAGCTCGCAGCTTAATGATATGCTAAAAAAATCTATCCCGCTTTGCAAGAAGCGGGATTTTTATTTGCTTAATATTGAAAAAACTTTAAAAAATTGTTTTGCAAAATTTTTCTATTAATTATTTTCTCTTACCTTTGCCATCCGAAAAAAAAGATAGGCTTTAATAAGGCACTTTTATTTGAGGAAGTTCTTTAAAAAATAAGCCGAAATAGCTCAGTTGGTAGAGCAACTGATTTGTAATCAGTAGGTCGCTGGTTCGACTCCAGTTTTCGGCTCCGGATGAGCATTTTAGGATTGGCAGATGAGTAGCGCATCCCGACTAGTAGTCGGGAAGGTCGCTGGTTCGACTCCAGTTTTCGGCTCACAAAAGATTTGAGTACAGATTTAGCTGTACATTTTTTTTGATGTAGATTTGGGCAGATGGCCGAGTGGTTAAAGGCGACAGACTGTAAATCTGTTCTCTCACGAGTACGTAGGTTCGAAACCTACTCTGCCCACAAAACAAAATTTGCAAATTTGCCAATAGGCAAATGTGCAAATCTTGTTTGTAGTTCTTTTTCATTTGCATTTTGGCACATTTGCCTATTTGCATATTTATCAGCGGAAGTAGCTCATTTGGTAGAGCGGTAGCCTTCCAAGCTTCAGGTGGCCGGTTCGAGCCCGGTCTTCCGCTCAGTTCAACATGCAGTTGGCAGTTGGCAAATTGCAAAAGAAACATTTGTTTTTGTCAACTGCAAATTGCAAACTGCCAACTGACTAGCCGTCGTAGCTCAGGGGTAGAGCACTTCCTTGGTAGGGAAGGGGTCATGAGTTCGATTCTCATTGATGGCTCAAATTTGAAAAGATTGAGTAGAGAGCCTTGATTAAGACCAAGAAGTTCATGAGCCTGCCTGTCGGCAGACAGGTTCGATTCTCATTGATGGCTCAATAAATAGTATAAGAATCTGAAAAGATTTTAGCATAAAAAGTCTATGGTTAACGGACTTAAAATGAAACCTACATTTCAAAACAAATAATAAATTTAAACAATGGCAAAAGAATCATTCAAAAGGGATAAACCCCATCTTAACGTAGGTACCATCGGTCACGTAGATCATGGAAAAACCACGCTTACAGCCGCTATAACCGATGTTTTGTCACAAAAAGGTTTGGCGCAGAAAAAAAATTATGACGATATTGATGGTGCTCCTGAAGAAAAAGAAAGGGGTATTACAATTAATACTGCTCACGTAGAGTACGAAACGCTTAGTCGTCACTATGCTCACGTAGATTGTCCAGGTCACGCCGATTATGTAAAAAACATGATTACAGGTGCTGCTCAAATGGATGGCGCTATATTAGTAGTTGCTGCTACAGACGGTCCAATGCCACAAACGAAAGAGCATATTTTGCTAGCTCGTCAGGTAGGTGTACCTAAATTGGTAGTATTCATGAACAAAGTTGATTTGGTAGACGATCCAGAATTACTTGAATTGGTAGAAATGGAAGTTCGTGAATTGCTTACTTCATATGGTTTTGATGGTGATAACACACCAATCATTCAAGGTTCTGCAACTGGTGCTCTTGCTGGTGATCCAAATTGGATGGCTAAAATCAACGATTTGATGGACGCTGTAGATACATATATCCCAGTTCCTCCACGTTTGGTTGACTTACCTTTCTTGATGAGTGTAGAGGATGTATTCTCTATAACTGGTCGTGGAACTGTTGCAACTGGTCGTATTGAAAGAGGCCGTATTAAAGTAGGTGAGCCAATGGAAATCGTTGGATTAATGGAAAAACCATTGTCATCAACTTGTACAGGTGTTGAGATGTTCAAAAAATTATTGGACGAAGGAGAAGCTGGAGATAACGCAGGTCTTTTGTTACGTGGTATTGAGAAAACTCAAATACGTCGTGGTATGGTTCTTTGCAAACCAGGTTCTATTACTCCACATACAGAATTTAAAGGTGAAGTATATGTTCTTAGCAAAGAAGAAGGGGGACGTCATACTCCATTCTTTAACAAATACCGCCCTCAGTTTTATTTCCGTACTACGGATGTAACTGGAGAAGTAACTTTGAACGAAGGAACTGAAATGATTATGCCTGGTGATAATACTAACTTTACGGTTAAACTTATTCAACCTATCGCTATGGAGAAAGGTCTTAAGTTTGCGATACGTGAAGGTGGTCGTACTGTAGGTGCTGGTCAGGTTACTGATATCATCAAATAAAAAATACCCTAAATCCTCTAAACGGGGCTCTTTGTGGAAATTTTTTCATATCTTTACAAAGTACTTAGGCGAAAAGCTTAGGTACTTTGTTTTTTAAAAAGGACTCCTAAATATCCAAAGGAAATGTAGGAAATCTTATTTAGAATTGAGATTTAAACGTTGGTCTTTAAAATATTGAAGTCTTTAAAATCCCATCTTGGTGGTATGATAAAGATTTTTTCTGCGGGCATGGTGCAACGGCTAGCATACGGGTCTCCAACACCCTTGATCTGGGTTCGAATCCTAGTGCCCGTGCAAAGAAATTTAGCCAATGAGAAAATATGCAAATGTGCAAATATCTCTTATTGGCTAGTTATTTTTTTATTTGAATATATGCACTTTTGCATATTTGTACATTATTTACTTGCATATTTGCATATCTGCACATCTGCACATTTTTTTTATTATGAACAAATTTACTGTGTTTTTAAAAGAATCTTACTCCGAATTAACGGAGAAGGTTAGTTGGCCAAAATGGGAGCAACTTACTCAATCTACTATGATCGTGTTAGGGGCTACTGTATTTATTACATTTATTGTAGGTGTAATGGATTTTATAGCAAATGGTTCAATGAAATTTATTTACTCTCTATTTAAGTAATCATGGAAGAAATAATAACTGCGGCAGTTGCTTCTGAAAAACCAGCCAAGGACAACAAATGGTATGTTCTTCGTGTGGTAAGTGGCAAAGAGCGTAAAATTAAAGAGTATCTTGATAAAGATATTGTACGCAATGGTTGGGATAAAATCATCTCTCAAATATTTTTACCGGTAGAGAAAGTTTACAAAGTATTGAATGGTAAAAAAGTAATGAGGGAACGTAATTTCTATCCTGGTTATATAATGATGGAAGTAGCAGATGGTAAACTTACAGATGATATTATACAGCATGTAAGCGGTATCAGCAATGTTATGCACTTTTTAACAGACGGAAAAGGTTCTAAAGGAAACATTATTTCACTTAGAAAAGCAGAGGTAAACAAAATGCTTGGTAGGGTAGATGAAATGACGGATGCAGGTGGTGTAACGATGAGCGAACCATTTATCATTGGTGAAACGATTAAGATTATTGATGGGCCTTTCAACGACTTTAACGGTGTTATAGAAGAAGTAAATGACGAGAAGAAAAAATTGAAAGTACAAGTAAAAATATTTGGCCGTGCAACTCCTGTGGAATTGAGTTATATGCAGGTGGAAAAAATTGCTTAAGCTTAAAAATAGATTCATAATAAAAAAACCGCATTTTGTTGCGGTTTTTTTATTATAGCTTCATTTCGGTTTTTTATAAAAGACTAAAATTATTCTACTTTCTTATTATATCATTACCCGCTTTTTTATTATATTTTTGAATAAAGTAATTCCCTGTTGTTTGTAGCGTAAGAGAATTGTAATACAACAAGCCAATTCAATAATAGCTAGTATGAACAATTGCCCACCATCTCCTTTAGATTCTATTCCAATAACAAATAAATGCGAAAGTATAGCTCCGCTCATTAAGCCTACTCCAAGAAATGCTCCCACAAAAACAGTAGTAGGAATTAGTAACAAAATACCTGCAATCAGTTCGACTACACCAGTGCCAATTCTTCCCCAAGGTTCTACACCAAGTTTTGAAAATAACGCCACTGATTCCGCGGCGGCTGTAAATTTGAAAAAAAGTGTTTGTAAAAGTATAGCAGCTGCTACAATTCTTAATAGCCATGAAATGATCATTCTTGCTTTCATAATCCTGATTGTTTAGATTTAATAAATAGTTTAATGAAAAATTAGATTCCAGTTATTATCTGCTTTTGCCTTCAAATTGGTTTCATTCTTGTTCCACTTATTTAAGGTATTATTTGTCCAACTATGGTAGAATAAGAAGAGTTTTCCTCCCACTATCTTAAAGGTTTCGGGATCTATTTCTACTTTACTATTGGTAGCACCCATTGCATATGCGCACCAACCTCCATATTGTGGTTCATACTTTTTGTAATCTTTCAAAAACAATTCTTTATTAGCTGCACTGGATAAATAATAAATAATACCTTCTGCAGATACAGCATATTCCTTGCTACCCTTTACAGCTTTATTTTGTGTAAAATAGGCAATAGGATCGTAGCCTTGTATGCCTATACTTTTTTCCAGGTTAAATTGTTTGGTGCGTAATGTTATCTGGGCATGTATTGTAATCGGTAAGCTTAAAGCTGTTATTAAAATTGCTAATAATATTTTTTTCATTTATTAAAGAGTTGAGATAGTTTGCGCTGCTTTATTTTTTAATTATGTGATAGATACAAATAATTTTGCAAAAAAGTTTTCATAAAAAAAGCCCCGAATTAATTGAGGGCACTGAAAAACTGGCTGTTTATCAAAAGAGGCTGTTTTCTAAATTGAAAACAGCCTCTTTTCTTTAAAGTATTCGAGTCGGGGTCCATCACCAATTTCATATAGGCGATTCTCAGAGCTTATAATTTACTTTTAG
>JANPCB010000134.1:0-20098 GCA_031430735.1 Ferruginibacter sp. | reverse complement strand
TTCGGCTCGGGCATCTAAACGTTTGTCTCCGGTCATACCTTTATAATTTGCCATAAAACTTAATGGCGATATATTAACTTCCATTTTTTTTCAAATATCCTATTTTAAAACTACAAATAACTTATGTGTACAGGGTAGCTGTCGGCAGACAGGGATTTTCACTTCTATCCCGCAGCTTGTTGTCATTTTATCTTTTATAAGCATTTTAGATGGAGGAGATGGGGGTGTATTTTTATTAAGTTTTTAATATTTATATTGATTTTTTATGATTTAATTAAATGTAAATCAGTGTAATACCATAAAATAAGTGCTAGTAGTCTTCTAGATATTTCACATTTTACGACCCATTCTACATTTTTAGTAAATTATTAAAAATATAATCCTATCTTTGCGCTCCGAAAATTATGGCTAAGCAAGCACTCATTAAACAAGATGGATCAATAACAGAAGCGTTGAGCAATGCTATGTTCAAAGTGAAATTGGAAAACGGTCATGAGATATTGGCTACTATATCTGGTAAGATGAGGATGCACTACATCCGTATATTGCCTGGGGACAAAGTGGGAGTGGAAATGAGCCCTTACGATTTGACAAGAGGAAGGATCATTTTTAGGTATAAATAAAAATTGAGTTTAAATAGTATTAAGTAATAAAGTAAATTAATCAATCATGAAGGTTAGAGCTTCAATTAAAAAACGCAGTGCCGATTGCAAAATTGTAAGAAGGAAAGGTCGTTTGTATGTTATCAACAAAAAGAATCCTCGTTTTAAGCAAAAGCAAGGATAAGAAATTAGAAATTAATAATTAATAATTAACAATTAATAAATTATGGCTCGTATTGCCGGTATTGATCTGCCAAAAAACAAAAGAGGCGAAATTGGACTTACTTATATCTATGGTATAGGTCCAAACACTGCTAAATACATTCTTGGTAAAGCAGGAATAGATGTAAACAAAAAAGTAAACCAATGGAATGACGAAGAGCAAACTGCTATTCGTAACATTATCAGTGGCGAAATAAAGACAGAAGGTGCTTTGCGTAGTGAAACCCAAATGAACATTAAGCGTTTGTTGGATATTGCTTGCTATCGTGGTCTTCGTCACCGTAAAGGTTTACCACTTCGTGGCCAGCGTACTCGTACAAATAGCCGTACAAGAAAAGGTAAGCGTAAGACAGTAGCAGGAAAGAAAAAAGTTGCTAAGAAGTAATAAATTAATTACAAATTGATAATTACGAATTACGTAATTATCAATTTGTAATTTTTAATTATATACAGATCCCGATTTTTCGGTACAACGCTAGATAGCTTTAGGATCAGCAGGAGGGTTGCATCGATTTTACTTTTAGGAGTAGAAAATTATTATAAACGAATACCTACAACAAAAAAAAATGGCAAAAGCACAAGGCAAGCAAGGAGCGAAAGCAGCTGCAAAAAAGAGAGTAGTAAAAGTAGAAGCACATGGCGATGCTCATATCGTAGCAAGTTTCAACAACATTATTATCAGTCTTACCAATAAGCAAGGTCAAGTTATTTCTTGGTCATCTGCTGGTAAAATGGGTTTTAGAGGTTCTAAAAAGAATACACCTTACGCCGCTCAAATGGCTGCTGCAGATTGCGCTAAAATAGCGTTGGATGCTGGGTTGAAAAGAGTAGATGTTTTGGTAAAAGGACCAGGAAGTGGCCGTGAAGGTGCTATACGTTCATTGTCTCAAAATGGTATCGAAGTTGCATCTATCAAAGATATTACGCCAATGCCTCACAATGGTTGTCGTCCTCCAAAGAAAAGAAGAGTATAAATGGATGTCGGATTTAAGATATTCGATTTAAGATTTTTTCTTCAAATCGAACTTTAATCTTACATCAATAATCTAAAATAATAAATATTACAAAAGGATTCATCATCGATTTTTAAGATTTTTATGATGCTGAATCGTCACTAAAAAATCAATAAACAATTATGGCACGTTACTTAGGCCCCAAAACAAAGATCTCCCGCAGGTTTGGAGAATTAATTACCGGAAACGGAAAGTGGTTAACAAAAAACAGTGTTCCTCCAGGAATGCATGGCGCTACCAAAAAGCGTAAAACACCAAGTGAATATGCACTTCAGTTATCTGAAAAGCAAAAAGCAAAGTACACCTATGGTTTGTTGGAAAAACAATTCCGTAAAACATATGGTGAAGCTGCTCGTAAGAGAGGTGTTACAGGTGAAAACCTTATCAAATTATTAGAAGCTCGTTTAGACAATACCGTTTACAGAATGGGTATTTGCATTAGCCGCCAAGGTTCACGCCAGTTGGTTAGTCATAAGCATATCACTGTAAATGGAGAAGTGGTAAACATTCCATCTTACAGCTGTCAACCAGGTGATGTAATAGGTCTGAAAAATAAATCTGCCGCAAACAAATCAATCACTGATAACCTTCGTGGAAAAAACCCTAAGCACAATTGGGTAGAGTGGAATGAGGCAGAAATGAAAGGTACTTTTATTACATACCCAGAAAGAGAAAGTGTTCCTGAAAATATTAAGGAGCAACTTATCGTGGAATTGTATTCAAAGTAAGATGTTAGATATGAGATATTAGATTTTAGATTAAGCATTTAAAATTAGAAAAAACTGTCTCAATACTAAGTACTGAATACTCAATACTAATTTTTTTCAAATTAAAATCAACAAATAAAAATGGCCATTTTTAATTTTGTTAAACCAGATAAAATAGTTCTGCAAAAAGCAACAGATTTTGAAGCCCAATTTGAGTTTCGTCCGTTGGAACCAGGATACGGTGTAACGATTGGTAATGCACTTCGCCGTGTATTGCTTAATTCATTAGAAGGTTATGCAATTGTAGGTATCAATATTTCTGGTGCAGACCACGAATTTGCCACCATCAAGGGGGTAACGGAAGACGTAACAGAAATGATCCTTAACTTGAAACAAGTTCGTTTCAAATTATTGGGAGAGCACGAAATCATGTCTGAGAAAATCAGCTTATCCATAAAAAACAAAACAGAATTCACTGCAGGCATGTTAGGAGAAGTTACTCCAATGTTTGAAGTAATGAATCCTGAATTACTAATTTGTACTTTAGATAGCAGTGCGAAATTGGATATTGATATCACTATTGGTAGGGGTCGTGGATATGTACCTGCTGAAGAGCACAAAGAAAAAAGCAACCAATTTGGATATATACCTGTAGACGCTATTTACACTCCTATAAAGAATGTAAAGTATGTTATAGAAAATACGAGGGTAGAACAACGTACTGACTTCGAAAAATTAATTATGGATGTTGTTACCGATGGTACTATACACCCAGAAGAAGCAGTAAAACAAGCTAGTCGTATTCTTATTCAACATTTGATGATCATTACGGATGAAAACATCACTTTTGATACCAAAGAAGATAAGAAAGAAGATATGGTAGATGAGCAAACTTTGCAATTGCGCAAAATGCTTAAAACACCATTGGAAGATTTAGATCTTTCTGTAAGAGCGTTCAATTGCTTAAAAGCTGCAAAAATTAATTCTTTGAGTGAGCTGGTACAATATGAGCAAGAAGATTTGATGAAGTTTAGAAACTTCGGTCAAAAATCTTTGAGTGAAATTGATGCTGTTTTGCAAGATAGAGGATTGAGTTTTGGAATGGATTTGAGTAAATTAAAATTAGACGACGAGAATTAAATGTGCCAATTTGCAAATGTGCAAATGTGCTAATTTTTTTACTTTGCAGTTTATGTATTTACTTTAAAGCAAACAACAATTTAGCAATTAAACAATATAACAATTTAAATAACTCCGAAAGGAAAACCTGTAATTCCTGACACGGTACAGGTATAAAACAAAAAAAGTCATGCGCCACGGAAACAAAAACAACAACCTCAGCAGAACAGCTTCTCACAGAAAAGCTTTGTTAATGAACTTAGGTTGCCAGTTAATAACTTACAAAAGAATTACTACTACTGTAGCAAAAGCAAAAGCACTCCGTACATATATTGAGCCGCTTATTACCAAAACAAAAGCTACAGAAAGTAAAGAATCTATAAGCCACAATCACCGTATTGTGTTCAGTTACTTAAACGATAAAGCTGCAGTAAAAGAATTATTTACAGTGGTAGCTCCAAAGGTAGTGGGCCGCCCAGGTGGTTATACTCGTATCATCAAATTAGGTGCTCGTACAGGTGATAATGCAGAAATGGCAATGATTGAGTTGGTAGATTTCAACGAAATTTATGGCAAGCACATTGGTACAGATGCTACAGCAGAACCAGTTAAGAAAACACGTAGAAGCGGTGCTGCGAAAGCAAAAGCTTCAACTACGGAGGCTACTGAAACAATTACAGACGCAGTTATAGAAACAGTACCAGCTCCTATAGCTGAAGCTGAATCTGGCGATGATAAAGTTGTAGCTTAAGATATTAAAGCTAATGCAGCAAAAGAATTGATAGATTTTAGTTTAAATACTTTTTTTAAAATAGTACAAACACTAGTTAAAAAAAATCTTAAAGCTGTCTCAACAATAATAACTTATTTAAGTATTATAACTTTAGGTAAACAAGTGCTACTTTCAATTATCGTTAAAATGCAAGTTTTGAAAGAATTAAATGATAAATTAATGAAAAGCAAAGAATCTAATTTTATGCAATTTTAAAATTTATATAAAGCTCCGATATTTTTATCGGAGCTTTTTTTATATCATTGTAAAAAAAACGCTAAATGATTAATACCAATACAACTAAAGCCACATTACTTTTAACAGATGGAACTGTAATTACAGGTACTTCATTTGGCATGATTGGTACCACCACAGGTGAAATTTGTTTCAACACAGGAATGACAGGATACCAAGAAGTATTTACAGACCCTAGCTATTTTGGACAAATACTTATAATGAACTGTGTGCATACAGGAAATTATGGTGTAAAAGATGGAGATGTAGAAAGTGATTCTGTAAAAGTAAAAGGCGTAATTGGTAGGAATTTAGAAGAAAAGTACAGTCGTTTTATGGCAGAGGATTCCTTACAATCCTATTTTGAAAAGCAAAAAGTAGTTGCTATAAATGGAGTAGATACCCGAGCACTTGTGGCTCATGTACGCACAAAGGGAGCAATGAATTGTATCATATCTTCAGAAACAGACGATATTGAAATACTGAAAAAGCAATTGGATGAAGTGCCTTCCATGGATGGGCTCGAACTAGCTTCCATAGTAAGTACACAAGAAACCTATGCACTTGGCGATGAACAATCTGATTTGAGGGTAGCAGTATTGGATTTTGGTATTAAAAGAAATATTTTAAATTGTTTGGTAGAGAGAGGCGTGTATGTAAAAGTGTATAATGCCAAAACAAGTTTTGAAGAGTTAGAAAAATTTAATCCATCGGGTTATTTTATTAGCAACGGACCTGGCGATCCTGCACCAATGGATTATGCTATAAAAACGGTGAAACAAATAATGGTAGCAGATAAACCTTTATTTGGAATTTGTTTGGGTCACCAGCTACTAGCTTTAGCAAATGATATTCCTACTTTTAAAATGAATAATGGGCACAGAGGGTTGAATCATCCTGTAAAAAATATAATTACAGGTAAAAGTGAAATTTCTACCCAAAACCATGGCTTTGGTGTAGATGCTAAGGCGGTGCATGATAATCCAAATGTGGAAATAACCCATGTAAATTTGAATGATGATAGCATAGAAGGTATAAGAATAAAAAATAAAAAAGCATTTTCGGTACAGTATCATCCAGAAGCTACACCCGGGCCGCATGATAGCAGGTATTTGTTTGATGATTTTGTGGAGATGATGAGGAAGGGTTGAAGGTTGTTGAAAATTGTTTAAGAGTTTAAATTTTTAGAAAGTAGATATTTGAGAGTAAAATCGCTCTAAATTGCTTTAATAAATGTAGTGTTAGCCTGAGGCACTCATGCACAGCATCCTGTGGATAAAGAGTTTTTAAGCTCTTCCCTACTAAAATAGGGACAGGTTGTAAATGACACTTAGGATTCCCACAAAGTTCACTAAGCTTCACTAAGTATTTCTTTGTGTACTTTGTGGGATATTTTATTACATTGCTTTTTAACGTTTTATAGTACGAGTAATTAGCAGCTTGTCGGAGGGTTGGTTTGATAGTTGCACCGCCTTCGACAAGCCTGTCTGCCGACAAAGGCAGGCTCAGGCTGACAACTTTTTAATTCGAAAATTAAAAAACTAAAATGAAAATAGCCATTATAAACGGACCAAATCTAAATCTACTTGGTACAAGAGAACCCGAAGTGTACGGCAATGAAACTTTTGAAACCTATTTAGAAAAGTTGAAAATAATTTTTCCTGCAATTGAATTTGACTATTTCCAAAGTAATGTAGAAGGAGAATTGATAAACGCTATACAACAATATGGCTTTTCTTACGATGGTATTATTTTAAACCCAGGTGGCTACACGCATACATCTGTTGCACTAGGCGATGCGGTTGCAGCCATTACTACAAAAGTGATAGAAGTACATATCTCCAATATTTTTGGCAGAGAAGAATTTAGAAAAATCTCACACGTATCTGCAAAGTGTGTGGGCGTTATTAGTGGGTTGGGGTTGAAGGGGTATGAGTTGGGGGTGAGGTTTATGGTAGAAAAGAAATAGTTTTAATATGATATTTGCTTCCACGTTTTGCAAATGTTTTCAAAAGAAATACCAGCATTGGCGGGACTACTACTAGGCAATGAAAAATATCTAATGGTTGTTTCCTTAGTAAAATATTTGTTGTATAAAGTTTCTGCTTTTTTACCGTTGAAACATATTGTGTGTAAATGTTTGTGTTTTGCAATAAAAATATTTAGCTTATTAGGTTTCTCATTTTTAATAGCTGAATCTAAACTACCAAGCCTATTAGCTTGTTCAATTACATCCCATAAGGCAAAATTGTTTTTAATGAGCAAGGTTATCTTTTCATTATAAGATAGGGGAATTTCGCTGTTTGTAATTGATGCAATAATCTTCCAAAACTTATTTCTTGGATGCCCATAATATTCTTGCAATTCCAATGACTTATCACCAGGCATTGTTCCTAAAATCAATATCTTACTATTCGTACTAGAGATTGCTTTAAAAGATTTTTTTAAAATAGTATTAGTAGATTCCATGGTTATTAAAGCAATATTCAGCGAGTATTTAACTTTTAAACTAAAAATTGTTCTATGGCCTTCACCATCAACTTAAATGCCTCCAACTCCTCAAACTGCCCTTGTATAAAACTATTGTCTTCTAGCTTTCCTAAAACTGTATTCATTTCCTCATTGTTTTCATACACCATTTTACGATAGGGATTGCTGTAGTCTTTTTCTCTAGATTTTAAAATGCCTTCAGTCATCCATTGTTTGGTAGCAATGGTTTGTTGCAATAATTCTTTAAATAAATCTGCACTAAATTGTTTGGTTGTGAGGTTTAATTTTTCTAACAAAGAACAATAGGCGTGCTCCAACAAATCTGTTTCATAATTAATAGCCTCCAATTTGTATTTATTATGCATATCTGCCCAACTGCTAATTGTATTTGAAACTACATCTGCCTTTATTTTTTTAACTGAAGATGTTTTCATCAACTGTCCGCCAATATTCATAAAACTAGAACGGGATATTTTTACAGGCAATGATTTTTTAAATTCTTCAAAATTGGTAAAGCCATTTTTATTAAAATGATTCAACAAAGTGCACATGCCATAATATTGAACAACCTCTTTAAATACATTAATACTTTGTGGGACTTTTACAATTTTTGTATTTCTATCTGTATTTTCAATATTTTTTACCAACGCTTCTCCTTTTTCATTTACCGTCAATTTTTCTAAAAATACAATAGCATCAAATGTTTCATTTATGGTATCGGGTGCTAAGTAATCGTAAGCCATTAATTGTATTTTTTCTGTACGCTTATCCCTGTCTTTGTATTTCCATGCATTACGTACGAGTGCATACATATTGTACATAAACCAATAGGCAGGCATAATTACAAGTTCATCTTTTGAAACATCATTGCTTACTAAACTAAAAGGAATACTGATATTTAACTCTGCAGGAAAATCTCCTTTGGCAATAATGGTAAACGAAGCAAACTTGCTATTGTGTTTTAAACTCACACAAAGCCCTGGCCAAAAACCACGCCCTGCATGTATTTCACCATCTGCACCACGGCTATTGTGGTTGCTACCTATAGTAGCACCAGCAGCCATATTGCTTTGCCCCATTACCAAGGCGGCACACAAAAATGAATTGTTGTGGTGTTGCTCGTGATTGGGAAATATTAAAGAATTCAAAACCTCACAACAAGAAATGGTAGAATTATTTCCCAAATATGAATTAATAAGCCTAGCACCATATTTTAATTGTGAATGCGATGCCATAATAAAACGCACCGCTTTTACACCATAGAAAATTCTGCAACCATGTCCTACTATTCCATTCACCAATTCGCAGCCTTCGCCTACCTGGCTTTTGCGTGCAGCATCACTGTTAATGGTTACATTTTTTATTTTATTGGCTCCTTTCAAATACGCATCGGCACCTATCCAAGTATCTTTAATAATCCCACAATTTTTTATTACGGTACGTTCGCCCACCTTACCATAATATCCTCTTTTTTCGTCTAATTCTTTTTGGGTAAATTGTTTAAACTGCTCCATCAGATCAGCTTCATCCCTATACTTACTCCACAAATAGGCATCACCAGGCAACATACCATTAAAAGGCAAAATACTTCTACCGCCATTTTCATTGCACACTTCTACCCACGATCTTATGCTTTCAGGCTCACCTTCTTTTATGATGCCATTACCAAACTTTGCATGATCCGTGCATGCTAGTTCATTTACGTTTGCAATCATTACATCGTTTGCAATAATGTAATGGCTTAAAAAATTTACATTGTCTATGCAAATATTGTCACCAAGGTCACAACTTATAATAGTGCTATTGTATAAGCCAACAGGCATTCTAAAATTATGAAACTCCCTATAAAATGGCTGTAATTCACCTATACGTACTAAGCCATAAAACTTACAATTTTTTATAAGCCCCGCACTAAAACTTTCTGAAACCAATATATTATTCCAATTGTCAGATGTGTTTCTGTTGTGTATAAGCGTATCTAATTCCAATGCAGTAAGTGCACGGTATTTTCTGCCATCGTTTTGTATATCTCTTATATGGTATTCGTTTTCACCGGTTGGAATATACTTGGATTCCATAAAATTATAACCAAGCTCTTCTACGGGATGTGTTTTTATAATATTCATGTGAGAGAAGTATTGAGTATTTAGTACTTAGTATTGAGACAAGCAATTCTTTAAATATTAAATTACATAGTTTATTTTAGCGTTTTTAAACCTCGCCCCAGCCTCTCTCCAGCAAAAAATGCAGGCAGGCTAAATAGAGAAACCAAACTCCGATACTTTAAAATACTTTTCAATTTCTCAGAGTTCAAAAGTCCCTCCTGTGGAGGGATTTAGGGAGGCTACTCCACCGTCACACTCTTCGCCAAGTTCCTTGGCTTATCTACATCAATATCTTTAGCTACCCCTACAAAGTAAGATAACAATTGCAATGGTACTACACTAATGATTGGTGCTACCAATTCGTCGGCAGTAGGTATAGCTATTACATCGTCGCTAAGGGTTGGACTTATGTCATCGCCCTCGGTAATGATGGAAATTATTTTTCCTTTACGGGCTTTTATTTCTTGCATGTTGCTTACTATCTTTTCGTGGTACGAATCTTTTGTAGCAATAAAAACCACCGGCAAATTTTCATCTACCAATGCTATTGGACCATGCTTCATTTCAGCCGCAGGGTAGCCCTCTGCATGTATGTAAGAAATTTCTTTTAGCTTAAGGGCGCCTTCCAATGCAATCGGAAAATTATATCCTCTACCCAAAAATAAAAAGTCTCTAGCGTCTTTATATTTTAATGCAATGGCTTTTATATGCGCTGCATTTTTAAGAATCGCATCCACTTTTTCTGGCACATCTGCAAGCTCTGCTAGCAAGTGCAAATAACGTTCTTGGGTAATGGTGCCTTTTTGAATAGCTATTCGCAGTGCCATCATCATTAACACAGCAAGCTGCCCAGTAAATGCCTTGGTAGAAGCTACTCCAATTTCGTGCCCCGCATGTGTGTATGCGCCTGCATGGCTTATGCGTGCAATAGATGAGCCTACCGCATTTACCACACCAAAAATAAATGCACCATTTTCTTTTGCCTTTTCCAATGCAACCAACGTGTCTGCTGTTTCGCCACTTTGTGATATAGCAATAATTACATCGCCTTTGTTTACAATCGGATTTCTATACCTAAACTCCGATGCATATTCTACCTCCACTGGTATCCTACAAAGTTCTTCAATAATATACTCTGCTACCAAACCCGCATGCCAGCTCGTACCGCAGGCTACAATCATTATGCGGTCTGCATTTTTTATTTGTTCAATATTGTCATCAATACCCGCCATGGTTATGGTGCCAGCTTCTGCATGCAAGCGCCCACGCAAGCAATCTAGTATGGTACTCGGTTGCTCATAAATTTCTTTAAGCATAAAATGATCGTAGCCGCCTTTTTCAATAGCCGCTAGTTCCATATCTAATTTTGTAATAAAAGGTGTTACTTTTTCATTACCCAAATTTTTAAGTATCAATTCATCGGGGCGCACAATGGCCAATTCATAATCGTTTACATACACCACTTCTTTGGTGTATTCAATAATCGGCGATGCATCGCTCGCCAAAAAATGCTCACCCTTGCCTATACCAATTACGAGTGGACTTCCCTTGCGGGCCGCAATGATCGTTTCGGGGTCTTGCTCATCCAATAATAAAATACAATATGCACCGGTAATTCTTTTTAATGCAATACGCACGGCTTCTTCCAATGTGCAATCGTTGTTCAATAAAATATCTTCAATAAAATTGAGGAGTACTTCTGTATCCGTATCACTAGTAAACGTATAATTTTTACTGAGCAATTCTTTTTTTAGTTGAGCATAGTTTTCAATAATACCATTGTGTATCATGCTAAGCCTACCCGTGCTACTTGAATGTGGGTGGCTATTCCTGTCGCTAGGCTCACCATGCGTAGCCCAACGGGTATGCCCAATGCCTATATGAGCATCTACATTTACACCAACCAAACTCTCCTCCAGCTCTGCTACTTTTCCTTTCTTTTTATACACATCTAATTTGCCATTGTGTAGCAAAGCCACGCCACTACTATCGTAACCTCTGTATTCCAATCTTTTCAATCCTTTCAAAATAATGGGGTATGCCTGCCTTGGCCCTGTGTAACCTACAATTCCGCACATAAATATATAATTAAGTTTATCTATTGTTTTCGACTTGCAATATTATTGAAATTTGGGGGTTGTTCCTATTTTATGCATCTTTAAAATACAGCTTTAGCCTTTTTTTATAATGCAGAGAGACTAACGAAGGGGTGGGGCTGTGGGCACAGGTGGTTTTGGCGGCAGTTGTTCGTGCCATTCGCTTGTACTCCTCGGCCTCGTTCCTCAGCCTGTGGGGTACCGCTTCTGTCACGCAGCCATTGGGCGGCAAATCTTTTTTCAGCTCTTATTGTGCGGTAGATTTATACAGATATAGAAATTACTTAAAAAATAGCTACAAAAATAAAACACTAAAAACCACGAAGTGGTTAAATAAACATAGCCATGGGTGATACCCATGGCTATGTTTAAAACATTCGCCCCAACCCTGAAAGGGTTGAACAAATTATCCGCAGTAAATAATGACTGCCATTTTATTGTTTAACCCCGTTGGGTATTTCACATTTCACAGCTATGGACTACAAGCATGACAATTAAATATAATTACTTTCAGGGTTAATGAATTTGTTTAACTTTTATTTTGAGGAGATGGAAGCTCTTGATGCGAGAGAAAAACAAAAAGGATGGTTTCCTTCTCCTTTTCTTATAAAGTATAATGTACTATTTTATTGATTGAACTAATTTATTTCAAAAAATTTATATTCTTCAATTTGTTTAGTGTTTAATATGTCCGCTGTTCTTTGATAAAATAATTTTACTATCCATCCGTTAGATATTGCGTAAGTAATTTCATTTATATCAGATATTTCCATCCGTTCAATACTTTTACTTTTCATTATATTTTTTTGTGAATCAGCCAATGTCATTTTTTTTATAAAATCCAAAATAATAGGGCCAGCTTTTCCTTTGTCTATCGTTTGATTTACGCTAACCTTACAATAATTTTCTTTTAGATTAATTTCATTTAATTTGATAATAATCTTGGCAGGAAAAGGCTTGCCACCACTTACATTTGGAAGTTCTGTTTCTACAACGTCTCCTTTCAAATTAAATTCAACGCCATATGCAGTATGCAGCAATTGAATCTCTTTAATTAAAACGGCCTCAATATTTTCTTTGGTTTTAAACATATTTTTTGTTTGTGTAAAAGCATTATTAAATGCCATTCCAATTGGCTTTTCTCTTGCAATTTTGTCTATCGAGTTAAAAGCATAATCTCTAACTTCTTCCCAGTTTAATAATTCAGAAAAAGCACCAACATCATCAGTTTTATATTTAATGGTTAATCCTTCCATAATTTCATTCATACTGCCCGTTATAGAATCTTCAACTTTTGAAGCCTTAAAATTTTTGTACTTCCATTCAATAATAAAACCATCGGCTGTGGAATCTATTATCTTTACATGAGCCTCATAATCTACTTCAGATTTAGATTTTAATTTCCCCAAAGAATATCTCTCTTTAGAATGAACAATTTTATAAACCTTTTGTTCTTTATTATTCCAAAATGCAATACAGGTTGCAGTTTTATCAGTCAGTCTGTTTTGTGAGAAGGAAGAGAAATTCAAAAAAATCAAGAGAAGGAAAAGAAGTGTTTTCATTTTTATTTTTTATAATAACGGTATTTATTTCTAAATATAATTGGGATCTATTATTTGATATCGTGAATATAGTTTATTTGTTTTGCTCAAAAGATTACTGTTAAATATATATTATTCTTAGAAATAAATTTAGTAAACCACTAAAACGATACAAAAATTAATTCGTAAAAAACTTAACAAAAAACTTTTCATCAAAACCAATCACCAATCCCATACAACGGCACATTTACCAACCAACTTTCTTCCCTGTACATATTCATAGAAGTACGTATAGCAGTTTTGGGTGCAAATTTTTCTACATACACTTTCAAACTTTTAGATTTTACATTTTCCTCCGCCTTTACTTCTATGGGTATAATTTCATTTTTATGTTGAAGTAAAAAATCTATTTCGGCCATAGTGTTTGCCACTGCCCAATAATACATTTCATGTTTTATTTTTAATTGTTGGCAAACAAATTGTTCTGTAAGTGCACCTTTAAATTCGGTAAGGATATTGTTTTTCTCTAGCAATATTTTTTGGTCAAGATTTCCAATGGCATTTAGTAAGCCAACATCTAATAAAAATAATTTAAACGCATCGTAGTCTGCATAAGCGTTTAAAGGTAATGTAGGTTTTTCTATTCTATTTACTTTTATTATCAAGCCAGCGTCCACCAACCAATTTATTGCCATTTCAAAATCTTTTGCTCTTGCAGCTTTTTTTATTTGCCCATAAATAAATTTTCTGTTTTCCTTTGCTAGTTGGCTTATGAGAGATTGCCATACCAATCTTATTTTTGGTACAATCGCATTGGGAGCATGCTTTGCAAAATCATTTTCATATCCAATAATTATTTTTTGCTGTATGCTCCTTACTGTTTCTATATTTTTATTTTCTATGTAGTTTGCAACAACCTCGGGCATGCCACCAATAAAATAATACAAGCGTAATTTTTCTACCAGCTTTTCATGAAAGCTATTTACTACATCCCAGTTTTTATTCGTTATTTGTGTTGCCAGCATTCCTTCTCCAATATTTTCTAAAAACTCCATAAAGCTTAAAGGAAACAATTGCAAAAAATCTACCTTGCCCACAGGAAACGAATTATTTTTTTGCAAAGAAACACCCAATAAAGAGCCGGCGGCTACAATATAATATTCAGGTGCTTGCTCATAAAAATATTTTAAGGAAGTAAGCCCTTTTTCTGCTTCTTGTATTTCATCAAATATGAGCAAACAATTTTTTACATCAATTTTTTGGTTGCTTTCAATTTCTATTACAGATAATATTCTTTGTATATCAAAATCTGCAGTAAACATATTTTTCAATCGCTCACTGCTTTCAAAATTTAAATAAATGACTTGCTTAAACTCTTTTTCGCCAAAAGTTTTCATTAACCAAGTCTTTCCAACTTGCCTTGCACCTTGTATGATTAATGGTTTTCTAGTTTTAGAAACCTTCCATTCTGCTAGTTTATGTAATAAGTATCGCTCCATAAAATGAGTATAATTATTCAAAAATACACTTTTATGTACGAATAAATGTAATTTTAGACACTTTTATGTACGAATAAATGTAAAAGTTAACACTTTTCTGTGCGAATACTACAATTTTGCTAAGTTTTACTATCGTGGGTGATACACCCTTTCCGCCTTACTATAAACCTCAGCCTTATCCAGTGTCATTGGTTTTGTTTGTTGTTTTAAGTACATGTCCACTTGGTCGTCAAAATGTTTGTTGCCAGGTTTGGCACTTGCACCATACACATTTATGGTTTCTATTTTTGGCAAACCTTCTTTGGCAAATCGCACAAACATAATCAAGCCATCCCCACCAATAGATTTTAGCCGGCCGTTTTTTATAGGCTCCGTCCATTGTGGCGACAATACATCGGGGAAACCCCCAAGTGGCCATTGCTTATCGCCACGTACCAGTTTCTGTAAATCGCCCAAAGTAATATCTGTATTACCAAAATTTGTTTGCATATAATCGTATACATGCTTGTAAGCTTCTATAGCTTCTTGTTTTGTTATTGCCCTTGGTGCTTGGCCTAGCAAAGTTTTTTTAACATGCTCATACGTCAATAATAAAATAGCAGCACCCTTGCTTTCTGTATTGCCTACCTTATCCCAATTTTTAAAAGTGGTTATAAGGTTTGCATAAGCAGGATACTCTTTTTCGCTTAACAAAAACATGCTATCCAATTTGTACCAAAATTGTAGTTCGGTTGGTAGTTGTTTATCAAATTTTATTGCCTTAAATGTTGCGTAACTCAACTTTTCATTTTGCGGAAACAATTCCATAAAACGCACGTTTCTATTCAAACTATATTCTTCCCAGCCATCTTGTTTTGCATAGGAAGATGCTTTTAAATTGTCTGCTGGTGCTGTAGCTAAAAAAGAAGAATGATTGGTATTAAACAAAAAACCGCTTTTTGGGTTCACGTATTGTGGAAGGGTATTTAATTTTCTGAACGACGTCCATAAAGTGCTAGAAGTATTTCCTGGTAAAGTTTTCCTCCAATCATAACCTTGGGCACGTATAGGCATGGCAGCATTGTTTATGTAAAAAATAGTATCATGCTTATCTGCATACATAATATTAAACATACTCAATTCTTGCTTGTTTAGTGCTGCATAAAATTCGGTATAGTTTTTAGCTTTGTCCATTTGATACCATTGGTCCAATGCACCTATTTTCATATTGGCACCAAGGCGCATACTAAAAAACCCGCTTTTATTTTTCATAGTAGCACCATACTTACTCCAATAAATTTTTCTTTTTATACCAATCGGAATTCCTTTTATGTGAAGTTTTATAGTTTTCACTTCAAGGTCCACCCACTGTCCATCAAATTTATATTGTGTTTTATTATCTGGATTCATTTCCAATTGATATTCATCAAACCTATCGCAAAAATTTACAGTGTGAGCCCAACCCAAATATTCGTTGGCGCCGTGTAATATGCAAGGAGCACCTGCAAGCAAACCACCCGTTATATTCAAGCCTTCATCGCTGCACAAGTGTGCTTCGTAAAACGACTGGGGGCCAGTGTTTGGTTGGTGTGCATTTATCAGTAAAAAAGATTCGCCTGTGGTAGTTTTTGTATTGCTAATGGCAAATGAGTTACTTCCTTTTTTATTATACTCTGGTGCTTCGGGTTCAGCGTTGCTAAAAATTCTTTGCAAGGCTTTATCTGCGCCATTAAAAATAGTAAGTGCAAATACAGATGCAGAAACGTATTCTTTCTCAGTAATGGGAAAAATGTTTTTATGAATTAACTCGCTTTTGTGTGTGGCAGCATAGGCGTTTATGCCTTGCACGTACCCATGTATCAGCTTGAGAAATGCCGGAGAAAGTGTGTACCATTTTTCTTCCGTAATTGCTGCACAGCGAAATAACGCAAATGCGTAATCACCCGCTGCTCCTGCTTTGCCCTTTACTTTACCCATCAATCCTTTTGCAGGTAATAATAATTCTTGCATGCTTATAAATTCATCTTCTGCTTCTGCCCAAGCAAGTCCGTAGGCAACTTCCGCATCTGTTTTAGCAAAAATATGGGGCACACCAAAACTATCCCTTACTATATCTATGGCTGTTGGGTTTATGGGAGATTGAGCAAAAGTGGTAATTACGATAAAGCAAAATACGAGGAAGAAAAATAAAGTTTTCATTTTAAAAAAATTGGGAAGGAGTATAAAATTAAAGACTATGAAGATACGGAAATCCTATTTGATTACGAAAAGGCATTATCGGAAAGCCTTAAACCGAATTTTAGCAGAAAAATCATTTCGTTGATTATTAACGCACCATTTTTTTTGAGAAGTTATGACTTTTTTGCAAATGCTTGCAATAGCAGTAATTAATTTTTAACAATCTAAATAATCCTTTAGATAATTATAGCGGTTACATAATAAATACATAGCAATAATTCTAATACTGAAAAAATCGACCAGTTAACCTGCAAGTAAAAATAGTAAGCCCGCAATGAACAATGAGCAAGGAAAAAGTAAGAAAGTAAAATGCAAAAACGAGCAACGAAAAACGAGCAACGAAAAACGATAACTTTTACAACAATATCCCTTTCAAGAAAAAATACGCCACCGAAAAGTATATTACAATACCAGTTACATCTACCAATGTTGCTACAAATGGTGCAGAAGATGCTGCTGGATCTTGCTTTAATTTTTTTAGTAAAATCGGAAGCATAGAGCCCATAAGACTGCCCCATAATACGATACCTATTAGCGAAAAGAAAATGGTGAATGCAATTAGTTTCCAATAAATACCGTAATCAAAAATGTGGAGGTTTTGCCACAAAATTATTCGCAAAAAGCCAATGCTTCCTAGTATCAATCCCAATATAAAACCCGAAATCAATTCTCGTCGCATTACTCGCCACCAGTCGGAAAGGGTTACTTCGCCCAATGCCATGGCTTGTATAATAAGTGTACTTGCTTGCGAGCCACTGTTACCACCACTGCTCATAATAAGAGGAATAAACAATGCCAAAACAGTAGCCGTTTCTATTTCGTGTTGAAAAAACTGCATAGCAGTAGCTGTAAGCATTTCGCTTAAAAAAAGTATAACCAACCAACCAGCTCTTTTTTGTATCAATTTCGGAATGCTGATATCTAGATAGGGCGCATCCAAAGCTTGGGTACCGCCTATTTTTTGTATATCTTCTGTGTATTCTTCCTGTGCCACCCACAGCATATCATCGATGGTTACAATGCCCAGCAAAATGTTTTTTTCATCTGTAACTGGCAAAGCCACCCTATTATTCATTTTAAAAACTTCGCTTGCCAGCTCTTGGTCATCGTTTACTTTTAATGAAATAAAACGTTCGTCCATTAAGTCGCTCACTTTTGTTTCAGGCGATGCAATAAGGAAATCTCTTATTCGAATATCATCTATTAACTCCCCTCTGCCGTTAATGATATAAATAACATCTATCGTTTCACTATTGCTGCCCCATCGTCTTATGGTATCCAAAACTTCTTGCACTGTGTTGTACTCATATACATACACGTAGTCGGGCGTCATAAGCCTGCCCACACTGTTTTCGGGGTAACCAAGTAGTTCAAGGGTTATTTTCCTTTCGGCAGGTTCGAGTGTTTTTATCAGTTCCCTTACCGTGCCAGTAGGTAGCTCCTCAAAAAAATCTACCCTATCATCCGGGGGTAATTCATTCAATAATTCAGCACTTTTAAAAGCAGGAAGGTTTTTTATAATGCGTTTTTGCTCAGCTACATCCAATATTTTAAAAACACCGGCAGCCCTGTGTATAGATAAATGTGCAATGATTTGTGTTTCGTAATCTTCGTTCTCGTATAGTAGGTTGGCTACGTCACTAATATTTTGGTCATTCAAAAATTCCTTTATGGCCAATTGGTTTTCCGAAGCTATGGCTTCGTCAAACTGTTGCTGCAATGATATCTCTGTTGTTTCCAGTGACATGATCAGAAATGATTATTTTTGTTTTCAATTGGGCGCAATGTAGCCATTTATTTGTATGATTTTACCATCTTTATTTATCGAAACCACTGTGGATAAGGGCAGGGGCGTTTTTACCGACGAACCCATTCCTACAGAAACAATCATTGAAGTAGCCCCAGTTATTGTTATGCCACTTATAGATAGAGTGCATATAGACAAAACCTTGTTACACGATTATATTTTTGAGTGGGGCGATAACCTCGACCAATGCGGTATGGCACTTGGCTATGTACCCATATACAACCATAGCTATAAAAGCAATTGCGATTATTTCATGGATTACGATGAACATACCATCATGATAAAAACAGTAAGGGCAGTAGCAGCAGGAGAGGAGCTTACCATAAATTATAATGGCGATTGGGATAATGAGAAGAAAATTTGGTTTGAGGCGAATGAATGATTTTTCTGTGCGGTTATCTATACCTCTCTGTTCAATATTTGTTCGGGCTGTACGCAGTACTCCTCGGCATTCGTCCCTCATGCCTGTGGGGTACTTGCTTCCATCCCGCCGCTTTTCAACAATATATCTTTTCCAAACATTTATTATGTTATGCAAAAATGAGTTTTCTACAATGGTTGTAATAGCAATAAATAAGTATGGGTTGTTATCAAAAATATAAACTAGCCATTCTACGCTTGCAAAGCAATAAAAAAGGATGGTTAGTTATTCATAAACCAGTAATTTATACAGCCCCCTAAGTTTAGCAATAAAGCAATGCTTTTTGTGCATCTGTTTACAAATACAAAAACTGATTAAGTTCCTTCATTTTGAATGATACATATATAGAGCACATTAAAAGTACGAAAAAAGGAAAATCGCTATAAGTACCTTTTATCTTAAAATTATATTTAGACTCCTCCATTTCTACATTTTACCAGCACAAAACCATTATTATTCGTAAGTAAACAGAAAATAGTTTGAAATCAATTTTACTCACAAAGACAAGATAGATCGTATTACCTGTGCTTCATCTCCTTGTAATTTCGCATTAGCAAACTAATTGTAGCATATTAACAAACTTTTTTTTTATGCTCAAATGCTTGGTACGAGTAGGTTAATACCCAAAGCAGCTTCAATGGTATCCTCTTTTTATCAAAATAAGTTTGGCAAGAAACATTTCCCCCCTATCTTTGCAATCCGCTTTAAGAAAAAAGCAGCAGTTCTTTAAAAAAATTCAACAAAAAAGCACAAGGTTTTTTATCACAATTTGAAATTAAATTTGGTTGCTAATTTATCTACTCTTACTTTTGCACTCCCAATAAAAAAACGGGTTTTTTCAAAGGAAAAAGAGATAAAAAAGTTGAAAGAAAATGCAAATTAAATTTGGTTATTAAATCACAAGTTTATACTTTTGCAACCCCAATAAAAACGGGTACTTTTTCAAAGGAAAAAAGATAGAAAATCAAAATACAACTAATTGAAATTGGTTGTTCTAGTTCGAGTGTTCATTCTTACACTTTGCTAAAATTGTGCAGGCTTTTCTAAAGTGAAAAGCAGTAATAAATAGATATTTGTTTAATAAAAATAGTTAGTTTTATTTTTTGAAATCTGCTCAAAAAAAGAGGGGTTAAAAAAATAAAATAAAGATCTTTGAAAGTTTGGAAATAACAGCAATAAACGAAAGTTTTTAGAACAGTAATGTTAGCAAAACTAATACAATAAGAATACAGATTTTATAATTTCATTGAGAA
>JANPCB010000133.1:0-49937 GCA_031430735.1 Ferruginibacter sp. | reverse complement strand
AGAAGATGTCAAAAACAAATGATTTTGCAAATAGCCTTAAAGGATTATCCGAGGCAGATTTGACGGCTAAGATTAAAGAAGATGAAGTTCGCATGAAGAAATTAACTTTCGCTCACGCAATAGCTCCATTGGAAAATCCTCAAAGTATTCGTGCATTGAGAAGAGATATAGCACGTTTGAAAACTCAATTAAGAAAAACACAAATTGGAGCTTAATTGCAACAATAAAAAAGAATAACAATGGAAGATAACATAGTAAGAAATTTAAGAAAAACAAGAACAGGTGTTGTATCTAGCAATAAAATGGATAAAACAATTACTGTTGCTATCGAAAGAAAGGTAAAGCATCCTTTATACGGTAAGTTCGTTAAAAAAACTTCTAAGTTTCATGCACACGATGAAAAGAACGAATGTAGTATTGGTGATACAGTTAAGATCATGGAAACTCGTCCTATCAGTAAATTGAAGCGTTGGAGATTGGTAGAAGTAGTAGAGAAAGTGAAATAATAGTATTGAGTACTTTGTACTCAGTATTAAGATAAGAACATTAACAATTGAGAACTAGTCTAAGTACTAAGTACTAGATACAAATAAAAATAAAATGATTCAGCAAGAAAGTAGACTAAATGTAGCGGATAACAGTGGTGCCAAATCGGTGCTTTGTATACGTGTATTGGGAAATAGTGGACAAGATTATGCTAGGGTTGGCGATAAAATTGTTGTTACAGTTAAAGATGCTATTCCTGCAGGCGGTATTAAAAAAGGTACAGTAACAAAAGCTGTTATTGTAAGAACAGTAAACAAATTGCGTCGTAAAGATGGTTCTTACATCCGTTTTGATGATAATGCTGTTGTATTGTTGAACAATTCCGACGAACCAAGAGGTACCCGTATTTTTGGCCCAGTGGCTCGTGAGTTGAGGGACAAAGGATATATGAAGATCATATCTCTTGCGCCAGAAGTATTATAATTGAAACCTTAAATAATTCAAATTTGCAAATTTGCAAATTTGCAAATTTGCAAATTGATAAAAATGAGTACAAGATTTAAACCAAAGTTCAACATTAAAAAAGGCGATTCTGTAGTAGTAATTACAGGAGATGACAAGGACATGAAAAAGCCTCGCAAAGTGTTGGAAATAATTGTAGAAAAAAATCGTGTGTTGGTTGAAGGTGTAAACATCGTAACCAAACATACCAAGCCTACGGCTCAAAATACCAAAGGTGGTATTTTAAAAGTAGAAGCACCAATTGCAATAAGCAACGTAATGTTGTGGGATGCAAAAGCAGGAGCAGCAACAAAAATTAAACGCACTAGAGTAGAAGGAAAGTTAGTACGTGTAACTAAAAAATCAGGGGAGGTAATCAAATAATGAGCACAACAGCAACAACCCAAAGATTAGCAGATAAGTATAAGAAAGAAGTTATACCTGCTTTAATGAAAAAATTCAGTTATAAAACTGTAATGCAAGCGCCTAAATTATCCAAGATTTGTTTGAATCGTGGTGTAAATGGTGCTGTAAATGATAAGAAGTTGATAGATATTGCTATCGACGAACTTAGCAACATTACAGGTCAAAAAGCTGTAGCTACGATGTCTAAAAAAGATATCTCCAATTTTAAACTCCGTAAGAACATGCCCATTGGTGCAAGAGTTACTTTACGTGGCGAAAAAATGTATGAGTTCTTAGATAGATTGGTATCTGTTTCTTTACCACGTGTACGTGATTTCAAAGGAATAAATGACAAGGCTTTTGATGGTAGAGGTAACTACACATTAGGTATTACAGAACAAATCATTTTTCCTGAAATTGATATTGATAAAGTAAATAAAATTACCGGACTTGATATTACTTTCGTAACTACAGCAAAAACCAATGAAGAAGCATTTGAGTTGCTTAAAGAAATGGGTATGCCGTTTAAAAATGTAAAAAAATAGTATTCAGTACTAAGTATTTAGTATTAAGATAAAATAAAATTATTATGGCAAAAAAATCAATTGAAGCTAGGCAGAGAAAAAGAGAGCGTATTGTAGCAAAATATGCAGATAGAAGAGCTGCATTGAAAGCTGCTGGCGACTATGCTGGTTTAGATTTACTTCCAAAAAACGCTTCACCGGTACGTTTGAGAAATCGCTGTCAGTTGACTGGCCGTCCTCGTGGATACATGCGTCATTTTGGTGTAAACCGTATCATGTTTAGAGACATGGCATTGAATGGTAAAATACCTGGTGTAACAAAAGCAAGTTGGTAAAAAAAGCCCCCTAAATCCCCTGAGGAGGGACTTTGGATATCGCATTGAAAAAATATTAATATAACTTAACAAAATAGAACAATGGTTACTGATCCGATAGCAGATTATTTAACAAGAATTAGAAACGCACAAATGGCTAATCACCGTATCGTAGAGATACCGGCTAGCAACTTGAAAAAGCGTATCACTGAGATTTTGTATGAAAAAGGTTATATCCTTAAATACAAATTTGAAGAAGATAAAAAACAAGGTCTTATTAAAATAGCATTAAAGTATGATGCTACTACTAAATTGCCTGCAATTCAAAGTTTAGAAAGGATTAGCCGTCCTGGTTTGCGTACTTATGCAAAACCAGATGAATTTAAAAGAGTAAAGAATGGTTTAGGTGTTGCTATCATTTCTACTTCTAAAGGTGTAATGACAGATAAAGAAGCAAGGGTTCAAAACGTAGGTGGCGAAGTTCTTTGCAATATTTACTAAAAATAATTTGAGGATAAATTGAAAATGGACTCCTCTTTAAAATAGATTGATAATTAAGCCGACTATACAGGCTGAACACGATCGGAAAACATTTTCAAAAATAGATTTTTAAGCATACAAATTACAAATTATGAGTCGTATAGGAAAAAAGCCCGTTGAGATTCCAGCAGGCGTTACCATAACGTTAGCTAATGACAATGTGGTAACAGTAAAAGGACCAAAGGGTGAGTTAAATCAAATAATTGACAGAGATATTGTTGTAGAAATACAAGGAAATATGGTTGAATTTAAAAGACCAACTGATCAAATCCGCCACCGTGCAATGCATGGTTTATACCGTTCGTTGATCGACAATATGGTAAAAGGTGTTACAGATGGTTTTACAAAACAATTAGAATTAGTAGGTGTGGGTTACAAAGCTGCAGCTACAGGTAATATACTGGATTTATCGCTAGGTTATTCTCATAACATTTTGGTAGAAATTCCAAAAGAATTGAAGGTGGCTACTATTCAAGAAAAAGGTAAAAACCCTATCATTACTTTGGAAAGTGTAGATAAGCAATTGCTAGGTGCTGTTTGTGCAAAAATTAGAAGTTTACGTAAGCCTGAGCCGTACAAAGGAAAGGGTGTCAAATTCGTAGGTGAAGTATTGAGAAGAAAAGCGGGTAAGTCTGCAGGTAAATAATATAATATTCAAATAATTTCCGGCAGTATCGGAGAAAATAAAATAAAAATAAAATGAACAATAAATCACAGGCAAGACAAAAGATACGCTATCGCATCCGTAAAAAGGTGAATGGTACTGCTTCTACTCCACGCCTTACTGTTTTTAGAAGCAACAGTGATATCTATGCACAATTGATTGATGATGCAACAGGTACAACAATTGCAGGTGCTTCGTCAAGACAAAAAGATATTAGTGCTCAAAAAGCGCCTAAGATAGATAAAAGCAAAATGGTTGGAGAATCTATAGCTAGAAAAGCTGTTGAACTTGGAATAGAAAAAGTTGTTTTTGATCGTAGTGGTTATATTTACCATGGTCGTGTAAAAGCAGTTGCAGAAGGTGCAAGAGAAGGTGGATTGAAATTCTAATTCCACAAATCGAATTTTTAAAAATAGTAAATCGAAATAATGTCAAACGTAATTGCAAATAAAATGAAAGCCGGCGATCTTGAACTAAAGGAAAAGGTTGTATCTATAAACCGAGTTGTAAAAACAACTAAAGGTGGACGTGCATTCAGTTTTTCGGCTTTGGTAGTTGTGGGAAATGGTGCAGGTGTTGTAGGTTGTGGATTAGGTAAAGCCAAAGAAGTACAAGAAGCTATCACAAAAGGAATTGAAGATGCAAAAAAGAACTTGATTAAAGTTCCTGTAATGCATGGTACAATTCCTCATGAGCAGCTTAGTAAAGAAGGTGCTGCAAAAGTGCTTATAAAGCCAGCCGCTCATGGTACGGGTGTTATAGCAGGAGGTAGTATGCGTGCAGTGTTAGAAGCTGTTGGTATTACTGACGTACTAGCTAAAAACCTCGGTTCTGCAAATCCGCAGAATGTGGTAAAAGCAACTGTAAAAGCATTAGCTACTTTGCGTGAGCCGATCCAAGTTGCAAGAACTCGTAATATTTCTTTGAAGAAAGTTTTTAACGGATAACATTAGTATCAAGTATCTAGATATAAGATTTTAGAAAAAAAAAAAGTGATGAAAAAAGTAAAAGTAACTCAAGTAAAAAGTGTGATTGATAGATCTGAGCGCCAGAAAAGAACTATGCAGGCACTAGGGTTAAAGAAAATGCATAGCACTGTAGAAAAAGAAGCTACTCCTCAAATAATTGGTATGATTGCGAAAGTTAGTCACCTAGTGAAAGTAGTAGAAGCTTAAATTAATATAACAGTTTTGCAAAAGTCCATTCTTGTCAATTAGTATATTACAATTTAATTCCGCATATTTGCAATAATTGCACATCTGCACATTTTATAAAAAGCGAGCCCCGAATGCTTTCGAGGCGTAAGTAAAAAACAAAAGCAATATGAATTTACATACATTAAAACCTGCAAAAGGTGCTACGCACAAAGCCATCAGAATTGGTCGTGGAGAAGCTAGTGGTAAAGGTGGTACATCTACAAAAGGTAACAAAGGTGGTCAAAGCCGTGCCGGTTACAAAAGCAAACCAGGTTTCGAAGGTGGTCAAATGCCTATTCAACGCCGTGTTCCAAAGCGTGGTTTCAAAAATATCAATCGTGTGGAGTATGTTGCTTTAAACATTGGTAAGATTGATCATTATGCTGAGAAATATGGCATAACTGAGTTTACCCTACCAAATCTTTATATTAATGGTTTAATAAGCCAAACTGATAATGTAAAATTATTAGGTAATGGAGAAATCAAAGGGAAATTTACTTTTAAAGTAAATGCAGTAAGTGCAAAAGCTAAAGCTGCAATTGAAGCTGCTGGCGGAACAGTAGAAATAGTGAAATAATTTTACGATATTTGTACGACCCTCTTAAAAAGATGGGTCTTTTTTCATTTAGTGCAACATAAAAAAACGAAATTTATTCTGTGAAGAAGTTTATAACAACACTTAAAAATATTTGGAGCATAGAGGAATTGCGCAACAAAATAATTTTCACAATCGGATTATTATTTGTTTATCGTCTTGGCTCATTTATAGTATTACCTGGTATTGATCCCAATAAGTTGGCAGCACTTAGCAACACCTCAAAAGGTGGTATGCTAGGTTTGTTAGATGCATTCGTAGGTGGAGCTTTTTCCAAGGCTTCCATTTTCGCTTTGGGGATAATGCCCTATATTTCTGCTTCTATATTTATGCAATTGGTTACCATTTTGGTTCCTCAAATGGCTAAAGTTCAAAAAGAAGGAGAAAGTGGTAGAAAGAAAATTAACCAGTGGACACGTTACCTTACAGTAGGTGTAACTGCTTTTCAAGCGGCGGCATATATTGGGTTCTTAAAAAGCCAAGGTAACGGCGAAGCACTTATTCCTGCCTATGGTAACTTCTTTTGGATATCTACAGTTGTAATCTTGACGGTAGGTACATTATTCGTAATGTGGATGGGAGAAAAAATTACTGACAAAGGATTAGGTAATGGTACATCTATAATTATTATGGTTGGTATTCTTGCCCGCCTTCCACAAGCAATAAGAGAAGAATTTAACTCTCGTATTACAATGGGAGCTGGTGGTCTTTTGTTGATGCTAATAGAAATTGTTTTTCTGATAGCGATCATTATGGGATTAATTATGCTCGTACAAGGCACTAGAAAAGTACCTGTAAATTATGCAAAACAAATGGTTGGTAATAGCCAACTTGGTGGAGCACGTAATTTTCTACCATTAAAAGTAAATGCAGCAGGTGTAATGCCTATCATTTTTGCACAAGCAATTTTATTCTTTATTGGATTTGTTGTTGGTTTAGGAAATGCTTCTGGACAAGCATTCTTGAATGACCATACAAACATTTGGTATATGCTTATTTATACAATAGCTGTAATTGCATTTACTTTTTTATACACTGCACTTATTTTCAATCCTAAGCAAATGGCCGATGAGTTGAAAAGAAACAATGGTTTTATACCAGGTGTAAAGCCTGGGCAACCAACTGCCGATTATATTGGAACCATAATGGATAGAATTACATTGCCAGGTGCTATTTTGTTGGCGCTGGTTGGTATTTTGCCAGGTCTTTTCCAATTGGTATTTAAAATGCAACAAAACTTTGCAACATTTTTTGGAGGTACATCACTATTAATTATGGTTGGTGTTGTGTTAGATACTTTGCAACAAATAGAAACGCAGCTTTTGATGCGCCAATATGATGGGCTTATGACTAGCGGAAGGGTACAAGGTCGACAAGCTGTTACATCAGGAATGTAATAAGAAATACTTATTTAATATTTTTATAAAACCCTGACGCAAAAATCGTCAGGGTTTGTTTTAATTTATATTTTACGATGATACAATATAAGACCAAGGAAGAAGTGGAAATAATGAGGCATAGTTGCTTATTAGTAGGAAAGGCACATGCGGTTGTAGCTGCAGCATTGAAGCCTGGAATGACTACTATGGATGTAAACAATATAGTAGAAACTTTTATTAGAGACAACGGTGGTATTCCATCTTTTTTAAATTATGGAGGATTTCCATATGCAACTTGTATATCTATGAATGCCGCTGTTGTACATGGTTTTCCTTCCAATACTGCGTTAAAAGATGGGGATATTATTTCTCTTGATATTGGTATTTATAAAAATGGATTTCACGGAGATAGCGCTTATACCTACGCAATAGGAGAAATACCAAACGAAGTAAAACAACTGCTTCGTGTTACAAAAGAATCATTGTATTGTGGTATAGATAAAGCAAGGCAAGGCAATAGAATTGGAGATATTGCCTTTGCTATACAAGAGCATACTGAAAAAAAATATGGTTATGGTGTTGTGAGAGATTTGGTTGGACATGGGCTGGGTAGAAAATTGCATGAAGATCCTCAAGTGCCTAATTACGGGAAGAGAGGGAGTAAAGAAAAATTAAAAGAAGGATTGGTACTGGCTATTGAGCCAATGATAAATATGGGTGTTAAAGAAGTGCTGCACTTAGAAGATGGATGGACAGTACTTACTAAGGATGGAAAACCCTCTGCACATTTTGAACATGATGTACATATTACTAAAATAGGGCCAGACATCTTAAGTTCTTTTGAAGAAATAGAAACTGCGGAGAAAGCCAATGTTAATTTGAGTTGGAGTTATTAGCAGTTGGCAGTTGGTCCCGCAATTTTGCGGGAGCAGTTGGCAGTTGGCGAAGATTTTGAAAACGCAATTTATTAATTTTAAAATAGGATGAGTAATAAAAAACTTGTTGTAATAGGTGGAGGTGCAGCAGGTTTTTTTTGTGCTGTAAATGCTGCCCGATTGTATCCAAATTTACAAGTTACTATTCTTGAAAAAACGGGAAAGCTCCTAAGCAAAGTAAAAGTAAGTGGTGGTGGTAGATGCAATGTAACACACGCCTGTTTTAGCATGGCAGATATGATAAAGAAATACCCACGGGGAGAAAAATTCTTAAAAAAAGCATTTCATCATTTTTTTACAACAGATACCATCGCTTGGTTTAAGGAAAGAGGGGTAGAACTAAAAACGGAAGCTGATGGAAGAATGTTTCCCATTACAAATAATTCACAAACTATTATTGATTGTTTGCTTACAGAGGCCACCAAATATAATGTGCATATAGAAATGAATACCGATGTAAAAGCCCTTGCAAAAGAAAACGAGCAATGGGTTCTTACAACATCTTCCGATAAAAAAATTGTAGCAGATGCTGTTTGTGTAGCGGCTGGTGGGGCACAAAAATTATCGCAAAGTGATTGGTTGATAAAACTTGGGCATAGTATTGAGGAACCGGTACCATCTTTATTTACATTTAATATGCCGGGCAATGCCATTACAAAACTGATGGGGCTTTCTGTAGAAAATGCTGTTGTAAAAATTGCAGGAGAAAAAATACAACAAAGCGGACCAATTTTAATTACGCATTGGGGAATGAGTGGACCGGCTGTTTTGAAAACATCTGCATATGCAGCTATTTTATTAGCGAAAAGTAATTACAATTTTACCGCAATTATTAATTGGTTGCCAGAATACAACGAAATTACTTTAAAAGGTAAAATGCAGTTGTTAAGATTCGATATGGCAACAACTAAAATTCAAAATAAGAACCCTTTTGCTTTGCCAAGTAGATTATGGGAATATCTTTTGCAACAAAGTGACATAAAAGAAGGAATTAGATGGGCTGATTTGCCAGCTAAAGAGCAAAATAAACTTATAAAGTATTTGTGCGCACAAGAATTTTCAGTAAAGGGAAAAACTACTTTTAAAGAAGAGTTTGTGACTGCAGGAGGCATAAAAACAGAAGAGATTAATGTGAACAGTATGGAAAGTAAATTGCATGCAGGTTTATTTTTTGCAGGTGAAGTGATAAATGTTGATGGCGTTACCGGAGGATTTAATTTTCAAAATGCGTGGACTACCGGATGGATTGCAGCATTGGGAATGGGACCTAAACCAAATTGAAATGATGTGCCTCTTTTATTTTAACTTTTTGTAAATAGTCTTTTGAATAATAGTGTATGCCAAAATCTAATAAGTTGTAACTTTCAATTTCTATGAAAATTATAGATAAGTACATACTATCAAAATATCTGACCACATTTTTCTTTTGTATCATTCTTTTTACGGCTATAGTTGTAGTGGTTGATATTAGCGAAAAGGCGGAAGACTTTTCGAAATCTAAATTGTCTACATATAAGATAATGACCGATTATTATTTTGGGTTTATTCCTCGAATAGATGCGTTACTCTTTCCATTATTTGTATTTATTTCTGTTATATTTTTTACGTCAAAAATGGCAGGTAGATCCGAAGTGATAGCTATACTTAGTAGCGGAGTTACTTATAGGAGATTTATAATGCCTTTTCTTACAGGGGGATTGATACTTTCTGGATTACTATGGGTAGGATATAGATATGTGGTACCAGAAGCAAATAAAAAGTGGGGAGATTTTTCTATTAAATATATAGACGTAAATACTTCGTTGGTATTAATCAATACTTCGTATAAGCAGAATATATATTTTAAGTTAGATCAAAATAGTTACATCGGTATTAGAGGATATGATACGATTTCTAAAACGGGGACAGGCTTTTTTGTACAAAAATTTAAAGACAATAAATTAATCTATAATCTAAGAGCATCGAATTTTAATTGGGATACTGCTACAAGAAAATGGAAGCTTACAGGAGTTTCTGAGCGTACTTTTAATGACATAAACGAAAAAGTACTTAATGCTACAGAAAAATTTGTGGCATATAATTTTAAGCCATTGGATTTAAGAAAAGATGATTATTTGAAAGATCAAATGACCACACCAGATTTAGATGCATTTATTAAGAAAGAAAAAATAAGAGAGTCAGACAATTTGAGCACCCTGTTAGTAGAAAGATATAATAGAGATGCAATACCTATGTCGGTATTTATTCTCACCATTATTGGTACCGTTTTGGCATCACGTAAAGTAAGGGGTGGAAGTGGGGCACATATTGCTTTAGGAATCGTTTTAAGTATGCTTTATATACTCTTGAGTAGATTCTCAGTTGTGTTTGCAACCAAAGGAAATTTTCCCCCGCTTTTGGCAGCATGGATACCCAACGTTATTTTTGGAGTACTCGCATTCATACTTTATAGACGTGCTGCTAGGTAATATTGTTATAAAGGCTTTGGATAATATAGTTTTAATTCATCCTCCATATTTCAAAATTTAGTGCAGTGGCAAATGAAACCCAAAGAATATATGGTATAAGTAATCTTGCAGCAGCCTTTGAAACTTTGTGAAATGAAACAGTAGTCAGTACAATGGTAGTTAACAAAACTACAATATCAATAAGTGCTAAGCCAGGATTTTTGAAAAAGAAAAAAAGAAAACTCCATAGAAAGTTTAGCAATAATTGTATCCAATAATAAACATAACAAATACGTTTCTTTGCTACATCTTTGTTATTAATCCATATAAGGTAAAAGGAAATCCCCATTAAAATATATAGTATTGTCCATACAGGCCCAAACAACCAACTAGGCGGATTGAAGGAAGGTTTGTTTAATAGGAGAAACCAATCTTTAACAGAAGAAGCTGTAAAAATTCCAGCAATAGATCCTACGGCAAGCGGAATAAGAATTGAAATAAATAACTTTATGACTGGCCTCATTTTTTAGTGATTTGTATAGTTTAAATAGAACCAAATTTTTTATAATAAGCAATAATAAAAGCGGTTACTTCATCATAACTTAATATACCCATCGGTTGTTGATTTTGCTCTAAAAATTTGCCATAAAGATAACGAACGATTGGTTCTGCAAAGCTTGTATGTGTTTCATAAAATTTTCTTCGTTCTTTAAAATCTGTAATCACTGCCGGTAACAGTTTTTTTCTGTATTGCAATGCAGCTGAACTGTCTGCAAAGAAAAGCGTTCTGTTTGCATAAGAAAACAAATCGGTGTAAACAGAATACCTAAACAAAGTATCAACCGATATAGATGCTGCAAGATAACCTACAAAGTTGGCTTCCATTTCTTTTGCATAACCAAGCTGGTGCGCTACTTCGTGGCAGCTAGTAAATGGTTGTGTAAATTTTGGTACAGTTGTATTTATTTGCGCCTCGCCAGTAATGGGATTGTAGTATCCTAAAAAGCCAGTATAATTACCAAGCCATCCCCACATTGAATTTTTTATTGCAGCATTTTTATATTCAAGAAACGAATATTTTTTTGCAAGTAGTTTATAAGCATTTTCTGTTTTAATAAATAGCTCTTTGGTACTTGGGTAGGCAATATTTTGTTTCAGCAAAATTAGTTTCGAACTATTTATCTTTTCCACCAAAACCTCATTTATTATTTTTAAATCTTCTAAAGAATATTTGTTTATAGTAAGATTTAATTGTGAAGCAATACCTATCCTATTGTAATTTATCCCCCAAAAAATATTGAATAATATGTATACGATACAACACTTCGTAAGAACCGAGATAAAGCTGTTTGTTATCTTTTCTCTGGCATTTTCTCTTCTTTTTTTGCTGAAAAGAAATCTGCAAAATTGAAATAGTTTTATGACCAGATAAATTCCCAACCCTCCATAAATAAAATCTCCTATACTAAAGGGTGCCCATGCAAAGAAAGACCTTAATATCGGAGAAAAATTTGAATAGAAATAAGTAGAATAACCTGTCTCTACTCTCTGATTATTAGCAGCATATAAGTTAATTAATACAGAACTTAGGAATAATATACCTAGAATTAACCATTTTTTTTTACGCTGCATATCTATAAATCATTGTTTTGTTATCAAAAATGAGGCATTTTACTAAGGAAATAGCTTTATTGGGCTTAAAATTTAAAAAATAGTTCGTACATTTGCAATCCTTTAAAACGTGTGCCATGGGAAGCAAGAGGAAGTATGAAATAGCATTTGTAGGTTTAAAGCCTGGCGAGCATGAATTTGAGTACAATTTAGATGATAGCTTCTTTAAAGAAAGAGGTGCAGAAGAGGATGGTAAAATAAATGCAAATGTAAAAATCTTGTTGGATAAGAACAGGGGATTTATGTTTCTAAAATTCTTAACAGGAGGTACGGCAGAAGTAAACTGTGATAGATGTGGGAATTTATTAGAAGTAAATCTTTGGGATGAATTTAATATGGTTGTAAAGCTTATTGAAAACCCCGAAGAGATGAACCAGCAAGAAGAGGATGCAGATGTTTTTTACATTTCAAAGACAGAAAGCCACATTGATGTGAGTGATTGGTTGTATGAATTTGTAATGCTAAGCATACCAATCCAGCATGTTTGTGGAGAAAATGAAAAAGGAGAATCGCTTTGTAACAAAGCAGTGTTAAAAAAGCTTGAAGAAATGCGGGCAACAAGTGAAGAACAAATAGGTAATTCTATCTGGAAAGGGCTTGAAAAATTTAAAGACAATTGATGACTTATAACGCACCGTTAATAGTCATAGGAATAAATACTTTATACAAATACTAAAAAAAACAAATCATGCCAAATCCAAAAAGGCGCCATAGTCAGCAACGCAGTGCAAAAAGAAGAACGCATTACAAAGCAGTAGCTACTACACTTAGTGTGGACAGCACTACAGGCGAAACACACGTACGCCACCGTGCACATGTAAGCGAAGGGAAATTATTCTACAAAGGAAAGTTGGTGTCTGAAAAAGCCCCACTTAGAGCAGTTTAATACCTTTTTTAAAATCTTTTATTCCAAAGTCGGTCTTGTGTAAATGCAAGCCTAACTTTGGAATTTTTAATTTTTAAATTTTCTTGCAATGATTAGTATCGGTCTAGATATGATGGGTGGTGATTTTGCTCCTTTAGAAGCAGTGAAAGGTGCTGCAGCTTTTTTGAATGAGAATAAAGAGGAAATTAAGTTAGTTCTTATAGGCGACGAAGAAAAGATTAAAGAAGAAATTGGTAAAAATCATTTACCAGAAACCGAGTATACAATTGTGCATGCTCCAGAAATGATAGAGATGCACGAACATCCTACAAAAGCACTAAAGGAGAAGCCGCAGAGCTCCATTGCAATTGGATTTCAATTATTAGCTACCGATAAAATAGATGCATTTATAAGCGCTGGTAATACGGGCGCAATGATGGTAGGTGCACTTTTTAGCATAAAGAAAATAGAAGGTGTTTTAAGGCCTACAATTGGAGCATACATGCCAAGAGAGGATGGATCCTTGGGATTGTTGGTAGATGTAGGGCTTAATGCCGATTGTAAACCAGAAAACCTAAACCAGTTTGCTGTTTTGGGCTCTTTGTTTGCAGAGCATATCTTAAAAGTTGTAAATCCTAAGGTGGGTTTGGTAAACCTTGGAGAAGAGGAAGGTAAAGGTAATATACTAGCACAAGCTACTTACCCCTTATTAAAAGAAAATAAGCATATAAAATTTGTAGGAAATATTGAGGGCCGAGATATCCTTTTGGATAAAGCTGACGTGATGGTATGTGAAGGATTTACAGGCAATGTTGTTTTAAAAATGGCAGAAAGCATTTACGATATTGTAAAACGTCGGCAAATTGAAGACGAGTATTTTGAACGATTCAATTTTGAAACTTATGGAGGTGTGCCGGTATTGGGTGTGGCAAAACCAGTAATTATTGGGCATGGCATAAGCGGAACCACTGCATTTAAGAATATGATAAAAATTGCCTGTCGTATGATTGAGACAGACCTAAGCGGAAAAATAAGAGAATGTTTCGTAGGTTAAATTCATTAGCGGATAAGACTAATGTTGAACTTTAAATTAAAAGAAAACGCTCGATAAAATCGAGCGTTTTCTTTTAATTTAATAAACCAAATGTTTTCGTTGGATTGTATATAAGAATAGGAAAAGCAATGTAAAGAAAACCAATACATAGAACGCTACACCCGAAAATGCAAATAGTCCAATAAAAAATGCAGAGGTGAGAAAAGGTAACAATTGACCAATAACATACAATAGATAGCCTTGTTTTTGTCTTTTACGCATTTGTAATGCACCTACAAAACATAAGGCAATGGAAATTACAGATAATAGTAAAATAGGGATTCTATTTTCATAGCTTTTAGTTGTCATTGCATCATAATTTTCCTTACTCGGTAGCATAGCTTTTACAAAAGCAGGAGCTTCGGCGCTGTACATTTTTTCCATTGTTTCTTCTTTTTTTTCAAAATTTGTTTTAGCACTAAAAAATCCAAAAATTGAAATAAGTAATAAAATTGAACACCATATAAAAGTAAGTATTGATAATACGTTTATTCCTGATGGAACTTTTTGCATGTCTATTTCTTGGTCATTCAATGTATCTGTCATAAAATAAATTTTGACCAAATTACTTAATATTTTATAACAAAAATAAAAAATAATTCAATTCTGAAAAAAAGAATGGGTTTAGTAGTGCTTATTGTTTTATTTAATTAAAATCATCTTCATTAAAATCTTCTTCACTAAAATGTTCACTGCTCATGTTTAGCATACTACCCATCAAATCTTTAAACTCAATTTTTCCATCAATAAATTTTTTGCTTATAAGCGAGTGTGCAGCCAAGCCATGTAAAACCAATTCCATTAACAAAGCGGTTTCTTTTTCTGTAAGATTGGGATAGTGTTTTTTTACCAATGAATGCAGGCCACTTACTTTATAAAGCTTTTGCACTTTATCATCGTCTTTTGTTTCTAAAAATAAATTAAGTGCATTGCCACCATCAAACCAACTCGTTATTGCTTTGTAAGGATTTTCTGGTGCTGGTTCTTTTCCTTTTCTTTTCTTCAAAGTATCTGGATCAGGAAAATATTGTTTGAATTGTGTGCGAATTGCTTTCTCCAATAAATTGAATGAAACTTGGTAAGGTCCTTCTTGTTCCCCTTCATAAACCAATTCTATTTTTCCTGTAATAGATGGAATGATTCCATTTAAGTCACTAATCCAAACTTGTGTATTCTCTTCATCATTAATAATAGCCCGTCTTTCTGCAGCACTTACTGCATTTTCAAATGCCGCAATGGTAAGCCTAGCACTAACCCCACTTTTTTTGTCTACAAACTCACTTTCTCTTGCTTCAAATGCTACTTGTTCTATCAACCTTTTTACAAGATCACTAATGGCTACTTTTTCTTTTTGTGCATCGTTTATGGTAGCTTCCTGTTCGGTTATTTGTAAAGCCGTTTCCAACGATTTTGGATAGTGTGTAAGTATCTGGCTTTCTATTCTATCTTTTAATGGTGTTACAATGCTTCCCCTGTTTGTGTAATCTTCGGGGTTGGCAGTAAAAACAAACATTACATCCAATGGCAAACGAAGTTTGAAACCACGTATTTGCAAATCTCCTTCTTCTAATATATTGAAAAGAGAAACCTGTATTCTCGCTTGCAAATCGGGCAATTCATTTATTACAAATATGCAACGATTGCTTCTAGGAATAATACCATAATGCAAAACACGTTCATCTGCAAAATCCAATTTTAAATTGGCCGCTTTTATGGGGTCTATATCTCCAATAAGGTCTGCAACACTTACATCTGGAGTAGCTAATTTTTCGCCATAACGTTTGCTTCTATGCAACCAATCAATGGGCGTGTCATCTCCTTTCTCCTCAATCAAATCCAATGCGTATCTAGAAATTGGTTGTAAAGGATCATCATTTATTTCGCTGCCGCTTACAATTGGAATATATTCATCCAATAATTCTACCATGAGCCTAGCCATACGGGTTTTAGCTTGTCCACGCAAACCAAGAAAAAGGATATTGTGTCTACTAAGCAATGCCCTTTCTGTATCTGGTATAACAGTGTCTTCGTATCCAAGGATACCTGGAAAAGGATTTTCTTTTGCTTTAATTTTATTGATAAGATTTTCTCTTATTTCATCTTTGATGGATCTGGGGGTATAGCCGCTTTTTTTTAATTCGCCTAAGGTTGTTTGTTTTTTTTCGCTCATTATTTTTGTTTACTATTTTTCTTTAATTTTTTAACCTCCAAGTCTAGGGCTAATTGTGCCTAAGGAACGGAAAGGAGGGATTGGTTTAATTTTTTTGCCACAAGGCATTTTTTATTCTATTAAATCTTGTTGTTGTTTTTTTATCGATATTTTTATTTTTTGCCGGTAAGGCGAAAAGGCGTTTTATTTTTACCTTATAGTTTTTGTTTATGCAAATAAGTCGGGAAGCTTTTTGCCGATAAATCGGCAAAGAACATAAGATTTAAATTATTCCTTACAATACCTTCTTATGCCACTTTTCATAATTCCGACATTAAAATTCAAGACAAACCCAACATGTAATTTTGTAAGTTTAAGATGACTTAATAACTGTGCTTGCCAAATTGGATTTACAATATCAACAGCTTTAAATTCGCAAATAATTAATTCATCTACCAAGACATCTAATTTTAATCCTTCATCAAAAACAAGATTGTCGTAAGTTATACCTAGCATTTGTTGCCTTTTAAAAGGAATATTTCTCTTACCTAGTTCATGACAAAAACACGCTTCATAAATTTTTTCTAACAACCCTGGTCCGAGAGCAACATGAACTTTATAAGCACAATCAACAATTATTCTGCAAAGTTCTTCTTCCCTTTGAGTTAATACATATGCCATTTATTTTTCCTTTTTTATGTCTCTTCAGTTTTATCAAAAAATGCGAAGCATTTTATAACCTCGCCTTAATTTCCCAAACGCCTTCCTGCCTTTCCGGCAAAAAACGCTTGCTTCATTATTAACTGACTTACCATCCTATCTGTACACAATAATTTCTAACCTGCCCACAATAGCAAAATAAAAATCAATAAACCGTCTTTCTTTTCCCACTCTCAAAATCCCTAAAAATAAACGCCCCCAACTTATCCAACGATGCAAAAAATGCTTTTCCATTGTTCGTTTCTGTAAACTCTTGCACAAATTTTTGTAAGTAAGGGTCGCTTGCTATCATAAAAGTGGTAATCGGTATTTTAGCTTTTTTACATTGTGTTGCAAGACTCATACATCGAGTAAGGATTTTTCTATCTACCCCAAAACTATTTTTATAATATTGCTTACCTACTTTAAGGCAAGTGGGTTTGCCATCGGTAATCATAAAAATTTGTTTGTTGGGGTTACGCCTGCGGCGCAATATATCCATGGCAAGCTCAAGACCCGCTACTGTATTTGTATGATAAGGTCCCACTTGCAAGTAAGGCAAATCTTTTATTTCTATTGGCCAGGCATCATTACCAAACACAACAATATCCAATGTGTCTTTGGGATATTTTGTTCTTATCAATTCTGCCAATGCCATGGCTACTTTTTTGGCAGGGGTTATTCTATCCTCCCCATATAAAATCATAGAATGAGAAATGTCTATCATTAATACAGTAGATGTTTGCGATTTGAAATCTGTTTCTCTAATTTCCAAATCATCTTCTTGCATGCGAAAACTATCTATGCCATGGTTTATTTGTGCATTGCGAATGGAGGAGGTGAAATCTATCTGCTCCATGCTATCGCCAAATTGAAAAGGCCTTGTCTCTGGATTTATTTCATCGCCACCACCGGGTTTAAATGTTTGGTGGTTTCCACTTTTTGTTTTCTTTAGTTTGCCAAAAATTTCTTCTAAACTACTTTTCCTTATTGTCTGTTCTGTTTTTGCAGTAATTTTTATTTCACCGTTTTGAGGATTTTCTTGTATGTACCCTTTCTTTTTTAAGTCTTCTAAAAAATCACCAATGCCATATTCATCATTGGTTAATTTGTATTCTTTATCCAACTCGTTTAACCACTGCATGGCTTCGTTAAAATCGCCGCTGGTATAAGTTAGAAGCTGTGTAAAAATTTTCATCAGCTTATCAAAACCACTTGGCTCATTTTCGGCTGCATTGTATTTTGAAAAATTATGACCTAACATAAATAGGATTTAAGATTTTGGAAGTAAGATTATTTAACTTGACGTAAAAACATTTACTTGTATATTTTTTTTTGTGCAAGCAATGAAGCGGCTATAGGCATCATTCCCGCCTTAATGACGCAGTCGGGCAGGGTTGTGTCACCTATTTACCGTCAGGAAGGCTTAACTTCATCGGTAAGCCATTTTTCATCTTTTATTATTCATTAGATAGGAAAACACTTTAAAACTGATTTATCCAACACACCATCTCGATTGCTATCTCCACAATGATTAAAATATGAAAACTTTACTCTTGCAATTTACGAAACATTCCATCGATTGGTTGTTAAATAAAAAGCCCCATACATTTTTGTATAGGGCTTTCTACTATTAAAAAATTATTATCTCGGAGTATCTTTTCCTTTTGGAGCAGTTACTGGTTGTGTTTGTATCGTATTAGGATTTTCAGAAATTGGGGGCATGTTGGCAAATTGTTGTTCCATTTGCATTACACCCTGTAATTGATAAGCATTTCTTTTTTCTTCTTCATCCATTGCATCACGCTTGTTTCCACTTAAGCTTTCATAATAAGCCACTTGTTGCTGCATGTCTTTTTTAAGAGCGCCACTTATTTTATTGGCAAGCACTGTATCGCCTGCTTTGTATGCTGCTATTAAAAGTTGTAACGAAGTCTGGTTGTGCATTTGGCTTCTACTTGCCATACCATAAGGCATATTACTTTCAGAAATTCCTTTATCACATTTGTTCAACAACTTCTTAGCATCTTCTTTTCTATCTCCATCTGCAAGGTTACTTGCTGCTTGGGCATATGCCAAACGAATAGAACCTAAATGCCTCCTGTTTTCTTCATCAAAATAAACCCCCTTCTTATCTGCACCTCCGAATGCAAATTTGTTCATCATTTTATCCATTACCCAATCTTTGTTTACATCCAATGCCCCGTCTTTGTTTACATCGCCATTTAAAACAGGAACCAATCTGTAGGACATACCATCTTGCCGTAAGTATGGCCTAAAGCCCAATTCATCATAAGGAGAGGTAAAATAGATAGGGCGTTTCCATTTGTTGGCTGCAATAATATTCATAATGGCCGCATCATTTTTGTACATGAAATCTTTAGGAATATCAAACTGCACTGCACCAACAACCGAATCGTTTGCATTTACCGTTAAGTTTTTCCGTACCAATTCAATATCTACAGGAATGGAAACTTTTTTTGATGGGAATGCGTTTGATCCTCTCCTTTGATCCATTTTGGCTGGGTCATCACTTCCTGCATAGTCTTTCATCATGGTATACAAATCCATATACTTCGATGGGTCAACTCCTGAATTAGGAGCATAACTAATATAGTCTCTATTTGAACCTCTTATCTGTTCTGTTGTCCAAATAACATCTACAGGGTCACTCTGGTTTACTTTGTAACGCAATTGATTTATATACCAATCTGTACCCAATAAACTGGTATTCATTACACGTATATCTGGGCGCACACCTAGCACTTCTTGTGCATACCATAGTGGGTAAGTATCGTTGTCACCAAACGTAAATAAGATGGCATTTGGAGCACAACTTTCTAAGTAATCTCTGGCAAGATCTGGTGCCATAGTTTTCTGGCTTCTATCATGGTCGTCCCACTCTTGCGAAGCCATTAATACTGGTACTGCCAGTGTACAAATGATGCCTGCTGTAATAGCTGCATTGCGACTGTTTTTTAGCACAGGTATCAACAAATCTTTTACATATAAAACGCCTAACCCAATCCATATTGCAAAAACATAAAACGAACCTACAAATGCATAGTCTCTTTCACGAGGCTGGTTACCTGCCATATTTAAGTAAAGGGATATAGCAAAACCAGTGAAAAAGAAGAACAAGCCAACGACCAATGCATCTCTTTTATCGTTTTTTATCTGATATACCATACCTAATATTCCTAATATAAATGGCAATAGAAACAACTTATTGTTTGCTTTATTGTTCTTTAAGGAATCTGGCATTTTGTTTTGGTCTCCAAGGCGCATATTATCGTAAAACCCAATACCCGTTTTCCAATTACCATCTCTTATGTTTGTTGTTTGTACACCCTGTACGTCATTTTGCTTGCCGGCAAAATTCCACATGAAATAGCGCCAGTACATCCAGTTTATTTGATATTGTGCAAAAAAGTTAATGTTGTCACCCATAGTTGGAGGTCTTTCATAACTACCATCTTTGTTTTTTCCAATGCCCATAAAGCCGGCATAATAATCTGCTCTACCTTGGTCATTGCTTTGGTCCCACATACGGGGGAAAAAATGTAAATCTTCTGGGGCATATATGTAATCTACTTTTCTACCTTCTTGTACATATTTGCCGTCTGCTTTTATATAAGTCTCTGTAACTTTTGAATCCTGAATTTGAGCTGTAAAATCTTGTCCAAACAGTATTGGCCAATCTCCATACTGCTCACGGGTAAGGTAACTCATTAAGTTTACGGGATTATCTACCTCGTTCATATCTACCGCTACGTTTGCATTGCTACGTACAAGTGTAGTGCAATAGGAGGTAAATACTCCCATCGCAATAAACAGGAAGCACCACAATCCAAGCTTTAATAAATTCCAATTTTTATTGTTAGCTATTTTTAAACCAAACCAAGCCAATACGGCTAACATTACAAAGAAAAATGCAAAGCCAGAAAAATATGGTAGGCCGAAAGAATTAACGAATAAGATATCGAATGAGCCAGCACCTTTGATGGTCCATTGTATGAGTGCTTTTAAAGCCAAACCCGTTATACCACAGCTTATAAGGAAAGCAAACAATGTTTTCCATGGGGTAACGGTATATCTTTTGTAAAAGTAGATCATACCCATAGCAGGTATGGTAAGTAAGTTTAATAAATGTACACCGATGGAAAGCCCCATCAAGAAAAATATAACTACAATGTATCTATCTGCTTTTGTAAAATGCCCTTTAATACCAGCAGCTAGTTCAGCCTTTACATCGTTCTCCCATTTAAGCATTAGCCAAAAAATAAGCGCTGTAAAGAAAGAAGACAATGCATACACTTCCCCTTCTACAGCATCGTACCAAAAAGTATCAGAAAAAGTATAAGCCAAGGCACCTACTACACCTGCAGCAATGATTCCAGCTATTTTACCGCCATCCAATTCCTGGCCACCCTTTGTTGCTATTTTCTTTGCAAAATGTGTAATAGTCCAAAATAAAAATAAGATGGTAAATCCACTTGCTAATGCACTCATCAAATTGATGCCTGTGGCTGCGTTTTCTGGCCCAAATGGTGCCATAAACAACCTGCCGATTAAAACAAAAAACGGAGCACCTGGTGAGTGTGGTACTTGAAGCTTGTATGCACTAGAGGCAAACTCGCCGCAATCCCACAGACTGCCATTCTTTTCCATTGTTAAAATATACACGGCACATGCAATGATGCACACTAGCCATCCTGTAATGTTGTTGATGCGTTTATAGCTCATATTAAAGTTAGTTATACGGTCGCAAATATAGGGATGTTTGCTCGTGGGATAAAGCCTTCAATCATTTTTTGCAAATATTTTTACCACTTTGAATATTTAGGATGCCAACTTTTAGAAAGTTGATATCCTAAATATCCAAAGCAGCAGCACATCTCATTATCTTTGCCCATCTATAAAAATGAAAAAAGCATTCATACAACTTCATATTGCTGTTTTTCTTGCAGGCTTCACAGCGGTGCTTGGCAGGTTAATTACATTGAATGAAGGCCTTCTTGTATGGTATAGGTTATTCATTACCATCGTTGTGTTGGCAGTCATTTTGTTTTTAAAAAAAGAATTTAAAGCACAGTCTCCCAAAAATCTGCTCCGCATGACTGGCGTAGGAGGCATTATCGCTTTTCATTGGGTATGTTTCTATGGAAGTGTAAAGTATGGCAATATATCTGTCGCATTGGTTTGCTTTTCGGCCGCAGGCTTCTTTTCATCGTTGTTGGAACCCTTAATTTATAGAAGGAAAATAATATTTCCCGAGGTGTTTCTTGGTTTATTAGCTATTGTTGGTATTTATATCATTTTCGATTTTCATCCCCAGTTTAAGATAGGTATCGTTTATGGAATATTGTCGGCATTTGCTGCTGCCCTGTTTCCCATATTTAACAAGCAATTGGTAAAAGAATTTTCTCCTCGTACCCTTACATTTTATGAGCTTGCAGGCGGCTTGTTTTTGCTTACGATATTGTTGCCTTTTTATGTAAAGTTTTCTGTTGTAACTTATTACTTGCCAACATTATCTGATGTTGGTTGGTTGCTCATTTTAGCGGTAGTTTGCACCGTATTATGTTTCGACTTGCAACTGAAAGCGCTACAAAAGATATCTGCATTTACTTGTAATTTAATGTATAATCTGGAACCTTTGTATGGTATTGCATTGGCTTTTATATTTTTTGGTGAAGGAAAAATGGTTCACAAAGAGTTTTATGTAGGGGTAGCATTGATACTTTTAGCTATTTTATTGCAAATGTTAAGGCTTATTAGGGCAGTTAAGCCAACAAAGCGGAATTAATTATGCGTTATTTTTAGTTAATCTTTCGTTTTTTTCTATGAAGAAACAGGAATAGATAAAAAATAATTAGATTTCTCCCTTAGTTATGAATATAATTCATTACTTTTGCCGTCCAAAATTTAAGGACAATGGCACGAGTATGTGAACTTACAGGAAAGAGACCAATTACAGGTAATAAAGTCTCTCACTCAAATATAAAAACGAAGCGCAGGTTTTTACCAAACTTGCAAACGAAGCGTTATTTTCTTGCAGAAGAAGATAAATGGATTACAATGAAATTGTCTTCTGAAGCTATCCGTACTATTAACAAGAACGGCTTGTATGCTACCGTAAAAGGTATGCGTGCGGCAGGAGCAAAAATCTAACAAGGTAACAATCAACAAAGTAAATGGTAGTCTGTATTCAGATTAACTGTTTTCAACTTTATAAACAATAACAATGGCAAAGAAAGGCAACAGGGTACAAGTTATTATGGAGTGTACAGAGCACAAAGCTAGCGGGAAACCGGGTACAAGTCGTTATATAACTACCAAAAACAAAAAGAATACAACAGAGCGTTTGGAGTTGAAGAAATTTAACCCAATTCTTAAAAAAGTAACTGTTCACAAAGAAATTAAATAGTTGATTGGCATGTAGGGATTCATTCTCGAATGTCGAGCCAAACAGCCAATTTACAATTCATAAAATAAAATATCATGGCAAAAGGAGCATCAAAGAACGCTAAAATTAAAGATTTAAAAGGAGCGGCAGACGCAAAAAACTGGACCAAGCTTATTCGTACAGTGCGTAGTCCAAAAACAGGCGCATATACTTTTAAAGAGTCTATCGTTCACAAAGACAAAGTACAAGAAGTTTTAGCTCAATAATTTTTATTGATCGTAATTTTATAAAGAGAGCTATTCCAAGTAAATTGGGATGGCTTTTTTAGTTTGAATAAATTATTAAGGATGAAATTGATATTATCCATTATAGCTGTTTTTTTTGTGCAAAGCCTACAAGCACAAAAAGTGCTTATAGGAGATAATGAAGGCAACAGGCCACTGGTTTGGAGCGATTTTACTGGAAAACCCGATGAAAGTAGTTCATACAATGCTTTAACATTTTGGAGTATTAAATACAATGTATCTAATGTGCAGTTTAAAGGAGATGAAATGACTATTGGAAAGTTTGAAGTTATTTTGACTTTCACTTCAAATAATTCTTGGTTAAAAAAGGGAAAAGGCACAGATGCGCTGCTTGAACATGAGCAAGGACATTTTAATACAGGCATACTTTGCATGAATGAGCTCTTGAAAAAAGTAAAAGAAACAACATTTACAAAAAAAAATATAAACGAAAAGTTGCAAGCCATATTTAATGATACCATGAAAAAATACCATGAGTTGGGTTTGTTATATGACGAGGAGTCTAATCATAGTATTAATGTGGAACAGCAAGCAAAATGGAATAAATTTTTTAAGGAACAACTGGCATTATGAAGGAAACAAGTATTTTATATTGTCTAAAAGGAAAGTAAGGAATACTACATTTTCTTAGATGGATTCAAGTTACTTTTGTAAGCATACAATTCAATTATACAAATACCATGGGCTTATTTGACAAATTATTTGGAAAGAAACAACAACAAGAATCGTTGGATGCTGGTTTGCAAAAAACCAGGGAAGGTTTTTTTGGTAAAATAACCAAAGCCATTGCAGGAAAAAGTACGGTAGACGAAGAAGTGTTGGACAATCTTGAGGACGCCCTCGTAAGTGCAGATGTGGGAATAGAAACAACTGTAAAAATTATTGATAACATAGAAAAGCGTGTTGCAAAAGATAAATACTTAAATACAACGGAGCTCAACGGTATTCTAAAACAAGAAATAGAAGCCTTGTTGGTAAAGTCGTCTAGCGATACATCTTACGAAAATTACGAATTGCCGGCAGGGCATAAGCCCCATGTAATATTGGTTGTAGGTGTAAATGGTGTAGGTAAAACAACTACAATAGGTAAGCTGGCACATAATTTTTCTAAAGCAGGTAAAGCAGTTTTACTGGGAGCAGCAGATACTTTTCGTGCAGCTGCAGTGGAGCAACTTACCATTTGGAGTGATCGTACTGGCGTGCCCATTGTAAAGCGGGAGCAAGGCAGCGACCCTGCATCTGTAGCATACGACACGGTGGTGAGTGGTGTATCTCGCAACAGCGATGTAATATTGATAGATACCGCTGGCCGCTTGCACAACAAAGCGCATTTAATGGATGAGCTAAGTAAAATAAAAAAAGTAATACAAAAAGTAATACCAGATGCACCACACGAAGTAATGCTGGTATTGGATGGCAGTACCGGGCAAAATGCATTGGAGCAAGCAAAACATTTTACTGCCGCTACAGAAGTAACAGCACTTACCATTACAAAATTAGATGGCACAGCAAAAGGGGGTGTAGTAATTGCTATCGCAGATCAATTTAAAATACCCGTAAAGTTTATTGGTGTGGGCGAGAAAATGGAAGATTTATTGGTATTTGATGGCAAGCAATTTGTGGATGGGTTGTTGTAGAAGCTGTTGTAGAGGGAAACACAAAGGCGCAAAGGGAAGAGAAAGCATCACAAAGAATTACTCCAGATGATATATGGCTGTTTGTGGGGAGGCGGTTTGTGAATGTGCAGTTGTAGAGGGAAACACAAAGGCGCAAAGGGAAAGAGAAAGCATCACAATGAAATATTTTTGATGGGTTTATAGAGCACTAATAATGGTGAGCGGATTGATTTTGTTGAAAGTTATTCCCTTTGTATTGCTTTTATAAATTGGGGGCTTAATAAAACAAAAATCCTAACTCAAATATTTTATAAGCAAAATAACAACCCCATAAATAACGGTTGTTATAAATAGCCCTTTACCGGTTTGGTCTTTTCGTTTGTTTATGTAGAGCGTAAATAAAATGGCATTCATCATCAAAGAGATTGTTAGTCCTGCTGTTATTAAACCATGGCCAGGTTGATAATACATAAACTGAAATACTTCTTTAAAACTTAGCATCCCAAACTTCCTGAATTTTAGCATAAGCAAACCTGCAATAGGTGCCAGCACCCCAAGTACGCAGCCGTATATAAAATTATCTTTCTTAAACATTATTTAAAGAGTTTGCTTTTTTCTAATTGCGCTTTTAGTTTATAGTTTGTAAGATCAAATTGTACAGGTACAACGCTCACATAATTATGCTCCAATGCCCATACATCGGTGTCTTTGGACTTGTCAAAATTTTTGAAAGCGCCCGTAAGCCAATAATATTTTTTCTTATGTGGGTCGGTACGTTCTATAAAATCCTCCTCATATTTTGCATATGCTTGTCTGCACAATTTGATGCCTTTAATGCTCTCTATACTGCCGGCTGGGATATTTACATTTAACAACAAATGCTTATCCTGTTTTTTGCTCATTACTTCTTTCACAATCTTGGATACAATTTGTTTTGCGGCAGACAAATCTGCTTCATAACTGTAATCCATCATTGAAAAACCAATGCTGGGTATGCCTTCTATACTAGCTTCCATAGCGGCAGACATAGTACCACTATACAACACATTGATGGAATGATTGGCACCATGATTTATACCGCTCAAACAAATATCTGGCTTGCGGTGCAGCACTTTATCTACAGCCAATTTTACACAATCTACCGGTGTGCCGCTTGTTTGCCAGCTTTCTATTTCGCCAAACAAATCCATTTTGCGCATGCGTAAGGGAGAGCCGATGGTAATGGCGTGCCCCATGCCGCTTTGTGGTTTATCGGGAGCTACAACTACTACACGACCCAAATCTTTTACCGCTTCTACCAATGCACGAATACCGGGTGATGTGATATCATCGTCGTTGGTGATAAGAATGATTGGTTTTTCAATTACTTTCTTAGCCATACTCAAATTAAAATTGTGGAAATAATGAACGGCCAATACCGATTTGCTTGTACGGCCAAGGAATCATGGCCAGGATAATTACAATGGCAAGGCCAAAATAAATTAAACTGCGTTTGTGTTTTTGCGCATCGCTGGTTCCTCTCTTTACCATGCTACGACCTACGTGTACCAATAGCCAAGCAATAATCATCATAAGCGCATGCTCTACTGCAAAATATCTATCAATGGGATTTTTCATCACTTCTCCCATTCCGGCTTTTATTTTTTGAAACCAAATGCCATTAAAATACAAAATAAGGCCAAGCAATAATTGAATATCGCAGCTTATCATGAAGAAAAGGTTTACTTTATTATCGGCATTGGTATAATTTCTTTTTTTGATAATACCCGATATAGCATTGAATATAGCCCAAATGCCAAATAATAAAACTGCCCAACGTAAAATATTGTGTGTAATTAATGTATGATTCATAGCAGATAATTTTTTACAAATTTAAGGGAAGTATGGCGAAGTATGATTTGGTTTGTTTGAAGTGTGTTTTTATAGAAATAATAAAGAGATGTACCGCAGAGAAATAAGTTAATGAGTTTACGCAGAGATTTTTTGAGTTGAAAAATTCGTAAGTAAAAGCGAGTGTTAATGTTCATTAAGTAATTGTAGCTTTTATTTTGTTTTTTTTGAATTTTGCCAAGCCCATTTTTTAACATACTTTTCAACTATAAAACTATTAATCATGAAAGAACAAAATTTCTCTAACCATAAACGCATGGTACCCTTGTTTCATTATGTAACTTTTTCCTTAATATTTGTAATGCTTGTATGCTCTAGTATTAGTTTGTACAGGCATTGGAGTGCTGGCTTGGGTTTGATGTTGCCTGCCCTGGCTTTGCTTGGTAGTGTAGTAATTACTTTGGTTACTTTTTTTGCTCGTTCTTTTGCTTTGGTAGCTCAAAACAGGGCTATTCGTGCCGAAGAAAACCTTCGTTATTTTTCTATAACGGGTAATTTGTTTGACCCTAAATTGAGGATGGGACAAATAATTGCTTTGCGTTTTGCACCCAACAATGAGTTTGTGGAACTTGCGCACAAAGCAGTAGAAAATAATTTATCGCAAAAAGAAATTAAGCAGGCAATTAAACATTGGAAGGGTGATTATCATAGGGTGTAGCGAGGAATTAAAAATTAAGAATTAGGAATTATGAATTAGGAAAGGGAATTGGTAATTAGGAATTGGGGTAGAGTTTGTAATGCTTTGCTCTTTATTTTTAAAAGTACACCGCCAATTTCTCTCCCAGCGCCTTCGGCATATTTACTTTTTTCATGGTACTAGCTTCTACAAAAAAAAGGGTAGTGGTGCCTTTATTTAATAACTTTTTTGCTTCGTTAAAAATTTCGGTATGAAATGTAATGGTATGTTGTGTAGGCAATGCTTGTAAGATCGTTTTTACTGTTATTAAATCATCGTATTTTGCAGGGCGTACAAAGCTGCTTTGTGTTTCTACTACGGGCATGATGATGCCCATTGCTTCTATGTCTTTGTACGTATAGCCCAACTGGCGTATGGCTTCTGTACGACCTATTTCATAAAACTGTGCATAATTGCCGTAATATACAACACCCATCTGATCGGTTAGGGCATAGTGAATGCGTATTTGTGTTTCGGTTGTGTACATTTTTTTCGTTAGTCGTTTCTCGTTAATCGTTAGTCGTTTCTCGTTAATCGTTTTTCGTTAATCGTTGTTCGTTACTCGTTATTTGTTACTCGTTGTTTGGTGTTTATTGTTTGGTGTTTGTTGTTGTTCGTTGATATTATTTAGCGTTTAAAAAATATGGAAACCTACGAAGTATAGTATCATTGTAAAGCAAAAGCCGAAGGGCTGGGCTCGCTTTGCAGAAAATCATTTTTTTGCTGCCTTTGGCAAAAAATACCAGCCTTTGCTGGCAGGCAGGTTGTAGGAGGGCGGCGGACAACTGTTGATTATTGTATAAGGATGATAGCCCCAAGTGAGACACAAGATGTTAGATATTAGATGTGAGATGTTAGACACAAGATGTTAGATGATAGATGATAGTTGTTAGTTATTAGATGTCAGATGTTAGTTACGAGTTTACTTCCTAACATCTGTCATCTACCAACTATTATCTTTTGTCTTTTATCTAATATCTTGTGTCTAGCATCTCCTGTCTAACAACTATTTCCCAATCATACTATCTACGCTTACTTTGCCAGGGCCTACCAATAATAATGTAAAGAAACAAACAAGGAATAATGAAGCCTCTACTCCATCGCCAAAAAAATCTAAATGATGCACTTTCCATATTGCTACAAACATTGTAATTATAAGTGGAATACAAGCAAACCTTGTAAAAAGGCCAATAATTAAAATAGCGCTACAAAAAAATTCAGCAAAAATTACCAATATTAATGTAACTTTTTGACCAAGTCCCATAAAGTCTATCATTTTAGGAATATGTGTTTGAAAGTTCACTAATTTTTCGTAGCCAATTAAAAGCATTGATATTCCTGCTACAATGCGTAATAATAGCATGGCAGTATTAAATGCACCTGCGGAATAATGTGTAGAAAGTAATTTTCTCATTTTTATTTTTTTTGTTTTTAAATGAAATGACTAATGGTTACAATATTTTTTTATCAACCCTTTAACAGTAATGTAAAAATAGTTTTCATTTGTTTACATTTCAAAAACAATCTAAGATTTTTATTTTTATTTTAATGGTATAATCTTTGCACATTAGGGTAACAATATCTTTTTATTTAGTTTCCATTTCAATTTAAATTTGCACATGAATAAAAGACTTGTATTTTTCCTTGCTGCTACAATGCTTTGCTGCACTGCCTTTGCACAGCCAACGCATGTTATAACAGACGAAGAAAAAGATTATAAAACAGTAAAAGAATTTATAGCCAAAGAGCAATATGCGTTTGCTTATCCCCTTGTAAAAGAACTAAAGTTAAAATACAGGGAAGATAGAAAATCTGATCATTCCTATATAAGTGATGATATAAATTACTATAATGCTTTATGTGAGCTTAAACTTTTGCAAGATATTGGCAAAGACGATGCGGTAGAATTCATTAATAGTGTAAACAATGAACCCCGCCAACAAATAATGAGCTTTCACCTGGCCCATTATTATTTTTTGAAAAATGATTTTAGGAACGCTATTGAATCTTTTACGGATGCAGGCTACGAAAATTTAAGCAATGAGCAAATTGCCGATGCGAAGTTTGAGAAAGCTTATTGCTATTTTAATCTGAAAGAATTTGCAGCAGCCAAACCGCTTTTTGATGAGATACACCAAGTGCCTTCAGGGAAATACTATATTCCAGCAAATTATTATTTTGGTTTTATAAGTTACTACGATAGGCAATACAGTGTAGCGCTTAAGGCTTTTCAATTGGTAGAAACATACGATGAATACAAGGGTGTAGTGCCATATTATATAGCTGAAATTTATTATTTTCAAGGAAAAAAGGAAGAGGCATTACGCTATGGTGAGAGCGTGCTTACCCGCAAAACGCAATTATACTACGATGCCCAATTGCGTTTGCTTATAGGGCAAATTTACTTCGAAAGAAAAGAATATGATAAAGCTTTGCCATTATTAGAAAATTATGTGAACAGCGCTAATAAAGTTTCTAAAGAGATTTTATACGAGCTGAGTTTTTGTTATTACACCGCTGGTAATACTGCAAAAGCGATAGAAGGATTTAAACAGCTTAGTAATGAAAGGGATTCGATGGGGCAAAATAGTATGTATTTGCTGGGCGATTTGTATTTGAAAACGGGAGATAAAGCCAATGCTAGAACCGCTTTTCAATACTGTGCTTACAATAGCAGCAACGCCTTGCAACAAAAAGTGTCGAGGTTTAACTATGCAAAACTATCTTACGAGTTGGGTTACCAAGATATAGCCCTTACAGAAATAAAGAATTATTTGAAAATCTATCCGAGTTCGGAATATGATACAGAAGCAAAAGAAATGTTGGTGTCGTTATTGGCTCGTACCAATAATTTTACAGATGCATTGGCAACCTATCAAACCCTAGGCAAGCCTACTGTAGCCATGCAAAAAATATATCCTACTATTTTATTTGGTAAAGCGGTTGAATATTTTAATGACCAACAACTTGTAAATGCAGACGAATTATTTGCCAATGTAATTACAGATGCTTATGCAGGAAAGGCAGCAGGCTATGCCAATTTTTGGCGGGGAGAAATAGCTTACAGGCAGCAGCGATATGATGATGCCATTCGTTTTTTATCTGCTTATTTGCAAGCTAATTTACCAGCATTGGGCGAAGCAAATCCGGTGACTGCTAAATATGATATTGGATATAGCAAGTTTCAAAAAGAAGACTATGCGCAAGCGGCGGTTTATTTTGAGCAGGTTACAAAAACGGTATCAGCTACTTCTTCGGCATTGAATCATGATGCGTATATGCGCACAGCGGATGCGTATTATATGCAGCGGGATTATGTAAAAGCAAATGGGATGTATGATGCTGCTATTAATGCCACATCGCCACAAAGTGATTATGCGATGTACCAAAAAGCCATGATTGCAGGTATAAAAAATGGTGCAGAAAAAATAAAAATATTGAATGCCGTTACAAATCAATATCCCAATAGCGGATTGCGCCAAGATATTAATATGGAGATTGCACTTACTTATATTGCCGATGCAAAATTTGCAGAAGCAGTTCCTTACTTGAATACCATTATTGCCAGTAACGTTGGAGGTATGAAACCTCGTGCTTATCTTAAATTGGGGCTAGCACATTACAACAATAAAAATAATACCGAGGCATTAAAAGCATATTCCCAATTGATGAGAACGTATCCTCAATCGGCCGAAGCGGATGAAGCTACCGATATTGTAAAAGGTATTTATGTAGAAGAAGGCAAACCTGATGAGTATGTAGCTTTGATGAACCAGATAGGGAAAGCCGTTTCGGTGAGCGAAGCAGATTCGCTGAGTTATACAGCGGCTATAAATAAATATACAGCGGGCGACTGTGCTGGTGCCATTGGATTATTGTCTACTTATTTAACAAAGTATCCTGCTGGAGCCTATTCGCTGGAGGCATACTATTTTAGAAGTGATTGCTATCAAAAAAACAAGGATTTGCCCAATGCGCTTATTGGCTATGATTATGTGAGTAGCAAAGGCAATAGTAAATATTTTGAAAAAGCTACACTGGAAGCGGCTCGTATAAATTATTTTGAACTCAAAAATTATACAGCTGCAAAAAAATATTTTGAATCGTTGAGGGTCAATTCAATCATACAGGATAACCAGCTAGAAGCCCTTCGTGGACTGGTTCGTTGCTATTATCTCACAAAAGATTATACCCAAGCAAATATATCATCTAAAGAATTGCTTACCAGAAAAGGGATAAGCACAGATGATAAATCTATTGGATATTTAGTACTTGGTAAATCACAACAAGTAGCGGGCGATTGTGTTGCGGCCATCGCTTCATTTAAATCGGTAGCCGCTATAAACCGCTCTGCGTGGGGTGCAGAAGCAAGGTACGAACTGGCTAATTGCCAATTTACACAAAACAACCTTGCCGCTGCAGAAAAAGCGGCGTTGGCTACCATAAAAGAAACAGGCTCTTACGATGAGTGGGTAACAAAATCATATATTTTACTGGGCGATATTTTTATGCAGCAAAAAGATTATTTCAATGCCAAAGCTACTTACGAAAGTGTAGCAAAAAATACTACCATAGCTGAACTAAAAAATAGTGCACAACAAAAATTAGATGCAGCAATAGCGGCAGAAAAATTACAATCAAAAATTAGCAACTAAGTATGATGACTAAAATATTTTTTTTAACAAGCTTTACTTTGTTTTCTGTTGTTGTATTTGCACAGCCAGGAAACCAACAAACAATAGATATTAACTCTTCTTATAAACCTGTATTGAGGAATGCGGTAAAGATAAATTTAGCGGGAGCACAATTACCTGCAGATACATCTTTGCCCAATTTGAATTATAAAATTCCTTCCCAGAATTTATTTTATTCCTATCGCCCAATATCATTGAAGCCGCTTGCATTGGAGCAAGATACCAATTTGTATTTGGGCAATAGAAAGTTTTTGAAGGCTGGATTTGGCAATTTTAGTACACCCTATTTAAGTGCCGGATTAAGCCTTGGAGACGGGAAAACGGGTTTAATAAATTTTACTGGTGATTATATCCAATCTAAAGGAACGGCAATCGTAAACCAAGATTATTCTATGCTAAATGCAAAAGCTACAGGTAGTTATTTTATGCCCAAAGCGGAGTTGTATGGTAGTGTAGAATTGAATATGCATACGTACCATTTGTATGGGTACGATCATAAATTATTTACTTTTAAAAAAGACAGTATCCAGCAACAGTTTCAAAATGTAACCATGAGAGCTGGGTTTAAAAATACCAAACCAACTGAAACTGGAATAAGCTACAACCCCAATTTTGAATTAAATTTATTTACCAGTAAGGATAAAGTAAATGAAACGAATGCCATTATAGCATTGCCATTTGAAAAAGTTATAAATGATAATTTTTCTGCAAAGATTGAACTAAAAGCAGATTATACAAATTATGCCACTAGAAATTTATTGCCTGCCAATATTAAAATAGATAATACCATTGCACAATTAAATGCGGCAGTAAATTACCATACCGATGCGGTAAAAATACATGCAGGTATAACACCCGCTTGGAATAACAAAGAATATGTTTTGCTGCCAGATATTTATGTAGAGCTACCCGTAAAGGAAAAAATATTTTCTATACAAGCCGGGTGGATTGGCCGCTTGGTAAAGAATAGCTACCGAAATTTAGCTGCCATGAATCCATACTTATCACCTGTATTGTTTCAATTAAATACCAAAGAAATAGAATACTATGGAGGTATAAAAGCAAGTGTAGCCAAGCACCTTAATTTTAGTGCCAAAGCTGGATTGATACAATACAAAAATCTTCCATTGTTTATAAATGATACATTGGCAAATGAAAAATCTTTTAAAGTAAGCAATGAAGCCTCTATCAATAATTTTAGGGTACACGGCGATTTTAGTTATATAAACCAAGATAAGTTTTCGCTTACAGGCGGCATTACTTTTAATGGTTATACCAGTTTAAATTCCAATGCAAGGGCTTGGCATACTATTCCTGTAGAGCTTACAGGATCATTGAGGTGGTGGGCATTAAAAACAGTACTTATAAAATCGGATGTGCGGTTTTTTGATGGCAGCAATTATCTAGCAAAAGGAAATATAGCAAAAACAATGGGTGGCGGCACGGATTTGAGTGCGGGAATAGAATTTAAAGTAACGAAACATGTTTCTATATGGGGCGATGCCAACAATATATTGAACAGTAAATATGAGCGCTGGCACAACTATGAAGTGTATGGAGCCAACTTTCTTGGTGGAATTTTATTGCATTTCTAAGAACTAAGTTTTATTATTGCATTATGCAAGAGCTACTAGCAAATTATCTATTTCAGTACAAGCAAGCGGTATTACCCCAAATAGGTACACTGCAGGTAAGAACTGAAGCGGCAACTTCTATTTTTGGGGAGCAAAAAATTGCTGCACCCGTTTCCAATATTGTATTATTAGATGAGATGGGAGATAGTGTATCTTTTATCGAATACATAGCTGCAAATAAGCATATTAGTATTGACGAAGCCGCAAATCAATTGAATAAATTTTCTGAAGAAATTACTACGCTACATGCCAATAATAGTTTTGAAATAGCAAGGCTTGGAAAATTTAGTAAAGACGATAATGATAAAATAATTTTTGAAGGCTTTAAACCACCAGCTTATTTTTTGCCTTCGGTGCATGCAGAGCGGGTAATACACCCCAATGAATCCCATACAATGCTTGTAGGAGATACAGAAACAAGCACAGCAGCCATGGTAGATTTTTATACAGAAGAAGCGCCTGTTAAAAAAAGCAAATGGTGGGTGTGGGCCTTGGTTTTATTTGCAGTAGCTATTGCTGGAATAGCATTTTATTTGAATAGTGATGGATCAAATCCGTTTTTTGGTAACTCCAATAAAGAGGAACTAAAAGCTGCAGATAGTACCTATAGGATGCTTCCATAAAATATCTTTACTTTTGCCCCACAATTTATTTTGATGATAACGAACAAGCAATGCCCTGTTTGCAATAGCGAACAAATACAAGATTTATTTACGGCTAAAGACTACACTGTATCTGCAGAAATATTTACTATTGCAAAATGTAATTCCTGTACGCATTTATTTACACAAAATGTTGCACCCCAAGATGAAATTGGAAAATACTATCAATCTGAAAACTATATTTCGCACAGCGATACACAGGAAGGAATTGTAAACAAATTGTATCATGCTGTACGCAAGCTCACACTTACAGGAAAGAAAAAATTGCTGCAATTAGAAACAGGTAAGCAGCAAGGAAAAATATTGGATATAGGCTGCGGAACGGGCGCCTTTTTGAATACCATGAAAAAAGCAGGTTGGGAGAGTACTGGTTTGGAGCCAGATGAAGCAGCAAGGGCAAAGGCAAAAGAACTGTATGGATTAGAGCCAAAACCATCGCATGAAATTTTTGATTTACCAGAAAATAAGTATGATGCAATAACCATGTGGCATGTCTTAGAGCATGTGCACCAGTTGCATGAATATATAGCGCAATTAAAAAAAATGCTTTCTGCCAATGGTAGAATATTTATAGCAGTACCAAATTATACAAGTTATGATGCACAATATTATGGAGCGCATTGGGCAGCATATGATGTGCCTAGGCATTTGTATCATTTCTCTCCAGATAGTATGAAAAATCTGGTAGAACAATATGGCCTTACTATAAAAAAAATAAAACCGATGTGGTTTGATAGTTTTTATGTGAGTATGTTAAGTGAGCAATACAAAAATGGTAAGGGCAATATTGTAAAAGCATTTTTGATTGGCTTTATATCCAATGTAAAAACGATGCTGCAAAAAGATAAATGCAGTTCATTAATTTATGTGATAGGGAAGGATTGATGTGTTCTATGATCTTCGGTCTGAAGACCGTGGCAATTCATGAATTGCCCTGCCATTTATGGCAGGGAATAAAATTTGAATTGCATTTGGGCTTTAGCCCATTTCGCCTTTTGGCTTTAGCCACTACAACACATCAATATTAAAAATGGATGTAACATTCACTGACTAATTCACCCTCACTTCAAATATCTTCGGCCAACGCTTACCCGTTATAAAAAATGTTTTTGATGTACTGTCGTATGCGATACCATTCATATATTCTGCTCTAGTTTCTACATAATATTTTTGGTCAAGCAAATTTTCAAAATTCATTTTACCTACTATCATTCCACTTTGTGGGTCTATTTTTACAATATCTTTGGTTTCATAAATATTACCCCAAACAAATCCATTTACATATTCTAATTCGTTTACTTGTGATACAGGTCCATTATCATCATGAATGTGAACAATATTTTTTACTTTAAAATTTGCAGGGTCCACAAAATATAAATCGGTACCGCCGGTAGTTATAATTAAATCGGTGCCATTGTTTGTCATGCCCCAGCCATCATAAGGCCATGTAAATTGTTGTACAACTTTGGTTATATCATTCACATCATATACATATACTTGATTCGTTTTCCAAGTGAGTTGATACAATTTTCCATTGAGAATGGTAATTCCTTCTCCAAAAATTTTATCGGTTCCCATTTTATGTTTCTTCTCTATTTTACCAGACTTTGCATCTCCAACTTGCAATACAGAATTTGCAAAGTCACCACCACTTTCATATAATTTACCTTTGTAAAATTCTAAACCTTCGGTATAGCTGGCAGTGTCATGCGGGTATTGAGCCAAAGTAGTGTAGGATAATATTTTTACAGCAGAAGAAGGTTTTGGATTCTCATTCTCGTCAATTGGTTCAGTTTCTTCGGGCTTGCAAGATTTGTAAATTGCAGCAGCTACCAACAGTAAAATAAAGCCAAGTATAATTTTATTTCTCATGTCTAATTAAATGTGTTGCAAAAATAAGGAACAGCTTTCGTAATGAAAATATAAAAAATTGTTTAAAATTAAGTATTTAGTTCACATATTATAGAGTAGGATTGGCCTAAGAAAAAAAGCGTTAAGAAAATTTGAATGTTTGTCGTTAAGAAATGAAATCAATGTTACCAATGTTGAAAAATTTTTGTTAGCTTGTAAGTCGCACCCCTGTTGGGCTTTTTTCTGCTGTTGTAACTGATTTCATTTTAGACAAATATTCAAATTTTTAGCTTTTTTTCTTAAGCCTTGATTTTTTTGTTACTTTTTGTATCAAGACAAAAAGTAAATACGAAAAAACCTATCTCTTATTAAGTTTTGGAAACAAAATACTTAATCCTAATAGTTTAAATAAGTTATGATACTGTCAATTTATAATTAACGCCTCTTTCTTTCAAATAATTCATTACAAAATCAAAACAAACAACATTGTCGCCAACCAATTCTGGAGGAAAAACGCCTTTTTTATCAAATAATTTATTGGCTATCATATTGGCAAATGCATTGCAGGCATATCCAGTGGTCCTGCTCATTGACGAAGTTTGAGTGGCCGTATCATATTCATCGTATAACAAATAGTTAATGGTTTTTCCTTCACCTTTTATTATAATTTTCATTATGGTAAATTCCGCTTCGTCAGCAGCAAGTTTCCATTGTTTGAGTAATATGGCCGAAGTTACTTCAAGCGGTGTAACCATATTACCTTTTACTTGTATGGGCGTTTCGCTAAAAAAACCTGCTTGCATCAATGATTGTATAAACGCAATGTGGCCAGGATAACGAAGGGTTTTTTCCTTCATATCCGGAATATGTTTCATTGTATATAAAATACTGCGAAGCCCATCGGTATTAAATGATTCCAATGTACCTGCATATTCGAAATTTATTAACTCGGCATCGCTTAGTGCTGGTTTTGTAACTACATGCCCATTCTCTACATACCTTGCTGGGCGTGTGTATTCTTCTATTACATCTATTGGCGAAAAGGGCGCTTTGTATTCAAAAGGCTTTACCCTTTTTTTTGGAAGCCCACCTACCATGCATTCAAAACTATCAATTTTCATTTGTGCATTGTGATAACCTAATATCAAATTACTCATGCCTGGTGCTACACCACAATCAATAATGGCGGTTACATTTTTTTCTTTTGCAAGGGTATCCAGTTGCAAACCATCTTCTGGAAAAAAGGAAATATCTGCCACATTTTTTCCAGCTTGTATTATTGCCTCCAATGTTTTGTAACCCATAAAGCCTGGTACGGCGCATACTACCAAGTCAAATGCTTGTAGCATGGCTGCGTAGTTTTCGTGGGCAGATAAGTCTGCTATTTTACATTGTATGTTTGTGTGCGATTTTAATAATGCTAGATTGGTTTCGCTGATATCAAAAGAAGTTACATCAAAATTTTTGGATAAATCAATGGCCATTGTTCTACCCACCATGCCTGCACCGAGTACTGCTATTTTCATTGTTTTTATTTTTTGTAAATTAAACATATAAAAAAATAGCCTGCAATTTTATTTTAACCCTCCATTAGCATCTTATTTACTAATTTGTGCTTCAAATTTTGACTATGAAAAAAATTATCCTCTTTCTTTTTGTTTCTTTGGCCGTACAACAATCATTTGCACAAGGTATTTTGGGTAAATTAAAAAAAGCAGTGCAACCAGATAGCAGTAAGAATATTTTGACAACCATAAAAGGAGCAACATCTGGCAAGAGCCTTAGCAACGATGATATCGTGAGTGGCTTAAAAGATGCTTTGAGAGTTGCAACCGATTCTACCGCAAAATCGCTGAGTGCTGCAGGCGGTTATTTTAAAAATGAGGCGATAAAAATTGTAATGCCAGCAGAGGCAGTGAAAGCAGAAAATACCTTGCGTTCCATGGGCGCAGGCTCATTGGTAGATAAAGCCATAGCATCTATGAACATCGCAGCCGAAGATGCAGCAGGGCAGGTAGGCGAAATATTTTTAACTTCCATAAAACAAATGACCGTAACCGATGGTATTAATATTTTGCGTGGTGGAGATTTTGCTGCAACAGATTTTTTGAAACGTACCACAACCAATACACTTACCGAAAGAATGCGCCCCGTAATTGATGCTTCTCTCAAAAAAGTGAATGCAGATAAATATTGGACAGCTGTTTTTAGTAAATACAACATGTTTTCGCAACAGAAAGTGCAAACAGATTTAGCAGCCTATGTAACTGGAAAAGCATTGGAAGGTATGTTTTACAAAATAGGATTGGAAGAACAAAAAATACGTAAGGACCCAGCGGCTCAGGTTACGGATATTTTGAAAAAGGTTTTTGGTAAGTAGGTATTCGTCTGTGGCGAATACTTTTTAATTTGATGGTAGGTACTCGCCTGTGGCGAGTACAGAAATCTTTTTTAAAACAGACAAAGTCTGTTTTTTATGTATTATCCGTAGTGCGCTGCACTAACTCTACGGATAGTAAGATCACTTTAATAACTAAATAATGATAGCCAAACATAACATTGATGCCATTTTTTTTGAACAAAATTTAATTCGCTTAAAAGTAGATGGGCAATTAATAAAATTACCACTATCCAAGGTGTCTAAAAAATTGGAAACAGCAAATGATATTCAAGGGAATCTTTACACTATATCACCTGCTGGTTACGGAATTCATTGGCCGCTAATTGATGAGGATTTATCTGTTGATTCGCTGTTGAAGAATATTTAAATTTCAATTATGGCTGAATTATCCTTAGGGTTAATGCAAAGCCGTTTCTAAGGATGAAAAAAAATAAATTAGTTTTTAATCATTTAAAGTAAAACAGACGGAGTCTGTTTCATATTAAAAATCCGTAGAGCGCTGCCCTAGCGCTAAGAAAAGTACTTGGTTATTAAATGTTTTTGACAAAAAAATAGTCATTTTTATCAAGCCGATTTACATAAAGATTTATCATTTTATCTTGTATATAATTCTGTAATGTTTTTGCATTCATAAAAAAAGATTGACTTGTCATTCTAATTTTTTGGTCTCCATTAGTGTAATAAAAAACAATTGCAGATTGCTCAATAAATTTTTGCTCATAATTTCTATTCGGTTCATAAAGTGCATCTATCGTTTGAACATAAGAGCTACTCCTTTGAGCTACTTCTTCATAATAACTATTTTCTCTTATTTCGCAATTGTCGACTGTAAGCAAAATCTTTTCACCATTTTGTTTTAGATTCTTAAGGCGCTCCGTATTATATTTTTCTTGCGTAGTATGTTTAACAGTTTTTGAGGTAAAAATTAAATAAATACCAACAATTCCGATTAATATACTCACAAAAAACCAAATTATAGATAAGGGAATTAATGTGCCATGATAGTTTCGGAAAAACCCAAAGCCGATAAAACCTATGGTTGCCAATAAATAACCTAATAATTTTTTAACCATTTCGAATTTATTAAATTCTATTTTTTATACTTTTTGCACTTGCTTAAATAGTATTCCTTTTGTAAGGAATTAAAGCTCAATAAATATATGAAGTAAAAAGATAAATACAAAAGCTAAATGGAAATACTTATTTGATAATGTTAGTGATAACTTTTTTTCATCAATTTTTTTCTAAGATTATTTACTAACGCTTCTTCGCCAATCTCCTCCATCCTTACAGCTGAAAAATGTTCTACCGCTCAATGGCTGCGGTTGAGGGAGCGTTGTATATATGTGCCTGCGTGCCGCTGCAAGCGGGATACGCATGCACATATATACCGTAGAGCGACTAAGACCGAACCAATGCTGCCAAACATTCTACCACTCAAAGCCCCAAAAGATATTTATCCAAAAATAAAAGCCACCGAAGAACGATGGCTTTTATTATAAACTAAAAAGTATTACGAACTAAAGTCCCTCCTCTGGAGGGATTTAGGGAGGCTATTAATATCTGTACATCTCTGTCTTAAACGGACCTTCCTTAGAAATGCCCAAGTATTCAGATTGTGCAGTAGTTAATTCATCTAACACTACATTTATTTTTGCAAGGTGTAAGCGTGCTACTTTTTCATCTAAATGCTTAGGTAGTACATACACTTTGTTTTCGTAGTTGGCACTGTTCTGCCACAACTCAAGCTGTGCAAGTGTTTGGTTGGTGAATGAGTTACTCATTACAAAACTTGGGTGACCAGTAGCACAACCAAGGTTTACCAAACGACCTTCTGCCAATACGATGATATCTTTTCCTTCGATGGTATATAAATCTACCTGTGGTTTGATGGTGTTTTTAGATGCACCATAATTTGCATTTAACCAAGCCATGTCTATTTCAATATCGAAGTGACCAATGTTACAAACAATTGCTTTGTCTTTCATGTTGCGGAAATGATTTTCTGTAATCAAATCTCTACAGCCAGAAGCGGTAACAATGATATCTGCTTCTTGTACTGCATCAATCATTTTCTTTACTTCAAAACCATCCATAGCAGCTTGCAATGCACAGATAGGATCTATTTCTGTTACAATAACCCTTGCACCAGCACCACGTAAACTTTGTGCACTTCCTTTTCCTACATCGCCGTATCCACCTACTACAGCTACTTTACCTGCCATCATTACATCGGTAGCTCTACGGATAGAATCTACTAGAGACTCTTGACAACCGTATTTGTTATCGAATTTAGATTTGGTAACAGAATCGTTGATATTGATTGCGGGAATAGGCAAGGTACCTGCCGCCATACGCTCGTATAAACGATGTACACCTGTAGTTGTTTCTTCGCTCAATCCTTTGATGCCGCTGATAAGCTCAGGATATTTATCAAAAACCATATTGGTCAAATCACCACCATCGTCTAAAATCATGTTCAAAGGTTTGTCTGCACTACCAAAGAACAATGTTTGCTCTATACACCAATCAGATTCTTCTTGTGTTTGTCCTTTCCAAGCAAATACACCAAGGCCAGTTTCGGCAATAGCAGCAGCAGCCTGGTCTTGTGTAGAGAAAATATTGCAAGAACTCCATTTTACTTCCGCACCAAGATGCGTTAAAGTTTCAATAAGAACGGCCGTTTGAATGGTCATGTGTAAGCAACCTGCAATGCGAGCACCTGCAAGTGGTTTGGTACTACCAAATTCTTCACGAAGACTCATAAGACCTGGCATTTCTGCTTCTGCAAGCATAATTTCTTTACGACCCCATGCTGCTAGGGTGATATCTGCAACCTTATTTTTTAGGCTGAAATCGATACCGGTGATTGTTGTACTCATTGTAAATTGTTTAATTGTTATTTATTGTTATAAGTTTTGAATTGCGGGTTGCGGGTTTCGGGTTGGTTAAAACAATCCCTAAACTTTTTCAATGCTCTTTTTATTTATCAAATTTTTATCGGCGTTATCTTCAGGTTTCAGGTTTATGTGTTTCGGGTTGCGGGTTTTTTTATATTGAATTGTATTTTCCTTTTCTACATTAAAATCATTGAGCAAATAGCATTTACTTTAATGTGGAAGAACCCGTAACCATAAAACCCGTAACTCGTAACGCTCTAACTTAGTTCAACAGTATCTCCTTGATCATCTTTTATCGGGGTTATCTTCAGGTTTCGAGTTTTTATGTTTCGGGTTGCGAGATTTTTACATCGAACTTTATTTTCTTTTTCTACACTAAAATCATTGAACAAAAAGCATTTACTTCAATGTGGAAGAACCCGTAACCATCAAACCCATAACCCGTAACCATAAAACCCATAACTCGTAACGCTCTAATGCAGTGCAAATGTACTTTAACTAGAATATTATTCTATGTTAATATTAATATTTAGAATAAATATAAAAATAATTGTATTTTTATAGAATAAACATACATATTACCATGCCAAAGCAAACCAAAAAAGAAGAAACAGCTACAGAGAGTTTTACGCTTGATAAAAAAGACCTGGCTATTTTAGCATTGTTGCAGCAAAATGCAAGGATAACGGTGAAGGAAATTTCTGAAAAAATTCATTTGAGTACAACGCCCATACATGAGCGCATAAAGCGCATGGAAACGGAAGGCGTCATAAAACAATATGCTGCCCTGGTAGATCATAGCAAGGTAAAACGTAGCCTCATGGTTATTTGTTATGTATCCTTAAAAGCACATAGCAAAGACGCAGGTATAAAATTTATAAATGCCATAAACGAAATGAATGAAATAATAGAATGCTATAGCATAAGCGGCGAGTTTGATTTTATGTTAAAAGTGGTGGAAGAAAATATGGATTCGTATTACAACTTTCATGTGAACAAACTTAGCCAAATAGAAAATATAGGAAACGTGCAAAGTGTATTTGTGATGGGGGTAATAAAGGATACGGTGCAGTTGGTTTATTAGGTTTTTAGTTTCGGGTTTCGGGTTTAGAAGTTACGAGTTTTGGGTTAAGTTGTTCTTTGTTCCTCTTATCAATCCCCAATTTAAATACAAATGGATTTTTTGTTCTTAATTCTATGATTTCATTTATAGAAGCTTCGTTTATATCTTTTTTAAAATATTCTTTGCATAACTCTCTTTGAGCAATTATATAACCGATTATTAATTGAGAAAGAGTTTGATTTATTATGTTCATGCTATCACTTAGAAATGAAATACGAATCAATCTTTTTTTTACATCTTTTACATTTAAAAAATTAGTGCTATCGAGAGGTTTTTTATAAATCTGTGTAATATATTCATTCAATTTTTTAATGTTTTGGCTGTATACCCTATTTGGAGAAACTATATCTATTTTATTATCTGAAACATCTACAAATAAATAATGGTAGTTCGACAAACTTATTCCTCCTCCACTTGTATATGGATAAGGGACTTTGTATTGGAATTTCAATCTTTTAATAGTGATGCTATCATTAGCAATAAAACCGAAACTGATGCAAATTTCATCATTTTCTTTATTTTTGTTTTTATAGAATTTTATTAGAGCGTTACGGAAATTTAAAGTGGATTTTACAGTATCCATATTAATTTCATCAGAACAAGGGTCAGAGTAAAGCAACTTTCTTTCATTTTCTGATAATACAAAATTTGGAGTTGGAATTATTGGAGTTTCTATTTTTTGAGAAGTGTGTTCACAACTGTAAATGGCTAATATTATAAAAATGGTAGAAATTTTCGTTTTAATTTTTAGCTTAGCCATTGCGAAAAATGTTGCTTTACTTCATCATAAGTTTTATAATCACCATTCTTTATTTGGGTTTGAGCTTTTTCAATTGTTTGCCATTGGTCTGTTGTTAATTCTTCTAAAATAGAAGTATTTTTTGTAGTAACATATGAAGTAGCGTCTTTCATTAAAATGTTTAATGCAGCTTCATCCTTAATCTTATTTACCATTTCCTGAATTTTAAGGCGAAGTGTTTCAATACACATAATTTTTTTTATTAAAGTTACGGTTTTCTGTATAATACGACTATTTTCATACAAAATTTATATTGCCATATAATGAAAAAATTATCTTCTCTTATTTTTAGCCTATTTGTATTGGCTTTTTCCTCCTTTGCTTCCATAGATACCATTTCTATCTACAGCAATGCCATGCATAGAAACATAAAGGCAATTGTAATAAAACCCAGCGACTATGCCCAAGGAAAAGATTACCCTGCTGTCTATTTGTTGCATGGTGCTTTTGGTAACTATGAAAACTGGTATAAGAAAGTACCTGCTATAGAAAGTTATGCCGATAAATATAAAATGCTCATTGTATGCCCAAATGGCGCAGTAAACAGTTGGTATTTTGATAGTCCTATCGATAGTACGTATAAATTTGAAACACATATAGCCATAGAAGTACCTAACTACATTGATGCACATTACAAAACGAAAAAAGATAGGAAATACAGAGCCATTGCAGGTTTGAGTATGGGCGGCCACGGAGCTATGTTTATTGCATACAGAAATAGCGAAACATTTGGAGCCTGTGGTAGCATGAGCGGAGCGTTGGTTATTTCTGTAATAGATAAAGGGTATGATCTTAATAAACGAATTGGCGATTTTTCTGCAAGTAATACTTACTATAAAGATTGGAGTGTTTTAGGTTTAATGGATAAGCAACCTAAAGATTCACTAGCAATAATTATAGACTGTGGAATAGATGATTTTATTTTTGGAATGAGTAAGGCTGTACACGAAAAATTAGCAGCACAAAAAATACCACACGATTATATTGAAAGGCCAGGTAAGCACGATTGGTCTTATTGGGCAAACGCAGTGCAATACCAATTGTTGTTTTTTAATAATTTTTTTGAAAAGAAATAGTTGGAAAAATTAAATCGGCAAAATCATAATGTAATCATCCATAACATATCCATTGCCTATATCCAATACTTCTTCTCTCTGTACAGAAAATCCTTTTTTCTTGTAAAAGTTTACAGCCGGGTTATTTTTGTTTACGTTTAATTCCAGTGTATTGGCTCCTAAGTTTTTGCTGGCGGTTTGTACATAATCCAATAAAAAACTACCAGTGCCTTTTCTATGTAAATGGGGCAGTACATATAATTTATGTAAACGAAAAATAAAAGGTTCTATTTCAGATTTTTTGGAGAAAGCTGCAAATCCAATGGCTATATCATCTTGCATAGCAAGTATAAATTGATGCCCCTTTTCTAATTGTTGTAACAAAGATTCATTGCTGTACATAAGATCTAGCATGTATCTTATTTGCTCTGCAGAAATAATGGATGCATACACTTCGGGCCAAATAGTTTCTGCAAGGTTTTGTACGGTACTTATATCAGTAACGCTTACTTTTTTAATCTGCATTAGCGAATGGTAAGTTTTAAATTAGGGGCATACATAAACCTGCCCTTATTGTCTTTCACAATTATATCAAAGAAAATAAATTCTTCTCCAGGTCTTGGCAACTCTCTTACTGCATTTAACCATAAAGTGGGTAGAGGAGATACTTTAAACAAAGAGGATTTTACAGAAGTTGTATTATATGTTTTACCTGTTGCCTCATTTTCTGATACTACAATTTTTCTATACAAAAATTGGTATGAAGAAATCGTATAAACAACATTTTTCTCATCTATTATTTTTAATGGCAACCCAATAATGGAATCAGCCATTTGCGGAGCTATAAAGGAAGAGTCTTTAAAACCACCGAGTGATACGGATAATTTGGGGGGCTTTAATTTTACAGTGTTTGCAGGGGATGTTGTTCTATTGCGTTGCGCTTGTACATGCATACAAAACAAAACTGCTATCAGTAAAAAAGTTGTTTTTAAAATTTTCATGCTACAATGTAGTAAGATTATTTGCATAAAAAAACTACGTATTATATTTTAACATGCAGTTAGTATTATTTTTCTTCAAGTAGGTCTTGCAGTTCTTTTATTCTTGCTTCCGTAAGGGAGGTTAGGCAGGCAGCATACATCAATGGTTTTATAGAACCGCCTTCGTAAGCATTTGCCACGAGTTTGCAATTTGTTTCTTTGTATTTTATCCAAGCCCTTTGTGCTTCCAATAATAATTTTTTATCGGCAGTATTGGTAAATGTTTTTAGCACTTTTTTATAGATTGCACTCATCTTTGCATCTGCAACTTTATAGTCTTCATAAGCTTTAATATTCATCTCTAATTGCGTTTGTGCAAAGCACATTACCGACACAAAGCAATTAATTAAAACAAAAAATATACATTTCTTCATAAGTATTTAGCAGTTAAATTCTATTTTAATTATACATTAATGAATTATCCATTTTCAATTACCCAATTATTCATTAATAATTATTCATTATTAATTCTTCATTCCATTCCTCTCAAACTTTCCTCTATAATGCCAATCTTCTCCTCCGCATCTGCCTTTTTCTTATTTTCAATTGCCAACACTTCGGGCTTTGCGTTTGCTACAAACTTTTCGTTACTCAATTTTTTTTCTACACTTATCAAAAATCCTTTAAGGTGTGCCAATTCTTTTTCCAAATCTTCTCGCTGACCAGCCATGTTTAGTGGCTGTTCGGTTTCTATGTAAAATTTATCCTTGCCAATTACGGTGGTGATAGTGCCAGCCACTGCATCGTTCACATACATGATAAAGGCACTGTTTATTTGCTTTGCCAAAATACTTTCAATGCTTTTATATACAGTTGCTTCCGCAGTTTGTATATGTACTTTTATCGTTTCCTTTGGTTTTATTTGGTTCTTGTTGCGTACATCACGCAAGCCGCTAATAATATTTTTTAGTAAAGCACCTTCGCTTAATATTTTCTCATCTGTTTGTACAGGCGCTGCATATACATGCGTGCACAAATCATCTTTTCTTTCATCAAGCAAATGATAAATTTCTTCTGTTACAAATGGCATAAACGGATGTAGTAATTCCATCAATTGCGAAAAGAATTCTACCGTTTTATCATATACCACTTTTTCAATCGGTTGTTCAAAACCTGGTTTCACCCACTCCAAATACCAACTACAAAAGTCATCCCAAATCAATGAGTAAATAACTTTTAATGCCTCACTTAATTTAAATTGGTTTAGCATGTCGTTAACCTCTGATTTTACTTCATTCAACCTAGTCTCAAACCACAAAGCAGACCACTGACCACTGTCCACAGACCACAGACCGATATTATCGTTGGTCTTTAGTTGTCCGTCGTCCGTCGTCCGTTGTCCTACCCTTGTGGTGCGTGGTCCGTCGTCCGTCGTCCGTTGTCCTACCCTTGTGGTCCGTGGTCCGTCGTCCGTCGTCCGTCCCTCCCACATCTTCAACAACTTCACCGCATTCCACATCTTATTATTAAAATTTCTCCCTTGCTCCAGTGTACCCTCATCAAACAAAATATCATTACCCGCTGGGCTGGCTATCATTATTCCAAAGCGCACGGCATCTGCACCGTACTGGTCTATCAAGCCGAGCAGGTCAGGTGAGTTGCCAAGTTGCTTACTCATTTTTCTACCTTGCTTATCTCGTACAATTCCTGTAAAATATACATCTTCAAACGGCATTTCATTTTTGTATGTGTAGCCGGCCATTATCATTCTAGCCACCCAAAAGAAAATTATCTCTGGCGCTGTTACCAATGTTTGTGTAGGGTAATAATATTTTATTTCATCATTGTTGGGGTTGCTAATGCCTTTAAAAACTTCAATAGGCCAAAGCCAAGAAGAAAACCAGGTGTCTAAGCAATCTTCGTCCTGGAAAAGCCCCCTCCAAACTTCCCCCGAAGGGAGAGACTTAAGTCCGTGTTTCTTTGAATATTCTTTATATGCTTCATCCTCTGTTTCTGCAACAATAACATTACCTTCTCCATCATACCATGCAGGTATTTGTTGCCCCCACCAAAGTTGTCTGCTTATGCACCAGTCTTTAATATTATCCATCCAATGAGCATAGGTATTTTTAAATTTACTTGGATGAAATTTTATTTTCTCCTCCGCCACAGCTGCCGTTATTTCGGGGTTTGTAGCAATGAATTTTTTCATGTCCATAAACCACTGTAGCGATAAACGGCTTTCTATCACAGCTCCAGTACGCTCACTCGTGCCCACTTGACTTTTGTAATCTTCTATTTTTTGTAGGCAACCAATGGCTTCAATATCTACTGCAATTTTTTTGCGCAATGCAAAACGATCTACGCCTGCATACGAAACAATGGTATCGTTTATGAGATCATCTTCTAATTCTTCCAAAGTAAATTTTCCCTCTTCATCCAGCGTATTCAATGCTCTTAAATTATGTTTTTTACCCAGCTCATTGTCATTTTTATCATGTGCAGGTGTTACTTTTAAAGCACCCGTACCAAAGTCTGCTGTTACATATTCATCTGCAATAATTTTTATTTTTCTGTCGATGATGGGTACTAGTACTTCTTTACCAATCATGTTCAAATATCTTTCATCAGTGGGGTTCACGCAGATAGCCACATCACCCAAAATTGTTTCAGGCCTTGTGGTAGCTACGGTAATCCCTCCCTCGCTTCCATCTGCAAAAGGATAGGTTACATAATATAATTTGCTGTCTACATCTTTAAAAATAACTTCCTCATCGCTCAAGGCAGTTTTGCTAGCGGGGTCCCAGTTTACCATACGCAAGCCACGGTATATAATGCCATCTTTGTGCAGGCGTACAAAAATTTCTATAACCGATTTGTAGTAGTCGGGGTCCATGGTAAACGATGTCCTATCCCAATCCAAACTACACCCCATTTTTTTTAATTGCTCCAAAATAATACCACCATATTTCTCCTTCCACTCCCAAGCATATTTCAAAAACTCCTCTCTACTAAGCGATGATTTTGTAATACCTCTCTCCCGTAACATAGCCACCACTTTGGCTTCGGTGGCAATACTAGCATGGTCGGTACCTGGCACCCAACAAGCGTTTTTGCCTTGCATACGAGCACGGCGTATCAGTATATCCTGTATTGTGTTATTTAGGCAGTGCCCCATATGCAGCACACCCGTTACATTAGGGGGCGGCATCACAATAGTATATGCCTCACGCTCATCAGGCACACTTTTAAAATATCCATTATTCATCCAATGGCTATACCATTTTTGCTCTATTGCTTGCGGCTCAAAATTTTTGCTAAGTTCCATGCTTATTATCGGCTGTTTTTTTAGTGCGGCGAAGGTACAAAAAAAAGTACAGCCCCCTAAATCCCCCGAAGGGAGACTTTAAGTCTCCAATAATTTAAATTATATTTTGATTGGTAGAGATTTATAAATTTCTTTTTCTACGATTCAATCTTCTCTACAATCTTCTCCTTTTCTCTTTTCCGCCGATTGGCGGAGAGATGATAGGTGTTTCCATAAACCTATAAGGTCTTTTTGTAGGCTATTATTCATAAAAGTACGTGCTAAGACCTTATAGGATTTAGCAGACAGTTTTGTAGGTGGAGCATGGGCAGAAAAGCTTTGTTGAACATTTGTTACGGGCTACCTGCCTGCTGGCAAAGGCTGGCCTTTTTTTCTCCCGCCATTTGGCGGGAGAAAAAAAGGATTTACACTACTATCCCTGCTAGGTTCTGCGGTAGAACTTTATTTAGCTTTTATTGTTGGGGAGATGGAAGCGAATGTTTCGTGAGACAGGAATGCTATTAAGGTATATGATTTTTGCATTCACTTAATAACCTCAACGTTCCGTTTGTAATTGTGGTTATATAGTTTTGAGCGCATTTATGGAACGAAATTATCATGTTAGGGAGCAATATTTTTTATCACGAGTGTGTCTAATACCTCCGGTATATTTATTTCATTTAATACAAGATGGATAAATGCAACATTTAATAACCTTATTTTTTTGATACCATTAATACCGGATACAGTTGCACGATAACTAGCAGGGCAGCGGGTTAATCGTTTTTTTAACAGGCTATATAACGGCTCGCCTGCAAAAACATTTGCTCTTTTTCTGAAATTATTTATGAATAAAGAAAGAAAGATTTGGCTATTAAGCTAAAGGCTCCTACATTTGCACTCCCAATTAAAAAACGGGAACAGTTCTTAAAAAATCTCCATCAAATGTTTCGAATAAAATTTCAAAAAAAGTTTCTTTTTTTGAAAGAAAAATTTGGTCGATTAAATAGTTAGTTTTACTTTTGCAACCCGCTCAAAAAAAGAGGGGTTAAAAAAATAAAATAAAGATCTTTGAAAGTTTGGAAATAACAGCAATAAACGAAAGTTTTTAGAACAGTAATGTTAGCAAAACTAATACAATAAGAATACAGATTTTATAATTTCATTGAGAA
>JANPCB010000132.1:0-8814 GCA_031430735.1 Ferruginibacter sp. | reverse complement strand
GCTAAACTCCCAAAATTTTAAACCTAATTATTTCCTGTGCCACTCCCGACTTTTTAATCGGGATGCTCTAAACCAACTGAGCTAAACTCCCAAAATTTTAAACCTAATTATTTCCTGTGCCACTCCCGACTTTTTAGTCGGGATGCTCTAAAACAACTGAGCTAAACTCCCAAAATTTTAATCCTAATTATTTCCTGTGCCTCTCCCGACTTTTTAGTCGGGATGCTCTAAACCAACTGAGCTAAACTCCCAAAATTTTAAACCTAATTATTTCCTGTGCCACTCCCGACTTTTTAGTCGGGATGCTCTAAACCAACTGAGCTAAACTCCCCTTTTCATTTTCGGATTGCAAAGATAGGGATGTAGCTTTTTATAGACAACTTTTTTATAAAATATTTTATCTAAACTTATTTTTAAGCGCTGCTAGTGCATCATCCATTGTTTCTGGTGCAGCTTTTTTTACTTGTTCTTGGAAAATTGTATGTTTTGGCTTGTTTGTCCACTGTTTATTATTGGCTTTTTCTTGCGGCCTATTAGGTAATACCTCTGTTTGCTTTATAGAAAGTGCTATTCTTTTACGAGCTACATCCACTTCCATTACTTTAACTTTTACTTGTTGGTTTAGTTTTAGTACTTCACTGGGATCTTGTATATACTTATGTGCTATCTCAGATACATGTACCAGTCCATCTTGCTTGACACCGATATCTACAAATGCTCCAAAACGAGTTAGGTTTGTTACTATGCCTGGCACTTCCATTCCTACATGTACATCATCAATAGAAAATATTTGTGCAAATTCAAAAATTTGCACTTCACTCCTTGGATCCAACCCTGGCTTTTTTAATTCTGTAATAATATCATTGATGGTATGCTCCCCAAAATTTTCATTTATATATTTTTTCCTATCTATGGTTGTAAGCAAACTTTCATTACCTATTAATGTATTCACATCTGCATTAATATCTTTTGCCATTTGTTGTACGAGCGTATATGCCTCCGGGTGTACTGCACTTGCATCTAAGGCATCATCTGCGCCTGGTATGCGTAAGAACCCTGCACATTGCTCATAAGCTTTCCCTCCCAAGCGGGGTACTTTTAACAATTGCTTGCGGCTAGTAAATTTCCCCTCTTGCTTTCTGTATGCAATAATATTTTCTGCAATCGTACTACCAATACCGCTTACATAGCTAAGCAAATGTTTGCTTGCTGTATTTAAATTTACACCAACAATATTTACACAACTTACCACAGTTTGATCCAATTTTTCTTTTAGCCTTGGCTGGTTTACATCATGCTGGTACTGCCCCACCCCAATACTTTTTGGGTCTATTTTTACCAACTCAGCCAAAGGATCCATTAACCTGCGTCCTATACTTACCGCACCTCTTATGGTAATATCCTGATCGGGAAATTCTTGCCTCGCAATCTCCGATGCCGAGTAAATACTTGCTCCATCTTCATTTACCAAATAAACTGGAATGCTTATATTTAATTTTTTTATAAACTGCTCCGTTTCTCTTCCGGCTGTACCATCTCCAATGGCAAATGCCTGCACCTCATATTCTTTTACCAATGAACGAATAATATGCTCCGCTTCTTCCATTCTATTTTTTTCGTGCACGTAAATCAATGCCGTTTTTTGTAGTTCTCCTTTTTCGTCTATACAAACTACTTTACAACCTGTTCTATAACCTGGGTCTATTGCCAGTATTTTTTTGCTACCCAATGGTGAGCTCAACAACAATTGTCGCAAATTTTCTGCAAATACATTGATGGCTTCTTCATCTGCTGCTGTTTTTAAAGCTGTACGAAATTCTGTCTCCAAACTTGGTTGCAATAAACGGCGATAGCTGTCTTTTATAGCCTTGCGAATTTGATCGCTGCAAGTACTCATACCTTTTATGTATACATCTTCTATTATTTCCAACGCAATTTCTTCCATTGGCTCTATGGCTACTTTTAAATACCCTTCTAAAAATCCACGCAAAATAGCCAATGTTCTATGCGATGGAATAGTAGAAACTTTTTCCGAAAATGCATAATAATCTTTGTATTTGATTGCTGTTATTTCCTTGTCGGTAATAACAGTACTTTTTATTAGACCATCCCTTTCAAAAAACTTACGCAATTTTTCTCTTACAACAATATCTTCATTCACTGTTTCGGCAATAATATCTCGTGCACCTTGCAATGCGGCTTCTACAGTTAATACTTTTTCATTTATAAACGCAAGGGCTTCTTTTTCTACATCAATATCCGTTTGCCCTAGTAAAATATCTGCCAAAGGTTGTAAGCCATTCTCTCTAGCTACTACGGCTTTTGTTTTGCGCTTCTGTTTGTAAGGCAAATAAATATCTTCCAATTGGGTGATGGTAATGGCGGCATCTATTTTTGCTTGCAATTCCTCCGTCATTTTTCCTTGCTCCGTAATCGTTTTTTCAATAAATGTTTTGCGTTCTGCAAATTCATTCATCGATTTATTTTCATCTTGTATTTGTTGTATTTGTACTTCGTCTAAAGCGCCGGTACTGTCTTTTCTATACCGAGCAATAAATGGAATGGTACTGCCTTCACTTAGTAATTGTAAAACCGTTTCTACTTGCAAAGGTTTTATAGAAAGTTTTTGTGCTATAAGATTGTTGAACATATATTAGAGTTAGGAGTTTGTATTTTAGTTGCGGGTTTTATGGTTGCGGGTTACGGGTTACTGGTTTTATGGTTGCGGGTTACGGGCCTGCCTGCCGGCAAAGGCAGGTTGGTGAACTCCATTATTTTTGAACGGTTATTAACATTTGTTGTTTTTATTTTTTTTACGACAAAAGACAATAGCAATGTGCAGCTTCACAGGCGTCGCACATTTTATCTTACAATTTTTATTGAATATTTTTTTGGATTGCGAAAGTAAGGTATGAAAAGGAAAGAAATAAATTAAAAATACCAATGTGGGTAAACTTATTTAGAAGTAGATTTTATGAAAACAAGTCTGATTTAAAATAACCCGTAACCTGCCTTTGCCGGCAGGCAGGCCCAAAAACCCGTAACTCGCAACTTAACCAAAAATCACCTTCTTCTCCGGATTCATCCCCACATAATTATAAATACTGTTTCTTATAAAATCATTATCTGTAAATGGCTGTAAGGTATCCTTTAATATTTCTACCGATGAGAAATTTGTATCTGAAGGTACAAAACCCATTCCCCAAAAATTTCCTTTCTCTATTAAAAAACATAGCTTTTCATTTTCGCTTAACCCATCATCTACCAAAGCAAAAGTAGGCAACTGCTCATTCAGCGTATTAATCGCATTTTTCACTCTACCATTATAATACAATGGCTCTTCTATAAACTCCATATCTTTTGAAGTAATGGGTTGTTTGTCCACAAAACAAAGTTTTTCATTTAGCTCAAATTCTTCCATCATTTTTCTTAAAAGTACCTGTCCTTCGTGCAATAAATTAAAACAATACACTGCCGGAAAATTTTTCTTTCGTTTATCAATAGCAAGCCGCATGTATCCTCTATTGTCTTCAAAAGAATAGAGTGCATATTTTTGCATGGGTTGCTTTTGTGCATAATTGTATTTTGGCCAAAGTCTTTTTATTTCTGTGCTTTCCAAAATAAGTGCATGCAATTCATTTGCACAATCCTTGTAAGAAACATCTGCCACCAAGCGTACAAAATTTTGACGCCTACTACCCGCATCATTGTACGTAAAATGGCTGCTGACTCTTTTTCTTACATTAATGGCTTTACCTACGTAAATAATTTTTCCTTTTATATCATGAAAATAATATACCCCAGCCGTTGTAGGGAGTTGCAGTATTATTTTCTTGTCTAAATGCAGCGGCAACCACTGCTCGCTTGAAGTACGTTTAAGCATTTTGTCTATGTGCTCCATACCACCTGCTTGCAATATTTTATTGAATAAGATTACGGTTGCGGCGGCATCACCATCTGCTCTGTGTCTATCATCAATATTTATATTTAAACTCCTACATATTTTTCCTAAACTATAAGATGGAAACCCAGGCAAAGCCTTGCGTGCAAGGCGCACTGTGCAAAGCTTGCTTACTTTTAGTTCGAACCCGCAAAGTTTTAAATGGTGAAAAACAAATGAGTAATCGAAATTAACATTATGTGCTACAAAAATATTTTCGCTAAGCAATTCAAAAATAGTTGGTGCCATTTCTTTAAAAGTAGGTGCGCTTGCCACCATAGCATTGCTTATACCAGTAAGTGCCGTTATAAAATCAGGCACACGCCTTTCCGGATTTATAAGCGTAGTAAAATGTTGTACCACTCTTTCACCATCGTGTATATGAATAGCTATTTCTGTTATGCCGCTATTTGCCGCACTGCCTCCAGTGGTTTCTATATCTACTATTGCGTACAAAGTTTTTTTGTTGTAGGGGTTATCATTACGTTTTACAAGATTGCAAGATGCTGCAATATACTAATATTTTTAGTTTATTGCATTAAAGCATTGGATTTATAATTATCTCTTATTTTTATTGGTGACAATCTTAGCCCTTATTCTATCCAATAAATATCCCTCTGCCAATAGTTGGCATACTTGCAACATTTTTAAATGCAGCTCATAAAAGAAAGTACAAAATCAACTGTTTTTAGCAGTTCTATATTTTATGGTCTTTAAAATTTTCTATTACAATATGAGAAGATGGCGCAATACATTTATATAAACCAATAGGTTTTACCTATAAGTTTATAAAATTTATACATAAACATTATCGAAAAGAATATTGTAAATTTGAACACAAAAAAATATACAATGGAAAATAATACAAATCTTGGCACTGCATCATCCAATATGAATGCAGAAAGTAAGTGCCCGTTTACAAGCGGAATGATACAAAAAAGTGCTGGCACAGGTCCTATAAACCGAGACTGGTGGCCAAATCAATTAAAACTAAATATACTTCGCCAGTTTTCTTCCTTATCCAATCCAATGGGTGACGCATTTAATTATGCAGAAGAATTTAATAAACTAGATTTAGCCGCATTAAAAAAAGATATGTATGAATTGATGACCACTTCGCAGGATTGGTGGCCGGCCGATTATGGTCATTACGGCCCTTTCTTTATACGTATGGCTTGGCATAGCGCAGGAACGTACCGCATTGCAGACGGACGTGGTGGTGCAGGTGCAGGACAACAACGATTTGAACCTTTAAACAGTTGGCCTGATAATGTAAATTTAGACAAGGCTCGTTTACTTCTTTGGCCATTAAAAAAGAAATATGGCAAAAAAATATCTTGGGCAGATTTAATGGTACTAGCAGGTAACTGCGCATTGGAATCTATGGAGTTTAAAACATTTGGTTTTGCTGGTGGTCGTGCGGATGTATGGGAGCCGCAAGAAGATGTGTATTGGGGTTCCGAAAAGAAATGGTTGGATGATAACCGTTACACCGGCGATCGTGAATTGGAAAATCCATTGGGCGCTGTGCAAATGGGATTGATATATGTAAATCCACAAGGACCAAACGGAAACCCTGACCCCTTGGCATCTGCAAGAGATATTCGGGAAACTTTTGGCCGCATGGCTATGAACGATGAAGAAACAGTAGCACTTGTAGCAGGCGGCCACACATTTGGAAAAATGCATGGAGCAGCATCTGAAGATTATAAAGGCCCTGAGCCTGCTGCTGCTAGCATTGAAGAGCAAAGCCAAGGTTGGACAAGCAGTTTTGGTTCAGGTAAAGGTGAAGATACCATTTCTAGTGGGCTCGAAGGCGCATGGACAACTACACCAACTAAATGGAGTAATAATTATTTTGAAAATTTGTTTGGCTACGAGTGGGAATTAACGAAAAGTCCTGCAGGTGCACACCAATGGAAACCAAAAAATGGCGGCGGCGAGGGTACAGTGCCAGATGCACACAACCCTGCAAAAAGCCATGCCCCAGTAATGACTACGGCTGACCTTGCCCTAAGAGTAGATCCGGCATATGAAAAAATTTCAAGAAGATTTTTTGAAAACCCTGCTGAGTTTGCAGATGCATTTGCAAGAGCTTGGTTTAAATTGACGCATAGAGATATGGGACCACGTGTACGTTATCATGGACCTGAAGTACCAGCGGAAATATTAATATGGCAAGATCCTGTACCTGAGGTTACACATACATTAATTGATGCAAATGATGTGGCTACATTAAAAGAAAAAATTAATAATTCTGGATTATCAGTTTCAGAACTGGTATCTACGGCATGGGCTTCTGCTTCTACTTTCCGTGGGTCTGACAAGCGTGGTGGCGCAAACGGTGCACGCATAAGATTGGCCCCACAAAAATATTGGGAAGTAAATAATCCTCCGCAATTATCAAAAGTGTTAGATGCATTGGAAGCAATACAAATAGAATTTAATAACGCAAATACAGATAAGCAAGTTTCGTTAGCAGATCTAATTGTGCTAGGTGGATGTGCAGGTGTAGAGAAAGCCGCTGGCAATACAATAACAGTTCCTTTTACAGCCGGTCGTACAGATACTTCACAAGTACTAACTGATGTTGCTTCATTTGCAGTACTAGAGCCTAAAGCAGATGGTTTCCGTAATTATGCAAAAACCAAATCTACTACATCGGTGGAAGAAATGCTGGTAGATAAAGCACAATTACTTACATTAACTGCTCCCGAAATGACGGTGCTCATTGGGGGAATGCGTGTATTGAATGCAAACTTTGCTGCTGCACAACATGGTGTTTTCACTAAGCGCCCTGAAGTACTTACAAACGATTTCTTTGTAAACCTAATTGACTTTAATACAAAGTGGAAAGCTATAGATGCTCATAAAGATGTATTTGAAGGCAACGATAGAAAAACGGGCGAATTAAAATGGACAGGTACTAGAGTAGATTTAATTTTTGGCTCCAACTCAGAGCTACGTGCACTTGCAGAAGTGTATGCATGCGAAGATGCACAAGAAAAATTTGTGAATGATTTTGTGGCAGCTTGGAGTAAAGTGATGAATTTGGATAGATTTGATCTAATTTAAGACATGCCTTGATTGATAACTAAAGCTGGTCTTCTTTTAGGAGGCCAGCTTTTTAATTTTCAAGCTTTCATAAAAGTAATTTGTTTATAAATTTTTAGAAATGGTGCCCTCTTTTTTATAAACTGCTGTTCAAATATGCGTACTCATTTACTAAAAATTTAAAATATTTGACTTTAAGTATTGGTCATTTTCATAATTACGCATTTTAATTTACCACAGAATATCCTATTTGTTATTTTATTACAATACCCCAATTGTGTTATTGTATAATGTTTTATTTTTATATATATTTGTTGTTATTTAATTCAAATTAATTTTATGTCAGTAAAAGTAACAATCGATATATTTAGCGGTCGACCAAACCCAGAACTAGTGTTGACTGCAAAGGAAGCGAAAGAGCTTTTTAGCAATGTGTCGCCTACTGGTGCTATGCGAAAAACAAACGCCAAAACCCTTGCCGAACCTACACACTTAGGCTTTCGTGGCATACAGGTAGAGCAGCTAAAATCGGTATCAAAAGAAATGCCCACCAACTTTTATCTTTCGCATGAAACCATGTATGCCGATGGTAAAAGTGCGGCAATGGATGATTCGGGAACTATGGAGCGCCTGCAAAAATTTATTATTAGCAAAGCCAAAAGCATTACAAATGTCGGCAACGTGCGTGATTTCCTCAAAATTTACAAAGAAGCCTTAAATGACTCTTTTGCCATAAGGGAAAAAACGGCCGTGCCCATTGGCCCAATTGTGGTAGGCCCTATTCTGCCCCTCATTACTTGTACCTGTGGTCCTATTTATGAACCAGATTGGTGGAACCTCAATCCAATCATTAAAGCAAACAACAATTGCTACAACTATGCCTGCAACCACCGCACAGATACATTTGCACAGCCAGGTAGAGCAACGGGTAATATGTACACATCATTAGCCGGTTGCGCAGTAGCTGCTGGGCAAAAAAGTGCCAAACAAGGTGCCGCAAGCGATGCATTGATTGATTCCCCGCTTGCCAATAATAAGTGCCCAGCTCAAGGTCACCTGGTGGGATTGGTTATCTGGCCAGGTGCCGATTTTCACTGGTATCGTAAAGGTGTTAATACCAAGTGGAGCCATAAACCAGGTGGAACTTCTGTTACCAATTTAGACAATTCAGGAGCAATAATCAATGATCCACGTACTGCCAACAGGGGAAACTATACACAATTCTGTACCTTTATGAATGTGTTAGCAGGTCATATCAACATCAAGTAAATCATTGTATGTATAGCATAACAGCGTTGGTTTTTTCTGGAAGAAAAAATCCTTCATGGGAGGTAAAAGCAGACCAAGTAAAAGAGGCATTCAATTTTTTTGAAGCCGCAGCAATGTGTGCAGACCATAGCCCAGCAGAAATGCTGCTGGGCTATAATGGTTTGCAGGTAGAAAAGGGAAATAAATTATGGCATGTAGTAAATGGACACATTTTTTATAAAATGGATGATAAAACGGTACTCATTAAAATAGATGAAAATAGCCGTTTTGAAAAGATGCTTTTAAAAACTGCCCCTACAGATATAGCCATACTTTTAAATTCAGTGATGCAATAAACAGTACCTGAAAATGAGGGTTAATATTCTTTTAGTGCATAATAAACTTCAATAAAAAAAGGAGGCTATTTTCATGAGGGCACTGAAAAACTGGCTGTTTATCAAAAGAGGCTGTTTTCTAAATTGAAAACAGCCTCTTTTCTTTAAAGTATTCGAGTCGGGGTCCATCACCAATTTCATATAGGCGATTCTCAGAGCTTATAATTTCCTTTTAGA
>JANPCB010000131.1:0-46379 GCA_031430735.1 Ferruginibacter sp. | reverse complement strand
GGGAGAGTAGGTAGTTGCCATATTTATTTAAAAAGCCCTTATGTTTTATTACGTAAGGGTTTTTTTATGCCTATTATTTTTTAAGAAGAATAGGTAGTTGCCCCCGCAATGCTGCGGGGCAGGCATATTTTTTATTATCGGTTGGTGTCCCCACCAACCGAAACGCAATCCATTTCCTGTCTAGGCGGGTTTTCGCAAAACGCATTCATAATTTTTACTAAAACATTGTTGCGAAACCCAGTCTGCCGACTGGCAGGCCCGACTGGTTATAATCTTTGGAATTTGCTTACAACCATTTTGTAGTTCTTTCCTAAATTGAGGTTTCACCGGTAATCCTTTTATACAAAAACTTTGTAAAAGTGAAAACCTCGCTGGGACGTATTAGTTTATCGCTGAGGATGGGTAGCCCCTACGGGGCAAAGTTCGCTTAAAGGATACTGTGGTTACAAATAGGTAGTCCCTCTGGGACAATTTTCACTTTAAGCTTTAATTTTTTTCCAATTAAATAATTTTAAATTAGCAAATAACAATACAAACTAAAGTAGTACAATACAAAAGCTGCCCTTGCCCCATAGGGGCTACCTATTTGTAAAAAATGAGTGGAGTACAAAGCTTTGCCCCGTAGGGGCTACCCTTAAAGGATGCTGTGTAATGTCTTTTAGTTGAGCATTTCTGTCTAGGCGGGTTTTCGCAAAACGCATTCATAATTTTTACTAAAACATTGTTGCGAAACCCAGTCTGCCGTCTGGCAGGCCCGACTGGTTATAATCTTTGGAATTTGCTTACAACCATTTTGTAGTTCTTTCCTAAATTGAGGTTTCACAGGTAATTCTTTTAAACAAAAACCTTTTTCTTATCGGTTGGTGTCCCCACCAACCGAAACGCAATCCATTTCCTGTCTAGGCGGAGTTTTCGCAAAGCGCATTCATAATTTTTACTAAAAAAATGTTGCGAAACCCAGTCTGCCAACTGGCAGGCCCGACAGGATACAAACTTCGGAATACGCTTTTTACTATTTTGTAGTTCTTTTCTACATCGGGGTTTCACCTGTAATCTTTTTAAACAAAAACCTTGTAAAAGTGAAAACCCTGCTGGCACGTAAAAGTGAAACCCTGCTGTGACGTGAATCCATCATCTTCGAGTGTAGGTTTCTACTATTTTGTAGTCCTTTCCTACATCGGGGTTTCACCTGTAATCTTTTTAAACAAAAACTCTGTAAAAGTGATGCCCTACTGGGACATTAAGTTTAAGGAGATGGATGATGTAATGTTTGTGAAACAATAAGGTAAGTGATTGGCTCCACGTAGCTTACCCTGCGGTAGGGGTGCAGGAGAAAAAATTTACAATATACCCGGGCGGCTGACGTTAATCAAATACTGTTTTTACCCTTTTAGTCATATCTTTGTATGCTTATAACATGGCTGTATAGTTGCCGCTTCTAAAAGAACATCATCGAACAAATGGAAGAAATACACTGCGGCCATGAGTAATATTCACTAACATTAAATTTAATTGTATGTCGACAAAGAACGCTGAACCTAAAAAGAATAAGCCTACTAAAAAGAAAAGCTCCGCACAAAAGAAAGCGGATCCTAAGAAAAAAGCACGCTAAGATTAAAACGCACAGAGCCCGGTTCACATTGCCGGGCTTCTTTTCTTCCGCTGCAGGATTTCCCATTTCTCACAATCCCAGCCCTTCCTCAATAAACGTCATTTCACGGCTATCACCTACAACACAACCGTTGTAAGCGTACTAAAATTTTATAACATTTATTGATGGTTTTCCCATGCAAAACAGGGTAGCCTCCATATTTCACCGCATCTATAATAATCTGTACTTTTCCTCAACTGTATCATTATTCTCTAAGCCCTGGTTTTACGCTGCGAACCGAAGATCAACAATATAAACTTGGTTCTTGAGGACACGATCCAAGGCAAGGATATTGCTGGGAAAAAGTTCGGAAGCCTTCTTCTTCCGTACGAAGACTGCTGACTGCTGAATAATTTGACATTATATAAAATACTTTACAAACTTTAAACACGCAATAAAAACAGCACTCCTTTTACAACACATGGTATTGCGTTAAGGCGGGGTTTTCGCAAACGAATGCAAAGGCATTTCAAAATTTTTGTAGTTATTTTCTACATCGGGGTTTAAATGGTAATTATTTTACACAGCAACATTAAATAGGGCTTTATCAAATACTAAAAATTGATATCTGTATTGCATGTTAGTTAGCTATTTCACTTATTGAAGCAAAGGTTTTTCATAAAACAGCTTAAAAAACCCTGTAGACATTTTTAAAATTGCAGGTTTTGCCTCATGCCGGCGGGCATCACTAAGCCTCACCCCCAGCCCCTCTCCACAAGAGAGGGTAGCGATGCAACGCCCCTACTTTTTACTCTTTGAAAAAATATGCTAACGCATTTTTTCAATCCCGATTTCATCGGGACCGAATAAAAAAAGGGGGCTTATGCAGTAGCTGGTAGATTTTTGCGAAGATTTTAGCGAATAGCGTTTCTGATGATTGGTACTTAAATTTTAAAATGTTGCAACTTGAGTTTTTGAGCAAGCACTAAATAAGTGAAAACCCCGCTGGGAAGTTATGGTGAAAACCCCGCTGGGACGTAAAAAACATTAATGCGAAACCTACCGACAAGCAGGCCCGACCACTTATAAACTATCTTTGCTCATAATACATTATTAATTATTCATTATCCATTATTAATTATTCATGCAAACTGTCTTATTAATTATAATTATCGTATTGTTGCTATTGGCCCTCTTGCTCCTTTTCATGTTTAGGCAAAAAGCCGATAACCAAATACCGGCATTGCAACAGGCTACCACCGCCTTGCAAACAAAACTTACCGATATAGAAACCAACCTCAAAGAAGATTTTAGGATAAGCCGTGCCGAGCAAAGCAGCATGGCTACCAACAACCGCACCGAGCTAAACAGCACCTTGCAAACCATTACCCTGCAAAGCCAACAGGCCCTTAAAGACATTAATAAAACCCTGGACGAAAAACTGGCGGCGCTTATTACCAACACCGCCGAAAACAACCAAGCCAACCGTGCCGAATTGAGCAAAAACATAACCGATTTTTCGGTGGCCAATATAGCCCAGTTGGAAAAAATAAACAACCAAGCCAAAGACGATAACAAACAAATGCGGGAGGCGCTGGTACAGGCTTTTAAAGGTTTTGAAGAACGCTTTGATGCCAATATAAAATCCTTTAACGACTTACAAAGGGAAAAATTTGTGCAGCTGGAAACCAAACAAAACGAATTGGTAAAAAGTACCGAAACCAAACTGGAAAGCATACGCATAACCGTGGAAGAAAAACTGGAAAAAACCCTGAGCGAACGATTGGGGCAAAGTTTTGAAACCGTGGGCAAGCAACTGATAGAAGTGCAAAAAGGCCTCGGCGAAATGCAAACCATTGCCACCGATGTGGGCGGATTGAAAAAAGTATTGAGCAATGTAAAACTACGAGGCGGTGTGGGCGAAGTGCAGCTTGCTTTGTTGCTAGAGCAAATACTGGCGCCCAACCAATACGATGCCAATGTGCGCACCAAAAAAGGCAGCAACGACCCCGTGGAATTTGCGATAAAACTACCCGGCCGCAGCGAAGACGAAAGCAGCACCGTGTACCTGCCCATAGATGCCAAGTTCCCCAAGGACACCTACGAGCACCTGATAGCCGCATATGAAAATGCGCTACCCGATGAAATAGAAATAGCCACCAAAAATTTGGAAACCGTTATTAAAAAAATGGCCAAAGACATACGAGATAAATACCTGGACCCACCCAATACCACCGACTTTGCCATTATGTTCCTCCCCTTTGAAAGCATATACGCCGAAGTAATACGCCGCAGCAGCCTGATAGACCAACTGCGCAGCGAATACAAAATAACCGTGGCCGGCCCTACTACCCTGATGGCCATATTGAACAGCCTGCAAATGGGCTTTAGAACCCTGGCCCTGCAAAAGCGCAGCAGCGAAGTGTGGACCGTACTCGGCGCTGTAAAAAAAGAATTTGAAACTTTTGGCGGCTTGTTGGAAAAAGCACAAAAAAATATACAAACCGGTCTCGGCCAATTAGACGATGTAGTAGGCACCCGCACCCGAGCCATACAGCGCCAACTGCGCAATGTAGATAGCCTACCCGCCGTAGAAGCGCCACTGGACCTACCAGATTTATTGGATACTTCTTAGCAATGTAACCTGATAAGAGAAGTTGAGATGCAGTAAATTAAAAAACTATTTAAAACCTTTATGCAACTTTCCCTAGATGTTATCGAGACAAAGTCTATCTATTATTATATATCCGTAGAGACGCTTCGCTTAACTTTATGGATTGGTAGGTACGAATAGTGCTTTTATTGTGGACAAAACAAAATCTAAAACTATACAAGTATGTTTCATTATGTATATTTTTGTCTACTTTAGTAACTAAAAAATTGGAGGTTAAATAAATGGAAACAGAAACTAAAATATTACAAAAGCTAAGCTTTTCAGGGCATGATACTTTCCATTGCAGACATTTATGGCTAAAAAAGGGTTACGATTTTATAAAAAATGGAAATAAATTTTCACAAGATGATGCTGTTGTAATCCTTGGAGTAGGTAAAAACATGGTGTCTGCTATCAATTTTTGGATGAGGGCTTTTGGGATAATTGACAAAGAAAGCTTATTAACTGAATTTGCTAAATACCTTTTGGATGATAAAGGCAAAGATCCATACATCGAAGATGAAGCTACATTATGGCTTCTGCATTACCAGTTGGTTACACTAAATATTTCTTCTACATACAATTTAGTTTTTAATGAACTAAGAAGAGAAAAAATTGAATTTACAAAAGACAATTTTCGAACATTTATTTTAAGAAAGGGTAATGAACTTAACATTTCGAATTTAAATTCAAATACAATTGACACTGATTTTGAGGTAATGTCTAAAATGTACATTCGTACTGATGCACATAGCAAAGACAAGGAGGATACATTCTCAGGAATATTGACTGAACTAGATGTGATACAAGTAGAAAAAAGAGAATACAACAAGAAAATGGATACGTTTTATGCTATCCTAAATAATGAAAGATCTGAAATACCCGATGAGGTTTTATTATATGCTATGTTGAATTTTGGCAATTTTGATAAATCAATAAGCCTCTCTTCGGTAGAATATGAAGACAACAACATAGGGCGTGTTTTTGCAATAAATAGAACAGGGTTGGTAAACCGATTTGAATCATTTGCAAGTAATCCTAAATTTAAAAAATATGGAGTTGTATATAATGACAACGGAGGCGTGAAAGAATTGCAATTTAAAACCATTCCTAATAAATTTGAAATATTGAACAACTATTATGTCAATTAAAATCACCACATCTGTTAATATAATTCGGGATAAAGAAAGTGATTTAAATTATATCCCGACACCTAATGCTATTCGTATTGTAAACCAAATTAGCAACGATTTTAAAAAAGGGCGTCGCTCATTTAATATAATTGGGTCTTACGGTACAGGGAAATCAGCTTTTTTATGGGCATTCCAGCAAAGTGTAACCAAAAAGAAAAAATATTTTGGAATTAACTTATTGCCAAATGCTGCAATAGAATTTATAAATATTGTAGGAGAATATAAATCATTAAGGGAAAGTTTTGCTGAATTATTAGAAATAGAAAACAACAAAAATACAGGGGATAATATTTTTTCTGAATTGTTTAACCGATATCATGATCTTGGAAATAAAAACAAAATTCTTTTTTTATTGGTTGATGAGTTCGGTAAGTTTCTAGAATTTGCTTCGAAGAATAAACCGGAGGAAGAAATATATTTCATACAGCAACTAGCTGAATTTATTAATAACCCTGAGATTAATATTGTATTATTTACAACTGTTCATCAAAACTTCGATGCTTACGCCATAAACCTTAACCAGTCTCAAAAGCAAGAATGGACAAAGGTAAAAGGTAGGTTTACAGAAATAACGTTTAATGAGCCGGTAGAGCAACTTTTGTTTTTAGCTGCAGAACATTTAAACGAAAAGCCTTCCACAAAAAAGGCTGAAATGGAAATTAAAAAATCCATAGAGTTATTAATAAAAGCGAAAGCATTTAACGTCAATGAAGATTATATAAACCAAATAGCAGAAAAACTCTTTCCCTTAGATTCAGTTGCGGCCTATGTACTTACTATTTCGTTACAAAAATATGGGCAAAACGAAAGATCACTTTTTTCGTTTTTAGAATCTACCGACCATACAGGTTTATACCAGCATACACTATTAAGTAAAAGTTTTTATACAATAGCGGATGTATATGAATATTTAATTTTTAATTATTTTTCTTTTCTTAACTCTAAATACAATCCTGATTTTGGCGCATGGAAATCTATAAAATCTTCTTTAGAAAAAGTAGAATCAAGTATAGAGGGAAACTTTAATGATTACGCCAAAATTGTAAAAACAATAGGACTTTTAAACATCACTTCTTTGGGAGGGTCTACGCTTGATAAAGAGTTTTTAAAAAATTATGCAGAAAACTGTTTCGGGATAAAAAATGCAGGAGCGCTATTAGATGGATTGGCTAAAAAGCAAATCATAATATATCGAAAGTACAGCAGGCGATATGTTTTGTTCGACGGTACAGATTTGGATATACAATCAGCATTAATTGAAGCAGGGAATAAAATAGATGATATAACGGATGTGGTTACTCTTTTAAATAAGTATTACCAGCTCCCTCCTGTTGTTGCAAAAAAAGTTATGTATGAAACCGGCACGCCAAGACTCTTTGAATATAGGATTACAGAAAACCCCATAAACGAATCTCCTGTTGGTGAAATAGATGGATTTATAAATTTAATTTTTAATGAAAAGCTGGGCGCTAAAAATATAAAAGAATTTTCCAAAGAATGTAATGAGGCTATACTTTTTGGTTACTATAAAAATGCTAAGGCAATAAAAGAATTATTATTTGAAATAGAAAAAACAAAGAGGGTAATTAACGAAAATTCAGATGATAAGGTAGCGGTGAGAGAGTTGAATAATATAGTGATACACCAGCAGAATTTATTGACGCATAAAATATTAAATAATTTCCAAGGAAATTCGTCAGAGGTAGTTTGGTATTTTAATGGCACAGAAGTTACTATTAAATCCAAAAGAAACTTTAATAGTGAGCTTTCAAAAATTTGTAATGAGATCTACAGTAAAACGCCCACATTTAATAATGAATTAGTAAACAAGCATAAGATATCATCATCAATACACAGTGCTAAAAAAAATTATTTTAAAGCGTTAATTAATAATTGGGATAAGCCACAACTTGGTTTCGGAGAAACTAAATTTCCGCCAGAAAAAACAATTTATTTAACCTTATTGGAAAACAACAATATTAAATTGTTTGCCGATGAAATTTTAAAGGAACAAAGGCCTACAAAGGAAAATGGCTTTAGTGAGCTCTGGAACGTTTCTTTACAATATTTAAACAGTGCCAAGGCTTCGAAAAAAAGAGTTTCAGATTTTATAGATTTGCTTAAAGAGAAACCATATAAATTAAAGCAGGGATTTATAGATTTTTGGGTTCCATCTTTTCTGTTTATAAAAAGAGATGATTATGCTTTATTTGGCAAAAATGGGTACATTCCTTTCTTAACGGATGAAGTTTTGGATTTGATGGGGAAAGACCCACAAGAATACGAAATAAAAAGTTTTGCAATAGAAGGTGTAAAGCTTGATATTTTTAATAGTTATCGTTTGTTTTTAAACCAAAACAGTAAAGAAAAACTTTCTAACAAAAATTTTATTGAAACAATAAAGCCATTTCTCACATTTTACAAAGACCTACCTGAATACTCAAAAAATACAAATAGATTATCTGTTGAAGCCCAAAACCTTAGAAATGCTATATGTAGTTCTAAAGATCCTGAAAAGACATTTTTTGAAGACTTTCCATTAGCATTAGGTTTTACAATTGATAAAATTCAAGGATCATCAGAAAGCCTTCAAAACTATAGCACCAAACTTCAAAGGGCAATTAAAGAGGTAAGAAATTCTTATGAAGATTTAGTAAACAGAATCGAAGTTTTTATTCAAGATGAAATTATTGGAGAAGAGCTACTTTTTGAAGAATATAAAGACTTGCTGCAAAAAAGGTTTTTAAAATTAAGGAGGCATTTGTTATTACCTGCACAAAGAATATTTGTGCAGCGACTTGACTCTAAAATAGACGATAAAAAAGCTTGGCTAAATTCGTTGGTGCAGGCACTCTTGAATAAAACTTTAGATAAAATAAGTGACGATGAAGAAATTTTAATTGCAGATAAATTTAAATCAATGATTTTAGATTTAGATAGTTTGACAATGCTTTCAAAATCTGACTTTAAAGAAGACCAGGAGGATGTTTTCGATTTACAAATAAATTCATTCTTTGATGGAATGAAGAAAAAACTTGTTAGATTACCTAAGAATAAAAAAGAAGAAGTAAACAACATTGAGATGGAGTTGAAAAAAGGTCTTTCAAAAGATATATCTCTAAACATTGCAGCTTTAACAAATCTGCTGAAAGAAATACTTGCAAAATGAGTAAAGTAAGACACTTATTGGGAATATCGGGCGGTAAGGATAGTGCAGCGTTGGCTATCTATATGAAAAAGAATTATCCTGATTTAGAAATAGAATATTATACATCTGATACAGGTAAAGAATTAGATGAAACATACCAATTAATTGACAACCTCGAGATTTTTTTAGGTAAGAAAATAATTAGATTAACAGGCGCCAATAACAGTCCTGAATTACCTTTTGATCATTTTATTAAAATGTACGGAGGTTTTTTACCCTCCTCAAATTCTAGATGGTGTACGAAGAAATTAAAGTTAGACCCTTTTGAAAAGTTTGTAGGCAATGACCCTGTTATTTCTTACGTAGGCATTAGAGGCGATGAAGATAGAGAAGGATATATTTCACGTAAATCAAATATCCAGTCGATATTTCCATTTAGGAAAAATATTTGGAGCGAAGAAGTAATTACTAAGTTTTTAGCAAATGTTAATTCAAATAATGTGTTGGATTTTTATTCTTCTATTAATTTGAATGGAAAAACGCAGCGAGCATTTGAAGTTATTAACAACCCGCTTACTACAAGCTTTACACAACAATTGAAACTAGCTCAGCTATTAGATTTGGGAGTAAAAGAATTTAATGCATCGGTTTTCAATTTCATACAACAATCAAATTATCCCCTATCAAACGAATCAAGTTTTCCGTTAATTGATAATGAAGATATTTTGGTACGGAATGATATCTTTAAAATATTGGAAGACTCTGGAGTGGGTGTACCTGCCTATTACAAAGAAGTAGAGTTTGAAGTAAACGGAAAAAAATCTACTTATGCAAGAAGCCGTTCAGGTTGTTTCTTTTGCTTTTACCAACAAAAAATTGAGTGGGTATGGTTGTATGAACAGCATCCGGACATGTTTGCAAAAGCAATGGGATATGAAAAAGATGGTTATACATGGATACAAGATGAACCACTTGCCGAATTAATAAAACCTGATAGAATAATGCGGATAAAAGAAGAATATATTAAACGAACTGAAAGTAAAAAAAATAAAATTCAATCACCTTATTTACTAGATATACTTGCTGATGCAGAAGAAGAAGGATGTGCAAGTTGTTTTAGATAATTATATATGAACTACACTACTTATACTATTGATGTCAAGGAATTAATTAGCCTTATTGAAAATGGGAAAATGGATTTAAAGCCATCTTATCAAAGAAATGAAGTTTGGACAAAGAAAGATCAAGAAAGTCTAATCGATTCCGTAATATCAAATTTTCCATTACCTAATTTCTTCTTTTATAAAAATGGAGAAGATATTGTCGAAATGGTAGACGGACAACAAAGGGCAAGAGCTATTTATAGCTTTTATAAAGGTCTTATCGGAGATTCACAAAAAAGGAAAATTAATGATATCAACCAGGATAGTTTTTTAGCCTATAAAATTAATATTACTGAGATTACGAATGTTCATAATGAAGAAGAAATAAGGAAGTTTTATGTTTTAGTAAATAAAAAGGGTATGCAGTTAAATACACCAGAGATATTTAAAGCGGAATTTGCATCAACCAAATTTTTATCGCTAGTTGAAACTTTATTGGAAAATCAGAACTTTAGCAACTTGGAATTATTTACTGATGCTACATCAAAAAGAATGAACGATCGAAGCTATGTAGAGGAATTAGTGGCTTATTTATTATTAGGTATTACAGACAAAAAAACAGCAGTAGAGAAAATCTATCAAACTGATATATCGGAGGAACAATATAATTTTGTAACCAAGGTTTTTGGAAATATTATTAATCATTTTACTCAATTGGATGAAATAAAAAAAATAAACGAAACAAGATACAAGCAACGTAATGATTTTTATACCTTCTTCAATTTCGTAAATACCGGGTTAAACGTAGATGAAGTTTCGATTTTAATTTATCAGTATAGAATTTTATTGGTGTTAGATGAATATATTTCACCATCAATTGATAATTGCGAATCAATAAAAAATTATGCTACTAATTGTATAACTCAATCAAATTCAAAAAAATCCAGAATAGAAAGGTTAAGTTTTTTTGAAAAGATTCTCCGAAATAGGGAGAAAGAGGAAGATTTTATTTTTAAAGATGTTTATAATTTTTTAAATGATCTAAATAGAATTAACGCACTTAAAAAAGTTAGTGATTATTTGTTATATGATTTAGACAATGGATAACCAAAATTTTAGATTCCCATCAAGCATATCTTTTGAATACTCTGGACTGAAACTGAATCCAGCAACTCCTGCTTTAAATACAATTAAGCTAAATAAAACAGAGTATATTGTAGGATATTTAAAAGCCGCTAAACCTGGAAATAAAGGTTCGAATATTATACTCAAACTGTTTAAGGCTCAAGACTGGGATGATGAAATTGGTTACCCCGAGATATCAGATTTAATAATTAAAATTTGCAAAACCCCTTTGCAATATTATGAGAAACCTCGAAGTATAAGGTTTTATGATGAGATCACTGCATTGGACGATTGTTTTAAATTGGATCCCTTAAACACAGTGGAAATATTTCATTTCGGGGTAGTTGATATTTTAGGAGAGAATGGGCGTCATACTCATCATAGATATTATACTATGCCATATGCTCCAGATGATCTTTCAACCTTTTTGACCAAGAATAATTTATCAATTTTAGATAGAGTTTCTCTTTTTCTTGAAATTTGTGATTCTTTAAAATTAATATTCAAAGCTGGATATTACCATAGGGATATCAAGCCTGATAACATTCTATTTTTTAATGGTAAGTGGAAGCTTGGCGATTTAGGGCTTGTTGAACACAGATATAAATCATTTGAGGTGGATGAGGTGGGCGAATGGATTGGGCCTAAGGGTTGGCAATCTCCAGAATCTCTAAATAAATTTGTGACTGAAAAAACGCCATGGAATTATAAATTCGATAATAAGATTAATCATCAATCAGATTTATATCAATTGGGAAAAGTTTTATGGTTTATCGTCCAAGGGAATTGTCCGGAAGGGGGTATTGACAGAAGTGATTTTTTATTTAATGATGACCGCTTATACCAGATAATTAAAACACTCTTAAACAATCGGAAGAAGAGACGAACACAAAATATTGATGACCTTATTTTTCAACTTAAGAAAACATACAATATTTATTACAAATCTAATCCAGTATTTTTATTGCATTAATTAATTATCAAGTAAATCAATAAAACAATTTTCATTCTGTAAAAAATAAGCAGGGTCAGATTCTTTTTTAGCACGAATAATATCAAAGCCTCCATTAGCGTAATCCTCTAGCAACCCTTTTAGTTCTGTAATTTTTTTCTCTACTTTTTCCTCTTCCATTTCCTCAATCTCATTGAGATCAAAGCCAGACTTTGCAATAACAGCCATTACAACATAATCAGCTACATCTTGCGGTTGCCAAGATTTAATTTCAATAAACTTACTTTTTTCTGTACCATAAGCTATAGGTATTTTATAATCCTTTTTTAATCCCAGTAATGCTGCATAAATATACATTTCATAACGGGTTGAAAAATATTTCGCCTGTTTCCAACGATCAGCTTCTGTACTTGTTCCCGCCTTGCCACCTTGTTCAATTGTGAACTCCAAGATCATATTATAATATTGGCTGTCGTATTCTGGTGACCTGTCTTTTATTCGTTTTAGAAATTCCATTAGTTCAATTTTTGAATATTCGTTGATAAGCTATTTCTATTACTCCTTTCTGTTTCCTGAATGGAAGGTGTTATTAAATAAACATTTCCAAGTTTAATTTCTCCATCACTCAGAAGTTGTTCTCGTAGCTGCAAATTTTTGTAAAACTCTTTACTCATGATAATGCTTTGACGATAGACCTTGCTTACTGTTTTGCAAAACCCGATTGTGTAATCTTCGCCAAATACTGACATGGGAGCATCTGTAATTAGTGTATATAAATCTGTATCTCTAGAACCTTGTCTTGCAGAAATAATTGCCATTATTGTGGCCAATTTTATAAGAATGATATTCCCTGTATTTAGTTGAAGCAAAACATTGCCCTTGTCGTCAACTAGCTCAGGCATATAGTTTTTTCCATTAGTTAATTCTCTTAAACGAATTACGCCTCGTGCAGACATATTGCCTTTAGTCATGTCACGGTAATGCTCATTTGCTTCTTGTTCTAAGATTTTTACAAGAGTAGAAAAAACACGCTTTCTTGTACTGTATGCGACGGCGTGAAATTCTTCAATTACTCTTACTTTCTCTTGTAAGTAAGCAGGAATGTCACCTATTACAAGATTACTCAATTCTAAATCTATCTTTTCAAGTTCTTGCTTCTTACGGTCAATCTGGCTAGAAATCGAACCAATTTCTGTGATGGACCTTTTCGCTAATTCATTTTGTGCATTAAATTCATTTAATAAATTATTCGCCTGACTTACGTTCAGCGCTGCATCCGTTATAAGACTATTTATTTCCGATTCTATTTTTCTTAAATCCTCGGATAATAATTTTCTTCTTTTATCAAGCTTTTTTAATCTTCTAAATGTTGAAGCAATATCATCATCAATAATTTTTATGTTGTGATTAAGGCCAAGTCCATTTTGATATAGTTTTTTAAAATCACTTGAAAAGTTATTCTTTTCTAATCCTCCATCATCTTCTAGAACATTGATTTTTGTTTCTGATCTTTCTATCAAAGCCTTCATGGCTAGCCATGCATCTGAGCCTTGTGGAGCAGGTCTATCACATACCAAACATTTTTCCTCTCTTAGCATTCTTTCCACATGAATTGGCTCTGGGACATCGATAGGTAGCCTTGCCTGAAATTCTTTAATGATTTCTCTTTCTGTTTCAATTCTCGCTTCAATTCTTGCTTCTTTTTGCAATTTTTGATGCTCATATTTTTCATACATTTCACCATAGCTTTTAAATAATTCCTCAGTTCCTTTTAAAACCCATTTATTAGTGAACATTCTTTTGTGAAGATTTTTTTGCTCTTCGTTAAATTCGTCTTGTATTTCTTGTAAGTTTTTTTCGATGACTTTTCTCTTTACTTCTATCTCTTTTATTTTCTGTGCTTCAGCATGCTTATTTAATAAACTTTCTGCCTTTTCTTCTGCTTGTGCTTGGTTATCCTTTATTTGAACATCTTGTAACTGTAGTCCATTTAATCTTCTTAAAATTTCTTGCCTATCAACTTCTAAACTTTCGCTTTTGTTTTTATCTCCACTTAAATCCCGTTGCTTTTTATTAAATTCTTTGGTTGTAGATTCTTTTAGACCATCTGCTACCGCAATGATGTTATCAAACCTTGTGATGTTAGACAAGACATTTATTGCCTTAGTCAATGTATCAGTTTGATTAAAATCTATTATCGATTCTACTTGTTCCCCTTGAAACCACATGTAAGGTTTTATATTATCTGGAAGTATGGTTTTTTTGATTCGTTCAATCTGCTCTACATCCTTTATTTCCTTAGCGTTCATGTAAGACATTTCCTTAAACCAAATGATCTCTTCGCTATCCTGATCTTCGACAATCTCCTCATCTTTTTTTCTAACATTATATCTTCGTTCTAAAATATAAAGGCTGTCCTTTTCTGTATTGTGAAATGTAAGAATAACCGATGCTGTTATCGTTCCATTATCTGATTCATCAATTGCTTTATCAGATACAATTTGTCGCTTCAATAAATTAGTGGTTCGAAATTTTTTAACAGAAGTATCGAAACACTGGTTATACATTACCCACCAAAAGGCATCATACAACTTTGATTTACCATATCCATTGTCACCAATTATAACGTTAATCCCTTCAGTAAAATTGAATTCGTTATGGCCAGCATAACACATGAAATTTTTAAGTTCTATTTTTTGTAGTATCATGCTTGCTTGTTTAAAAAGCCATTAATTTTTCTTTCTATTATATTGCTACTTTCATTTGTCAATTCTCCTTCAATAGCAGTTTTTAATATTTGAATTAAGCTATTTTCAGAATGAGACGCCCACTTATATTTTTGGGCTTCACCTTCTTTCAAATAATTTTTCTCAATAAATAGATCATCTTCCAAGTAAGCTTTTAATATATCTTCTCTAAGCATTATTTTTAAGTTTATTGTGTATGGTGTAAATATTTAAATCATAGTGGTTGCATAATTCTTCAAACACATTTTCTGTTTCAAACGGATTAATAGCCAATGAAGCAAAATACATTACCCTTTCTAATTCTTTTTCAACAAGGCTTCTTTCTGCCCGAAAAGTATCAGAATTTAAATCTGATAATAATAAATCAGGCACTACAATAAGGTCATGAATTATAGCAATATCTTTTTTGGGATGTGTTCTCAAAATCCTACCTCTCCGTTGTATAAACTGTCTAGGATTTCCTGTACTTGAACAAAAAATTGCATGTTCCGCTCTTGGTATATCAACCCCTTCGTCTAAACATTTCATAGAAGCAATGACATGTATTTTCCCTTCCTTAAACTGGTCTAACACTTCGTTTCTATCGGGCATCCCACTTATAAATTGGTTCACTTTTATTGAGTCATCAATTCGTCCTATTTCTCTTGTGTATTGATTTATGATTTTTATAGTTTCTTCATCGGCATTTTCATCTTCTTCTAGATCGGGAGTTATACCTTCCGGCACATAAATAAACGTGTAGCGTAAGTTGCCCTCTTTGATAAATCTCTCTTCTAAAATTTGGCGGGTGACTGCTAATTTATTAACCGCTTTATGTATAATGCGTTTTCTTTTTAATAACAGCATTTGTACAATATCATTTACATCAAGACTCCCTGAATTTCTATTAAAAAATTTAGAAAGCTTTTTAGTAATCTCCATGTAATCTTTTAATTCATCAGAAGTAAGACTTACAATATGGGGGTGGTAATAATATTTACAAAGTATCCCTTCTTCAATTGCTCTTTCCATTGAAAAAGAATAAGTGTAAGGTTCTTTGTCATTAAAGAAATTTTCCATTGAGGCGCTGCCTTCAACATCATAAATTCTTTTTGGTGTAGCTGATAATCCTATTCGTTTTTGTAGTGAGATATTTTGTAACATATTCAAAACGCTAGGTGATCCAATATTATGTGCTTCATCTGCTATAAAAAATGTATCAGCAGGTAATTCATTTATATACTTATTAAAGCGCTCTTTTACAAACGAGGCGTAGGTAGTAATTATTATAAATGAGGTTGGTATTTTCTTGGCTATAGATAAGGTGGTGGCAAGTTCATTTTCCCACTGGTATTTTGAGGATACTTTTATTATCTCTTGAAAATTAAAACTTCTAGCTTCATCTGCCCATTGATTAACTAATGTTATTGTAGGTACTAATATTATTGCATGGTATACAGTTGAATTATTTACATTCATTTCTTGCAATAAGCAGTTTAAAGATGTAATTGTTTTTCCTGTACCTGTAGCCATTGCAAATATTCCTTGATAATTGTTGTTTACCCAATTTTTATAAGCATCCATTTGATAAGAACGAGGGCCTAAAGTATAAGGGAATCTTGGCTTTCTTGCAATTTCTTCAATTTTTGAAGCAATCTTTTCAAAAGATTTTTTTACAGATTTACTTTCAAGTACACGACTTTTTCTTTCTATTAATTCTTTCTCCTTTATTAAAAGTTCATTGATAGAATTATTTCCGAATTCATTTTTCAAAGCTACTGTTACTTCATCAATATCTAAATATTCAACGACTTCAGACTTTCCTGAAAATATATCTTCAAAATCATTATTTTGCCTTTTTATCATTTTGCTTGATCGGCTATTCTCCCAACTTAAAAAGCCATCAAGTTCTTCCAAATTTTCAAGTAATCCAAATGCAGTAAAATTGCATGATGCTTTAAATCCAATTGTATCAACACCATCATAAAATGCACCCGATTTATAATGTGCAATACCTTTGCCGTATTTTGGTTTAATTATTTTAATTTGAATTTTGTCTTGCGAAATTAACCAAGCTATACATTCAAAAAAATGTTTACCATAATCATCTAGCGTACTTTTTAATTTTTTAATGTCGGTTAAATCTATAGCTATATTTAAAGGCGTTCCTTCTTTACCTGCCTTTATTGCATCAATATCTTCTTGGGATAGTACATTATTTACTGCCATTCTTAGTGTACCTCCATTAAAGAGAAAACTAGCAAATCCGAGTGAGAGTACATTTATTGCAGCAGAACTAAAATAACCTAACAGTAAATCAAATTGAGTGCTATTGCATAATCCATCAATATAGAATTGTATCGGTTCTGTTTCTGAACCTGACCTGTACGACCGATCATCTGACCATTTTACATCTTTAAGCATCTATAGTAAAAATTCTATTGAATTTAAGAGTAGTGAGTTGTAGTTTATTGCTGCTAAATTAATCCCTTTAAGTGAATTATATAACTTTTATTATGGTAATTCTAATTTAATTAAGTTTATAAGCCATCGATAATAACTAAATAAAGAAGGATTCATAAAGCAATACTCTGAGGACTTGATGCATTCTGTTCTAAAATCAGATAATTAACATATCTTGTTATATCAAATAAAAAGTTAAGTTTTTATTTGATATGAAATCCTTTTATACTACAGCTTTCGGCAATAAATTTTTATTATCGGTTTGTGTGCCCCTTACTGGCGCAGACATCTAAGATAACAACCTCTTGAGACCTTGCGCAGATATGCAGCCTAGCTTTGTGAGCAAGCGTATCTGTGCGGCGCTAAAAAATACTATACTTTTATTATCGATTTCTCTCCCCTCAAACCAAAACATCCCTTCACCATTAATCCCCAGTCTTACCGCATGGCCCCATACAGCGTCCCTTCAACCGCTAAATACCCATCATAAAAAAATACGCCGTACCCTGCGGGTGTTATTACTGAGAAAGAAAAAGTTTTGTGTGGCACGAAACTAGGGGAAGAGCCCTGACCTGGGGTAAAGGCTCAAATGGCGAAATAAGAATTCTTGTTTTACCTTTGAAAGCAACGAACTAAAAGTATTAAGAGTGTTATAAATGGATTTATTGTCTTTATATCAAACCAAACTAAGTAGGCTCAACAGAGCTACGATAAACAATGTAAAGGCTCCGCATCAACCAATCTTGTTGCTTTCTGTTATACAATCTATAGCATGTGGTGAAATCATTGAAAATAGAATTGAAATAACTCCTGAGCTTGTTGCAAGGTTTAAGGATAATTGGAGCCTCCTAGTTCATAATGATTTTTTTCAACCACGCTTTGCGCTACCATTTTATCATTTAGATAGGAACAAAGGAAATTTGTGGCACTTGCAAACCAATCCTGGAAAAGAAATTCTATTGACAAGTTCTTTTTCTGTTAAAAGCTTTGCCCAATTAAAAGAAGCAGTGGCATATGCATATCTAGATGAGCCATTATTTGCATTGCTTGCAGCAGCAGAAACACGGGAAATTATTTATTCGTTTTTATTAGACATTTATTTTCCGAACCGGCAATTTAACGGCATCCAGTTGCCACTATATGATAAATTTGCAGGTCAGATATTACAGGATACAGCCGCACTTTACAAAAAAGAAATTGAAGCTGCAGACGAAGAAGAAATATTTATACGGTGTGGTGTATTTAAAAAAGTAGTTCCGCAGATTTATGATAATGGCTGTAGTATTTCAGGAATGAGAATTATATCGGGATATAATATTCAGATGGTAGATGCGTGCCATATTGTACCTTTTGCCATTTCCCACGATGATACCATTTCGAACGGTATCTCGTTAAGTCCGAATCTGCATAGAGCATTTGACAGAGGATTATTAACCATTGATGATGGTTATAGAGTAATGATATCGTCAGGTTTTACAGAGGAAATTTCACCGAATTCATTGAGGGCTTTTGAAGGTAAAAGAATTCAACTTCCTGAAAAAAAAGAATATCATCCTTTGATAGATAATTTAAGATGGCATAGAAAAGAAATCTTTAAAGTATAAACGATATGAACTATTCAGATTATAATATTGGAGAACATACACATCGATATGCTTGTTGGTGTGCAGCAAGGGCAGCATCTAAAAGTAGATTTTCTAATATTGAAATTGGTGAATTTATTGAAGATGTTGGTTTACGCAATAAGGTAGTTGAATTAAAAAAGTTAGGCGAAATATCCTATCAAGATTATAAAGAGTGGTTTATCATCCAAGCAAATTCATTGTTAAATAGAATGGCTTTGTATGAAGAAAAAGAGGAACACAATTCAAGAAACATAGCATTTGGAATTGCTGCAAAAGTTATTAGTATCTACATTAAAACCGTAGAAATTATTCCTTCAGGTGGTAAATCTTTGATTTCACAAGTAGCCATTCCTCCCATTGACAGGTATTTATTAAAAGCAGTTAAAAAGAGGTTGCAAATAGTGGATACCGCATGGTCTAAAATGGATGATATCAAATACATGGAGGTTGTAGAAAAGCTGAAAACGCTATCATCAGATATGCCTTTTTGGTCCATTGAATACTACTGGAATTTAAATGAGATGGAGGAGGCTGAATAATTATTTTATTATCAGCTTGTGTCCTCACAAACCGAAACATCCTTTCACCTGACTTGAGACACGAACCAAGGCGGAGGAATCAACTATTAAGGAATAATTGGGGCAATTTTTTTCTTGATACAACTGTACTTTATTTAATATAAATACAGATTTTCTTTTGCTCTTGTTACCGCGGTATATGCCCATCTCGTATCAGGAATAAAAAAAGTATTCATATAAACCTTATCCCATTCTCCGCCTTGGGCTGCATTACACGTTATGCAATAACCATAGGAAGTTCTCAAAGCTCCGAGGTAACGATCATCTTCCACATTATGAGTTTCCCTGTAAGTTTTATTTTTTCTATGCCTTTCCGCATATAATTTATTCTCCTTCAATATTCCTAACGAACCTACACCAAGAGAAACAGAGTCCATCAGTAGATAATCAGCTATTTCAATTTCTTCGTTTTCTGAATTCTTTATCCGAAGTAATACAGGCACAAAAGTTAATCCTCCAACATCTTCTTTAGCAGTATAGTTCACTTCTTTTACAATGACCATATCGCCGTTATACAATTTATTTCCGTTGCGTTTCCAATTCCGTTTTACAATCAACACATCATTCTTCATTATTTTTTCAGCAGCCGATCCAAAACGTGCTTCTCTTACGCTTCGGTTAAAGAATTGACTTTGTTTGTGTGTGGCTGCAATAGATACTACACTATTTGGACCGTAGCACTTTAGATCATTAATGTATTGAGGGACTGCCTTAAAAACGTTTTTCAAATTAGGCGCTTTTATATCAGGCATTGTTTTATTTTGCTCCATACTGTTTCGCAATTCAGTCGCAGTGTTTAAAATGTAAGAACCATTATCTTGTCGCTTTACTTCAGTAAGGTAAAATTGCCCGCCCTGCCATTTAAAGTTATCTTCTAAATATTTGGGGTAAAGTGCATTCGAATCCTTTTCACCAATAGGAGCTAACTGATAACGGTCGCCTACAAAAATCACTTTATTTTTAGCATTTCCACTTTTTATGAAATTTTTTATAGCTTCCAATATAGCTATGTTGCACACAAACAATTCATCTTCATGGTTCCTTACTACTTTGCTGTTTACCATACTGGCCTCATCTATAATATATATGGTATAATCTTTCTTCTCTTCTTTTTTTTGCGAAAAAGTGATAGGCGCTTTATCTGCTTGTTGACTAACGTTAAACAATAAACTATGGAGTGTCGTAGCTGTATTGGTCGCTTTAGCTGCTATTAATCGGGCTGCACGTGCTGTTGGGGCAGCTATCTGCACTCTTATACTCTTGTGTTCAGCATACTTTACTACCGCATTCATAATGCTACTCTTGCCCGTTCCTGCACTACCACATACTACCATAAAGTCTTCTGTATTTTCTTCGCTTACAAAAGTTTGCAATTTCGATATTACATCTACCTGCTCATTTGTAGGTACATCAAATTGCAAAAAGGATAGCATTGTTTTTGATGTAGAAATTGAAGGTTGTTCTGCGTTTATCATTTTACATTTTTTATTGTTGATGTAAAAATGCATTAGTTAAGTGCAGGGGAATTGCATGTTGAAATTAACATTAATTACCCAAAATAATCAGAATATATACCAATAGGATATTGAGAATAGTTACAAGCAGTATTGGAAGCAAATAGTGAGTTACCTATAGTAATTATAAATGTATTTGTAAATATATTTCTATCGTGTCTACAGCCATTTTCCATTGTAACCTTACATGTGCTTGGCAAATTAATTTTTAATGAGTTTTCTTGGTCAGATAACTTATGGCCACCATGGCTGTTATTTGTTTTTATAAACAACTCAATCATCGATTTTTTCACAATTAAAGGCTTTTGTTTCAATAAAAACGTAACACAGTTCTTAGAGAAATATTGATCTTCAATTTTAATTTTATTAAAAATCAATCCCTCTAATTCTTTAAAAAATGCATCTTCAGTATTTTTAATTGATTTAAAAATTACTCCTCTTTTTTTTTCTTCGATTTTCATGTTTTTGCTAGAAATTACTATTACCCCTAATTCTCGTTCTATCTCATCACAAATTGATTTTTCAACATTTCCTAAAAATATATATGGCGGTAGTCTAGATCTATCAATTGCTGAATAATCTTGAGTATAAATTAGATGATATTCTTTTTTAGCAGATTTTATAATATTATTTCTAAATGATCTTACTATTTTTGCAATGATTTGCTTTTCATTATCAATCACTGAATTTATATCCTTGAATATAATAATTTCATCTAAAGAAATATTCAAAGACCACTCACTTTTATTTGTAAAAAGTAATGTGTGAATAAAACTAAAACTTTCAAGATCTATTTCCTGAGATTCTTTAAAATTTGCAATTGTAAAGGAATTGAATTTTTGAAAATACTCTAAAAAATCTACGCTAATTAAGACTTGAACCATGGGATAAATGATCTTTAATTAATTTATAAAGTTCTAATTCTATATTTCCCGCTTCATCAAAAAAGCCTGTCCCAAAATTTTTGGTTAGCGAACCGTCTTCTCTAATATTTATTGGGTAAATCTGTTTCTCTCCGTCCGGTATTTTTTTATGAGGATGGTGAAAATAATAAAGCTGTGTATCCTCAGGTTTTATGACCTTTTTTGCAGTTAAAAATTGTAACTTTCTTATTAAATATTCGCTGTGGGTTTCAATGATAAATTGAATATTAAAAAGCTCAGCGGCTTCTGTAAAAAAATCTGCCAATTTACTTTGTAATGCAGGATGAAGATTACTTTCAGGTTCTTCAATAAGCATTACAATCGGTAAATGATGGTGTTCATGTTCAGGATTAAGCCATGCCCATTGGTTTTGTTCCTGACTTAAACTTAATAAAATTGGTATCATTTGCGATACGCCAAAACCCATATCTTTTAGATTAACCCATTCCTGATTTACTAAAAGAAATATTTTATAATACATTGATTCATGATCTATTTTAATCTCAATATCCTCCGCAATTTCAAATGCTTGCAAATGTTTTTTCCAAAATACTTTTAGTTTGTTTAGGTTTTCAATATCAAGTGTGTTTGCTGCAATTCGAATAGATGTTTCATCTTTACTCAATACAGATTCAACCCTTGACTCATACGTTCTTTGTGTACCAATTGAGTCAATTATTTTTAATCCTTCAAGCGGTTCAAAAATATTTTTCAAAATCCCGTATACAAAAAAATCATAAACCGTTTTTTCTGTAGTTGAAATTTTAAACAAATTATTAAAATCGTAATAAATATCTTTTGCCTTAAAGTTTTTGTCTTTCTTTAAATGAAGGGTATTTTCAGAAAGAAAATAAGCCTCTCTTTCCTCCTTAGTGCCCTCATTAAACCCCAAATCTAAATTGGCATCATCTAGTATTATTTGTATTACTGGTAGAAAAGCATTTTTAATAAAATCTATGTTTAGCAATTCATAAGAAAAAAACAATTTGTTTTTGGGATCCAACCAATAATCTTCATCAATAATATTTTTTAAGTTCAGATTATTAAATCTCCTTTTTACAAAATCTTGTAATGAAAACCCATATGTACTTTTTATATTAAAATATTCGGGCAATGTACCAAAATAAATATAGGATGTATCGAGGCTATCATCTACAGGTGTATTTTGATAATAGCTCGAATACCAAACTACGTTTGACAATAATTTAAATAATTCATTGTTGAATCTTTTGTGATTATTTGCTGTGTCAATATTGCCCCAATAGCTTTTAAGTAAATTATCAATTCTATTTAATTTATCTCTGTTGAAGGAATACCAGGAATCTATAAGATATTGGTACCTTACGCTCTTTTCAGTTTCCGATAAATTATTGTTATTGATTTCATCTTTTACTTTGGAAATTGGTATTCCTTGAGATTCTTTTAAGTCAGAGAAGGGATTGCTTTTTTCGCCTCCAGCGTGAAAGTATCCCATTACTAGTTTTATATCTTTTGAAGAAAGTAGTTTAAAATGCTTACCAGTTAATAACGAATCCAATTCGAATAACATATAATGATCAAATAACTTAAAAATAGTATCAAGCGCAATTTTGCTGTTAGAATTTTTTCTTATTTCGTAATCAATTGAAAAAATTTCTTTCCCAATCAGGTCTTCAATACTTTCCCCTTTTAAAACCATTTGTAAATTCAATTCTTCTATGATTTTTGTATACTTAATTTCATGGATTACGATTGAGATTTTCCTCAATTTTATTTGAGATTTATTTTCCTCTTTTATATTAAATTCATAGGTGGTTTTTAAACTGATGCTACTTTCATAGCCTAGCATATCAGAAACAAAAGAAAAAGAAAACGCATTTTTTTCTTTGGTAAACTTATTAGTGATGTTATTGATGTTCCCAAATTTTTTAATACACCAATCTTTTGAAATTTCAGTTTCTAAAAAATTATTTAGTGTGAAACTCTCTTTTGCACTGTCCTGCCATGTTATACCTTTATAGGTATCTGATAAAAGTTTCAATAAATTTATTAAACTACTCTTGCCGCTGCTATTAGTCCCCGTAAGTATTGTAATAGGAGCAAAATTAAAATACTGTTCATCTTTAAATACCCTAAAATTTTCTACGCCTATTCCTTTTAAATGTGTGTCCATATTTTTTTATTATTTGCAAACTAATAACCTCATCATGCAATCTAATTTCACTTTAAACTACATTGCATGTCAAATGTAATCAGATGTCAGCAAACAAACTACAAAAGGAGCGATATTATAAATTGGATGAGTGCTTTCGTAACAGTATGCAAAAATGGTCTTTGCAGCTTTTACTTGAGTCCGTAAATAAATGGCTTGGCTTTAATGATAAGCCGGGTATCAGTAAACGTACTTTGCAGGATGATATTAATTATTTAAGGGAAGTAGAAGGTGCACCTATTTTGAGTTATAAAGAAGGCAGGCTCAATTATTTTAAATATTCAGATGCGTCATTTTCTATAAGAGATAAGCCATTATCTAAGGATGACGAAAAGAATATTCGTAAGGCGATAAACATATTGCGGCAACTCAAAGGTATATCCGTAGCAGATGATCTGGCAGATACAATACAACGGCTGGAGCAGAAAACGGAACTTGACAACGAACTCACAAGCGCTGTTTTACAGTTTGAGCAAAACCAACATTATGCAGGCAATGAATGGTTTTCTGATACATATGAATTTTTATTACAGCAAAAAGTAATGAAGTTAACTTACCAGCCTTTTAATGCAGCCGAATCATTTACCGTACACATTCATCCATATCTCCTCAAACAATTTAATGGTCGGTGGTTTTTAATAGGTCGTACTGAAGAATACAATTCTGTAGGCACATACCCACTAGATAGATTTGTTGATGCTCGTGTTAGTAATATCCCTTTTACAAAAGACAATTCATTTGATGCCGGGATATATGATAAATATCTTTTGGGTGTTACCATTTCGCCAAATGCAAAACCTGAGATAATTATTCTTGAGTTTTTACCCCAACGAGCAAAGTACTTTCTTACAAAACCTTTCGGTTTCATTGAAAAAACTGAAACCTTAAAAAATAAAAATGTTCGGGTTTGTCTACATATGATTATTAATCAAGAACTGGAAGCGGCTATTTTGCAATATGGTAAAGATGTATGCGTGATTGAGCCTGAAAGCCTAAAAAATAAAATCTATGCAATTTTAAAAGAAGCTCTAAATCATTACTAGGGTTTAGTTTCTTACCATAAGACATAGTCCTTGGCAGGTAGTCAGCTAGTATTTGCCCAGCACCTGGTCTCAAATAACTCGCTAAAATCTTGCCTTTTTTATTATCGTTTTGTGTCCGTACAAACCGAAACATACTTTCACCATTAATCCCGAGTCTTCACGCATGCTCCCAAACATCTATCCCTTCACCCGCTAAATACCCATTATAAAAAAATACGCCTTCTGCTGCGGTTGACATTGCTGAGAAAGAAAAAGTTTTGTGTGGCAGGAACCTAGGGGAAGAGGATTTAGGCAATGCTTGGACAGCATTAAACGTAGTTTACAATGGAGAATTTAAAAATTTAGTGCACAGTGGTACTTTACCGAATGAGGCAGATGTATTAGCTACTTTGAAAAGTTTAAAAGAAAGGTTGTCTTCAATTAAATGGGATATAAAAAATAACAAATAAAGGATGAAATTTACCGAAGCAACATTAGAAAAGGCTTTTATCGAACTGCGGGAAAACGAAAATTTTCCTCACCAGTTGGGCAATGCTATTTCCCGCTCGGTGGATGAAGTGTTTAAAAGTATAAAAATAAAATGAGCAGCGAAATTATCATATATCAAAACCCCGATGGCAATATCAAAATAGATGTGCGCCTTGAGGAAGAAACGGTGTGGCTATCTATTGAGCAAATGGCCTTGTTGTTTGGCAAAGGCAGGAGTACTATAGCAGAGCATGTGGCAAATGTTTATGAGGAAGGTGAACTGGAACAAAATCCAACCTGTCGGAAATACCGTCAGGTTCGAAAAGAGGGCACAAGAGAGGTGGAACGGGAAATTGACCACTATAACATAGATGTAATTATCTCCGTTGGCTACAGGGTAAAATCGCCACAAGGCACACAGTTCCGCATCTAGGCCACGCAGCGGCTTAAAGAATATATCATTAAAGGATTTGCCTTCAATGATGACCGCATTAAGTCCGGTACTTCCATGAACTATTTTAACGAGCTGCAGGAACGTATAAGGGAAATTCGGCTTTCGGAACGTTTCTTTTATCAGAAAATAAAAGACATTTATACTACCAGTATTGATTACGACCCCAAAGATGAAAAGACAGTTGAATTTTTTAAGGTAGTGCAAAATAAACTACTATGGGCAATTAGTGAACATACAGCAGCTGAACTGGTGTACCGTATGGTAGATGCTGGCCTGCCCTTACTGGGTATGCAGTCGTTGGATAAGAAAAATACTGTCGCTATAAAAAAATCTGATATCAGTATTGCAAAAAACTACCTGAACGAAGACGAAATAAAATTACTGGGCTTGTTGGTAGAACAATACCTTGCCTTTGCCGAAACCATGGCACAGCAACGCACAGCTATGTATATGAAAGACTGGATTGATCGGTTAGACAGTATTTTGCAACTCAACGGCAGGGAACTGCTTATCCATGCTGGAAAAATAAGCCACGAAAAAGCGTTGGAAAAATCGGTAGAAGAATTTGAAAAATACAAGCATGCCCAAAAAGTAATTGAAAAAGAACAGAGTTTGAAAGAGATAGAAGAAGACATTAAAAAATTGAAGAAATGAAAATTGTCTGGACTATGATTTTTTTATTATCGGCTATGTCCCCACAAACCGAAACATCCTTTCACCATTAATTCCCAGTCTTGCGCATGCTCCCAAACAGCGTCCCTTTAACCGCTAAAGATCCATCATAAAAAAATACGCCGTCCCCTGCGGGTGTCATTGCTTAGAGAGAAAAAATTTTCGTGTGGCAGGAACCTAGGCGAACATTTTTTTTAAAGCCCGGCAGCCTTATTCAATTTATCAAAATCTTTACTTTTTATTTTGCTACCCAACCCACTCACATACTCAAAATAAAGAAGCTCCTTGGTTTTTAGGTCGTAGGCGACAATGTATCTTTTTTCGTCGAGCGCCGGCATAAAAAGTGCATATTTACCTGCATCAGCAGATTGCTCCAATTTCATAATCTCAGCCGTCGGCATTACTTTATATTTTCCGGCAAAGCTTATATCTGCCTCTTCTAAAAAAGTTACCATCATTTCCCTCATAGATTTTTTGGCGGCAGATAACTTTCCTTTAAACAATGCAGTTGAGTTTGGGTTTATATCCCATTCTTTGGTAAGCTCTGCCGGAATTAATAATGTTTTACCTGCAAGCCGGGTCGATTTTTCTTCGATGTATTTGTCGTACCCTTTTTCGTTGCCGTTGGTTTTTAACCACGTCAACATATCATTGAGGTTGTAAACTATATATGGCAAACGCAAAATAGACCCTGCATAAATATCGTCTGCTTTTGCATCAAATTCATAAAAATAAGAATTGATGGGAAATGCTGCTACTATTGCTTCTCCATCTACTGTGCCAGATCCATTGGCTTCTCCATAAACGTAAAATGGATAATTTATTCCGCTGTTATTACCTCTAATAGTAATACCTACAATGGCCGGCATAAACACCGGAGTGCCTTTTACATCTTTTGAGGCATCATTAATATTTACAAAATTGTATGGCGTTATTTTCCAGTAATCTTTAAACGCTGCTTTCAATCTCTCGGTGTATGCACCTGGTGAGGAAGTATATACAGTTACCGGTTCACTAATTAGCTTCTGCACATTTTTGCCACGGGTCTTGTCAAAAATTTGGGCAAACGAAATTGTGGTAAATGAAAAAATGATTAACGAGAGTGCAATACATTTTTGGTAGAATGATTTCATGGTAGTTAGTTTTTACAAACTTATGAAATATAAATAATAAGGGAAATGATATTAATGCGTGTGTGTGGCTCCGCAAGGTATCGTGTAGCCCGAAAAGTTCTTTTGCCGCTCCGCCGATGTAGGTGTAACGTTTAATCATTCGTAAGTCCGTTGCCGCTCTCCGCCTAACTGGCACAGATATATAAGCTACCCATCTCTTGAGACTTTGCGCAGATATGCTTATTATCGGTTTGTGTCCCCACAAACCGAAACATACTTTCAGCATTAATCCCCCGTCTTGCCGCATGGTCCCATACAGCGTCCCTTCAACCGCTAAATATCCGTCACAAAAAATACACCGTCCCCTGCGGGAGTTATTGCAGAGAAAGAAAAGTTTCGTGAGACTCGAACCTAGGCGAAGAGTCATTGCTGAGAAAGAAAAAGGTTCGTGAGACACGAACCAAGGCGAAGGTTCGTGAGACACGAACCAAGGCGAAGAAAAAGTTTTGCGAAACACGAACCTACGAGAAATGTTTTTTACAAAGCCTTAGGAGGATCCTTTGCAGCAGGAGCTCCATTGGGGTACATCATTTGCTGTATCCTGGTATGCATCAATTTATCATCTTCAAATTTATTTACCCAAAATATTTCATAATATGCTTTTATAATTCCAGTAAGTGGCGTGGCTAATAATACACCAATAAAACCAAAAGCAGCCCCCATTGCCATTACCGCAAAGAGTATGGATACTGGGTGAATTTTCATGGTGTTTGAACGCACTCGAGGCATAATAAAATCTGCCATCAGTTCATCAGAAACAAGAAAGAATACGGTTACCCAAAATGCGGTAGAACCATTTACCGAAAGTGCAATCAAAATGGGAGGCAGTGCTTTTATAAAAAACCCAATACGTGGAATAAACTCGGTAAAAAAAGCCAAAGCGCCCCATACAAAAGCACCAGGCACACCCATAATATGTAAAAACACGGTTACTAATGTGGCATTAATTGCTCCGCCAATAAGCATCGATCTCATCCAACCTCTTATCATAATAGAAATGCGGGTAAATGAAATAGTAGCTTTATCTCTGTTAGCAGGAGGGAATGTAAGTAAGTATAACTCAAACAGTGGTTTTGGATTGGAAACCATATAACCCACCATACTTATAAAAACAATTACTACCAAAAACTGTGATAATAAAGAGAGTGAAAATGAGCCTACCTGCATAAGCGTTTTAGGTATAGATGGTAATATTCCTGAGAGTTTTGAAGGGTCTATCCGAATCTCTTTTTGTAATTCTGGATATTCTGTAAACCACGAGCTTACCGTATTGGAAACGCTGGCGGCATAGCTCGGCAGGTTACTAATAAGAAGCGATATTTGTGTATTAACTTTTGGCCCAATAAATACTATTATACCCACAAAACAAATTAATATTGATAAGAAAACGATGGTGGTGGCCCACACTCGCTTTAGCCCATGCTTTTCTAGGTTAGTAACAGGGCCATTTATTGCAACAGCAAGCACAAGTGCAAACAGCAGTAGTAACACTACACTTATCATTTTATAAAATAACCACAGCAGAATTACCATCCCTGCCGCCAAAAATAGGGCTTTTACAATTTGTGCATAAAGCTGATTTGATTTTCGTTCGTTTATCAAAATGATTTTTTTTAGCGGAAATTTTTCTTGAAGGTTGTACAACAAATATACATCCCTAATACTATGCCAAAAATCTGTAAGATTTATTTAATACATATTGAGTGCAGTATGAAAATTTGAATCCGAGTTTGAAACAGCGATTTATCTATACAAAATCATTTTTGGTATGAGGGCTTGCTCAAACTACATTAAAAGCAATGAAACATTTTATTCCTATAAAAATGTGTAGCTATACATAAATAATTTCAGATAGGAGATACAGCAACCGAAATAGAATTTTTATTATCGGTTTCTGTCCCCACAAACCGAAACAGACATTCAGCATTTTTATTATCGGTTTGTGTCTACACAAACCGAAACAACCATTCACCATCAATCCCCTGTCTTGCTGCTTGGTCCCAAACAGCAACCCCTTTAACCGCTAAATACCCACCATAAATAAATTTATTATCGGTTTGTGTCCCCACAAACCGAAACATACTTTCACCATTAATCCCAAATCTTGCCGCATGGTCACAAACAGCAATCCCTTCATCCGCTAAATACCCATGGTAAAAAAATACACAGTCCCTGCGGGTGTCATTGCTGAGAAAGAAAAAGTTTTGTGAGACAGGAACCTAGGCGAAGCGGCATGGGTTACTACACCTATTGTTCATAGTAAGTAAGCATGCGCATTTTATAAATCAGGGATGGCATGTATTTAGCGCCAAGCGTTGCCCAGGTAATGTTCAGCATTTCAGGATTCGTGTTTACAATTTCAAACAGCAGTTTTTCTATGGAAGGATCAAGCCCCGGGGTATTGGAATGCGTGAATAGATATTTTTGTTGGAAAAAACTTATTACCCAAGAAATAAAATGCAGTGATTCGGCATAATTAGCGGCTGTAAAATAAGCCGACACCATGATTTCCAGGTTAATGTATACTGGCGCTGTTAAAGTTCCTTTAGGGTCAATGAGAACGTTGTTATTTATAGAGTGCTCCCTTTCTATATTGATCAGCGTGATCACTACCTTGTTCTCTCCCTGTATGGCAATAGTGCCATCCTGGTTCATTATTGCTGATAGTATTACTTTATCTTCACTAAGATTAAGTTTGTTCTTAAAATAATCATTCATTTCCCGTGTAACGCAGGATAGGGCTTCTACAATCATTTTATAATTATTTTTTATACAATACTAATCAAAAACCCATAAGCAATAAAGCGTATTTTTTATTATCGGTTTCTGTTCCCACAAACCCGAAACATACTTTCACCATTAATCCCGAGTCTTGCCGCATGGTCCCAAACAACAATCCCTTCAACCGCTACATACCCATCATAAAAAAATACGCCGTGCCCTTCGGGTGATATTGCTGAGAAAGAAAAAATTTCGTGAGACAGGAACCTCGGCCTATTACTTCTTATATTTTTAAGTGAATATATACGTTTCTATTTTCATTTTTTTTGCCGGTATAGTAATATCTTTTTAAAAACAAAGCCATCCCTGGTACCGGTGTTCCCTTCCTGAATGATTAAATTAAGAAGGGATGATGATGGGATCTCACACAACCTTTATTTTGCTAGCAGATTTATAATTAAATAACTCGGATACACACTTACATATACAAAGCAGGCTGATAATAAAAGTGCTGCTGTAATTGCCGTAAGTCGTATTTTTTGATAAAAAGATTCCTCCCAGTGCGCCCAATACAACAGCAATGTGTATTATCAATTGTCTGCTGTCGAATATAGCTGCGTAGCTATCGGGCAGGGCTGTATAAAAGGCGCCGCTTCTAAAAAAATAATTTACCAGATAATAGCCTTGGCTAGCAATGCTTATTATTAAGCTAAGGTTAAAAAACTTATTCTGAAAAAGTATGGTGCCTAACACTTTACCCTTATCTGCATGGGTATTGGCTATAAAACCAATAAACACAATAATAAATATTGAATAAAATAAGAAAATAGCAATGCGAATAAGTAAATATTTTAAGCCCTTAATAAAATTATAGGTCAGCGGTTTGGTACTGTTTTCTGCATCTTGCAGCCTGCCCTGGCTAAATACAATACAAATACAATTAAAACATGCCACTATTAATGTTTCTACCCAAAAAAACCAAAAGGCTTCAAAGGGTTGCCAGTTATAAAAAAATACACCAAAAATGGGTACAAGGTTAAATGCTACAATAAAGAAAATAACAATATTCTTGTTCATACTGTAAAATAATGGAATAAATTATTATTGCCCAATTATCTGAAGTTTGCCGCTGCTTTGTCTACCTATTTGTAGATAAAAATGCTGGGGGCAGACAGGTCTCCGACAAGTAGCTATAAAGCCGCAACGAGTAGTACTTACTAAATTAAAGAAAGCAATTATAAATAGTTTGGGTGGGCTGGCAGCCAATTGGTTGGAGGTTCCAAGCAGGGGCAAGGATTGTTTTAAACATTGTTTCACTTGGCTATATTTTTTATTATCGGTTTGTGTCCCCACAAACCGAAACACAAACTTCATTTATTTTAATAGTTTTCATTAATAAATAACAATCCTTACAAAGGCAAAATTCTACCAAACCCTTCGATACAATGGCATAGCCTACAGAAAAATGGAAACAAGTATGATTATTATTTAGAGCAGCTAACTTATTTGCAGTTTTTAAATATGAAAGTCATGATAAACTTATTCATCACTCCAAACCATTCCTCACCCCATTAAAACAATACCAGCCCCGGTCCAATATCAGCATTTTCAAAAGCTGCATCAAATTGTTTTTTTATTGCTTTGGCGGCGGTGGTTTTTTTCTGTTGCTGTAATGCCTGGTAGAGGCCATACAATGACCAATGGTTGTTGGGATTTTCTTTTAGGTCTTCTTCAAAAACAGCAGCAGCTTTTGTTGCATTGCCAGATCTTAATAAGACGGTGCCTAAATATGCTCTTACGGGCAGTAACCAATCTTTAGGTTCGTTGTATATCATGGCATCTTCCAACACCACGCCCTCGTTTAATAAGCGGATGGCTTTGCTGTAGTCCTGTTGTTTTGCTGCAATAATTCCCTCCAACATTTTCACACCCACTTTAGCTGCATCTGCAGGTGCATTGTAAGGTGCCAATACCACCAACATATCGGGCAACTGCATTTTTTCCTTTACTATCTTTAGTTCATTTTCAGCCTCTGTAAACCTGTTCTTGCCGGCAAAAGCCATTGCCCTTGCCCAATGCCATAATGTGGATGCATACACATGCTGTTCGTTCACTGCTGCATCGTTTAAAATAACATCCCATTTACCAAAACGTACATTGTTAATGGTAGGGGTCATGTACAGATATTGCATGTAAGTGCCGCCGGCGGGTGCAGGCATAGAGAGATAACTTGTATCTACGCTGTTGCGGGTGGCTGCAGCCGATTTGTTGCTGTAGCTGTAGTTGGCTTTCATCATGGCACAGTTGGTTTGCATGTGCAGATTGTGAACGAGGTACAGACCTGCATTGTTTTGCACAGCAGGGTACAAGGCCAGGTAATTATCGTAGCCTTTTACGCCCATCTCATTTACTTTAATACCTTTTGCATACTGCCCGTTGCGGATGTAAATATGCGATGGCATGTGTATCATGTGCGAAACACCGGGCATTAATTTGCCAAGTTTGTCTGCACTCTGCATGGCTCGTTTTGAATTTTTGGATGCTTCTACTGCATGAATATAATAATGATTTGCACCGGGATGATTGCTGTTTATTTTTATGGCGCTTTCTAGTACGGTCACGAGTTCGGGCGTCCAAGGTTGTGCTTCGCCATTGTGTTTCCAATAATCCCAAGGGTGTTGCACCATGATGGCATCTGCATACAAAGTGCCTACATCAGCATCTTGCGCAAAGGTCTGGAATGCTTTCTTCATGGCTTGTGCATACAATTCATTGAGCGCTTGCCTGCTCACGTTACTATCTGCAGCATATCTCACAGCCATGGCAGCAATGAGTGCTTTTTCTTTTGGGCTACAATTGGATTGTAAGGAAAGGGCTTTTTGTGCTGCATCAAAAGCATCAGAGGAGGCAGCGTATACAAAGTCGTTGATGTTGGGACCATAAGCCAATGCCACTGCCCAATAAATCATGGCATTGTTGTTATCGAATTGTTCGGCTTTTTTAAAAGAAGCCATTGCTTCTATGATGTGAAAGGCATAATACATATTGATGCCCTGGTTAAAATAATAACGGGCACTGTCTTCAGTTGTGTTGATATTCCAACGGTAATTACCCCAGCCGGGTAATACGCCTATCCCATTGGCAAGGCTGTCTGCATTCAGTTGTGTCCAGTCAGGCGAACATTGAATAGCCGACCGGTGTTTATATAGTTCTTCTCTTGAGATGGGTTGGGGCGGTTGTTTTTTTATTGAATACCGAAAACCTGCCAGTAACAATATAACAACAAGGCATCCTGAAAAAAATAATTTCGAGTTCATAAAACTTTTTAAAAATGAAGTACAAAAAAGCCTCACATACTTCAAATATAAGAAAACTAATAATGATTTATTGCTATATGGGTTCGTTTTTACTTTGTACGGGTAATTAGAAAGGGAGGTACCAATACAATACCTACAAGAGGTTATTTGTGTAAACCTAATTTAGGACAAGTCAGGTATTAATAGAAATGGTTCGTGAAGACACCTTAACTGTTCGGAAGATAAAACATGTCGCTCCTACGGAGCTCTTATTATGTTTTATTGTTCATTTCTACTGGCATGTCGCCTCTAACGAGGCTAAATATTTTCGAATTATAGCTCCAGAGGAGCGACATATCAGTAGAAAGATATTAATAGTAGGGTGTTAAAGCTCCGTAGGAGCGGCATGTAAGACAAATTGCATAATCTTCCGAACTGTTATGGTGAAGACACGACCCTTTGCGTGGGAACTTGGTTGTTGCTGTAATGGAGCAACAGAAACCTTGGGCCGCCAAATTTATAAACGCTAATTTTGCTGATGAAGTTGTTCACTTTTTATTTGGTTGTTTTGATTGGTTTCTCATGCCAAAGGCAACAGAAAAACAGCGCTGATGAAAGTAAAGCAGCGCCTGTACTTATTATTGCAGATACACTCAAACCATTGCGCATAGAGCCCGATAGTGTGCCCTCAAAAAAAGCAACAATTTGGGTCGAGGATCTTCCTAAAAAAGAAGTTACACCCCATGAGCTTGTTGGCTTTGCAAAAACACTGGTCGGTATCCCCTACAAATATGCTTCTACAGATCCATCAATTGGTTTTGACTGCTCGGGTTTTATAAGTTTTGTATTTAACCATTTTGATATTGAAGTGCCCAGGTCTTCTGTTGGATTTACCAACATAGGTAAACAAATAGAATTGCAAAATGCAAGGGAGGGAGATTTAATTTTATTTACGGGAACGGTGGACTCTATTAGAATTGTTGGGCATATGGGCATTGTAACAGAAAATACCGATACCCTAAAATTTATACATTCTACCTCCGGGCGGGCATACGGCGTAACGGTGAGCAATTTCACTGATCATTATAAAAAACGATTTGTAAAAGTTGCGAGGGTATTTGCTGACTGATGTGCGCAAACTCAATGAATGAGCGGAATGGTAGTTGAAATCTCTTTAAATGAAATGGCTGTAACCACATACAAAGTACGATATTAAAACGTACCCATTATTTGCCGAGGGTGCATTTGAAATTGTAGCTTATTAATTCACCGCAGAGAAATGAGTTAAAAGAGACTTCGCAGAGAATCTCTGTGTAATCTCTCTGCTCTGTTTTTCTCTGTGGTTATTTTTTTAATGCTAATATCAAATTTTGAGTGCGACAATTTTAAATACAGCCTTTGCCGATGTTCCAATTTATAAACATCTTCTTTTGAAGTGTATTTATTTAATTGCACCAAACATTTTCATTGGAAAACTGGGTGTTTTATTCATTTCAACAATTATTTTTTTAAACATCCCAAAGAATTTGCGTTGCTATGAAATAATTTTGGAATGTTTAGCGCAACCACTCTTGCGTGAGGTTGTGCAAAGAGAAAACAACTAAGGAATATTGTATCGAACAATGACAAGGCGCAAACGAAAACACCGACTATTTCTTTTTAATAGTTGTATCAAAAAATTCAAGTTCTTTTTTGCTCACCCATTTAATAAATTTAGCAATGTCGTCATGCTCCTTCAACCGATCGACAGTATGATAATAAGTCTTCAGTTCGGTTTCTGAAAAAACGGCGTGTACTTTTGCCTGGCAAATTTTATGCATGGGTATGGTAGGTGAATCCTTGCCGCCCTTGCTTGGCGGTATCAAATGATGTCGCACAATTGGTTCAGCTAGTTCTCGGTTACAGAGCGGGCATTTATCGGTATCGGACATTGTTTGTTTTTGTTTGAGGTAAAGATATTCAATTAGTATTGCGATTCCTGATAAGACTTATGTTGAACACTCAATCTTTTTTTGCAAACAGCGAAGAGCATGATTATCGTAAATATCTGTTTTTATTTTTTTAGATCGTTTTTTTGCGAAACAACAGATTGAAATACTTTCCATTTTATTAAATCACCACTTATTAAATAAGTTTTTGATTTTTTAAAAGGAATAGTAAGGCCGCCCGCAGCGGCACCAAGCGGTAGTCCAACTAAAGTGCCTATGATAGCTCCTTCCCCAGCTGAATATGGTAACAAAATTGCATCAGGTTCTGCGCTGGCAGCGCCTGCAATTGCAAACGCAGTCGCTCCAATCAAAGAGCCAATAACAAGATTATTTACTGCTGACCGCTTTGTTTTGATGTAGCCAATTTCCCTTACGTCAATAGTTTTGACTTCATTTGCTTTAAGCAGAAGGGATGAGTCAGTAACTGCAAGAACGTGCCCTGCGTGAATTTTTTTTCCGCTTAAGTCGTATACCCGAACAAAAATTGATGGTTGGGCATAAGCACTGCAACTGAAAAGGAATGCGAAAAGGATGGTAAATAATTTCATAATCTGAGGTCTTTGATATTTGAAAACCAGGTTTTAAAATCATCAAGCTTTTTTTTGCCTAGTCTTAATAAAAAAATTATTGTTTTACAAATGTCCATGTGGTCACATAAACTATACCACCTACGGTTTCGCTTTCTTTGCCAACAAAGCTATTTTGGTTTATGGAAAGAATCTGTAAGTAATATGTATCTGAAGGCGAGGTAAGCTGAAAGTTGAGCATACTTGCTGGATCGTAATAACCCCAAGTGCCGGTATGTGTTTGCAAATCTGCGGGGTTGCATTTAGTAGGGCCTTCATCTAAAATAAATTCATTACCAGTGTTGAAACGGAAAAGGTTGTCTCTATCACAAGCTTCCAGCAATGTGTTGTAAAGATCATCGGAAGCTGCTCCCGAATAGCCTGGTGTAACAGTAAGAGCAGAGATCTTCCAGTTTTTATTCTGTAGCATTGTAGGGATATTTTCCACCACAAATTCTTTGTCTTTTTTGCAGGAAGTAAAAAGCACAACAAGTGTAAGAATTAATAAAAGGATCCTCGTTTTTGTTAAGTGTTTCATGATGTTATTTTTTGTTTATTAATAGTATTTGATGGTAAAACTAGTATGCGAGAAAGCTTATTCCTAATTGATTAAAAGCCTTTACACACTATAAATTGCAAAGGCTACTATTGCTGTGATTTGTTGAATAAAACATTAATATTTTTTGCTAAAATCTTTTATATGATTACCTTGTTTAGCAGATAATACTAAAAGACCGTACCCTCAAAGCAAGAATTACTAAACAAACCAGCTATGGATGCAACGGGAATACAGCAATTTTTTTTTCAGCATATAAAGGCTTTGCTGCCAGGCCATATTTCATTGGCTGAAGATGTAGCTGATGTATTGAATATTAGCAATGACAGTGCATACAGGCGTATTAGGGGCGAAAAGCAAATGAGTTTTGAGGAAATTAAATTACTCTGTTCAAAGTACAAGGTTTCCCTTGACCAGTTTTTACACCTACAAACAGATACTTATATTTTTTCGGGAAAATTAAAAAACGATTCTGCCAATAGTTTCGCTGATTATTTAGAAAACGTGCACCAGAGTTTTAAGTACTTTAACAGTTTTGCAAAGAAGCATATTTATATTTTGATGAAGGATATACCGCCGTTTGTACATTTCCTCATCCCGGAACTGGCAAAGTTCAAATGTTATTTTTGGATGAAATCCATTCTCGATCTGCCCGACTTGAAGGGAGTAAAATTTTCATTTGATGATGCCCGGTATGCTGAATTTGAAGCTGCTTCCGGTAAAATAATTGAGTTGTACAATAAGATACCGGTAACAGAAATATGGAACATTGAAAGTATCAACAGCACCCTTCGTCAAATTCATTTCTACTATGAATCCGGCTGCTTTCAAAATAAAGCAGATGCAATACTCCTTTACACGAAAACAACAGAACTGATAGATCACTTAGAGAAGCAGGCTGAAACCGGAAAGAAATTTAAGGTAGGTGAAGAACCTGCAGCCGATGCTCCGGAATACAGGTTGTTTGTGAATGAACTCATTTTAGGAGACAACACTTACATGGCCGAATTGGACGGTACTCGCCTCACTTTTTTAAACCATAGCGTACTTTATTTTATTGCTACAGCCGATGAACGTTTCAACGCAGCAATGTTTGTCAACCTCCAAAATTTAATAAAGAAGTCAACACCGCTCAGCAGTTTTGGTGAAAAAGAAAGAGCAAAGTTTTTTAATCAGATAAGAGAGGAAATAAAAAAAAAGCAATCAAAAATTAACTAAGCAGCCTGTCAGGAAAATTATTAGCGCTTTGCTTCGCCTAGGTTAGTGTGTTCACCACAACTGTTCGGAACGTTTTATTATTCAACTTTTAATCCCGAAGGGATGCAATTAATATAGTAAACACAAAGCGTTTTAATAAACCCCGAAGGGGTGATATTAGTAATAATGTCATCCCTTCGGGATTTCGGCATTCTAACATTGGTTGAATTCTATATTAATACCAGCCTTTCAGGCTTTACTTATTATTTCAATATGGTACTTTCTAGTCTTCCGAACACTTGTGGTGTGTTCACGAACCGAATTGGTAATAAAAGAAAGGATTCGTGAAGACAGGAAACTAGGCGTTGATAAAAAAGATAAACCCACATTTCCCCGTTGCCGTTGCTATTGTGTTTTCAATTTTAACATTAACCAGGTACTTAATTTTTCTAACTGCTCAGGGTAAGTCCAATGCCCCGTTTCGGGTGCAGTAAATAATTCTTTGGGTGCCGTAATTACATTATACGCTGCATACATGGAGGTAGGCGGGCAGGTTTCATCATTAAACCCCCAGCTATACATTCCGGGCACTTTAAGCAAGCGGGCAAAATTTACCACATCATAATATCCGGCGGTTTCAATTTTATCTTTTTTGTTATTAAAACCAAGGTTGTTTTTATCAAACAAATGCGGCCAGCCGCCTGCACGGCCTTTTAAATAGCCAGTAAGATCGGAGAGTGCGGGATAAAAAGCTGCTAAAAATTTAACTCGGCTATCCAGTGCTGCTGTTATGATAGACAAAGCACCTCCCTGGCTGCCTCCCGCTACGCCCAAATGGCTTCCATCGAACTGTGGCAGTTGTACTAAAAAATCGTTGGCCCTTACACAACCCATATAAACACGTTTGTAATAAAACCGGTCCTTGTCATCTAGGTTATTATTCCAGTAACCCGATAAGGCACCAGCCATCAGGTTGTTGTACACCGATGGATCCATTGTAACTGGTATACCGTGTATGCCAATCTCTAAAGTGATAAACCCCTTTTCTGCCGTAGCTATATCACCGGCATAAGGCCTTACGCCAGCACCAGGTACTTTTAAAATGGCGGGGTATTTTCCTTCTTTTTTGGGCATACATAAAATGCCATATAAGCGGGTTGCAAGCTTGTAATTTTGTATGTTTACCTGGTACACATTTACATTTTCGGTACAGCGCTCGGGCAATAAAGTCATTCGTGCATCCAATGGGATTTTTGCCAGCTCTGCTTTTGTCTTTTCCCAAAAAGCCACAAAATCGGCAGGGTTGCCAATGGCAGGTTGTATCAGTTGCGGATCAAATGCTGCGGTGCCCAAACCACGATAAGTTTTATTATCAATAGTGGCAGTAGCTATACAACGAAGAAACCCCGGTTCTTTCATAGTGGCCCCTTCTGTTGTAAGCGTTCCATTTACAAGCAGCAACGAATCTTTTTTTATAGGATCCATTCTTTCCGGTCCTATCTCATATTTAACGGTTACATTTTTAAGGGCATTGCCATTTTGTAATACGGTTATATGATAGCTTACTTTTTCTCCAATGGTATATTTCCAATCACTATGATCGGGCGCCACTATTACTTTGATGAATTGTTCTGCCGGTTGTGCATGGCTGATCGTAATGCTGGCGATAAACAACAAAACAAGCATAAAGTGAAACCTTTTTGAAAGCGGGAGCTGTGTCATAAAAGAGAATTTATTGAAATGTACGAAAATAAATTTGTAAGTTGTTTGTTTATCGGTTGGTGGGGCTCCACCTGAAACGCAAACTTTAATTTATCTGTTAGCAGCTTCGTTTTTGTGCGTGTGCGCACGTAGCACCCGCTTCTATCTACGCCACAATAAAAGCCCAAAAAAGATTTGCTGCTGAGCCTAGCCCACATGGCAGCGGCACCGAGTATATGTGTGCAAGCGCAGCGCAGTACACATATACGAAGGTACAGCATACCTGCCTTTGCCGGCCGGCAGGCGGAAACAACTATTTGGCAATTTACCAATGCCCCTGCCCCCCCCCCCTTAAAATTGGTTGAACAATTGCCCTCTTTTTATTACCAGATTGTATACCCACAAACCGAAACAGCTTTTCACTATTAATACTTAGCCTTTGAGCCTATCTCTACTCAGTACGCACTCCAATTTCTATTTGTATAACCTTGCATAAAAAAATCCGCCTTCCTCGCAGAAAACGGATTTACGATAAAACGTATAAGTTATTTAATTTGTTGCAACGCTTTGGCACTGGCGTTTTCGCCTATAAAAGTGGCTAGGTCGCCCAGGGTATTTAAACTACCGTAGTTGTTGGCCACCGTGGTAAGTGGTATTTGGTAACGCTCGGCTACCAATACCTGCAGTGCCGTTTTCATTAAATTGCCTTGTGCAAACGAATTTAATTTTGTTTCTTCATTAAAGCTTGCCAAGCCATTGTTTTGCGCTAGGCTTTGAAAAGCGGTGCTCCCACCTAATGTGCCGAGTATAGATTTTAATAGCTTGGATAGCAAGATGAGCCCCACCACGGTAGCAACTGTTTTTATTACTGTGCCGGTTACTCCTCCAGCGCCTAAAATATCTTTGGTGGTGTTTTTACTCGAACTGCAACCTACAAAAGTTGCGCTGCCCAGCGAAAGCAGCATAATAGCTGTGTAAATCTTTTTCATCGTATTTGATTTTTATGGTTAAAAATTTTATTTGATTATCCTCTTGCAATGTGGATGCCTAAATGACCTTTTGAAGTGGGAAAGGTTGCTAATTGTGAATACATTCACATTTGGGTTGGCATTGGTTTTTGTTGCATGTGTTTGCTGGGCAGTTAAGTTAGTTGCAGTAATAATAAAGGAAAAGTTTATTGAGACAGGAACATAATCGAAGAATTTCGGTTTCTGAAGGGTGCTATCGATATGGGAAACGCAACGTCCCCTGCGGGAGAAAGTGCTGAAAAAAGAAAAGGTTCGTGAGACACGAACCTAGGCGTAGCTATCGATATTGGAAACGCAACGTCCCCTGCGGGTAACAGTGCTGTGAAAAAAAGAAAAGGTTCGTCAGACACGAACCTTGGCGAAGGAAAGAATACTTCGGTTGGTTGTGAAACCAACCGATAAAGTAAGGTTCGTGAGACACGAACCTATGCGTTGATAAAGAAATTCCACTCCCTATTGGTTCACCAATACTTTTCCTTCCACCAATTTTTTTCCATTTATATCGAATACCACCACAACATACAAGCCAGCGCTTGGCTTTTTCAATTGTATATTTTGTATGCTGTAGGCACCTGTAATGGTAAATTCATTTTTGTAAACCTGTGCTCCTTTTTCATCGTACACTGCAATATTGCGCTTGCTGTTTGTATTGCTGCTGTTAAAATAAGATACTTTAAATGTGCCATTGTTGGGTGTTGGAAAAATAAACAACTGATTGTTTTCTGTTGCTGTAATGGCAATGGTTGCAGATGTATTGCTGCACTGTAAACTACTCGGGTATGTTTCTTTTACAATGGCATAATAGTTTCCAATTTCGTTTATCGTAACAGGATAATTGTTTCCTATAACGGTAAGTGGGGCTGTGTTGTAAAACCAATTTGTTGTAATGATTCCACCATTGGAAGCACTTGTGGTTGCTGTAAGCACAGTGGTTTGCGCTGGCAACAAGGTTGTAAATGGTGCGGCTATTAATGTAATGGTAGGTAAAGCCCTTACTGTTAGTTTTGCTGCATTGGAAATAGCAGGCGTAGTACAAGATGCACTTGTTAAGAGACAACGATAGCGATTGTTGTTCATGCTAGTTGTAAGATTGGCAACAGAATAACTTGCGGTATTTGCGCCATTTATATTATTAAATGTTACACCTGCATCGGTACTTATTTGCCACTGGTAAATTATTGCTTGTGGGCTAGTGCCTGCAACAGTAAAACTTGCTTGTGTACCTGCACAATTTTCTGCATCGGTTGGTTGGGTTGTAATTGTTACGCCGCTATTTACCGTAAGTGTAACACAATTTGTTGTGATGTTTCCGCCACAAGTAGATGTGGATACTATGCAGCGATAATATGTAGTTACTACCATATTATTTTCCGTAAGACATGAATTGGTAGCTGTTGCAATATTTGCCCATGACCCATTGCAACCTGTTATGTTTTTTTGCCATTGGTAAGATAAATTACTTCCTGTAGCAGTTACACAAAATGTATTTGATTGGCCTGCGCAAATGGTAGCATTTGTAGGTTGTGCAGTTATTGTAATGGCTGTATTTACATTTAATGTAGCATTGGTAGAGTTTGTACCGCCACAAACGGTGCTAGCTTGGCAGCGATATACATTTCCATTAAGCACATTGGTAACTGCAGATAAAACAAGCGTTGCATTATTAGCTCCAGTAATATTAGCCCAAGTGCTGCCTCCATTTGTACTCACTTGCCATTGAAAATTTGTGGCTGTAGCAGTGGCAATGGTAAAGTTAACATTTACTCCCTCGCATACCGTTTGGCTAATGGGTTGTAATATAATAGCAGGGCTTGCACCAGGGTTTATTACAAATGAAATAGTAGCGGTTTGGTTATTGGAACCTGTAGCAGTGCCTTGCAGGTTTATATTGTATGTTCCTGGCGCCAATGTATTTGCGTTGTTTAGTGTAACAATTGTGCTACTACCCGGCGCAATAGGATTAGTACTAAAAGTTACATTGGTGCCAGCAGGCACTCCCGAAACTACTGAGAGTGTAACAGGATTTGCAAAACCGTTTATTGCATTTGTACTTAATGTTACAGACATGGTTGCTGGTGCTATGCATGTAACAGTAGATGGGGTAGTATTATTAAAAGTAAAACCTCCTGCAAATAGTGTTGGTACAAATACAGTGCTACCTGTAGATAAAGTTCTTGCACTATCATCATACAAAACAGTGGTGGGTGTAAAAGATAAATCGTACGATAACAAATTACCAGCAATGGGTGCGCCGAGCCCGTTGCCTGCATAAGATAAATTTCCAGCACCCCAATCAAAAAAACTAAGGGTAGTATCTTGAGTAGCCAACGTGCCTTTTACGTGCAACACTACCGGGCCTCTGTAGTAGGTAACATTTGAACTGGCACTTTGTGTTTGTGATGCTACTTGTACAACCAATTTGTTTGCTAATGGACTGTTCCAATTAATGGTATTTATTGGGTTGCCTCTTCCACCAACGGCTACAGCTGCATTGCCGGAACCTCCCACGTAATCATTAAAAAATGCGGAAATATCTCTGTTAAGAATGCTGTTGAAATAATTTTTTAATGTATCAGCAGTAGCAGATTTTCCTGCTAAATTGGTTTGATAATTTGTTAGTGCTTGAAAAAATTTTGTATCACCTGAAATTGCTCTTAGCATAGATACAACCATGGCGCCTCTTGAGTAAACTGCACCACCATAAGCACTGCTCCAAATAAGATTGGATGTGGTAGTATTGCCATTGGGTATCCATGCACTTACTGTAGAACTTAAGGCCGAGTTTTTTATACTGTTTCTTATTGTGTATGGATTTTGTCCCAATGCTGGTACTAACTCTGCGGCCAATGCTTCGCCATAATTTGCAAAACCTTCTGCAAGCCACAAATCGTTCCAAGTAGCAAAAGTTACATTATCGCCAAACCATTGGTGCATGAGCTCGTGTGCAAGCGTGCTTGTACTTGTGAGTGCACCTGTAGCCATACCAGAAAAAGTTTGGTGCTCCATACCGCCTGCACCCAGCAATCCATCGTAGTAACCATGCTTTTCATTTTTAAAAGGGTAGTCACTTATTTTGTTGCTAAAAGCTTGTAATACTGGCAACATCCTATCCATTGCAGTAAGGCTATTGGTTATAGTTGTTGCCGTTTTTCCCCTTAGTAAGTTATACACCACTGGTACATTGGTACCGCTCACATTTACTGCACGATAAAATCTATCAAACCGAGCAACAGACACAAAAACCAAATACGATGCAATTGGATAACGATTTTTAAAGCTGTATGAACGGCTGTTTCCGTTGATGGTAGAGTCAATCATTTTTCCGTTGCATGCCACCCAAAATGTATCGGCAACGGTAGGGCTGGCCCAAGGTACATTCACAGTGATATCCATCGAATCTATCTTGTCTTGCATATCATGTTTGCAAGGCCACCAATCCCTGTCTTCATAAGATTCGGAGAGGGTAGTAATATAATTGCCCGCAGTAGAGCTTGTTGCCCTCTGATAACCCTGTGCAGCGCCAGAAACTGCTGGTGGCGTGCCTTGGTAAAAAATGACAAGCGAATCAATAAAATTATTGGTAAGTGTAACGCCCAGATTGATGGTAACAATATTGCTTACATGATTGATGTTTGCAACGGGTAAAAGCAGATTACGAAATTTAATGGAATCGATGGTTAAGCCACTACGCAAATCAAAACTTATGGCGGAAACATTGTTTTGAATGGTTTTAAAATTGGTTTGCACAGAACCTTTTATATATTTTACAGCACTATCTGGATTGATACGCCAGTAAATTTTGTGATAGATTACATCAATGTTTGCGCCTGTGCCGCTTGTGCCTGTTGTTTGTGTCTCACTTGGTCGCTGTATATTTTCTGAAACGCCGCTAAATCTACAATTGCTGGAGAGGGGAATTTTGTTTTGAGCTTGTAATGCTGTTAAGTTAAAAAGTAAACAAAGACTTATAGCTACCGTTAATATTTTATAGCAACGCAGGTTTATAGGTTTCATAAAGGATATTAAATATTATACAAATTACTTTTTCTAATTTTCTGATTAATGAATAAAAGTAATCTTACTTTTTAATTCGGAGCAAAGTAACGCTAATTTTAAGAACAAATTTGGGTTTTAACTTACTGTAAAAATTTTTTCAAAAGAATAGATAAGAAGCTTATTTTGTAAAGAAAATTGTGTCGGTAATATTGATACTAAAATTGATGATGAGGTTTACGCTCTTGCTAATAACTTAACCTTTATTGCATTCCTATATTTCCAGCACAGGAACTGTAATTTGCTTCCACTAAAAAACCATCATTTTGTTGTAAACCGATAGCTGCTGCGCAAGTAACTTATGGGCTCCGCACACTACATACACAACTTAGTATACCTGAAATGAATTTTTTATTTTTCTCATCGCTCTCTGTTTAGCACTTTTATAATAAACATCCCATCCATTAAACTTTACGTAATTGTAATTAATACTATTCTCAGTACCTTTTTATCAAATTATAAATCTTGGCTTATCTATTTAAAGGAAAATAAAGTATGAATGTGAATATTTGGTAGAGCAAACAACAACTTACGATACCTCAATTCCTACCTTTACTTATTTTTAAATCTCTATAATTTCCCATTCAGCATACCTTATGCAAGAAAATAAAAAATATTAAAAATGAATTTAATAACGATCATTCTACCAGTATTACTTTTTTCTATATCAAAGCCATATAAAATCGCATTCGGAAAGTTGGAAGGTAGAACCAGTAATTGGTCTATACTAAGCGATAATGTTATGGGTGGGGTATCTGCTGCAACAATAGTATATGGGAACAGTTCTGTGGTTATAAAGGGAAATGTTTCGTTAAAAAATCGTGGTGGTTTTGTTTCGATAAAGTCCAGTTTCGAAAAAATTGATTTATCTTCTTTTAAATTAGTGAAAATAACTTTTCGATCTAGCAGTCAAATTTATGCCTTCACATTAGAAAACAGTGAGAGATGGTATGAACCTGCTTACAAACATTCCTTCAATGCCAAACAAATAAATACTTGGGAAACTGTGTCGCTTAGTATGGATGATTTTATGGAAGAAGTAATAGGTAGACCTACCGGAAATAAAATGAACAAATCAATTACAGAAAGCATACTCAGAATAGGTATTTCAACCAATGAAAAAAAGGAAGGGCCTTTTGAGTTAGAGATTGAATCGATAGAATTTATCTAAGAATATATTATTGTTTAAAAGTAGCTTTTTAGCTTATATTCTTTCTACTTGTAAGGGTGCTTAGTTGCACTTATTTATAACATCCCAAGCATGAAATAAATTAATAGTCTTAAAAATCTACTTCAAGAATAACCAGCCTAGCTAAGTGAATGGGCTTTACAAAATCTGAAGCTATAATTGAAAACCACCTTCTACACCTGCCTTTGGCTGAGACAATTTTTATGATTTGACAGAATAAAAATACTGTATGATTAGTATATAATAGCAGTCCGTTGCTATTGCTAGGAATCAAATTTCAAAAAGATGCCACTTGAATGGCATCCTTTTGAAAAAGTATCCTTCACAAAAAAGCCCCCCATTTCTGGGAGGCACTGAAAAAGCCCTCCTTTTAAGAATAGAACTTTTAAAGCGATTAAGTTAAAATCAATTTTTAGCTTAATCGCTTTTTAGTTTTCACTTTTTGGGGAGGAGTTATGGGGGCGGCTATTGAGCTCTATTTGTAAAAGAT
>JANPCB010000130.1:0-68365 GCA_031430735.1 Ferruginibacter sp. | reverse complement strand
TTTCGGCTCGGGTATCTAAACGTTTGTCTCCGGTCATACCTTTATAATTTGCCATAAAACTTAATGGCGATATATTAACTTCCATTTTTTTTCAAATATCCTATTTTAAAACTACAAATAACTTATGTGTACAGGGTAGCTGACGGCAGACAGGAAAAGATATACCGCTCAAGAGCGGCGGTGGACCGAGCGATGTGCGTAGGCGTGGGTATGCGACGAAGGAGCACATACCCACGCCTACGTACGAAACAGTGAGGAAGACCGAACAACTGCTGCCCATTGATAAAATGCTAACCGCACTAAATATTATATTAAAATTTTGCTCCTACACTCACAAAAAAAGTTCTTCCATCTGCAGGCAATGCACCAGGCCCAGGGTAGCCACCAGCACGGCGGGTAAAATAAGTTTTATCGAAAGCATTGTTTATGCCTGCTTTTATTTTTATGCCTTTTACCAATTTGTATGCGGCTGTAATATCTGTAACTGCATAAGAAGGTATTAAACCGTTTTGTGCATTGACCGTTGCTATTTCTGTATTGTTGGCATCGCTGTAAGTGGCACTTACACTGCTTAGCTGGGTAGTAAATAAAAAATCTTTGTAGCCTAATGTAATACCACCTCTAAAAATATTTTGTGGTGCATTTTCTACACGCTTTCCCTTGGTAGCAGCATCTTTGTGATTGCCACTGTATGTTGCATTGGTGTAGCCATAAGAACCAAAAAAAATCAAATCAATTTTATTGTTTTTTACCAATGCTTTTATAGGATTAACTTCTACATAACCTTCAAAACCCTTGCTGCTGCTTGCTCCTACATTTGTAATAAGTCTTGCTGTAGTTCCTGTTGGCGTAATGATTCCTATTCGGTTATTGTATTGTAAGTAAAAACCACTTACATCAAACTGTAAATAATTTTTTAGTTTTCCCCTATAGCCCAAATCTATATTGTAACCCTTTGCATCTTTCAAATCTTCATCTACCACATCGGTGGTGGGTGGTGCTTGTAAATTTGCAAATTGTATGGGACGATAGGCTTGCGATGCATTGGCATATAATTCTGTATTTGTTGTTACATGATATTCTGCGCCAATACCTGCTAGTAGAAAACTTCGGCTGCGTGTTATATTTTGTAAAATTATTTCTTGCCCCGTATTGGTAAAACCATTGCGCCCACTTGCCGAACCTTCTAGCCATTCGTATCTTATACCGGGTATCAATAATATTTTTTTCCCAACTCTAAAAATATTTTCTGCAAATGCTGCTACATTTTTAGAATTAAATTCTACATCTCTGGGATAAACAGCAAGCGTAGTTACATCATAATTTGTACCCGTAGTGCCCTTACCATCTGCTCTACGGGATGTTCTGCCTGTGTATAAACGAATACCTCCCGAAATGGTATTTTTCATTTTGCCCATATTATATTCGGTGAGTATCCTGCTTTCTAAACCATAGTTTCTATAATTATCAATATTTACTACCCTATTGTTGTAAGCAAGTGTGGTAGCATTTATATTATCAGCAACTGTAATAGGTTGTAAAAAACCTACGCTGTTTCTATCGCCAATGGTACCATACAATTTTGTATTCCAAGTGGCTTTGTTGTTTATTTTATAATTGGCAATAAGTGCCGGTGTGGTCCATGTAATATCAAACCAATTTCGGCTGCGAAAACTTTGTTGCGCATCGGCTCCTACTTGCGCATCGGTGAGGCCACCTGGCTGTTGGCTGCGTATATGTGAGCGCATAACTTCTGCTGTAAGCGAAAATTTTTCTGTAAAATGATACGTAGCGGTACCATAACCTGCATTGGTAAAATAGCTACTGTTTGCTCGCCAGCCATTGCCATTTCTATGATCGAAAAAACTATAATAATTTACTTTCCCTTTTTTTCCACCAATGGCATTGTAGCTATTAAACAAACCATTGCTGCCTAGGGTTTGTTGTGTTTCAAATTCTAAGGGTTTGTTTATTTCGCTGCCATTGCGCAAAATATAATTTACCATACCACCAAACTGTGGCCCATATTGCAAAGCTCCTTGCCCCCTTACAATTTCTATCCGCTGCACAGCTTGCAATTGTGGGTTGTAGTAAGCTTCTGGATATCCAAAAGGGTCGGCAGCAATATCATATCCATTTTGGCGTACATTAAATTCCCAACTTCTATTTGGGCTAAGCCCACGGGCCGCAATACCAATTTGTATACCACTTGGGTCGCTCTCCCAAATATGAATGCCAGGCACTTTTGCTAGTACTTGCCTCATATTATTGGTAACCACATTGCCTTGCACATTATCCATCACAATCAAGGAACTTTTTTTACCTGCATAAATATTTACACCAACAATTTCGGGCATTTGTTGGTAATCAGTTTTACTGTTTCGACCTACTATTGTTATATCTTGTAAATATTTAATATGGCTACTATCTTCTGTTTTTGTTGTTTCTTTTACCTGTGCTACACAAATTTCATTTTGTAAAAGCAAAACACAAATTGCAATCCCTATTTTTTTATACATCCTTTTTTCTTTTGGGTGCAAAAGTCTTTACATATTGTTCTAATCAGTGTCGTTATCGGGAAAACGGTTTTCACATTTGGGAAAAATATGATTTAGTATCGAAAATTATGATTTATTGTACTTTAACAGAAATATTGCTATATACAAAATGTATTTTCAATAAAAAAAAATATAATACTAGAATAATACTAATATAAACAATGGAAAAACTATAATCAAAGTAGAGGATACCTAATTTGCTTTACCTCTTTATATTTAAACTAATTTCTATACTTCCTAATTTTAGCAGTAAGCCTGGCACTTGTAATTATTCTAAAAAGAAATGTTTTTTTCAAGTATTACAAGAAATTTTTTGGCATTTATGTATTGATTCTGCTGAAAAATTATTTCAAAGTCTGCATTTAAAAAAGTAATTGTTGGATAGGTTATTTTTTTATCAATCATAGCAAGCTGTTCTGCTAATTGATGTGTACCAGTATTGTTGCCTGTTGGTTTGTAAACAAAATTTTTTCCATTAAAATAAATATTCCGTTTTTCTTCTGCATTAAAACTTATGAAGTAAAAATTATTATTGAGATGTGCTATTATTTTTTTGTCTTTAAAGCTGGTGCTTTTCATAGCCTGACAATACTTGCACCAATCTGTATGTATAAAAACGACTACCGTTTTTTTTGCTGCTTTTTGCAAACTATCTATTTGCTCAAACTGAACTATTTTAAGTTGTGCATATAAAAATGTGGGGAGTAAAATACACCCAACAAATAAGATAGTGAAAAGCGTTGGTTTTATCATTTTAAATTAATTCTAACGCCTACAAATGCTCTTGCTCCTTGTGTGGGAGCATATATATATGTGGGGTCGAAGGTTAACCCATAAGGATTAGTTGCTGTAGCTAATACATTACCACCTGTATCAAATTGTACATTTTTATCAAAAGGATCCCTACTGCCTGCAATAATAAAAGGGTTATTTTCTTTAAACGGTGTCCAGTTTAGAAGATTTTTTACCCCACCATAAATTTCTATATTTTTAAATTTACTATACAGCAATTGTATATTTTGAATACTCCACCAAGGCGATGTTGTTTTACGGGGGTCGAGTCCACCAAGTGTTGGTAATTTCATTGGCCCATAAAAATTACCCGTGTAATCTATAGCTAAATGCATTTTTTTAATATTGTAAGATACTGCCCAAGTACCTGTAAATTTTTCCGTTAATAATTGTTGGCTTGTTATGCCATTTTGTGTAAGCGTATTTTCCATAAATGTGCCACCAGCAAGTACTTTTAAACCATTGGTAAATGCAATATCCATATTTAGTGTTATCCCCTTGCTCACTGCATATCCTTTTAAATTATCATAAATAATTTTGTTGGGGTCGGTTATAAAATCTCCTACAATTCTGTTATTAAAGTAAGTGTAAAATACAGAACCATCTAACCCAATAAATGTTCCATTATTTGAGTATATTTTTTTTATGTAATTAATGTTGGCATTGTAAGATTTTTCAGGTTTTAGTGCACTTTTTATTTCTACCGTTCTTGCGCCAGTAAGTGCGGCGTGGTCTTCGGTAAATAAGTTTACTACTCTAAAACCTGTACCTACATTTATACGAATAATGTTTTTGTCATTTACTGTGTATTTGTATGCAATTCGTGGTGTGAAAATTTTTCCATGAATAGAATTGTTATCTAAACGAACACCCAATAATAATTTTTGATTTTTTGCAAGGGTAATTTCATTCTGCAAAAAAATACCCGGCAACCAAATTTTCTGTGGTTGATTTTTTTGAATTATACTATCTGCTGTTGCTGTTGCAGGTGTGTTATCATCATAATAAGTATAACGAAGAGCAGCACCAAATAGTAAATCGTTTTTACCAATGGTTTTGTCCCAAGTAAGTTGTGTAAAACCTATATTTTGTTTCGCTATGTATGATGTTGTGCCATACCTGCTATCTTGGTTGTGGCTATTTAACGAAAAAGAAAGCATTAATTTTTCTTTGGTTGGCAATTGATAATTACCTAAAATCTCATACCTGCTTGTGTAAATACTTTCTCCATAAATACTATCGCCACCTCTAAACTTTTTATTCCAACCAATATCACCGCCCCAGCGGTCTTCATACATAAACCTGCCTGCAAGGCTAAACAAACGATTGTCTTTTCTATCAAAATTCCACTTTTGAAAAATAGAAAGTCTATTTTGCAAAGTCATATCGGTAAAATTATCATTGTTCTTATCTACTCTATTTTGAAAATTAAAATAGTTTATACCTGTTAGCGCACTTGCTTTTTTTCCTGCTTTAAGTTTGAAACCCAAATCTACATTCACTTCATTCCATGATGTGGTAAAAATATCTGCCGATAATAATGGCGCATTTTGTGGTTTTTTTGTAATGATATTTATTAAGCCACCAACAGCTTCACTACCATATAAAGACGAAGCAGGGCCTTTTACAATTTCAATTCTTTCTACCAATGAGTTTGGTATGCCCGATAAACCATATACGGTGGAAAGACTGCTTACAATTGGCATTCCATCTATAAGAACCATTGTGTATGGGCCTTCTAATCCATTTATATGTATGTCGCCAGTGTTGCAAACATTACAATTTAATTGTGGTCTTACGCCATTTACATTTTGCAATGCTTCATAAATATTGGGTGTAGGATTTTTCTTAAAATAATTTGGCGAATATACCTCTACGTTTACAGGACTTTCCAATCTCCTTGTTGCTTTTTGTGTACCCGTTACTACTACTTCGTTTAAGCTATTATCTACACTATAAAGTTCAATATTTATTACCAATGTATCGGAAGCCTTTACAATAATACTTTTTTCAATTTTGCTGTAACCTATGCTGCTTACTTTTAGTTTATAATTTCCTGCGGGCACATTTTTTAAAACAAAATTTCCCAAACTATCAGAAATACTACCAAAGGAAGTGCCTTGCAAAATTACATTGGCTAATTGTACCCCACTTTTTTGAGCGCTTACTTTACCTACAACCGTTGCTGTTTGTGCATTTGCCAAATTTGTAATGGCTACTAAAACAGCCAATATTATTGGCCTCATTATACATATATTTTTTATTTGTATACAAATATACAAATGTTAGACTTGTCTAACTAATTTATTTTATTTATAAAACTTATCCCTCCATAAATTTATTTATTTTTATTTCAGAGACATGGCGATTATCCCAAATGCACATTATACATGCATAACTTGACATACCATATTTGTCATTTTAAAAAACAAGGCAACTATTTTAAATAAAATGATTCTCTAAATTGTTGAAGCCGTATTTTTGAGGCATGAAAATAAAAAATAGCTACTTCATTATTCTAATAGTCTCATTAGCCATTTTTATTTCTTGCTCGCCCACCAATGCGTTTAAGAAAGACAAACCAGCTTTTGATGCCGCTGCTGTTATTACAAAATACAAAGCCATTGGCGATTTAAACGATTCTTATTTCACTATCAGAGAAAATAACTTTTTTGAATTTTATATGAAATTATTTGATAGTGTAAAAAACACTGCTTACCCAGGCAGGTATACAAAAAATGGCGATACGTTGTTTCTTAATTTTTATAATAAGGGAGCTGAAGCTTTTTTGGGTAGCAAAGCGCTCATCAATACACAAAAAAAAGAAATTGTTTTCTTTGATAAATTATTGGGTGTGAAACGGAAATTAATTTTTAATTAAGCATCATCTTTTTGCACCCTATTTGCAATATATACACCGCTTAAAATTATGGCCAAGCAAGCCACCTGCTTCCAGCCAATTTTTTCTCCTAAAATAAGCCCCCACAACACTGCTACTGAAGGTATGGCGTAGGTAACCATGGAGGCGAAAATCATTCCAGCTCTTTTCATGAGCATATAAAAAATAATAGTTGCTACAGCAGTACCCAATACGCCTAAAATAAATGTATAACCTGTGGCTATTAGCATTGCTTCAGAAAAAATATCTTGCGAAAAATATCCGGTAAAATATAAGACGATTAAAGCTGGTACAGCATTTAATGAGAGCGCAATAGATGCAATATGCAATGAAGGAATACCTCCCAAATATTTACCAACCATATTTACATTTATGCCATATAGTAAGGTAGCTAGCACTACAAATAGTACAAAAAGCCAATTGCTATCCGCCGCAAAGTTTGGTTGTGCAAAAAACAATAAGATACTACCTATAAGCGAAATTAAAATACCCAAAACCTTCTGAAAAGACACCTTGCTATTAAAAAAAATTGCCCCCATAACTATAACAAATACAGGGGTTAATGCATTTAAAGACCCTGCAAGGGCACTGTCGATTTTTGTTTCTGCAATACAAAACAAATAGGCTGGCAATAAGCTTCCCTGCAAACCAGATAGAAAAATATAAAAAAGCTTGTTTTTGGGTATAGATTTTATATGCCTTAAGGCAATTGGCAACAGGACAATACCAGAAAAAATTATACGCAAAGATGCTACTTGATAGGCATTTAGGCTTTCTAAGCCTTTGACCATTAAAATAAAACTACTACCCCAAATGAGCGAAAGTGAAATAAAAATGAACCAATTGATAAGTTTATTACTCAAAAGCGGATTTTTTTTTTGCAAAGGTGCATAATTAAAATTTAAGGGGGTTTATTATTGAATAATTAAAAAAAATCTTATTTTGTATTCAATCTAAACATTTTAACAAACCCTTTTAAACGTAACCATTATGGGATTCATTAAAGAATTTAAAGAATTTGCTGCCAGCGGTAGCTTGATTGATGTAGCTGCTGCTTTTGTAATGGGTGGCGCTATTGCAAAAGTTATATCTGCATTTATAGATGGCATGGTAATGCCTGCTATTGGTATGGTTACTGGCGGTGTAGATTTCAGTAAAATGGGATATACACTAAAAGAAGCTGTAACGGAAGATAAAGCTACTGGTGTAAAAGCTGCAGAAGCTGTTGTAGTAAAATACGGTGCTTTTATTACACAGTGTATCGAATTTTTAGTAGTAGCATTGGTTGTATTCATGGCGTTGAAAGCTATCAACAAAATGAAGAAAGCAAAAGCTGCAGAACCAGATGCAGCGCCTCCAGCAGACATTACATTGCTTACCGAAATTCGTGATGCATTGAGGAAATAATTAATTTAATATTGTAAAAAAGCAGCAAGTATATTATTTGCTGCTTTTTTATTTTTACGGCAACCTTTTAAACCAAAAAACGTCTTAAAAAAAATGTAATACATTAATCAAAACAGTACACATGAAAACAAAAGTCTATTTATTAACAGCAAGTCTATTTTTAGCTACTACATTAAATGCACAAACAACAGCAGAATCAAAAAAAGCGGCCGATGCAGCGGCTGGAAAACTTAAAACCTCCAAAGCAGAAATGAAAGAAGGTTGGGCAAAAGCGGGCACCCTCAATCTTTCTGTAAACGAAGCGGGAATAAACAACGAGTGGTTTAAAGTAAATGGCGGAGATGTAAACTTTTTAGGTATAAAAGGAATTGTAGATTATAATTTTGATAGAAAAAAAGGCAAAACAACTTGGTTAAATTCTTTTAGAGGTAGATATGGTGTGGCAAAAACTACTTCTACTGCAAATAAATTTGTAAAAAATGATGATTATTTAAACTTCAACTCCATATACGGTAAAGAATTTCGTAAAAATTGGAGTTATGCAGGCTATTTTGGATTGGAATCGCAGTTTGAAAATGCATTTATGACACCTGGATATATAAAATTTGGGCCTGGTATTTTATTTAAGCCAAATGCACATTTTTCTGTGTTAATGTCTCCATTAATGGCTGAGGTAACTACAAAGCTAAAAAAGAGTTTAAAACCGATAAAAGCTTTTGGAGTAGATTCGGGAAAGGTAGCATCTTTTGGCTTAGGCGCTTTTGTACAAGCCAATGCAAATTATGATTTAGCTAAAGGCATCAATTATAAGTCTACCACTACATTATACTCGAATTACCTCAACAACCCAGGCAATATTGTATTTGATTTGAACAACTTATTTACTTTTACTGTAAATAAGTACATTGGTGCTACACTGTTATTAAACGCCCGCTACAATGATATAGAAATAGGTGGTATGCAAGTACAACATGCTATTGGGCTTGGGTTGAACTATAAGTTATAATATCGTCTTTTAAAATTTGTCCATAAACCTGTAAGGTCTTATTGAAGTTTTGCTATTTATTGAAGCCCGTAAAAGACCTTATGGGTTTTCACACTTAGCTTGTGTCCATAAGCCTATAAGGTTTTATTAGAAACATCAAATGACTATCCGTTATTGGGTGCAAAAGAATTTTATGTATGAAATACACAAATTATGATTTTTAAAGGGGAAAATTAAAATGATAATTCTGTTTTTTTCTGTGAATCTGTGGCAATATTTTTGCCACAGATTCACAGAAAAGCTGTTTTGTATATCATCTTTTAACTATTATACAAATAGATTACAGATAATATGAGTAAATTCATAGAGGCAAATTCTTTAAATGAAGAATGAATTTTTATACAGTTTATAGTTAATTTTCTACAATTTTATATTCCTTGCACCTAATAGCGAATAGCTATTAAACATAATTTATGTAGAACTTTTGCTAGACCTTATAGGTTTTCACACTTATCATATGTCCATAAACCTACAAGGTCTTTTTGAAGTCTTTGCTATTTATTGAAGCCCGCAAAAGACCTTATGTTCAAAAACCTATAAGGTCTTATTAGAAACATCATTTATATAGAACCTTTGCTAGACCTTATAGGTTTTCACATTTAGCATGTGTACATAAACCTGTAAGGTCTTATTGAAGTTTTTGTTATTTACTGAAGCCCGCAAAAGACCTTATAGGTTTTCACACTTAGCTTGCAATCTAAAAGGGATTATAATCAGATTTTCTAAAAACTTAATAAATTGATACATTTGCGTCCCGTCTATTTTAGTTTAGACGGGACTTTTTATTAAAAATAAATTTTGCCGTGAGTAACAACGAATCTTACCAAATAAAGCTAGACGAATTTGAAGGCCCATTTGACCTTTTGCTATTTTTTATAGAAAGAGACGAGTTGGATATTTACAATATTCCAATTACTAAAATCACCAATGAATTCTTAGATCATATTCACAAAAGTGAAAAATTGAATATAGAACTAGGCAGTGAATTTATTTTATTCATAAGCACATTGATGCGCATAAAAGCAAAGATGTTGTTGCCACGCAAAGAAATAGACGCTCAAGGAAATGAAATAGATCCACGACAAGAACTGATAGATAAAATTCTTGAATACAAAAAATTCAAAGAAGCATCTGCTCAAATGGCCGAAATGGAAGCAATTCGTATGTTGATGATAAAACGTGGCAATTTACAAAAAGAGCTTTCTAGCATTGGGGAAGAAGCGGGAGAAGGAACAGAAATACAAACGGTTACACTTTTCAAGCTAATGAAAGCATTTGAAAAAGTGGCCCAACGCTTACATGAACGCAACAACAAGCCCGTGCATACCGTTGTGCAATATGGCTATACCATGGAAGGCGTGAGAGAGCACATGTTGTACATAAGTAAAAAGCATAAAACACTTGCTTTCGAAAAAATATTTGATGAATGTGAGAGTCGCATACATGCCATTTTTATTTTCTTAAACATGTTAGAACTGGTTCAGCAAAAATATCTACACATTCTTATAGGAGAAGGGCGCAACAATTTCATTATTGAATACAACGAAGAACGAGAAGAAGACCAAAGTACGGTGCTGACAGCAGATGATTTTAACCATTTAAATTAACCCTTTCTCTCCCCAATAGGCTTACGACTTTTAGCGCTTTACTTTTAGATACTTTTTAAATGGCTTGGACAAAAATAAATTTGTCCAAGTCAAAGAACAGCTTTGGTCATTATCATGGCGCCCGTTCCGATTTTTCGGCAACACTCACTTCATCTGAATACCTCCTTTCGTCTTTTAATATGCGATAGATTATGTCATGTTTTAAAACTAAATTTATGTCATCTTAACATAAATTATCTATTGGTATAATTATTGATGTTTAAACATTGATTAATAATTGATTTATTTTAAACTACGTTATTAGATTTCTCAAGGAGGAATTTAGGCGGTAAATAAATATAAAAAATGAAACAAACAATTACAAGAGCAACCGAAAGAGGCACGGCAAACCATGGTTGGTTAAAGCCTGCGCATTATTTTAGTTTTGGGGGATGGCAAAATCCAGAGAAAGTACATTTTGGTGCTTTGAGGGTTTTAAACGACGATTGGATAGCTGGAGGAGGAGCTTTCCCAACACACCCGCATGACAATATGGAAATTGTAACGATACCATTTACAGGTGCACTCAAACACAAAGATAGCACAGGTGGCGAAGGTGTTATACAAGCTGGAGATGTACAAATAATGAGTGCGGGCACTGGAGTGCAACACAGCGAGGCAAACGAATCTGCAACAGAAGCAGTAACCCTTTTTCAAACATGGATTTTTCCTAAAAAAAGAAATATAACGCCCCGCTACGATCAACGAACTTTTGATATAAAAGAAAGAGAAGGCCAGTGGCAAGTGGTTGTTTCCCCTAGAGATGAGGACAATGCTTTGTGGATAAACCAAGACGCCCGCTTTTCTTTGGCAAATATAAAGGCAGGAGAAAAAATTAATTACGAAAATGCTTTTGTGGGCAATGGGGTTTATTTGGTAGTAATAAAAGGAAGCATAGAAGTTGATGGAGTAAAATTTGAAAAAAGAGATGCGGTTGGTATTTCGGAAACGGATAGTTTTGAAATAACTGTGTTGGAAGATGCTGAATTATTGGCAATAGAAATTCCGATTGAAAGCCCCCTCTAACTCCCCCGAAGGGGGAGAACTAATAATATATCCAAAGCACTATAGGCTTATCTGCCTTATCAATATACTTTTTTAGTACTGACAAAAAAGATGGGCTTACTGTGGGGCAACCAAGGCTTGTGCAAATGGGAAAAGGATCTACTTCTTGTGTAGGCACACAAGCATGCCCATGTAATACCACATATCTTTCAAAAGCTTTGCTGTTGCTGCCTTCTAGCCCATGTAATTTGAAAGCCATGCCAAACTTACCGCTGTATTCAATGCCAATCTTATACTTTCCCAAAGAAGTTGCATTGGCATTTGGAGTATTGTTAAAAGTGAGTGCATTGGTTGCTGTTTCGGAACCACCACCATGTGTAACCAACCCAGCATCCAAAATTGAATCTTTTTTTAAATCAAACACAAAAAAGCGGTTTTTTCCTGATGGTATTTTCATATCTATTAAAAAACAATATTCTTCGCAGTAATTATTTGTCTTTAAAAATGGTTTTAACTTATATGCATATTTTCGGGTAAACTTCTTTTCAGTGTTTTCTTTAGCAAGTTTTTTAGCGAATGGTTTTGCAATAGTAGCTTTTACTTTTAGCAATGGCTTGGTATTTCCAAAAAAGAAAAAAGCAGATAGTAAAGAAATGGTAAGCAATCCTACGAAGAATATTTTCATAGAAGAATATTTTCATAAAGATTCAAAAAGTTTTTCTTTCCATAAAGGCTTTAACAAAAAAATAGGCCTACATTCTTGTAAGCCTACTTTATATTAAACCCCAAGATTGAAAATGATTTTCCTATTATTTAATTAGTGATACGTGTCCTGTTTTTGGTTTTGGTTTGCTTGGAGAAAGTGGTAATATTTTAAAAACAATCGGCTCACTCCTACCCTCACCATTACCATCCACGCCAATAGGATTTTGCGAGGCATCCAGTGATTGGATGCTCCAAATATATTTTCTACCTCCCATAATTTTACCATCCCAACCTTTTCTTTGTGAACTAGAATCTAGGTTTGTATCGTCAGTGAAACCCAATATACCTTGTGTTTGCCATATAAATTGCGTTTGCCCAGCTACAATTTTATCCAATATTGGTTGATTGCTTCTTAAGGCTTGCACCGATTGTTGGTTCTCCAAAATTTCAAAAACTTGTAACCGATAGTTGACAACAGTTTGCGGCCTTGGCACCAGCGGCGTCCAACGAAAAATAATAGCTGTTTGTGCTTTTCTAAAATCAATCTCTTGGTTATTGGCAGGCATCATACAAATGGGTAATTGCACGCCTGCTACAAAAAAGTTTCGGCATTTTATCGTAGCCTGTGGTACAAGATCTGTTGCGAGCAACAACTCTACACAAAGCGTATAAGAGTCCGATGGTAGCTTACCCGTCTTGTTTAAACTTTTTTGGTAAGTACCCGTAAACCTTTGTATCTCAAAAGGGAAAATATCTGCAGCCGTTAAAATAGTGTTACCATCACGAAAAGTATATATTTTAGCTTGGCCTACATCTGTAGTAGATACTTCTGCGCCGCTGGCTGATTTTATAGTCGTTCTAATTTTTATTGGCTTAGCCACAGATCCTCCCATGTTGGAAACAATCAATGTAATCGTTTGTGGTTTTGCTTGCCAGTCTACAAGATTTGATGGCATTCTACTATCCATAATTAAATTTGTATTTAATTGAGCATTTGCAATTGCTGCAAAAAGTAGAAATGATGCTGTTAATATTTTATGTTTCATAATTTTTTATTTTTTATTATCAAATGTTGTAGGAATTCGCCTGTGGCGAATTCACTTTGAAACACGCACAAGTTTCAGAACTCGCCACAGGCGAGTTCCTACTGGAACTTATATTGAAAGCCTGTTCGTACATTACTCTCTAAATAATTTGCACCAGTATAGGTTGTACCCAATTGATCTCCATATTTATAATAATTGGTGGATAGGAAATTTGTCCAAGTAAGTTTCTTATCCAACTTCACATCTATATTACAACTTGCTATCAAATTATTATCGGGTGTAAAACTATTAAATGTACTTAAAGTGTATTGTAATTGCCCCCTTAGTTTCACTTTATCTTTTGCTACAGGCACTGCAAGGCCAGCACTTAATGTTGCAAAAGTTATTTTTATTAAAGATGCTTGGTTATAAAAATACAGTGCACTAAAATCGGGAGAGATTTTCTTATTGAAATATACTGGAATGTAAGACAACAAAACAGTATGCGTATTGTTTTGATCTGTTACGGGTACAAGAATTGGATACGGTATATAGGTTTCTTTATAGCTGCTGTAATTGTAACTAAAGCTTAGGGTATTGCTCATTGTTTTGTTACTCCAAGTATACGTTGGGTTTATGCCAATATCATTGCTCACATTTTTTACACTTGGTATGCCCGTTAACGTATTGCCATTTGTATTAAAACCGAAATTATTAAAATTTACATTCAAACTAAGTTTATCATTGAACTGTGTAAACCAATTTATGTTTGCAATAAGCTGCGTTGCCTTGGTAGTAGTATTGCTCAAATTATTTACACGCTGGCCAATACTTGCCACCACATTGGTTGTTTTTTTAAAGGCATTGAACCGGGTGTTTACTGTATAGTCAAATCTATCGGGTTGCATAAAAGGATAGCCGGGAAGCTGAAAGCCTGCACCAATATACTTTCCTCCAAGCCCTATATCGAAGTTGGTAGATTTTTTTCCAAAAGAAAGTTGTGCGGCATAGTCAGAAACGGTAGAACTTTTTGCTTCAATAAATGGCTTAAATCCCTTCATAGCTGGGTTTAATGTATCATTTTCGTTGGAAGTAAAAATAGCATTTGACCCCTCAGATTTTATATACCATCCTTTTTTAAAATCTTTGTTTACTTGCATACTTATCGTAAATCCTTCTTGTGGATTTATAGGTGATAAAGGCGGCGTAGTTACAGAACCAAGAATATCTTTTCCTTTAGCAAAATTAAAAGCTACCAAATAATTGTTTTCTTTTTCTTTGCCTACGCTAAACATATAATGCGAACGTTTGTATGCACCTTGTACACCTGGTAGTGGTGTTAACGAATAATTTATACCTGATTGAGAATTTCCGGCAAAAAATTTAATCCTATAATCGCCTGGCTTTAATGAAAACCCAGCACCAAAAATGCCAATATCCCCAGTAGACAAATCAGAATATTTTAGATACTGTGTACCCAACTGAAACTCTGCCCATTTGTACGTAGGGTTCAATCCAAAATTGTTCATGGGGTTTGTAAGAAACTGTCCGATATTTTGTTTTTTTATGCCAGCATAAGGCCCAGCAAAATTGGTAGGAAATGCTGCAAAATTAAAATTGATAGGCAATGAAAAATCTTTACTAAACTTTACCGTAGGCATAAAATTAAACCGTACCTGGTTCCATGGGCGGCGTGGCGTATAACCCGTAAAACCAGCGGGATTGCGGTTTAGTCCATAGCCTTCGTAGGTAATACCCGCTGTGCCCCTAACGGAAATTGGGTTTTTCTTTTGTGCATAGCTCTTTAAAAAAGCTAGTGAAAAGAAGATGATAAAAATTGGTTTCATAGTGGTTAGTTAAGTGGTAATGTAAATAGGATATATCGATTTTGTATAAAAAGAGCAATTGTATATGGGTGGGCATTAGCTGTATAAGTGATCCCATCCTTAAATATTTCGTACAAAAATTTCGGTTATGTATATTACTAAAAGGCTTTTTTTTAGGAAATACATCTATGTTAAAAAAGTATTCAAAAATAAAAGGCGGCTACCAATACCTAAGGTAGCCGCCTTTTTTTATTATTTCTTTATCACAAAATCAAAACACCCTATCACTTCACATTCATTACATTTATCATCTCTAAACGTAAACTTCACACAAATTATCCCTTTTAGTTTACAGCAATCGATGGCTGGTGTAGGAGGCAATATAAAGCTCATGCCAATGTTTGTAATATTAGGACTGTTTAAGTTTGTACCATTGTTCCATATTATTTCCCTAGGGTTTTGGTATGCCCCAGCACCACTGCCATTAAAGGATGGAACGCTTGTACCCCCATACATGGTTATTTTTGGCGGAGCAGTAGCAATATTTGTAGCGGTAGAAGTACTTGCCCAAGTAAATGGTAAGTTTACACACTTCATACAATCGCCTTTAAAATCATCATCAATGGTATAGCTTACAACATTGGCCCTTACTTCTGTAATATTTGCAGTAGCAGGTATGGTAATCGTATAATTATTGCTTGCAATAGTAGAACCAGTGCCTGCAACATAGGTAGGGTCTTTTGGCTTAACGGTTATCACATAAGGACAGCAAGGCTTTTCACAATCTACTTTAATAAAGAATTTGCAGGTTAAGCAAAGTTTGCCGCCACAATATCCATTTATCACAACTGTATAACTGCCGTTTGGTAAACCAATAATGGATAATGGTGCAGGACCGCTTAATACTATATTGTTTAAATTGTTGTACACAAATACAGAATCTGCACTGGTACAATCTGCTGTAGGGCATAGTATGTTGGCGCCAACTACCAATGGCTTTTTACAATCTTCGCCATTTATTAAAATAGTTTTTTCTTTATTACAATCTATTTTTTTTGGCTTAGGATCTGCTGGCCCAGCAAAGTAATAGTAAGGCGCTTCTTTCCAAGAACTTCCTTTGCAGCAATCGGTAGGAATACTGTCGCATTTTACAATAAAGGTTATTAAGCAACTATCACATTTAATATTATTGCACCATCCATACAACATCAAAGTATACGTACCGCTTAGCGTAGGGGTATAAGTAAATGCCACATTGCCCGCTATTGGTAAACCAACTGGTGGTGTTAATATATAAGTTACTTTGCTTGGACAAGCTGTGTCTTTACAAATGTAATTTGCATTAATGGTGAAGGGCTTGTTGCATTCCAATACATAAGGCGTTTGGTTTTTACACTCAAGTTTTAATCCTACCGGCACATTGGCATTGTTGTTTTTTGCAACAGGCAAATTCTCCCCTTGCGTTAAGATTACATCACCCCAATGGCTTTCTTTACAATCGCAACTACAATCTTTGATGTATAAGTTAAATACGTTGCTCGTATCAGTACATCCATTTAAAGTAACGACGATGGATAAGTTGTGCATACCCAACAATGGTACAAGATTAGCCGTATTTAAAATATTGCATGGGCTAGGTTGTGGGCTAATAGGCACATTATTATCCAACCAAACAATCGTGTACTTTGTGCATATATTCTCGCCAGGTGCTAACGGTAAAGGAACAGCTATATTTATTAGTGCATCGCTACAAATAGTATCACAACAACTTGGGAACAAACTTAGATCTGGCATTTCGTTTATTGTTATTGCATTTGTAACTGTAGCACAGCCAGTATTTAGATCTGTAACAAAGGCATAGTAAACTCCTGCAACCGATGCATTAATGGTTTGCGAAGTGGCATTGTTATTCCACAAATAATTATACCCTGCTGGTGGAGCCGTTAAAGGTATAGGAGTGGCTGTTAGCGCATATATATTACCGGCACATAAGGTTCCTCCTGGTGGATTTATAAATGCTGTTGGACTGTTGTTTACATAAATACACAACGTATCGTACGCCTTACAACCATTTGCATCTATTACCTCTAAATATATTTGGAATGGGCCTCCGGCTATTGTTATTGTTGCCGTTGTGGCCGGCACATTTAATGGGCTAAATGTTATATTGCCCGGATTGCTACTAGACCAATTATAGGTAGTATAGGTACCTATTGTATTAGACAATGCCAAGGTACCTGTACCACTCACTAAACATAAAGAAGAGTTACCTTTTATTTTTGCAATAGGTTTTGGATACCATTTTACCAATGCTGTGTCTGTAGTAATTACACAATTGCATCCTGCATTACTGCCTGTTAATACGGCATAATAATTCCCATAAGTGTTTACAGATAAATTTACGGGAAACGAACTCACCAAAACAGGCGCTCCATAGGCTACACCATTGTTGTACCATTGTAAGTTGTATGATGTGCACATGGTATTGCCATTCAAATTCATGTTAACTATTAATGTAACGGGTGTATTTGGGCAAACAGTAGAAATTTTTGGTGTAAGTGTTACTATTGGTTTTGGCTGAATTACAACAGTAGTAGAACAAGTTACTAGGCAGCCATCGGGCGTGCTAGCTGTTAAAATTACATTATATGCGCCAGGCCCGGCGTATGTATGTTGAGGGGTAGGAGCATAGGAAAACTTACCATCTCCAAACTGCCAGTTGTGCAATACTAAACCTGCGGTTGTAGAAAAATTTACTGGAACTCCGTCGCAACTTGGGTTTAGTGTAGCAGTAATGCTACAATTTGGTAAAACAACAGTTACAGGGAATGTAGCAGTTGATGTACAACCAGCTAATGTAACCGTAAGTGTTACTGTGTAATTACCCGATGCAGTTGGTGTAATTATTTGTGTTTGATTGGCTACATTTACAAAACTGCCAGAGAAAGGCCCACTATACGACCATGAGATAATTGCACCTGTAGGGTTTGGATAAAATGTAGAATTATCTTGTATGGTTAATTTACCCGTATTACAATTGTATGATGCAACAATATTGGTAACTACCGGCACAATTACTTGCTTGCATGTGGTAATACAACAGGTATCATTGGTGCTAATTTTTACAACTTTTTGTACAACACAAGCTGTGTACAATCCGGCTACTGCGTATTGGTGTGTGGTATTTAAACTTACAAAATTATCGCTTGTTCCATCGCCATAACAAATGGTTGGTTGTAGTGTGCCTATCGTCCATCCACTTGGTAAAACCAAAGGAGTACCTGTAAAAGCTGTAGGCTTACAACCACTATAGGTAAAATTAAAATTAACTCCACTTAATGCATTACAAGCTGGTGTAGCACAACAAATATTTATGTCTTGCGGTATTCTTATTATGTTAGATGTGTCTTTGCAGCCGTTAGCATCCGTCATTATTAAATAGTACGAACCTAATAATGTTGCTGTATAATTTACACAAGATGTACCTGGGCCTGGAATTGGTATAAATACAACTGGGCCGCCTGCAGCGTCAAACATCCATTGGCAACCTGTTGGAGCACCAATATTAGTAGCAGCAGTAAGTAAAACGCTTAATGAATTAGGGTTGCAAGATGCCACACTACATGGTGGAATAATTTTTACCCAATAAGGATTAGGTGGTATAGTAATACACTTTTTTTGCTCACAACTACCCAGTGCACCAGGGTTAATGGTTACACAGTATTGCCCAGGCGTAAACACTGTAATACTTTGAGTAGTAGCACCCGTACTCCATAAATAAGGGCCACCTGTGCTTGATGTCAATGTTATCCCCGTTTTGATACAAGTACCGCTAACAGAAATTGTTGGAAACAGCGGTATGGTCACTGTTACATTTACAGGTAAAGATGGGCCTGCGCAATTACTAACCGTTAAAGTAGCCGTATTTGGTGAGCCACCATGCCATAAAATAAACACACTAGAAGTACCTTGCCCCGAAGTGATGGTACCCAATGTACTCGAAATGGTCCAGGTATAAACAACACCCGGCACCGCATTGGACACAACATAATTTACTGTTTGATCAATACAAGGATTGGATATGGATGGTGTAATTGTTGGAACGGGTGGGAGTGTAACCGTTGCACTTGCTGTCCCTTTTGAGCAAGTTAAATTAAATGCACAAAGTTGCTCGGCTGTTACGGTAGCTGGTAATGTAGTAAATTGAATTACTGCAGTATCTAATTGATTACCTGTGTTGGCAACCATGGTAGCTCCTGGAGGTAAGACCCAATTTATGTTACCTGTAGTAACTGTTGATGTTGCTACAAATTTTATAGGTGTACCAGGGCAAGTTTGTATGGTTGATGGTGTTATTGTTAAAACTGGTTTTGGTGCAACCACCACTGTATGCGTTTGTGGCGAATTACAAAAAGCAGTAGATGTTGCCGTAATGGTATAGGTAGATAAAACTCCTGTTACTGGAAAATTTACTAAGGTAAAGGGCCCTGTAATTGGTGAAAAAGTTACACCTGCTGGACCAGTCCATGTTACTGGTAAACTTCCTGTAAATAAAGTAATACCACAGCCTTCGCAAGTTTGTGTTGGGCCATTTATTTTTAAAACAGGTTTAATAGCAACGGTTAAAGAAGTACTACCATCGCAACCAGGTTTTAACGGATTATTATAGGTACAATTTACAGTTCCACTTGTACCAATTCCCCAATTAACAGTTATGCTTGGCGTGTTTTGATTTACACCAATAATAGTTCCACCAGTAACACTCCAATTATAGAATGCACCAGGCATTGCAGGCAATGAGTATGTTTGAAAACTATTTTGACAAACAGTAGTAGTATTTGGCATAATAGGAATACCCGAAACTAAAACAGGAACGTTTAATCTTGAAGTATCGTTACAAGGATTGCCACAACCTGTTTGAACCAATTGTATAGATGTTGGGTAAGGGCCAGTCCATTTTACTTTTATGCAAGATGTACCTGCACCAGAAATTATGGTACCACCTGTTACTGTCCAATTATATGGGGCACAAATTTTTGTTGCGCAATACTCAGCGGTATCCCCAGGACATAAACATTGGTTGACACATTCTTTCGGAATAATAGACAATGGAATTCCTGCAATAACCGTAACCGGAAATGTATAAGTAGAAATACAACCACAACAAGCTCGAGTAAGACCTCCTACAGGACCCGGTGTGCCTGGGAAACATGGAATTGTGTCGCTGTAAACCGTAATGGTTACATTGTAGGTGCCAGCGGCAGCATAAATATGTGTCGGATTGTTTACATTACCCGCAGTGGCTCCATCCCCAAAATTCCAAGACACTGCTACTCCGCCAGTAGAAGCATTGGAAAAATTTATTAATGTACCTGCACAAGCATTGTTAGGTGTAAAAGTAAATAGTGCTTTTGGGGCATCTCTTAAACAAATATTTTCTTTGATTGTTTTTACGCATTTACCGTCGGCGCTTGTAATAGTTACCGTTATGGTTCCGCTGCCATTACCTCCCCATGTTATGGTAGCAGGGTTGGTTGTAGCTGTTGTTAAACCAGATGGGGTAAAGGTGCCTCCGGTAACTGTCCAAGCATAACTATATCCAAGTATATTGGGTGTTACTAAAAAAGTATTGGTGCTGTATTTGCACATACTCGCTGTAAAGTTGCTTTCGCCATTGGCAGATGAACAAGGCCCGTTTTTTAAACAGTCTGCATCTCTTTTAAATTTCAAAACAAACTCTGGGCAACAAGCCGAGGCTACTTGTGCATTTATACTTACGTTGTAAGATATAAATAGTAGTATAAGAATTATTAATTTTTTCATCACAATAGTTTTACAGTTAAAGTTTTATTTATTTATGATCTAGTACTTTATCACACCCTTCCTTCCTCTTTTCATAACAAACCAATTTGTTACAAGTAGTACAATCTTTAAATTCTATTTTGTATCGGATGCACCATTTAAATATGGCACTACAGCAAGGCGTCATTTGTGGTGTAGTAATATTAAAATTCTGAGGGCTGTTAACTGTATTCCATTCCATACTATTCGTACCGTTTGTAAAATGACCATAAGTAGCGGCATCTTTGTTACAAGGGATACAATAATCATTCTCTGGTATCATTTCAAAATAAACCAGCTCCGCTTTTATGCTTTTTACCGGTTTTACTGAACCTATTGTGAGCGGTTGTGAAAACGATAAAATATTATTTGCAAAATTTATTTGCGATGGTGTGGGCGCTGTAAGCGAGAAATTCTTTTCATCGCAAGCGTCACATCTGCATGTAAGGGTATCGCTTTTTACCTCAGTTTCTTTATTATCTGGATCAGCCACATCTTCTGCATCTACCAAAAACTTTAAAAAATTTGCTGCATCAATACAATTTATAGAAGATGTAAAAACTACCGTACCATTACCTGCCACTAATTGTGTAAGTGGAGGTGCAATGGGTATAAGATTAATAGACGCACCTACCCCATTTACTTTGTATTTAACGGCTACAATGTTTACACTTGTACCCAGGTTGTTTTTTATTTTCAAATAAATAGATTGTTTGCCATTTATACAACAACCTACTTTTAAACTATCTATCTGTATATCAATATTATTTTGAACTTTAAAACTCCACAATTCACTATTACAATCATTCGAACCAATTGGCTTCCCTTCTCTATCTAATGCTTGTACATTCCACACATAGTCGCACAAATATGGTGGTCTGCAAGGACCAGTATAAATATTTGCAACTACTGCTTGTGTAATATTATCTACATCTTTTGTTACAATAGGTGGATTGGTACGCATAGCTTGTGTAGCGTTTTGTCCTTGCATCAATTGCCAAACTTTTAGGCGGTAAGTTACCGACTCTTTAGGTCTAGGTACGATTGGTGTCCACCTAAAAGTTATTGGCCCTTTTAATTCTTCTGGCTTAAATATTTTTCCATTACTAGGATTAATATTTTGTGGCGGATTGAATGATTCTAGTACTTGCACTTCATCTTCTACCGTAAATGGCCTGCATACTTCTGCACTTTTTTCTTTTCTATCTTCTCCAAAAAATTGGACACATAAGGTATAGCTACCTGGGCTAAGTATAGGACAATTCGTTAGAACGCCAGTTAGTTCGTTGGCGTTAAAATTTCTGGTTTGAAAAGCCTCTAAAAAAGTAGCCGATTGCATATCGTTTCCACATACCTGAGCACTTCCCTTTTTTATTTGCAATACCAATTTTGAACCTACAATATTACCTTGCCCCATGTACTTTGCTACCAACAAAACGCTTGCTGGTACGCTGTTCCAAGTACTTACATCTGCAGGTAATTTTTGTTTTACAGTAAAGTTTAAAATACTTATTTGTGCGCTTCCCGGCTGTGCCTTTGCAGTAAAAGATGCAAAGCACATTAGTAAGAGTAAAAGTTTTTTAAATTGATTCATGGCAGTAGATTTAATTATTTATTAAAAATTTATTGTTTGTTTTAGCATAGCGGTTTTAAAGTAACTATTTTGTATAGGCATTCGTTTTATAGTGATAAACTTTTTATTTTGAACGAATACAATTCGCTTGTACCCATGTTTCTTCCTATAGGCTTTCCTTCTTTATCCAATGCTTGCACATTCCATACAAAATCAAACAGGTATGGAGGTTTACATGGCTCGGCAATCAGGTTTGTCACAATAGCTTGGTTAATATTTGTTACTTCTTTTTCTACAATAGGCGCATTTGTTTTCATAGCCTGAACACCCGTTTGCCCCTGTATAAGCTGCCATACACGCAGCTTATACATTACGGGGTCTTTGGGTTTTGGTAATACAGGTATCCACCTAAATGTTAGTGGAGCTTTTAGCGTCGCTTCATCAAACTTTTTCTCATTAGAAGGCGCACTATTTTGAGGCGCACTATAAGATTGTACTGCATCTCCCACCATAAATTCTCTACAAAATTCTCTGCTAATGGGATAGTTATCTATATTAAAAAATTGCACACACAAAGTATACATATTGGTAGTAAGCCTTGGGCATTGAGAAAGCATACCCAGCAATTCATTAGCTGAAAAATTTCTTACATCAAAAACATCCATTGTGGCAGTTGCTTGTGCTGTATTACCACAAAATTTCGTTCCTGCTTGTTTAATTTGCAAAACCAATTTTACGTCCTTCAATTGTGCTTGTGGTAATTTTTGTGCCACCAACACTATACTTGCAGGTATATTTCCCCAAGTACTTACATCGGCTGGCAATTTATTTTTTACGGAAAAGCTAGAAATATTTATTTGATTAAGTGGTTGTTGTGTATAAGCGCATTCGCTTAAAAATAAGCAGTTAGATAAGATAAATGTGAGTATGTAGTTTTGATATTTCATTTCTCAACATAAAGATGAAAAAGAAAATACTACTAGAAAAGTAGGAATGTATAAGCGTAGGGAGATTTTGTATAAGCGTAAAGAGATATGAGATGTGAGATATGAGATATGAGATATGAGATGTTAGATGTTAGATGTTAGATGCTAGATTATAGAAGTTAGATGTTAGATGATAGACTCAAGATGGAAGATACATCAAGATGATGGGCAATTAAAAATGTAATAAAGAAAAATAGTTTGGATAAATACTTCGTTATCATTTCCGCTTAAGGCCTTCCTGCGGAGGGGTTTGAGTAGGAGCTTTTCTCAACCATTTTTCAAACCTACTGAGCAACTCGTCTTTTCGCCTTGCGGCTACGGTAATTCGTGCGCCATTTTCTAACACAACCTCACCACCGCTGCCTTTTATATACTCTTGAATACAAGTAAGGTTTATAATGTGTTTATCGTGAATGCGCACAAACATGTCTGTGGGTAGCAATTTTTCATATTCGCCCAATTGGCGGCTTACCATAATTTTTGTATTATCTATCAAATGGAAATTTGTATAATTGCCACTACTTTCGGCATAACAAATTTGGGCAAGTTTTACAAATTGTAAACCTTGCATTGTTGGCAAGGCAATTTTATCTGAACTATTCTTTTGTTGAACATTTTCCAACAACGAAAAAATATGCTGGGTGTATTTTTTCTCTTCAATACGAATGCAAGCTTTTTCAACTGCGGCTACTAGTTTTTCTGTAACAATAGGTTTTGTAATATAGGCCACTGCATTAAACTCAAAAGCATCCATAGCATATTGATTGTACGCTGTCACAAAAATAACTTCAAAGCTAAGCGGTTCTACTTTTTTTAATACTTCAAAACCTGTCATACCTGGCATATCAATATCCATAAAAACCAATTGCGGCTGCAACTCTTGTATCATAAGCAATCCATCATTGGCATTACTGGCTGTTTCTATGATCTCTAACGATGAACAATTTTCTTTTATTAATGCCTGCAAAAAATTTAAATTATTCAACTCGTCATCTACCAAAATTGTTTTTACATTTTTTTGATTACTCATATGCAATGTTCATTTTGTAAAGTAAGTGTTATTTTTGTTCCAATTCCATTTTCGCCATAAGCAGTGCTCACTGCTACATCGTATAAATCTGCTCTGCGTTGTTGTAATGTGGTACCTAGCGAGTGGTGATTGGGGTTGTCTTTTGCGTTCAATAACCTTGCATTTTCAATTCCTACTCCATTATCACTAATAATACATAAAATACTATCTTCAATTTGCTTTATTTCTATTGAAACTTTGCCATCCACTCCTGTCAAATGTCGAATACCATGCTTTATTGCATTTTCCAAATATGGTTGAAAAAGCATAGGGGGAACCAATACCACTGTAGCGTCTACTTCCTTATCAACTATTATTTCGTAATTTAATTTTTCTCCTAGTCGTAGTTTTTCCAATTCCAAATAATTTTTACTATACGCCAGTTCTTCTGCCAAAGCTATTTTTTGCAATCCCGAAAAATCCAACGTTTTACGAAGGAGGTACGAAAATTTATCTAGATAAATATCTGTTTCAGTAAATCGTTTTTGATGGTTAAGAAATTTAATAGAGTTGAGGCAATTAAAAACAAAGTGTGGGTTTATCTGTGCTTTCAATGCCCTCAATTCGAGTTCCGAAAGTTTTTTTTCTACTAGCAGTTTTTGGACACTGCGTTCTCTTTTTATCTTGTTTGTTTTTTGCGTAAAATAGAAAATTATTCCTCCTAATACCAATCCTACCAGTGCCCAAAACCAAGGATTTTTCCTTAAAGGGGTTTTTATTTTAAAAGTTATGACCTCCACTTTGCTGGATGGCAAACCGTCCCGGTTTATTGCCCTAATTTGAACTTTATATGTGCCAAAGCCCAATTGGTATAATTCTATTTTTTCTATTTGAGTGGTATTCCAATCGCCGTTATTTATTCTGTATTCATAAATCCTTTCTGTTGTAGAGCCAAGATCTGCTGTGGCAAATGATAGGGTTATATTTTGTTGCTCATAATCCAACATATATTCATTGCTTAAAACAGTATCTACATTGTCTATTTTTATACTTGTAATAAAAACAGGGATATTGGGTACCGCAAAATTAAGTGTAGATGGAATGATACTGATGCCGCTTGTAGTAGCTACATAAATCGTATCGTTCCTTTCATCAATATCATTAATTTGTTTACCAGCTATACCATCTGCGGTTGTAAAAACAGCTATTTTATAAACCAGCTTTTCACCCTCCATTTTATATTCAATTCTTCCAAGCGATAAATTGGTTCCCACCCATACTATACCCTTTTTTGAACTATATAAAGTTCTAGCAATATTGCCCGGTAATTTTGCTCCCAACGGAATTACAGCTACAATCTTATCGTTTTGGAAAGCCACCAAAGAATCAGTAGCTAGCCCAACCCATAAAATATTATCCGAGTTGTTATATTCAAGGGAGCTTACTCTGGTGGAGAGTAAAGGATTTTTTAACCCGAAATTTTTTAATGTTTCGTGTGATTGCCATTTATACAACCCCGTATTAGATCCTACATAAATATGCTCATCAGTTATAGCTTCTAGTGCTGTAACACGTAACCTCAAGCTATGTGTAAGTTTTAAATTGTTTAAATTTATTCTACTCACCAAAGCACTGTTTCCAGCATAAAGGATGGTATCGTTTACAATTATAAAATCTTTACTAGCGATATTTCTTTTTACATCAAACAAAGCTATTTTTTCTAAATTATTTTTCAATAAGAAAAGTCCTCCCTCTGAGCCTATAACCAATCCGTTTTTTGTTGGCTTCGTTTTCCTTACCCAGCTCACATAACTCTTATCATCATTTAATGATATAGCTTTATGATTATAAGGCCCGTTGTATAAAAATATTTGTCCATCGTTGGTGCCCACTGCTATCTTATCGTTCAAAAAAGAAAGGGTATTAAAATTTCGTAGAAAAGCTTCGTTACTTACAGTTAATATCCCTTTCTGCTGGTACCTTACTATTCCACTTTCCTTGGTACATATCCAAGTATTTCTAGCATTATCTTCCGTTACATGTCGTGGAAAACTATTAAAAGAAAAAGCTTGTTGGCTAAAAGAAAGTGTGGCTGTATCCGCAAAATAAACATTGCCATTACTAGAAGAAATAGCAATTTGTTTTCTTGTAAAATTTAAAGCCCGTATAACAAAAGGGAGTTTACTTTCTACAATTTTTCCGATAGCACCGTCGGGTAAGATTTCTATTTTTACAAGCGTAGCAGAATCAGCTATATACAAATTATTGTTTACAAATGCCGTTTGCTTTGCCATCCTATTGAGTGCTGTTTGCTTTATAAATTTCCCATCAAAAAACACCCTCAACGAATCGTTGGAAACAAACAAATAATGATTGTCTTTTAAATCAATAATACGTGAAGCCGAAATAGATTTTACCCTTAGAAGTAAATTAATAACAGTACATTTTTTATTTTTGTAAATAAAAACTTGTCCTTTGTTATTACAAAAACCCATACCCCCACCAGTAAGGGCATTAAACGTATTTACATTTCCAAAATCTACTTTACTTAACTCTTTATCTATGGTACTATTTATAAACCTATCTTTCTTTTCATCGTAATAAGCAGGGTTTCGTTGAAAAGGCATTACCCAAATTACTCCTGCACTATCAAGCTCCACCGTAAGTACATCATTATCTGGCAGGCCTTGGACGGTAGAATAATTTTTAAAATTTTTTCCATCAAATTTAGATACGCCATTTTCGGTAGCTATCCACAAAAAGCCTTTTTTATCTTCTACACAATTGTAAATATCGTTGGATGGTAATCCTTCCCGTATGCTGTAGTAGGTGTATGCGGGCTGCTGTGCATGTACATTACATGTGAGCATGAGTGTAAAACAAAACAATATGGGGGCTATAGTTTTGGTCATTGATTTGCTGAATGTATGAATTTATAATTACACTAAATTTAAATGAATAAATTCAAAGTGGAAATTAATCACCCCTACTTCACCTCCTGCATATCCACCAACCTTTTGTAAAATCCGTCTTGCCCAATCAAGCCATTGTGTGTGCCACGCTCTACAATTTCGCCTTTCTTCAAAACCAATATTTCATCGGCATGTTTGATGGTGCTAAGTCTATGCGCTATTACTACAGATGTTCTGTTTTCCATTAAATTATTGATAGCATCTTGCACCAGACGTTCGCTCTCGGTATCAAGGGATGATGTAGCTTCATCTAAGATAAGAATAGGAGGATTTTTCAAAACGGCTCTAGCAATGGTAAGGCGTTGCCTTTCGCCACCGCTTAGTTTACTGCCTCTGTCGCCAATATTGGTATCATAACCTTGTTCTTTTTTCTCAATAAACATATGAGCGTTGGCAATTTTTGCTGCATGTACAATCTCTTCTCTATTGCAATTTTCCATCCCTAGCGCAATGTTGTTTGCTATCGTATCATTAAACAAAATAGGCTCTTGGGTTACTATACTCATGAGGCTACGCAACGAAAACAAGGAGTAGTCTTTTATGTTTACGCCATCTACCAAAATTTCTCCCCCACTTGCATCATGAAAGCGAGGTATTAAATCGGCTAAGGTAGATTTACCTGCACCACTGCTACCCACAAGTGCAACGGTTTTTCCTTTTTCTACTTTAAAACTGATATTTTTTAATATGGCAACATCATCATAATAAAAGCTTACGTTTTTAAATTCGATGCTTTGTGTGAACTTGGTTATTGAGATGCCGTTGAGATTTTCGTTTACGGTTACAGGTGCCCTTAAAACTTCTTGTATTCTTTCTATTGCAGCGGTGCCTCTTTGTAAATTACTAAAAGCACCTGATATACTTTTGGCTGGATCTATAATGCCAAAAAACATAGCCATATAACCTAAAAAGACAGAACCAGTCATATAAGAATTACCTTCCGTAAAAATTTGTCTACCGCCCCACCAAAGTATAAAAGTAAACATGGTTACGCCAAGTACTTCGCTCATAGGGCTTGCCAAACTTTGCCTATAGCCTATTTTATTGTTTATTTTTAATAGGGCATAACTGTTATCCGAAAACTTTTTGCGAATGGCTTTTTCTACGTTAAATGCTTTTATTACCCGAAGCCCACCCAATGTTTCATCCAATATTGAAATAGACTCTCCACTTTTTTGCGCTACAACACCCGATGGCTTTTTGAGCGAACGACCAACTCTACCAATGAGAAACCCCATCACTGGAATAAAAAACAAGATAATGAGGGTAAGCTTTGCATTTATCGTAAAAAGTACCGTTAAGTTTATGATGATAGATAAAGGATCTTTTACCCAACCTTCCAAAGCCCCCAATACTGAACCTTCTACCTGCCCTACATCGCCTGTCATACGCTGCATCAAATCTCCTTTGCGTTGCTCTGTAAAATATCCAATAGGCAAACTAAGTACTTTGTTAAAAATATCTATACGAAAACGAGTAGAGACCTTATTTTTTACTGGCATTAACGAACGATTGGCCAAGTATAAAAATATATTTTTGAGTACAATACAGGTTATAATCAATAAACAAACGGTAGTAAGAATCTCTAAAGGTTTACCATTGGTTACCCAAATGGTAACACTTTGTTTCAACTCACCAAAAAAAGAAGGATTTATAGCTGTTGTAAGGGTAGACTCTTTTTGTTTCCCTAAAAACAGTACTTCTAAAAAAGGAAACATCATAAAAAGTGATGCTACACCAAATAAAATGGAAAGTATTGTACAAATAACATACGAAACCAAGGAAAGTTTGTAATCTTTTAAGTATGCAAAAATTAGCGAATATTTTCTCATTGTATAAATAATGTTCGGGAAACCGCAAAGTAACTAATTTTGCAGGTATAAAAAGCTTAAAAATATGTTGGAAGGTAAAAGACAAAAGCAGGTGGCAGCAGTTATTGAAAAAGATTTAAACGAAATTTTTCAACGTTTGGGCTTGTCCATGATCAATGGAGGCATGGTTTCTATAGCATCAGTAAAAATTACACCCGATCTTTTTGATGCAAGGATTTACCTTAGTTTTTTTCAGGTAAATGACCCTGTAGCAACGCTTAATATCATACAAGAAAAGGCTTGGGAAATAAAAAAAGAACTTACTGCCAGAGTAAGACACCAGTTACGCAGTATGCCCCAGCTTACTTTTTATATAGACGATACCTTGGATTATGTAGATAAAATGGAAGTGCTTTTTAAAGAGATAAAGAATACCCCTCTTGCTTCTTCTGCAAAGACAAACGAAAATTCTGGTGAACCGAAAGAAGATTGATTGTAATAAATTTCAACCTTTTCAACAATATTCAACCACTTTCAACCCACAACTATTGTACCTCATATTTGCATGGCGATATTTTAGGGCAAAAAAATCTGCAAATGCCATTAACATCATTGCATGGCTGAGTGTTACCATTATTGCAATTGTAACTTGTGCACAGATAATTGTTTTAAGTGTCTTTAATGGATTTGAGGGCTTGGTAAAATCGCTTTACTCATCTTTTTACAACGACATACGGGTTACTGCTACCGAAGGAAAAACATTTTTTTTGACGCCGGCTCAAATTAATGAGGTAAAAAAACAACCATTTGTTGCAGGTGTTTCTATGCTAGCAGAAGAAAATGCCTTATTGAAAAATGAGGAATCGCAAAAAGTAGTGTCATTAAAAGGAGTAGACGACAATTACCAACAAATAAGCGGTGTAGCAACCAAAATGAGCGATGGTAAATTTGAAATAGGCACTGTAGACACACCAAAAATTGTAGTAGGATCTGGTGTACAAAATGCTGCTTTCATAAACGTAAGCGATGCTTTGCCAGCTTCTAATGTAACCATCATACTTCCCAGAAAAACAATCAATACAAATGCCGAAGAAGCCATTAGCGAGGGTATTGTAACTGCTGCGGGCGTTTTTTCTATACAACAAGATATAGACGAAAAATTTGCCATTACCAATATAGGTTTTGTAAAACAACAAATGGGACTTGCTGATAATGAATACAGCGCTGTAGAAATGAAACTGCTACCAAATACCGACATTGATTTTGCAAAAAATACCCTACAAAAATTATTAGGTGCAACAATAAAAGTGCAAAGCCGGTACGAACAAAATGCCAATTTGTACAACACCATGCGCATGGAAAAATGGGTGGTATATGCCGTACTTACACTCATTATCATCATTGCATCTTTTACAATCATAAGCGTGCTCACCATGCTTGTGCTAGAAAAGCAAAAAGACATTAGCATACTCAGAAGTATGGGTACCACTAAAATGGGTATTCAAAAAATATTTTTAGCAGAGGGCTTATTACTTGGCTTTGTGGGTGCTTTCTGCGGCATCGCATTGGCATTAATTATATGCTTGCTACAAATAAAATTTCATTTAATAAAAATTGTTGGCGGTACTTTTTTAATAGATTATTTCCCCGTAAAAATGATTGCCACAGACTTTCTTTTGGTTGCATGCACCGCACTTGGTATTGCTTTTTTTGCCTCTTGGTTTCCTGCAAGGAAAGCGGCTGCCAAGGCAATAGCTTTAAAGTGAAATATGTTACAACTATTTACCTCACCAGCATCACCGTTCCCTTTCCACTCACCGCCTTTCCTCTAAAATCCACCCCAGTCCAATAATACACAAACGCACCTATGGGTTGTAAAATGCCTTTAAAAGTACCATCCCAGCCTTTTGCATTGCAGGTATTTTGTGTGTACACCGCTTCGCCATAGCGGTTGTAAATAATAAAATTGGTCAGCGATTGTAGACCGCTGCAAGTAATGCGTAGCCTATCGTTCAGGTTATCGCCATTCGGTGTAAAGGCATTGGGTATCCACACATAATTATTGGCAGCAAATACGTTTACTTTTATGTTTGCTATACCCTTGCATCCTTGTGCAGTTGTTCCTTCTATTTGCAATGGATAAATACCGGCGGTAGCCGTGCTAAATATTACACTATTGCCAATTGCCAACTGCAAATTGCTATTTGGCGACCATAAATAATTTGTAGCTCCAGTTATACTTAATTGCATTGGTTGATTTACCACCCCATTTGTATCTATTGCTGGCTTGGTAAATAGTTGTACAGCTTGTATGCTGAAGTTTTTCTCGACATCGCTTGTACAATTATTTGCAGTAGTTACAGTTAGTTTAATATTGTAATTACCTACACTATTAAAAATAAAATCTGGAACAACAGCATTGCTTAATTGCCCATTGCTACTTTGCCAACTGTAATCTGATACTGGAGTAGAACTATTTACGATATTTATTTTCTTACCCAAGCAGGCTTCTGTAATAGTAAAATTGGCAGTGGGAAAGTCGTCTATCGTTATTGTTTTTGAAATACTATCTGCACAATTATTTTGGGTATTAGTTTTAAGTTGTATGGTTTTTGTACCGCTTGTAGCAAAGCTAAAATTAGGTATAATTGAAGTGCTGGTTTGCCCATCGCTTGTAGCCCATGTGTACAATAATATGCCTGTATTGCCTGCCCCACCCGTAGTGGTGGGGTTTATGCTTGTGTTTGTTATAAGGATATTTTTACCCACACAGCCATTTGCAGCAGTAAAAATGGTTGTAGGAAATTGCTCTACTGTTACACTTTGAAAAGCGGTATCGCTTACACAGCCTGTGTTTGCGGTAGCTACTACTTTATAAACGTACGTGCCTGCTACATTATTTTGTATCAAAACGTTGGTTGCAGAAGGCAATATAGCTCCATCTTTGAACCAAGTATAGTTTGTAATAGTACTCGCACTTACAGCCGCAGTAGCTGTAAGTGTAAAATTTTTATTATTACAACTCCCGCCATTTGTGGGATTGTAAGCTATACTTAGTGTAGGTTTATCTTTCACCACTATGGTAAACGGTATAGTATCACTAGCACAGCCTATGCTACTTTTGGCTACATATTTTAAGTTGTAGGTTCCATAGTTCGCATAAGTGTATGTGGTATTATTGGGGTTTGCTATACTCGTATTACCATCTCCATAGCTTATAAAGTGGGCGGTAATGTTATCATTTATAACCGAACCCGAAGTACTTATACTCATTACTTTGCTACCGCAAATATTGGTAGCATTTAAAGTAGCGCCAGGCTTACTCACCACCGTTATTATCTTGGTAGCGGTATCGCTTACGCAGGTATTGAAAGCGGTGGCAACTACTTTGTACGTATACCTACCTGTGGGTAAGTTATCGGTAATTGTATTGGCATTGTTGGGCAACACCGTACCGTTTCTAAGCCAGGTATAATTGCTGATGGCACTAGCAGCTACGTTGGCATTGGCGGTAAGGGTATATGGATTGCTCAGGCATACACTGTCTCTAACAACAGACAAGCTAAGCGTAGGTTTATCTTTCACTACTAAGGTAAACGGTATAGTATCGCTAGCACAGCCTATGCTACTTTTGGCTACATATTTTAGGTTGTACGTGCCGTAGTTCGCATAAGTGTATGTGGTATTATTGGGGTTTGCTATACTCGTATTACCATCACCATAACTAATAAAGTGGGCGGTAATGTTATCATTAATAACCGACCCCGAAGTACTTATAGCAACAACTTTGCTACCACAAATATTGGTAGCACTCAACGTAGCCGTAGGTTTACTCACCACCGTTATTATTTTGGTAACGGTATCGCTTGCGCAGGTAGTGGCAGCGGTGGCTACTACTTTGTAAGTGTAGGTACCGGTGGGTAAGTTATCAGTTATGGTATTGGTATTGTTGGGTAACACCGTGCCGTTTCTAAGCCAAGTATAATTACTGATGGCACTGCCTACTACGTTGGCATTGGCGGTAAGGGTATATGGATTGTTGAGGCATACACTGTCTCTTACTGTAATAATATTTACGGTAGGTTTTGCTTTTATTAATACAGTTACAAAAGCCGTATCGCTTACACAACCAAAGTTGCTTTTTACCACTTGCTTCACCACATAGCTACCATAGTTGGCAAACGTGTATGTAAAACCAATACCGTTTCCTATAAGTGTATTACCCAAATAATACTCCTGCACAGCAATGCTGCCTGCGGCTATGGTAGCTGTACTTGCAAAGGTTGCTTGCAGGCTACCACAACCTGCCCCGCCATTTGCGGGGGCGTTGGTTGCGTTAAACCCTTGCGTAGGTTTTGCTTTGAGTACAATCCGTTTTACCATGGTATCTTGCTGTACACAGCTAAGTGGGCTGCGTATTATAAGCCGAACATCAAAACTATCGTAGCTGCCAAAAGTATAACTATGGTTGGGTTGGGTACTATAATTTGTAAATGCCGTGATGGGCGCAAGTGCAGGCTTTACGGCATATTGGTGGGTAATGCTCGGGTTAAAATTAAGTAAGCTGCTGTCAGTAAAAGCTACCGTAAGGTTGTTGCAGGCATTGGAAAAACCAAAGTTAGCTTTGGGCTTTGATGCAAAATTTACAATAATAGTATCATACAAATAACCACAAGCAGTATAAGCAGCTATTTGATATTGCCCACTTACAGTAATTTTTAAGGTATCGCTAGTGGTGTAGATATTAGGCCCTGTAAAATAGTGTAAACTATTTGCAGGGTTTTGATAAATAATTTTTAAAGTATCCCCCGCACATAGTAATGTGTCATTACCTAAGTTTGGTTGTGGTATGAAATTGATAACAGTAATATATTGCGTAGAAGTGTCTATGCCTGCATCGTTTTCGGTAACAAGGCTAACAGGATATATACCTGCTTGGTTAAATGAAATACTGCGTACATTGGGTAAATAAAACGAATCTACATCTGAAACATTTGCTTGAGGTGGAAAAATCCAATGCCAAGTTTTTGGTTCATTGTAGCTTCTATCATAGATATTCAATTTTGCATCTTTACAAACAATTGTTGGGAAACCATTGGAATTATTAGCTGTCCAAAAAAATTTAGACTTAGTTTTTTTTAACGGTAAACAAACATTGGTTATTTTTCTTAAAGGTGAATTTATAATTATTTGAGTATTTTGGGTTATTTGTAAATTACTAACTGATGAACTACTGATTGGCAAATTGAGAAGCTTTAAACTGTCCACCTTTAATAATAAATCTTCATTAGTAGCATTACAAAGGCTGTTATTACCCGAAGTATCAATTTTGGTTACAGAAAAACCAAGTTGGTCCTGTATTAAATTATTAAAACCATTACCACTACTATTTGATTGATAATTTATATTATTGATAAAATTATTTTTGAATTCAAGATTTTGATTATCATTAACTAAGTAGTGCCCAGCATTATAAGATGGATTAAAATTCTGAAAGTTTGATGTATCTGATGTACCATAAATATGTAGCCTTTTGTTCCATACTAAATTTAAAGAAGTATCAAATTTTAATAACTTAAATCTAAAACTTCTGTTTAGACTATCATTTATTGTAAGAGAATAGCCTCCATAATACCCAGAACTATAAATAGTAGAATAAATTTTATTTTGGTATAAATAATATTTTGATAAATCTTGTAAACCTTTTGCGTTGTAATTGGATTTAAATGCTTTAAATTTAAAATAGTTACTAAGTGGTGAGTTTAAATCAATTTTGGTTAAAAAATGATGTTGATAGCTTAGCGTGTCAAACTGATTCGAAATAAGTTTATTGGAAAACATTTGCCCACCAATAAATAGACTATTGTTTGATACTATAATATCTTTTATAAAAAATCTATCTGCACCATTAATAATACTTATATTTTTAGTAACATTTAAGTTTGTATCTAAAACCAAAAAATTTGCAATACTATTACCTACACTATAAATAAATTCTGAAATGTTTTTTGGATAAATAATAAACTCATCATTGCCTTTTTTTGATAATTTATTTAAAAAAAATAAATTTTGAAAATTATTTATACTTTTTTGAATTATTATATTAAAATCATTATCGATTTTTAAAACATTCAATCCAATAAAATTTCCATTAAGTGAAGCGATATAGCAATTATTTTTATACTCAAAAATACTTGAAAGGAATAAATTATTAGTACTAGAATTATTTACATTAACGATTGAGCCAATAATATTTTTGGACAATAAAATATTACCATCCAAATCAAGTTTTAAAATCTCAAAATCTGATTTATAAAAAGGTGAATTCAATCGAGTTATTTTATTACCAACGATTATAATTTCGTTTGAAGAATTTAATATACAGTCTGTAATTGAAAAAAATGGAATAATCTTAGTCCATAGGGTATCAAAGTTGTTATTTAATCTTATGCACACCGTTCCTACTTTACTCGAGTCTTGTAAGAAAAGGGAAGTTGCTGTAAAATCTAGGTTTGTATGCGTCAACAGCAGTGTGCCATTATTTTTTAAATCCAACGTATTAAAGCTATTATAATCGCTAGAGGCTCCTGTAATATATTTTCTCTGCGTAGTCAATTGCGCCTCACTCTCTATAAAAAAAAACACTATAAAAATTGTTATTGTAAATTTTATTGACCGCACAATGATACTTTTTTTAACAAATTATTAAAAACATTGAGTTCTACAAAATAAAAATGCGTGGAATGTAGTTTTTTCTGTGTGAAATGGTTGAAAAAGCAATTTTTAGAACCATAATACCCCTAACCCTTTTACCGAAAGACCTACTATTAGTTACACTATACCCATCTCTGTAAAAAAAGCCACACTAGCTGTTTTTGATATGACGGGTAAAATGCTTTTGCAATACCATCTAGCACAAGGCAAAAACCAATTAATGATTGATGGTAATACTTTACCTGCTGGTATGTATTTGTATAGTTTGTTGGCAGATGGGCAGGAGGTATTGAGCAAGAGAATGGTATTGACGAAATAAGAATAAAATTTGCATTAATAAAAAACCGAAGCATAAAGCCTCGGTTTTTTATGTGTTTTAAAAGATTATACAATTGTCTAACATCTATCATCTATTATCTAACATCTACCCTAATAATCTCCCAACGTCTCTGGCAATTCTGCCAATGCTTTGGCCAATTGCTCATCATTGGGCGCTATACCATGCCATTCGTGTGTACCTTCCATAAAAGAAACACCTTTTCCCATCACTGTTTTCATTAGAATAACAACAGGTTTGCCGTTGCCAGTTTTAGACTTAGCATTGTTGAGTCCTGCCACTACATCATCCATATCGTTACCATCCATTTCCAATACATCCCAATTAAAAGCTTCAAATTTTGCTTTTAAGCTAAACAAATTCATCACTTGGTTGGTGGATCCATCTATTTGTTGTCCATTTACATCAATAGTGGCAATCAAATTATCTACAGCCTTGCTTCCTGCAAACATGATTGCTTCCCAGTTTTGCCCTTCTTCTAATTCCCCATCGCCTAATAAAGCAAAAACGGTTTGTGCATCCTTATTAAGTTTTTTTGCCTTTGCTGCTCCTATGGCTACACTCAACCCTTGGCCAAGTGAACCACTCGCCACCCTTACGCCAGGCAGGTGCTCATGTGTAGTAGGGTGACCTTGCAATCTGGTATTAAGTTTCCTAAAAGTAGCAAGTTCTGCAATGGGAAAATAACCACTTCTGGCAAGAACACTATAAAATACGGGTGAAATATGCCCATTACTTAAAAAAAAGAGGTCTTCTCCAATGCCATCCATTTTAAACTCATTGTCATGCTTCATTACATCAAAATAAAGTGCTGTAAGAAAGTCTGTACAACCAAGGGAACCACCTGGGTGGCCACTTTGCACAGCATGCACCATTCTTACTATATCTCTCCTAACTTGAGTGGCAGTATCAGTTAATTTGCTCATTTTTACGTAATATTTTTACTTTTTAGCTATTTCATGCAAACGTAATTAAAAAGTGAGCATATCTGTATAAAAATCCTCGTATTTATTTATGAAATAATAAATATTTATACTATATCATATAATGCAGTTATCGCTAAAAAGCTTACTTTTATATCTATTATGAATATTAGTCAGCTAAATCATTGTTATTTAGACAAATTTTATACTTTTGTAATTAATTAGGCGTTTAAAGACTTTTATGCAATATGTAATACTCAGTGCTATTCTGGCATTTACCATAACTTTTTTTGCTATACCCATTGTAATTGGGATAGCTAAAAAAAAGAAATTATTTGATGAACCAGATGAAAGAAAAGTTCATAAGGCGGTTATCCCTACCATTGGAGGTGTAGGAATTTTCGGTGGTTTTATTGTAGCCATGTTAATGTGTGTGCCCGAATTTGCCGCTGATACAAATAAAATAAAGTATTTTGCCGCAGCTGCAATTGTAATATTTTTCCTTGGCCTTAAAGATGATTTGGTTATTCTTTCCGCAAGTAAAAAATTTATTGGTCAAATCATTGCAGCAGGTATCATTATTAGATTTGGAAATATTTACCTAGATGATATGCATGGGTTTTTAGGCATAACGACCATCCCCCATGTTGCTAGTATTTTCGTTACTCTTTTTACCATTATAGTAATTACCAATTCTTTTAATTTGATAGATGGTGTTGATGGACTTGCAGGTAGTTTAGGGTTTATTACCACCCTTGTATTTGGTATTTACTTTTACTTTGCAAACGAGTTAGCGTATGCTGTAATAGCATTGTCTCTTTCTGGTGCCATTGCGGGTTTTTTGATTTACAATTTTTCTCCAGCCAAAATTTTTATGGGAGATACTGGGTCATTACTCCTAGGTATCGTCAATTCCATATTGGTAATTAAGTTTATAAATGTAGCAGGCACTCCAGGAAATACTTTTAGCTTACAGGCATCTCCAGCAATGGGTTTTGCCATATTAATGATTCCTCTTTTTGATACTTTACGTGTTTTTGGATTGCGCATTTTAAATAGGAGATCCCCCTTTAGCCCCGATAGGATACATGTTCACCACTTTTTATTAGACCTAGGCTTTTCTCATAGAAAAATTACACTTACCTGTGTAGGAGCCACCATTTTTTTTATTGGAACAGCTTTTTTATGTAGGAATTTTGATACAACCCTACTTATTGGAATACTTTTATTAATGTCCTTTTCGCTCATTGGTATAGTTTATTACTTTAGACAGAAAGTAAAAGTTCCTCAAGATAAAGAAATACTAGAAAAAGAAATTCGTACTACCAGTAAAATATACAGTTTGGTACAAGAACCAGCTCCATTAGATTAATACCATTTTTAAAAAATATTAAAAATCTGATGATAAAACATCAGATTTTTTTAGCTTTGCACCCAACTCAAGATTATGTCAGACGAATTAAATATTATTATAGAAGAGGCTGCTAATTCTATGGCCAAGGCTATCAATCATTTAGAAGCAGAGCTCACAAAAATTAGGGCCGGAAAAGCCAACCCCGTAATGCTGGACGGTATTGTTGCAGATTATTATGGGAGTCCAACAGCTATAAGCCAAATAGCAAACATTACGACCTTGGATGCACGTACAATTTCTGTACAGCCTTGGGAAAAAAACATGCTGCAGGTTATTGAAAGGGCTATTATAGCCGCCAATATCGGCATTAATCCACAAAATGATGGCAATATTATACGCCTATTTTTACCCCCACTCACAGAAGAAAGACGAAAAGAATTGGTAAAAAAGTGTAGCGCAGAAGGGGAGCATGCAAAAATATCTATTCGCAATATTCGTAGAGATGCCATAGAACAAATAAAAAAATTGCAAAAGGATGGTGCTAGTGAAGATGAATGTAAGGATGCAGAAGCAGAAGCACAAGTAGCTACTGATAAGCATATAAGCCTTGTTGACAAACATTTAGCAGCCAAAGAAGTGGATATAATGGCCGTATAATAATTACGAATTATTAATTACGATTTACGGACGTAATTTTCAAAATGTCTACTCCAATATCGTGTTTAAGTGATTTTGTTCTTAATTGTGCAAAAATAGATTAAGCTATTAGAGACGAAAAGTCTTAATTTTTAATTCGAAAATCGTAATTATATTTTAATGCAATCAGCCCGAGAAAATTGGTTTTTATTACTTTCAATACCTTTTTACACTATTTTAATAAGTGCAGAAATATTGATTAGTAACTGGGGGCATAAAAAATTTTACACAACAAAAGGGGTAATTCAAAATATTATTCTAACCTTGTTTAACGCTTCCTTGGATTTTATTTTACGATCTGTTTTTTATGTAGCAGTATTGTTGTGGACATACAAACAACATTTTTTCAAAATAGAAAATCCATATATTTATTGGTTATTGCTTTTTGTGTTGGAAGATCTTTTTTTTTATATAGAACACAGAGTAGATCACTATTGCAGGCTATTTTGGGCAGTACACCTTACCCACCATTCCTCAGAAGAATTTAATTTAACTACTGGTTTTCGCTCTTCGGTTTTTCAACCAGTATACCGTTTTATCTATTTTATTCCGCTTACGCTTATTGGTTTTGAACCAATTGATATCGTATTCATGTATGCTGTTACACAAACTTATGGCATCATTGTTCATACCCGTTACATACAAAAAATGCCTGCATTTATAGAAGCCCTATTTGTTACTCCCGCTCACCATCGTGTACACCATGCAAGCAACATTCGGTATTTAGATAAAAATATGGGTATGTGCCTTATTATTTGGGATAGATTGTTTGGCACTTTTCAGGACGAATTGCCCGAAGAACCCGTTGTATATGGCCTTACAAAGCCCTTGAATAATCCAGACAACGCATTGAACCATGTTGCGCACGAATGGAAAAATATCTTCAATGATATGAAAAGAAACCTGCCTTTTTCTATTAAATTGAAATATTTATTTATGCCCCCAGGTTGGAGCCATGACGGAAGCTCCAAAACAGCTGTCCAATTAAGAAAAGAACTTAAATAAGTATTCATCTCTATTACCCTTTTTGTTATTTTTACCTATGAAAATTTCTATTGTAACAAGCGAAAAAGATATAGATGGCTTTCTTAAATTACCATTAAGTATTTATAAAAACGACCCCAATTGGATACAACCCCTAGATAAAGATGTAAAAGAAGTTTTTGATGAGCAGAAAAACAAAACATTCAGACATGGGAAAATACAACGCTGGATATTAAAAGATACTGCAGGCAAATGCATTGGCCGTATTGCTGCTTTTACAAATGAAAAGTATAAAAACAAAGGCGATGATGTACCCGTGGGTTGTATGGGATTTTTTGAATGTGTAAATGATATACAAGCCGCAACTTTACTCTTTGATACGGCAAAAGATTGGCTTAGAGAAGAAGGTATGCAGGCTATGGATGGCCCTGTAAATTTTGGGGAAAGGGATAAATGGTGGGGCCTGGTAACAAAAGGTTTTATGGAGCCCTTGTATGGTATGAATTATAACCCTCCCTATTATGTAAATTTATTTGAGCATTATGGTTTCAAGGTATTTTTCGAACAAGTTTGTTTTAGTATGAAAAATAAACCTCCGCTCGATAAAAAAATATGGGAAAGGCATGATGAAATTGCCAGAGATCCAAAATTTTCTTCTGCGCATCTTCACAAAAATGATTTAGAAAAGTATGCCAAAGATTTTGCTACTGTTTACAATAAAGCATGGGCAGGGCATGGAGGTCTAAAACAGTTAACAGAAGCACAAGTGCTTATCATGTTTAAAAAGATGAAACCAATTATGGATGAAAAAATAATTTGGTTTGCCTATTATGAAAATGATCCGGTTGCTATTTTTATTAATCTTCCAGACCTTAATCAATGGTTTAAACATTTACACGGTAAATTTGGTTTGGTTCAAAAAATTAAATTCCTTTTTGTAAAACAGTTTACAAAAAATAAAAAATTTACAGGCTTGGTATTTGGCGTTGTACCCGAGTGGCAGGGTAAAGGGGTAGATGGGTACATGATTGGGGAATCAGCAAAATACATCCAATCTGATGGTTGCCCATATGAAACGTATGAAATGCAATGGATAGGTGATTTTAATCCCAAAATGTTGAATGTAGCAAGCAGTTTAGGCGATGTGAAAAGAAGCAGAAATTTATGTACATACCGCTATTTATTTGACAGAGAAAAAGAATTTTTGCGACACCCTGTCTTGTAAGAACCCGCCTGTACGTAGGAACTCGCCTTTGGCGAGTTCTGCACCCATATCCGCCTGTGGCGAGTTCTGCGCCCATATTCGCCATAGGCGAATACCTACAAATGGACAAACCGTATTCGCTACAGGCGAATACCTACATTTGCCAATACCACTTACAATATTTAGATTTGCATAAATAGAACCACGCATTTCATCCAAAAGGAAAGGAAGAAGAATTATTATGGAAAAAGTAGAAAAATTTATTGTTTCCGCTAGAAAATACAGACCACAGAATTTTAGTACGGTGGTAGGGCAAGCGCATATTACCACTACATTAAAAAACGCTATTAGCAACAACCAACTGGCGCATGCATTTTTATTTTGCGGGCCTCGTGGTGTAGGAAAAACTACTTGCGCAAGAATATTGGCAAAAACCATCAACTGCGAAACTAAAACACCCGATGGCGAAGCTTGCAATACCTGCAACAGTTGCGTTTCTTTCGATAATGGTTCTTCAATGAACATACATGAGCTAGATGCTGCAAGCAATAACTCGGTGGACGATATACGTTCTTTGGTAGAACAAGTTCGTTTTGCCCCACAAGCAGGCGATTACAAAGTGTATATTGTAGATGAGGTTCACATGCTCAGTGCCTCTGCATTCAATGCCTTTTTAAAAACATTGGAAGAACCTCCTCCTTATGCCATTTTCATTTTGGCCACTACAGAAAAGCACAAAATTCTTCCTACCATTCTCAGTCGCTGTCAAATTTTTGATTTTAAAAGAATAACCACTATTGATACGGTAAATCATTTAAAAGAAATATGCGATAAAGAAAACATTACTGCCGAAAATGCGGCATTGCATGTAATAGCCCAAAAGAGTGAAGGCTGTATGAGAGATGCTTTGAGCATTCTAGATAAAATTGTAAGTTTTACGGGCGGCCATTTAACTTATGCAAACACCTTAGAGCATCTCAATATTTTAGATGAAGATTATTTTTTCAAACTGTTACAATTTGCTACGGAGCAAAAATTAAGTGAAGCCCTTTTATTATTTGATGACATCAATCAAAAAGGATTTGAAGGAGATACCTTGCTGGAAGGGCTTACGGAATTTTTAAGGAATTTATTGGTAAGCAAAGATGTAAAAGCGGCTATACTGTTGGATGTAGCAGAAGATTTTAGAGACAAGTATTTGCAAGCTGCCAACGAGCTTTCATCCAATTGGATTATTGCTGCGCTTAATACAATACATGATGCGGCTATGGATTATAGACAAGCCCGCAACAAACGGCTTTGTGTAGAAATGGCGCTTATTAAATTATGCTATCTCAACCAAGCAGTAGAAATAATAAGTGGAGATGCTAGCGGCATTACAAAAAAAAAATTAGTTGATGCTGCTAAACCCGTTGCTTTTAGAAACATTTCTTTCATTAAAATAAAAGAAGATGTAACTATTGTTCCAATAAAAAAAGAGCCAACACAAACAGCAACGCTTACAATAGAAAAAGAAAAACCTGCCGAAAGAAAAATAGAAGCACCTACACAACAACCCATACCGGAAACTAAAACGGGGGGCTTCGGAAACTTGAGCAAAATACGGGCGAAAATTATTGAGCAGGATAAGCAAAATTTACCCGTTACAGCTTTTAATGAAGAAGCCTTAAAAAAGGCTTGGGAGCAATACACCACAATATTAGTAGGCGAAAAAAAGCACCCGTCTGTTACCCAATTTAAAGCGGCCCAATTGAGAATAGACGATGACAACAATTTTACGATCATCACCGAAGGTAAAGTGCAACAAAAATTTATAGAAAACGAACGCTCAGGCCTCATTCATTTTTTACAAGATTATTTTAGCAATAAATTTTTGAAATACAGCATGGAGATAGTGGAACAGGAGCATGTAGAAGTAGATGATTCCAAAACATTGCCAGCAAAGCAACAATACCAATTATTAATAGAAAAATACCCGCTTATTAAAGAATTGAGGGATAGGTTAAATTTGGAGTTGGATTATTAATTTGCTGTTTGTTTTTATGACTGAGGGGATTTTATTTTTTTTACATTAATTTCGGGCTTAAATATTTATAAAAGATAACTTATATGGCAGAAGTAATACGCATGCCGCTATTGAGCGATACAATGACAGAAGGTAAGATTGTGGCATGGAACAAGCAGGTAGGTGATACGGTAAAGGCAGATGATGTATTGGCAGATGTGGAGACAGATAAGGCTACGATGGAAGTAAATGGGTATGTAGATGGTACGTTGCTTTACATAGGAATACCAGCTGGCGAGGCAGCAAAAGTGAACCAAATAATAGCCATTATAGGCAAGGCAGGCGAAGATTATAAGCATTTGCTAGACGCCGAGGGCAATAAGCAGTCAGCAGAGGGCAGTGGGCAATTAGCAGATAACAAATTGACAGTTGACAAAGAGCAGTTGGCAGCTACAAAACCCGTAACTTCTAACCCGAAACCCGAAACCGTTTCTCTCCCCGCTGGTGCAAAAGAAATACGCATGCCGCTTTTGAGCGATACCATGACAGAAGGCAAGATTGTAACTTGGAATAAAAAAGTGGGCGATACGGTAAAAGCCGATGATGTACTGGCCGATGTAGAAACCGATAAAGCTACAATGGAAGTAGTAGGATACGAAGAAGGTACCCTTTTATATATTGGAGTAGAAGCAGGTAGTGCTGCAAAAATTAATCAAATAATAGCCATCGTGGGTAAGCCAGGTACAGATGTGAGTGCGTATGTGGCTGCGGAAAAGACGCAAGATAGTAGACAAGAGACACAAGATAAGACTGCTAATAGCGAGGAAAATTCAACAGTTGAAGCAGCTGCACAAAACCCGCAACCCGAAACCCATCAACCAGAAACCCATCAACCCGAAACTAATGGAGGTAGAATTAAAGCCTCTCCCCTAGCCAAAAAAATAGCGGCAGACAAAGGGCTTGATATAAGTAAGGTTGCTGGCAGCGGAGATGGTGGTAGAATAACTAAAAAAGATATTGACAATTATAAAGAAGTAGCTGCGACTGCTACAAGTGCGCCTGCTTCAGGTGCTCCTACAAAAGTTGTAGCAAGCTTTATTGCAGGTGAAGAATCATTTACCGATGTACCGCTAACACAAATGCGCAAGGTAATAGCTCGCCGTCTAGGAGAGAGCATGTTTACTGCACCGCATTTTTATTTAACCATGGAGCTTAATATGGACAATGCCATGGCAGCTCGTACAGCCATCAATGAAGTAAGCCCAGTAAAAGTATCGTTCAACGATATGATTATAAAAGCTTGTGCATCTGCATTGCGCTTGCACCCCGATGTAAACAGCAGTTGGATGCCTGCCCCGCAAACAGCGGGGGGAGAATTCATCAGAAAAAACAACCACATCCATATTGGTTCTGCATTGGCATTGCCTGAAGGATTGATTGTACCAGTCATTCGTTTTGCAGATCAAAAATCGTTGTCGCAAATTGCTGCGGATGCAAAAGAATTATATGGCAAGGCAAAAGACAAGAAATTACAACCAGCAGAGTTTAGTGGCAATACCTTTACCATTTCTAACCTTGGTATGATGGATATTGAAGAATTTACAGCCATCATTAATCCGCCGGATAGCTGCATCTTGGCAGTAGGTAGAATTAAAGAAGTTGTAGTAAGCCGCAATGGACAATTTGTAGTAACCAACATAATGAAAGTAACCCTTAGCTGCGACCATAGAAGTGTGGATGGAGCAGTAGGTGCCGCTTTCTTGCAGACCTTGAAAAAGTTTGTGGAAAATCCGGTGACGATGTTGGTATAAATAATAAAGACTTAATAAAAATGGTTAGCAAAATTTTTCTGCTAACCATTTTTATTTATAGTAAACTAAAAATTTACAGGACACCTTGTTTTTTCTAAAGAGCTATTGCGCATATTCAAAAAATTCCTATAAGAAAGTGTAATTTCAAATCCACCTCTTGCTTTAGAAGCCAATGCTAATTTAGAAATATTTACATCATAGGTTACGCCAATACCTAGTTTATAATAATCCAATTTTACTACTGGTATTACTGCATCATTCCATCTTATAAAACTACCCACAGAGATGGACATACTTTCATCTTCATCTTGCCTTACCAAATCATGATTGTATATGAGCCCACCTTGCGTTTGGTTATTGCCTCCTTGTTTAAAATAATCAACGTAGAATGTAATTTTATCGTACTCTCCCGTGGGAGTAGATAGGCCAGCATTTACTGTAAACTTACTGTTAAGTCTTATATCTTTTGTAATGTCAAAAGCAACTCGGGGAGCATTAAAATGAAACCATGAGCCACCGATATAATATTTTACACTTTCGCCAATGGTGCTACTGAAAGCAAGCCCGACGGAGGCATCAAAATAAGTCACATTGCTATTGGAAAAAAATTGTCTTGTAGGATTTGCTTCACTAAAAGATCCGTTTACAAACTGATCATCAAACGAAAGTTTTGATACATCGAATCGTTGTTGTACCAAGCCACCGATAAAGCCTAAGGAAACATAGCTGTCCCTTTCTTCGCTCAATGCTTTATGAAAAGTAACCACAGGTAGCAATTGTGTTTTGCCAAGTTTGGCGTCTCCTGCTTGGTCGTTTGTCATTTGCAAACCAAGTGCAAAATAGTTATCAGAATTTTGGCGAGCAGCAAATTTACATTCCAACCCCAATGCTTGTGAAACATAAGGTGTAGTTACGCTTTGCCATTGACTTCTAAATGCAGTTGTGGCTCTTACATCTCCTTTGTAAAGCCCTGCCAACGCTGGGTTACGAAGCAGTGGCAATTCATAAAACTGAGAAAAATTTACATCTTGTGCCTTTGCTTTTATGAAGCAAGCTATAAATAGAAATACGAATATCTTTAATTTTTTCATCATGTTATTATTTTAAACTTGCGGTATTCCCTTTGTAAGTATAAGAAGACCCATTTTCGCAAATCACTTCTGCAGCATAAACAAATACATCAGGAGGCCCTACAATACCTCTTATTTTTCCATCCCAACCAAAGCTCGGATTGTTTGGCGCAAAATTATTTCGCTCAAAAATGAGTTCGCCCCATCTATTAAAAATTCTAAAATATTTTACCAATGCAATACCAGTTCCTCTTACCATCAAAATATCATTTAAGCCATCGCCATCTGGCGTGAATGCTTTAGGAATAAATACTTGAGCAGCTTCGCAGAATGTTTTTATGTTTATCGTGTCGCTGGCGCTACAACCATAATCTGTTGTTACTTTTACCCTATAAGTAATGTCTTTTTTTATAGTGGCAATAGGCAAAGGGCAAGTGCTACAACTCAGGTCTGTAGCAGGGTTCCAAAGCCATTGTGCAATAGGGCCATTTGTAATAACAGTTGTGAGTGGCAAATTAGTACCTGTAGAAAGTGTAACATCATTGCCCAAATTTACGGTAGGATATCTTCCAACACCCACTTGCACATAGGCCGTATCTGCAAAGCAATTATAACTATCATAGCCAATAACCCTATAGACAGTTGTTACAGTTGGATTAGCAGTAGGGTTTGAAATGGTAGTACTGGTCAATGTTTGGGCGTTATCCCACAAGTAATTTGTAGCACCAACTGCTAATAAATTTACCGTTTGCCCAATACAAATTTTCGCATCTGGCGACACCGTTATATTTGTGGGCTGTATTACCGTTATGATTATACTCTTGCTGTTACTACATCCTGCTGCATTTGTACCCGTTACTGTATAAACTGTAGTAGTTATAGGATTTGCAAAAGGATTGAAACAAGTTGTACAACTTAAACCGATCGTTGGTGTCCATTGATACGTGAGAGCACCAGATACATTTAATTGTGTTGTATTTCCTTTACACAAATTTAAATCAGGGCTTGTAGTAATGGTAGGCGCCGCATTTATAGTAATGGTATGAAAAGCAGTATCGAAACATCCATTTACTGTGCCTGCAATTAATCTAATAATATATACCCCTGAAGTATTAAACAAATAAGTAAAATTATTTCCATTAAAAGTTGCACCATTTGGCATTATTTTCCATTGCAAAGGATTTAATAAATCTGCAGACACAACATTGCTTTGAAACTGTATAGAGTCGTTCGTGCATTTTACGAGTGGCGCAGTAATACCAACGATGGGGTAGTTGTTTACCTGCACATCAATTATTTTTCTCGTAGTGTCAGTACAACCACTATTACCTATCACAATCATTTCTACATTGTACGATCCTGTAGCAGCATAGCTATGGCTTATGAGCGAGCCTGTGCCAATACCACCATCGCCAAATCGCCATTTTACAAGTGCTTTACCAAAAAATGCAAATGAAGTATCTGTAAAATTTACCAACGTGCTACCACAACTATTTTGTTGTACACTTTTAAATCCTTTTATTATTCTATCTACCTTAATGGTATCTACACCTGCAATTGGTACATTACAACCTGCTGCATTTTGTAAAGTTACAGATGGAACATACACACCAGGATTTGCATAATTATGTGTTACTATATTTTGTGTAGTGGTTAGGATAATACCATCACCAAAATTCCAAATAAAATTATTTGTATTAGATGCAGCAGCAGTAAATGTAGCTGCATTGGGATAGCATATATATCCACTGGTATATTGAAAAGTACCCAATGGCCCTAATAAGTTTACAGTACTGGTTTTTGTATAGGTACAACCGCCTGCTACAGTAACGGTAAGACTCACATTAAACAATCCAGCTGATAAGTAGGTATGTACAACACTATCGCCAGTAGCTGTGCCACCATCGCCAAAATTCCATACAGCAGTAACCGATGGCCTTATTTGGTTTACGAATGTAACAGTAAGCGGCGCACAAGTACCTGATGTAGCCGTTTGAGTAAAGTTACCCGGCAAGCTAGATGTTATTTGTATTAGCCTTGTTGTAGTATCTGTACATACATTTCCGGAAGGATTTACACGGTATATTATGAGCCGTATCGTGTATGGTCCAGGGGCTGTATAAGTATGGGTTGGATTAAACAAATTAGAAGTAGGAGTATTATCACCAAAATCCCATAAGTATGATGTAGCACTGCTAGATGTATTATTCATTTGTATTGATTGCCCAATACAGGCATTAGAAACACTGGTATTAAATGCGGCTGTAGGTTTTGGATACACCGTAATTTGTTTCAAAGCAAAAGTGTCTGTACAATTATTTGCTGCTGTTAAAGTAACAGTATAATTGCCTGCCGTTAAATAAGTATGATAAACGGTTTGCACATTTAGTGTAGTAGCCAAGGTATTTCCATCTCCAAAATCCCACTGAAAAGAACTTGCACCATTAGAGTTATTAAAAAATGCGACGGTATGCGGTGCACAGCCATATCTATCAGGGCCATTTATTGAGTAAAGTAATTGTATGTTATTAGGAGCTACAGTTAGTGTATAAACAATGGTATCTCTTCCACATTCATTTTCTGCAATTAAACGCACATTATAATTTGTAACTACACCTGTAAAAAATATATGTGTAAATGGTGCCCTTGAGGTAGTTATAAAAGTAGGGCTGCCATCATTAAATTCCCAATAATAGGTATTGTTTAATCCCTTAGATGTATTTGTAAATACTACCCGCATTGGTGAGCAACCAGATGTTCTATCTGCAGTGTATAGTGCTTTTGGCTTGGACTTTATGCGAATTGATTTTTGGAAAACAATCACATTACATACAGAAGACACTGTTAATTTTACTATATAAGTTGTATCATTAAAAGTTGGATTGGTCGCAAAAATTACAGACCCCGGTTGTTGTAAAGTAGACGTGATTCCATTTCCAAAATTCCAATTATAATTGTAAAGTCCAATATTGGGTGTAGTATTTACAAAGCTTACCGATAGCGGACCACAGCCTACGGTATCTGACAATGTAAAAGATGGAGCAGGAACTATGTAAGTAAAAAATTTAATGCTCATACTGTCATCCCTGCAACCAAATAATGAAATGGTTTTTAGTTTTATGGTAACAGAGTCATTTTGATTTAAAATTGTATAACCAGGAAAATTTGTTCCTGTACCTATTAAAATATTATTGGCATACCATTGATAGATGCTATTGTTCAGAGGGAATTGTTGCAACCCTACAATAGCAGTAGTAATATTAAACGGCGCACAATTTATAATATTAGTAGGTGTAAATATAGCTTTGGCATCTGGGTTAATGATTACTTGAATGGTAGCCCTTGCTCCTTCGCAACCCAATGCAGTAGTTTGGCTTACAAAATAATTTGTAGTACCTGCCAATAAAGACGATGGTGTAGGTGCAGCAGAAAGTGCTGTACCTCCTATTAAAGTGTTGTACCAATTAAGCGTATGCCCACTCGCAGCATTGGCTGTTAATGCCACAGTAGGAGCGCCTATGCAATAGTTTACGGGTGAAGAAACAATTGGTAAAACTGCCAAAGGATTCACCACCAAACTTGTAGTGCCAGCGGCTGATGTACAATTATTAATAGTAGCTGTAACGCTGTATAATCCTGCATTTGCGGCTGTAATATTTGTTATTGTAGGATTTTGCAAACCACTAGTAAAACCATTTGGACCTGTCCATGCATATGTAGCTGCACCTACAGAGGATGTATTTGCATTCAATTGTAAATCATAACCCACACATAAAGAACCATTATTGGTAGCCAACGGTGTAATGGGAGGATTGGGATTAACCAATGTAAAAGGCCCCACTGTATTAGATATACAACCCAAAATAGAAACCGAAAATCCAGTGTACGTGCCAGCTACCAAACCAGTTATAATTGCAGCGCCAGAAGCGTTGGTTGTAATAAGGATGCTTACAGGCACGCTTAAGTTGTTAGTGTATTGCACCGTATAACCCGTATTTGCTGTGAGTCCATTTAAAGTAATGCTACCCGTAGCAGAAGCACAAGCCGTAGGATTTATAAACGTACCGTTGGTTATTACTGGTGTTGGGTTTACTATAGCAGTTGTGCTGCCAATTGCAGATGGGCAGTTGCCCAGCACGGATGTGAATGTTACACTGTACAAACCCGATGCAGCTTGTGTAGCATTTGTTATACTAGGGTTTTGTGAAGTGCTTGTAAATCCATTGGGACCCGTCCATGCAAAAGTCATTGAACCAGGAGTTGTAGTTGCCGCATTTAATATTAAAGCGTTACCTGTACAGATTGGACTGTTATTGGTAACTGTTGGCGTGTTGGGTGTTTGATTAACAACTACGTTTACTTGAACTGGTGAAGAAGCACAACCAGCTATGGTTGCTATTACAGTATAAACACCTGTATTGGTAACATTTGCATTGGGTATAGTTGGGCTGGCTATATTGCTTGTAAAAGATAATGGCCCCGTCCAACTAAATGTGGCACCTGCTGTGGAAGAAGTAGCGATTAAATTTAAAGTGTTGCCAGAGCATAATGGACTATTGCTGTTTATGGTTGGCGTAATTGGTGGAGTAGGATCTAACAATGTAAATGGACCTGCTATATTAGAAACACATCCATTTAATGTGGCAGTAATATTTGAATAAGTACCTGCCAGCAATGCATTCATTGTAACCAAACCAGCAGGTGAAGATGGTAAGGTTAATGCTGTTTGTGGTACATTATTAAAAGAATAATTTATAATATAGCTTGTATTTGCGGCAAGCCCATTTAGTAAAATAGTGCCTGTAGCAGTAGCACAGGCTGTAGGATTGGTAGCACTGCTGTCTATAATATTAGGTACGGGTTTTATAAGCACCGTTGTATTTGCAGGAGCAGAAGGACATGCTTGTGAGGAAGTAGTATTTGTAGCTATTACGGTATAAATACCACTCATGGCAACAGTCGAATTAACAATGATTGGATTTTGTGCGGCACTTGCATATCCACCTACACCTGTCCATGCATAAGTAACGCCAGGTGTAGAAGAATTTGCGCTCAAATTTAATGTAGCACCAGCACACAATGGTCCGTTATTGGAAGCAATAGGCAAAGCGGGTGTTTGGTCTATTACTACTACAACCGTAGCGGCTACTGATGCACAACCAGCAAGCGTTGTTACTAATGCATAAGTACCTGCATTGGCTACAGTAGCATTTGGAATACTAGGGTTAGCTATTGTACTTGTAAAAGAAAGTGGTCCCGACCATAAATAAGTAACGCCTGGTGTTGCTGAACTTGCAGATAAATTTAAAGTACTGCCACTACAAAGTGGATTTACATTTGCAATAATAGGTGTTGCGGGAGGGTTTGGATTGCTGAGTGTTACAGGCCCCAACATATTGGATGGGCAGGCATTTTGTGTTACAAATATATCTGAATAAATACCCACACCTAAATTGGTAATGGTAATTATATTGCTTGCTGAAGAGGTAAGTATGAGCGTAACTAGTACGCCATTTTTTAAATATTTAACTGTGTAAATTGTCAATGCTGCTGGCACCGTAAAACTTATTGTACCATTGTTTACACCACATGCCGTTGGTTGTGTACTATTCAAATTTGCAATAACTGGTATAGCATTTACATTTACTACAATAGCTACTCTTGGGCTTTCGCAATTGTATGCTGTAGATATTTGGCTTACATAATAACTTAAAGCACCAATAGATGCAGTAGATGGCACAGGAGCTGTTGTGCTACCAATACCACCAGTTGCATTAGCATACCAAAGTAACGTATTGCCTGTACTAGCGGTAGCTACTAAAGCTGTAGCAGTTTCATTTTGGCAATATGCAACGGGGGTTGTAACTATGGGCGCTAGTGGGCGTGGGTTTACCGTAATTATAAAAGATCTTGTGCGTGTACAGCCTCCTAGCAAAGCAGTAATATTAATAGTGGCAGTAATGGGTACGGTTGTACTGTTTGTGGCAGTAAATACAGGTATGGTAGTATTACCCGATGCTGCTAGTCCGATTGCAGTATTGCTATTTGTCCATGTAAAGGTAGCACCTACTGGAGTACTACTAAAACTATATGCTGTTGTAATATCTCCTGAGCAAAAGGCAATATTAGGAGGTGCCGTAAAATCAGGTTGAGGGTTTACAGTAATGGGTTGAGAAGCTGAAGTGGTACCGCATTCGTTTGTTACATCTAGAGAAATGGAAATGCCCCCAGCATTTGAAAAAACAATTGAACCAGGTGATGCAGTATTTGCTGAACTTGGTGTACCACTTGGAAAAGTCCATAAATAAGTAGTTGCGCCTGTTAAATTACAAGATGGATTTGCAGTTGGCGAAAAGGCTATATTTTGGCAAATATTCGTAAGTGGTGGAATAGTTACAATAGGCTTTGCCTTCACAATTACCGTTCTTATTGCAACGGCAGAAGTACAAACACCTCCTGGAGTAATTGTTTGTAAATTAATTGTGTAAGTACCCGGATTTATAAATTGAAATTGTGGTGCTGTAGAATTTGCATTTGTTCCATTCAAATAATTAAATAAAGAAGTATTGGGTGTACATCCTGTTGTAGGCGTGTAATTAACAGTCCAAAGGTATTTGTTGGTTCCACAGAAAGGAGTATTGGAGTTGTTGGTTGTATTTACAGTAAGTGGTGTACATCCTGTTAAATTATCAATACTAAAATTAGCTATTGGATTAGGGTTTACACAAATCGTTTTTATGATAGAATCAATTCCACAAAATGTATTGCCAATTATCATTTTTATGGTATAAGTGCCTACTGCATTAAAAGTAAAGTTTAAACTGGTTGAACCATTGAGCCATAAGGCAGGGTCATTGGAGTTTAAGTTATTACCAAAGCTTCCTGAATTAAGTACCCATCCTGTAGCGGGGGTGATACTCCAAATTTGTTTTCCTGGTGTACAAACTCCATTATCATTACTACTACTAAGTCCAGATGTATTAGCAACAGTTACATTAGTAGCTAGACAGATTGTATCTTTTGGTGAAATGGTAATAGCAGGTGTTGGTTTTTGTGAAACGTATATCGGCACTACCGTGGCTTGTGATGATGCGCAAGGATTAGATGCAACAATAACTACTGCAAAAGCATTAGGATAACTAGGGTTTATGGTGGTACCGCAAGATGTTGTATTAAAAATATGTGTTACGGAAGCTGGCGGGGGTTGCGAAAAAGTTATGTTTGGGGATCCATCACTAAAACTAACTGTGTATGTAGTTCCAATGGTGTTAGTTGCCGTGCCACTAAATGGAAACGTAAGTGTGTTACTGGTACAAATTGCCGTATTGCCAGGATTACCTAAACCTACAGATGGGTTATTCCCTAAAAAAACATTGTAATTGGTAGTATCTTTACAACCATTTTGTCCAGTAACAATAAACAATAAGGGAGTTACACCAATACCATAAGTATGTGTTAATGCTGGTGTAAGAGGAAAAGTAGGGGAGTTATAATCTGGCGTTCCATCACCCCATATTATTTGATAATTGGTATTAGTGGCAGTAGTTGTGCTAAGATTTTGAAAGCTAAAAACTTCTGATACGGAGTTTGTACATTTCTTAAAATATTTGATTCCGTTTACAACACTATAACCTGTGCCGTTTAATGACGCATCGGGCAATTGGGTTGTAGTTACAGTTCTTGTAGTAGAAGCAATACAACCTTGGGCGCTGGTGGCAGTTTGTGTAACAGTAAAATTTTGTGTAGCATTACCAGGTATGCCTACAAATCTATGTGTAGGATTCGTTGCAGTAGATGAATTATTTGCACCAGAAGGAACATCTCCAAAATTCCATACATAACTAACTGCTCCCGAAGTAGTGTTTGTAAATAAAACTGGCACAGTTCCGCACTGGTTGGAAGGAGCAAAATTAAAAGAAGGAACTGGATTTGGATTTTCTACTACTTGCACAGAATCATAAATGACAGTAGAAACGGGTACAACTGTAGAAACCTTTACTCTGTAATAACCAATAGTATTTACTGAAAGTACGGCAGTAGAACCCGGTGTTACAATCCATGGACCAGTTGCCAAAATAGATTTTTCCCAAACAAAACTGGCACCTACTGGTGGGTTACTAGCAGTTAAAAATATAGAACCCCCTTGACAAAAACCAGCCGGCGTATTACCAGGGTAAGTAATAGTTTGCCCACTGGCATAGCCAACAAACAAAAAATTGATATACACATATAGCGTTAAGATTCTCTTCATAATGAAAAAGTAGTTTTAGTGCAGTTAGTTCAACAGGATGTTGGAGAGGGGCCTTACAAAAATAGAGGCTTACAAATTAAATAGCAAATAAAACTAATTCAAATTTAAAAATGTTACTTTTCATTTATTACTGAAAATTCGAAAAACTCCCCTTAACTTTACTAAATGAAATTAGTAGAAGCAAAACAACAATTCATAAACAGTTGGGGAGCATTTGGTACACAATGGGGTATTAACCGTACCATGGCACAAATACATGCACTATTGCTAATAAGCACAGAGCCAATTACGCAAGATGATATTATGGAGCAGTTGAGCATAAGCCGCGGCAATGTAAATATGAATATCAGGGATTTGATTGGATGGGGACTCATAAATCGTGTAGTGGTGCAAGGAGAAAGAAAAGAATATTTTACAGCCGATAAAGATATTTGGAAAGTAGCAACCCAGATTATTAAAGAGCGTAAAAAACGTGAGCTAGACCCCATGCTAAAATTACTGGCCAACCTTGAAAATATTGAAGACAAAAAAGAAAACGGATCAAAAGAATTTTTGCAAGTAGTGGGAGATATAAAAAAATTGAGCAAGCATGCAGATAGTTTAATGGATGTGATGATAAAGGCAGAAGAGAATAAGTTTATTAACGCTGTTATAAAAATATTTAAATAACATTGAAAGAAGAATCTATCATATTGTTCGATGGAATTTGTAACCTGTGTAATGGATCCGTTCAATATGTTTTAAAACACGACAAAAAAAAAATGTTTCGTTTTGCTTCCTTACAATCCGATAGTGGGCAACAACTATTAAAGAAATATAAATTGCCTTACGACAATTTCAATTCGTTTGTGCTTTTGCAAAATGAAAAAGCGTACTTAAAATCTACTGCTGCATTAATGGTTGCAAAACAATTAGGGGGGGTTACACAAATACTATACGCTTTTATTATTGTGCCTACCTTTATTAGGGATGCTGTTTACAATCTTATTTCTAAAAACCGATACAAATGGTTTGGCAAAAAAGAAAGCTGTATGGTACCAACTACTGAACTTCAATCAAGATTTTTAAAGTAAAAAATGAAAAAGAAAACCGTTGTTTTAGGCGCTTCAAAAAACCCAGCACGCTATAGCAATATGGCCGTAAGAAAACTGGTAGCTCACCAGCACCCTGTTGTAGCAATTGGTCTACGTGGAGGCGTAATAGAAAATACAACAATCGTAGAAGAACTACTACCAGTAAGCGATGTAGATACTATAACGCTTTATCTAAATGCAGAAAATCAAAAAAAAATGTACGATTATATTTTTTCTTTAAAACCCAAACGTATCATTTTTAATCCTGGTGCGGAAAATGATGAACTAGCCGCCAGTGCTGCATCACAAGGAATTTTAACCATGGAAGCATGTACGTTGGTATTGCTAGCAACAAATCAATATTGATTTTTTATTTCAGAAAAATTTTCATTCATATAATAATTTACTTCTACCAGCGTTTTAATTGGGAATATCTAAATCCCTAATATTTAAAACTGCTTACATGAAATTATTTACAAAAGGAATGTCAATTGCAATGTTGAGTTTAATAGCTACTTCTAGCTTTGCTCAATCAACACAAGCAAAACAAAAAATATTTGATGCCTTTCCTCAAACAATAAATGTAGCCAATACATTATTATCTAATGCCACTAACTACACTAAAGGATCTATTGTAACTTTAGATTTATTAGCTGGTTTTCAATTTACAGGCACTGTATTTTACAATGAAAAAAAATATGATAACCTTCAAACTATCATGATTCGATCTACTGAAAACCCAAAATCTGTTTTCGAAATTTCTAAAATTACAAAAAAGGATAATTCAATTGCTTATGTAGGTCGTATAATGAACAATGATGCTGCAGATGGATATGAAATAAAAAATAACAATGGTAGTTACTCATTACAAAAATTTGAAACTCAAAAATTATTAGAAGAATGTAAATAACCCTAATTATCAAGATACTGTAGATTGATCCCAATATCCCAATATCCCAATCACAAATATCTTACACTTTTATAAAAAAAACATATGAAAAACCATTACCTAAAGTTATGCTTCATAGCATTTCTTTTCACCTCATTAAATGCTATTTGTCAAGTTCCTAAACTTAACAGTCTTGCTACCGTACAGCCTACAATTTTCCTTGACTTTGATGGACATACCGTGCAAACTGCTGCTTGGCAAAGTGGCAACGCATTTGTTTGTGCACCAGCTGCACTATCAAATAGTCAAATAACAGAAATATTTAACAGGGTAAGCGAAGATTATCGTCCCTTTACAATTAATGTTACAACAGATTCTACTAAATACTTAGCAGCACCCCTTGAATCAAGAATCAGGGTTATTATAACACCTACAAGTGCATGGTATCCCAATGCTGGGGGTACTGCTTACAGCAATAGTTTCAATTGGGGGTCTGATATCCCATGCTTCGTATTTAGTGATAGGCTTGCCAATTCCCCAAAGTATGTAGGAGAGTGTTGCTCGCATGAAAGTGGTCATTCTTTGGGACTTTCCCACCAATCTAGATACGATGCAAGTTGTAATTTGCTTGAAGTCTACAATACTGGAGTTGGTACTGGAGAAACTGGTTGGTCGCCAATAATGGGAAATAGCTATTATAGAAATATGACAGGTTGGAATAATGGGCCAACACAGTTTGATTGTGTAGCCCCACAAGATAATCTCTCCATTATAGCATCACCCATAAATGCTGTTAGCTATCGTACAGATGATTTTTCTGAAACATTGGATAACAATACCACCAATTTAAATCCCGTGTCTTTCAGCTTATCTGGCATTATAGCTACACAAACTGATAAAGACGCTTTCAAAATAGTATTACCACAAAATGCACCTATGCGTATAGATGCAATACCTTACAGTGTAGACGCTAATATTAATGGAGCCAACTTGGACATGGTTTTATTTCTTTATAATAGTTCCAATACGCTAATAGCTACATATAATCCAGTAAACTCTATGAAGGTAGTTTTAGATACTACACTCAATGCGGGTACTTATTATGTAGTAGTAGCAGGAACTGGCAACAACAACGCTAGTAATTATGGAAGCCTTGGTGCATATACTTTATCTGGATCTAGAGGCGTATTGGCTATTCATGATATTTCATTGAAAGGCAGTGTTGAGAAAAATTTACATAAACTAAGCTGGAGCATTATAGCAGATGAAGCAATTGCCAAACAAGTACTAGAGGTTTCTACAAACGGAGTTGAATTTTCGCCTATCATGACAGATTTTACAGGTTTAAATAAATACAGTAATTCACCTACAAATAAAGGAACAAGCTTTTATAGGCTAAAAGCAACTTCCATAATAAATGAAACTAACTATTCAAATATTGTAGTACTAAAAAACAATGCTGATCAAAAGTTATTTAATGTTTCTACCCTCGTACAACAAAACATAAGAATAATTGCACCAGAAAACTTTAGTTACAATCTTTACGATGCCAGTGCAAAAATAGTAGCAAGAGGTAAGGAAAGAATGGGTTTGGTAAACATAAACGTATCAAATTTATCTAACGGCATGTTCGTTTTACAAATAATAAGCAATAATAATATACAAACAGAAAGGATTATAAAACAGTAAGGTAGATTCATGTGTAAAAGTAAGGGAGTCGGCGTTAGGGGCCGGCTCTCTTTATTTTAAGACTTTTTTATCCATCAGCTCATCGGTAGTTTCTCCAATAAAATCCAATAATTTTTGTTTTCCAGATTTTTTTACCGCACTTGTCACAAAATGTCTAGGTAAAAATTGCCAAGTCTTTTTCATTGCCTCCAAAAAATCTTTCACATTTTTACTAACGATTCTCTGGTTCTCTTTATCGCTTTTTGTAAAAGCAAGGCTAAAAGCTATATTCCAACTTTTTAAATTTTCCAAAAATTCTAAATCTATCTTTTGCGGCCTATGCCTCGCATCGATAAGCACAAACAGATGCGAAAGATTTTCACGCTTTCGCAAATAATTTTCTATCATTTGCTCCCATTTTCTCCTACTCCGTATACTCACTTTTGCAAAGCCATACCCTGGTAAATCTACCAGATACCATTTTTTATCTGCTTGTACCCTTTTTCCTTCTTCACTATTGTTGCTCACAATTTCAAAATGATTAAGCATTTGCGTTTTACCGGGCGAGCCCGATGTTTTGGCAAGTTTATCATTATTGCAGAGCATATTTATAAGAGACGACTTGCCTACATTGCTTCGTCCAATAAAGGCATATTCTGGCCTGTCGGGTGCAGGGCATTTCTCAAAATCGGGACTGCTTATTACGTAAATAGCTTTCTTAATATGCATTATAAAGTATAATTAGGCTGCAAATTTAACTTTATATAAGCACTTATGCGATTATCAGTTTTTTCAGGCTGTTTCAAAGCACTTATATTTGCAGTACAAATGGCAAATTTCGAACATGACTCAATCGTTCCAAACAAGGAATCGGAACTAAGTAAAAAAAATCAGGTGGCAGATATGTTTGATAGCATAGCACACCGGTATGATTTTCTAAATAGGTTTTTAAGTGCTGGTATTGATATACAATGGCGCAAAAAAGCCATCAATTATTTAAAAGATTTAGCTCCTCAAAAAATTTTGGATGTAGCTACAGGCACGGCAGATGTTGCATTAATGACCGAAAAAATATTAAAACCAACCTCCATTATTGGTATTGATATAAGCGATGGAATGTTGGCCATAGGCAGAAAAAAAATTGAAGCGGCCAACGTACAAGATACTATTTCGCTGTACAATGGAGACAGCGCTGCCATAAACTACGAAGACAATAGTTTCGATGCAGTAACCGTAGCGTTTGGTGTAAGAAATTTTGAACATTTAGAAAAAGGATTATCAGAAATTTTGCGGGTATTGAAGCCGGGAGGAAAATTAGTTGTGTTGGAATTCAGTAAGCCAAAAAATAGTTTTGTAAAAGGCTTTTACAATCTTTACATGAAAACTATTTCACCAAATATTGGCAAACTGTTTTCAAAAAATAAATCTGCTTATGCATATTTAGATGCATCTATACAGAAGTTCCCTGAGGGAAAATATTTTGTAGACATTTTGAAAAATATAGGTTACTCAAATATTATTAACAAACCATTGAGCTTAGGAATATGCAGTATCTATTGCGGAACAAAATAAAATACCTTATTGTAATCATTGTTTTGTTTTCAAACAGTGCCCAAGCACAGTTGATAAAACAAATCAATTTTCCCGATCACGACGATGATCCTTTGCGCTTTGGTATAAGTGTAGGAGGCAATCGCTCTTTTTACAATATTCTTCACAGCCCTCGTTTCTTATCTTTTGACAGCTTAAATGTTATAGAAAGCATTAATAGTACTGGTATAAATTTAGCAGGCCTTGTAAACCTTAGGTTAAGTGAACATTTCGATCTTCGGGGTTATCCGCTAAACCTTGTTTTTACAGAAAAGGCTTTTCAATATAGGCTTAAAACACCCGATCTATCTTTCAAAGAAGATTCAATTACCATTAAAAAAGTACAAGGAATTACACTTGCTTTCCCTATACAATTAAAATTTACAAGCGATCGTATTTCAAATTTTAAAGTATACATGCTTACTGGCGGTAGAGTCGATTTTGATCTTAATGCAAATTCTGGGAAAAAGAACAATAATGACGCCTTGGTTCTAAAAAAATTAGATTACACTGCAGAAGCCGCAATAGGCTTTCATTTTTATTTTCCTGTATTTGTACTCACGCCAGAGTTGAAAGTATCTTATGGCTTGCGAAATGTTTTATCAAAAGAAAATAGCCTCAAATATTCCAATATTATTGATGATATCCGATCTCGTTCTATCACATTTTCTCTTACTGTCGAATAGAAAAGAATAGGATTACGTATTTAGTTCACAAATTGTAGAGTAGGATTGGCCTTAGAAAAAAAGCGTTAAGAAAATTTGAATGTTTGTCGTTAAGAAATGAAATCAATGTTACCAATGTTGAAAAATTATTCTCTGCTTGTAAGTCGCACTCCTGTTGGGCTTTATTCTACTGTTGTAACTGATTTCATTTTAGACAAATATTCAAATTTTTAGCTTTTTTTCTCCCGCAAAAGGCGGGATTGATTTTTTTTGTTACTTTTTTGTATCAAGACAAAAAAGTAAATACAAGGAAACCTATATTTTCACAGCTTTGCGAACTAAATACAGAATCCTTAAAAATGAAATTACCAACATGGAGGGATCAAAAAAATAAGGCCTTATTAGCCAATGCAGTGGTTTTACTTGCAGCATTAGCATATAACGCTACTTTGTACAGTCGTTTAGCAAATAGTACAGTTTTGTTTGGCTAAAAGGTACGAGCTTTTAGGGTTAAGAAGTTTAGTTTACGTATTATATTGAAAACTATTAATGGCTGCTATTAGGCGCAAGGAATATAAAACTGTAGAGAATTAATTATAAACTGTATAAAAATTCATTCTTCATTTAAAGAATTTACCTCTATAAATTTACCTACAATATCTGTAATTTATTTGTGTATTAGTTAAAAGATCATATAGATAACAGCTTTTCTGTGAATCTGTGGCAACAATATTGCCACAGATTCACAGAAAAAATAAAGAAATATACTTTTAATCTACCCTTTAAAAATCATACATTGTTTATTTCATACATAAAATTCTTTTGCAATCAATGACGGATAGTCTTAAAACAATTAATCTATGGTTGCCTTAGCAATAAATCCAACCAATTTCATATTATACTCTATTAAATTTTTACAGAACCCATCTTTTGAGTTTAATGCTCCAAATGTTCAAAAAACGGAATGAATTGTATTTACGAACATTATTTGGCTGTAAAACATATTTGAACAATATTTATTAATTGATTGTTTTTTTCCGAAAAAGTATATTTTTGCAGCGTATTAACTAAATATTACAAACATGTCAGACATTGCTACAAGAGTCAAAAAAATTATCGTTGATAAATTAGGTGTTGATGAAGCAGAAGTTACCACTGAAGCTTCTTTCACCAACGATTTAGGCGCAGACAGCCTAGATACAGTAGAACTTATCATGGAATTTGAAAAAGAATTCAATATTTCTATTCCCGATGAACAAGCTGAAACCATTACAACTGTTGGTCAAGCAGTAACTTATTTGGAAGAGAACGCTAAGTAATTTCCCATCCCTACAGCTTGTCTGTAGGGATATTTTTAACTTTCACAGGCAATTTTATGGTTTTAAAAAGAGTAGTAGTAACCGGTTTGGGTGCGATCACTCCATTGGGTAACACTGTTGGGGAATATTGGCAAGGGCTTACAGATGCTGTAAGTGGTTGCGATATGATAACGCAGTTTGATGCCTCTAAATTTAAAACCCGCTTTGCCTGTGAGGTAAAAAACTTTGACCCCACCGTTTATTTTGACCGGAAGGAAGCCAGAAAAATGGATCGTTTTACACAGTTTGCCATGGTATCGGCAGATGAAGCGGTAAAAGATGCCGGAATAACAGCAGAAAATACCAACCTAGACAGAGTAGGTGTTATTTTTGCCAGTGGCATTGGCGGCCTTATCACTTTTCAAGAAGAAGTCGTAAATTTTGCCAGTGGCGATGGCACTCCCAGGTTCAATCCCTTTTTTATTCCCAAAATGATATTGGATATTGCTGCAGGGCAAATTTCTATGCGCCATGGTTTTCGTGGACCAAATTATGCTGTTGTAAGCGCATGTGCATCCTCCACCAATGCCATTATAGATGCTTTTGATACCATACGGTTAAACAAAGCCGATATTATTGTAACAGGTGGAAGCGAAGCCGTAGTAAGCGCTGCAGGTGTAGGTGGTTTTAATGCTATGAAAGCCCTTAGCGAAAGAAATGACGCCCCAAAAACGGCTAGCCGCCCTTTTGATAAAGACCGTGATGGTTTTGTAATGGGAGAAGGTGCTGGTGCGCTTATTTTAGAAAGCCTAGATCATGCACTTGCACGTGGAGCCAAAATTTATTGCGAAATAGGCGGTGGCGGTGCTACTGCCGATGCCTATCATATAACAGCCCCTCACCCAGATGGATTGGGCGCAAGAAATGTAATGAATGTGGCTTTGCAAGATGCAGGCATGTTACCTACCGACATTGATTATATAAATGTACATGGCACATCTACCCCACTGGGAGATATTGCCGAAACAAAAGCTATTTTAAGCGTATTTGGAGAACATGCATTCAATCTTAATATTAGCTCTACAAAAAGTATGACCGGGCATTGCCTTGGTGCAGCAGGCGCTCTAGAAGCCCTCGCCTGTATACTCGCTGTTACCAAAGATATTGTACCTCCTACCATCAATCATTTTACCGATGATCCGGAGCTAGATCCTAAACTTAATTTTACCTTTAACCAAGCGCAACATAAAACGGTAAATGCCGCTTTGTGCAACACTTTTGGCTTTGGCGGCCACAATGCAAGTGTGGTTATAAAAAAATACATTCCATAAAATTCGTTGTTTCGCTTTTAACGCTGCTTCGCTACTATCGCTGTTTCGCTTTGTGAAATAAAATTCGTTGTTTCGCTGTTATCCCTGTTTCGCAGTGTGAAATAAATATCGCTGTCTGAAATAATAAGTTATTATCTATCTACAAACCGCCAATGGTCATAAAACACCCTCTGCGAAAACTCCATCCCCTCCCTTCTCTGCGGTAAAAACCAAAAATCATACCCATTACAAAAAAATAACATAAATAAATGTTATGTATCTGAAATCAATTACATACCTTCATTTTAGCAACAATACCTTTAAGGTTAGTCCGTTCAGAATGTGACAGAGGGACGGCGAAGCCTTGCCTCGGGGGGAAAACAGGAGGAAAATAAAAAAAAGCCAGAAGAACAGAATTGCTGAAAAGATTTGGACAGAATTGGAATGTAAATAAGTTGTATTTCCGCTACTCCAATAATTCCGCGCTTTTTTTCACAAATCATTAAATACAAAAGATTTAAAAAAATTGTTGCAAGAAATAAGTAGCGTATATTAGCGCAAATACATACGTTAGCGGTCATGCTATGACGGCCCTGCGTAACACAAACAGACAGACACCCAAACTACTTTCTATTCAACCAATCTTTTAATGACAGAGAATGAAAAAATATTAGCAGGACTTTTACAAAATGTTCACTCATGGACAGAACTAAAACCTAAACTTTCAGAGTACAATACCTCAACGACTGACACCACTAGCAAGACAACAAGAGCAGGTAAATTATTCGAATACTTTACAAAACTTTGCTTTCTGCATGACAGCGAATTTTCAGAAGAGTATAATTGTAAAGACATTTATCTCTATGACGAAATACCAACTGACCTAAGACAAAAGCTAAACCTACCATCAGTTGAACATGGAATAGATTTACTAATTGTTGACCATGACGAACAAATAATTGCAGTTCAATGCAAGTTTAAGAATGACGAAACAGTTAAGTTAAATTGGAACGCTGACAAGTTGGGTAACTTCTTTGGCTTTGCAAGAAACGCCAATCTACATTGCATTTTTTCAAACTCTTCTGACATTACACAGGTTGCACAAAACCTTACAGATAATTTTAAATTTTTCAGTTACTCACATCTTCAAAATATTTCATCTGCGACTTTTGAGAAAATGAGAACCGCTTTAATCGGTGAACCGATTAAGGAAATTAAAAAACCAACCCCACATGACTATCAACAAGACGCTATTGATGCAGTTGTAAACCACTTTAAAGAAAACGAAAGAGGGCAATTAATTCTACCATGCGGAGCAGGTAAAACATTCACCTCACTTTGGATTAAAGAGAAACTACAAGCTACTAATACGTTAGTTTTAGTTCCTTCATTAGCATTGTTAAGACAAATAAAAAGCAATTGGAACGAAGCCTACAACACAAAATTTATTCGCCTTAATGTTTGCAGTGAAAAAGATATTGATGCAGACATTGACAACGACATTGCTATTACTCATACTTACGAAATCCCAGGGAATGTAACATCAGATAAAAACCTTGTTGCTTCATTTTTAAAAAAGGAAGGCGACAAAGTTATCTTTTCAACTTACCAATCTTTACAGGTTGTTGTGGACGCATTGCAATTACTTCCTAACCTTCATTTTGATTTAATTATAGCAGACGAAGCACACAAAACCGCAGGTTTTGAAGACCAAAATAAATTTACATTAGTCCATAATAACGAAAAAGTGAGAGGCGTAAAACGCCTCTATATGACTGCAACACCACGAATTGCCTCACCAGAATTAAAAGCGAAACATAGCGGCAGGATTGTTTTCTTAAAGGATATGAGCAACCCAAAAGTTTTCGGCAAAGAGGCGTATCGTATGACATTTGGAACTGCAATAGAAAAAAAGATTTTAGTAAAATATAAAATCATTGCAGTTGGGGTTTCAGACACAGACCTAAAGAATTATATTGAACGAAACATCCACCTAACAAAATCTGAAAGTATAACAGACTATGCACACAATTACGCATTAAATATTGTAATGGAAAAGTACAAAGCATTTCATGCTTTAACTTTTCATTCCCGTATTAAAAATGCAGTAGATTTTGCTAAACGCCATAACCGATTAGTTCAAGATGCAGTTTCAACTTCTATAAGCGGAACTCAAACAACAAGTGAAAGAGAAAAAATATTGAAAGCATTTGAAATAGCCGACAAAGCTGTTGTTTCAAATGCAAAATGCTTAACTGATGGAGTTGATGTTCCTGTTATTGATGTAGTTTATTACAGCGACCCAAAAAATTCTAAAATTGATATTGTTCAATCTGCAGGAAGAGCTTTACGTAAAGCGAAACATGGAAATAAAGAATGGGGCTTTATCGTTGTTCCGATATTTCATAAAGACAGGGAAACAGTAGAAGATGCAATAGATAAAAGCGATTATAGAAACCTAATTACTGTTATTCGTTCCCTTTGCGACCAAGATGAAAGACTTGTATCGGAAATAAATGAATTGGCATGGGAAAAAGACTATAAAAGAAAGAAACCTACAATTGAAATAACTTTTTCTGATGATCAAACTGATAGAGTTATACAATTTGAAGAAATTAAAGAGAAATTAAAAAATGCTCTATTCAATCAAGTTATTGAGTCATTAAAAGACAGTTGGGAAATTCACTACAAAGAAGTCGAAGAATATTTTAGTGCAAATGGTAATAGCAATATTCCAGCACGATACAAAACAAAAGACGGATTTGGATTAGGAACTTGGTGTGTTTCTCAAAGAGTTAATTATAACAAAGGGCTTCTTTCTGATGGAGAAATAAAGAAACTTCAAAAACTTAATTTTGACTTTGACCCTGATAAAAGTCTATTTGAAAGTGACTTCAAAAAATTATTAGAGTATAAGGAAAAGAACGGACATGTGAATGTTCCTACAATGGGAAGCACCTTAGGAAGAAAAGTAAATAGGCTAAGGACTTACTATAAAAGAGGAATATTAAGCCAAGAAAGAATTGAAAGGTTAACTGAAATCGGATTTCAATTTATTGTTAATGATGGGAAAAGTTGGAATCAGCGTTTTGACGAACTGAAGGATTTTTATGAAAAATATGGGCATCTAAATCTTAAGGAAACAGGAGACCAAGGCTTAATACAATGGTGTTACAAACAAAGAAAGTTGAAAAATACACTTTCAATTGAACAACTAGAAAAATTAAAAAGTATTGACTTCGATTCTAATTTCAAATTAATTGATAGAGAAGATAATTTTTTAAATCGCCTTATTCAGTTGCAAGAATATTTCTTAAAAAATAACAGCTTTTTCATTCCAGAAAACGATAGCGAAAATAGGCAACTCAAATTTTGGCTTGGTAAAATCAGAACGAAATACAACAAAGGCACACTATCAAAGGAGAGAGAATCAATGCTAAATGATATTGGCTATTCTTTCAATGAAGCTACTTATGAAGATTCTCTTTGGAATGAAAAATTTAAAAGCCTTCAAGAATTCCATACCAAATTCAATACGTTCATTTTATTTGATAAACCAGATTATGTAATATTAAACAGATGGATAAAGTTTCAAAGAACACTTTTTAAGCAAGGGAAGTTACAAGAAGAAAGAGAAAAGAAATTAATCAGTATTGGTTATTCTTTTACTGAAAATTATGGGTTCATACCAAGAGTTACAGGAGAAAAAAAGTCATCGTCTTGGGATAATCTAATTGAGGAGATTAAGCGTTATCAGAAGCAAAATACGCCATTCAGCAACATTGAGAAAAATCCTGACTATAAAACCCTTTATCGTGGTTTAAAAAAAATAAAAAAAGGATACGATAACGGCACTCTTTCAAAAGACAGAATTAACGAATTAGTTGAATTAAACTATGATTTTACATACAATCCAATTATTGAAAAGCCAAAGAGAATAGACAATTGGCAACTAAGATTTGATGAGCTTAAAGAACATTATAACAAAACATCTAATTTCAATTTATCATTTAAAGATTCACATCAAAAAATACTAGCCACTTGGTTGACCAAACAACGGAAATTATTCAAACAAAATAATTTATCTACTGAAAAAGTAAATCAATTTCAATCTATTGGTTACTCATTAACTGAAAGCTATAGAATAAAAAAAGTACAGAAAGAGAAAAAAAATGATACGAGGTGGGATGATAAATTTATTCAATTCAAAGCTTTTTATGAAGCTAACAAAACATTCTACATATTGATTGGTGACAATGAGAATAAAAAATTAAGAGTATGGATTCAATCACAAATTTCAAATTATAGGCGTGGTAAACTTTCTTCAGAACAAATAGAAAAACTTGCTTCAATTGGTTTTACGTTTGCAATAAATCAAATCACTAAACCAAAACCTGTACGAGAAGTAAAAGAAAGGAAAGATGTCGAAGCAATTTGGAATGCTCAATATTTATCTCTTGTAGATTATAAAGATAAAAATGGTGATTGTAATGTTCCGAGAGGTTATGGCAATACAGGTTTAGGGAATTGGGTTTCGAGGCAACGGTATTCGAATCGCCATAATGAATTGTCAAAAGATAAAATTGATAAGTTAAATTTAATCGGATTTCAATGGGGTGAACTAAAAGCTAACTCTGAATTCGCAGTTTGGATGAAGTCATTTTCAAAACTTAAAGCATTTTTCAACAAATATGGGCATTCATCACCTAAAAAAAGTTACGGCGACAAACAACTTGTTTCATGGGTACTTCAACAAAGACATAAGAAACGTAAGGATACATTAAAAAGCAAATACTTTGATTTGTTGGAAGTAATAAAATTTGAATGGAATCCTGATTTATCTAAAACAAATGATGTTGCTTGGTTAAATAATTATGAGAATTTGATTAAGTACAAAGAACAGTTTGGCAATACAAGTGTTTCTCAAACAAACAAAGATTACAAATCATTAGGAAAATGGGTTAATGACCAAAGACATCAGTTTAAAAAAGAGAAAATGAGCGACTTCAGAATCAATAAACTCAATGAAATTGGTTTTGTTTGGGTTGCTAAAAAATAGTAACAGCTTCACCGTGGACAGAGAAGCACGAACCGCTAACATTGGGTTTTGCAATATTGGGGCAGAAGCAATACCCATCAGCATTAGGCTGCTATTTGGCTGTGGTTCGGGCAGAAGTTTTTCAATCATCTTTTGTACTTTATTTGTACATTTGTTTTTCAATTGGGCAGCGGTTCCGGGCGGACGATTTTCAAATCCCCCAACATCGCAAAGCCCTATCGTTGGCTGCAAGGCTAAAACATAACACCCTAATTAATATGGAATACTTAGTTAAGGACAAGAAACTTGAATTGAAATATGCACCAAACAAAGGTGCGTGGACTTATCATATTGAAATCCCAAATACAAAACATATTGTGGGGAA
>JANPCB010000129.1:0-99149 GCA_031430735.1 Ferruginibacter sp. | reverse complement strand
GATATATTAACTTCCATTTTTTTTCAAATATCCTATTTTAAAACTACAAATAACTTATGTGTACAGGGTAGCTGACGGCAGACAGGGGCACGAACCCGCCTGCCGGCCGGCAGGGTAGAAAAAATGCTACGCATTTTTCCTTTGTGTCTTCGAGTCTTTGTGGCTAAATTATATTTTTTTGTAAAAAATTGTTTTATAGCCTTTTAGTAAACATGTCACTAGCAGCCTGTCGAAGGCGAGTTGTAGGCTAAAGACCCTTTGTTCAAGCCTCTAAAACTCCACGGCATATATTCTTTTCTTTGTAAATAAATACTTTACTGCTGCACAGCTATACACTCAAGCTGCATACCTATACATTTCCCTTTTTACACTCATAACCGATTTATCATATTTACAGTGTGATGAAACCAATACTGTTTTTTTTACTGTGTATTGTATTGCAGGGCAGCACGACTGCCCAGCAGGTACAAAAAAAAGAACTGCTGTACAAAGGCATACAAAACAAAGAAAACAATTGGGAGCTGGTATTTGAAGATAAAAAAAAGAAACCCTGGTATTTCAATTTGCAGCACAGCAATACTGCCCCATACATTTTTTATACCACCGATGTGGATGGTAGTTTAAAAGAAAATGAAAAAATAAAGGGCAGTTGGTTTTGGATAAGTTACACAGCATATGTACCAGGTAAAAATTCGGAAAAAGTAATATTAAAAGTAGCACCAATTTCTGTTTCGAAATAAAGTAAACATCAAACAATTATTATGAAAGCAAAAATGTACTGGCTTATTATATGCCAATTCCTGTTGGTGGTTTATCATGCAGGAGCACAACAGGCGGCTCAATTAACCTTACCCGCCCAGGATGCAAGCCTCGATATCACGAACAATATTTTATTTAAATGGAATGCTGCGCAAATAACAGATGCTGTAGAAATCTCTTACAAAATTCAGGTATTTGAAATAGGTAATAGCCCTTTGACCCAGGTAAAAGGATCACCGGTTACTTTCATGAATACCCAAACTCCCGTATGGCAGGTTGTACAGAAAAAAGGGCTTGCTGCTTCTTGGCCCGTTCCGGAAAATGCAGTTGGCAAAAAATACCTGTGGCGGGTTATTACATTGGTGGGTGGTCAGCCACGCAGTTTTGCTACAGAAATGGCAAATTATTTTTACATCAACAGCCTCACCATTAAAACAGATGAAGTAAACAAAGTAATAACCGCTGAAAAAAAGGAAGTAACATTTGAAAAAAATAATCCTCCTGGCAGACCAAAATTCCCTCCTCAACAAAAAGATACCAGTGCGCCAGTTAAAACAAAACAGGTAAGTACTAATTACACCCGACCTCAATTACATTTTCCAAACAATGGCGCAACAATTAAAGCAACTGCCATTAAAAATCTACAGTTTAGCTGGTATCCGGTTGCACCAAACCCCCAGCAACTCGTTTCATATAATTGGTCTGTATATGAAATGCAAGGTGGTCGTTCGGTAAATGATATTGTAAAAAACAGTAATCCTATCATGCAAGGAAGTGTAAAGGGTGTTGTTGATGCAACGATTAATCTGCCTGCCGATGCACCGGGTAAAAGTTATGCATGGACGGTGCGGGCAGTTAATGGAGACGGTGCGGCTTATGGAGATAACAATGGGTATGCTGATCCGTTTGTGTTTAGTGTGCAAAGTGGTGGAAAAGAAGCCGGGCAAAGAGAACATATAATAAGTTTGATTGAGCCTGCAAATGGAACCATCATTAGTGCTGCCGATGCAAGGAAACCGACCGGTTATGTATTTTCAGTAAATGCTGTACCCACAGCGCAGGAAGGGTTGAGGTATATACAAAAAATTTGGGAAGTGCCTGCTGGTATAACAGCGATAGAGGTTATAAAAGGTGGCCAAAAACCCATCTTTGAAAAAATGTGCCCCCCACTTTGTTGTGTAGGTTATCCCGTTACATTGCCGCCGAACAGTGAGGGCAAAAATTTTGTATGGACAATCGTGGAAGTTTCTAATAGCCAGGGAAAATGGCAGGAAGTCAAGCAGGGAAAATTGTTGTTTAATGAGTTTAGTGTGGCGAAAGGAGGGAAAGAACCAGGGCCAAAAGAACCGGGATCTAGTAAAAATAAATATACCGGACCGAAGCTGAAATACCCCAACAATGCTGCTGTGCTTAAAGCTGGTGCTATTAATAACCTGCAACTCTCCTGGGAGCCTGTATCTCCCACTCCGAAACAACCGCTTACCTATCGCTGGTTTGTATATGAAATGCTGGGTGACCGTACTGTAACAGATATTGTAAAAAACAGCAGCCCCGTAAAACAAGGAACTGTAAAGAACACTTTTTTTGCTACGTTCAACTTGCCTGCCGATGCACCGGGTAAAACTTATGCCTGGACAGTGCAGGCAGTAAATGATGAAGGCGGTTCTTATGGCGATAATGATGGATTTGCTGATCCGTTTGTGTTTAGTGTGCAGGGTGGTAAGGTTACCGGACCGAAAGATCCGGGACAAGGTACCCAAAGGGCAAATTGCTTTTTTGACCCCTCACTGCAAACAATTTCTTGCATGGGTAAAACAAATAAAGGCGAAACAAGGTATGTCCTGAAAATCATTATGGATAATACTAAACCGACACCATCAGATCTTTATTTCAATGACCCTTATAATTTTTGGATAAGACCTAACGGTTCAACTATCGGGTCATCCAGTGACTTAATAAAAGCACTTGATGCTTCACAAAATATTATTCCGGCAATAAAAATTAATCCAATCATTCCAATTATTTACGACAATATGATTTTAGCTGCCAATAGCTCGGTTTATGAAGTTGAAATGCTGGTGCCAGCAGGTACAACAGCCCCCAGTTTTTTAAATATTTATACAAGCTATAAGGTTGGAGGCAATAAGAATAACTGCGATGATACTATACATTTAAATATCCTCCCCCCTTGCCCCTGTGATTTTTGTGATGACCTGAAGGCAAACCAGTTCACCCAGGCTGAATTTACTTACAGTGATGATAACAACAGCCTGCAACTTAACCAAATGCTTAACCTGCCATCGAAGTTTAAAATAAAACAACTGAAAGCCGAAATCATAACTTTTGACTGGCAGACCGATAACCCGGAATGCAGAAAATGCCAGAAAGACGATAACCAGTTTGGGGTAATTATAGATGGCACATTGAACAGGGGAAACACTATCCTGGATGGCACTTATCCCGATGGCATACCCAACAGCCATGAGCTGGATTTTAATTGCCTGCCTGTTGATGGCGTTGTATTAAACAATGGTGCATCTGTAAATCTTAACATAAGCCTGCCCTTACAAACAACACTAAGTTGTTGCCAGGATAAATTTACGTTTTGCATACGCTATACTATTGTAACCACCGATTGTAAAACCTGCAGCATTGTAAAATGCTATACCCAGGTACCACCAAGGCAACATAAAATGATCATCAATAACGGAGGAGGAAGCGGCAACTAAATAACAAAAAAAAATAAAAAGATTAAGATGAAAAAGATAATTCAAATCATAACAATAGGTTTATTTGTGAGCAATGTTTGTTGGGGGCAGACATGGTATTTTGGCCAATATGCAGGTATTGAATTTAATAGTAATGGTACAGTTACTTCTGTTGCAGGTAGTCAAATGTCAACAGGTGAAGGCTGTGCAATGGGATATGGAAAAGATAGGAAACTTTTATTTTATACAGACGGAGTAAATGTTTACAGAGCAGATAACAACAGTAGTATTGCCAATGACTTAAAAGGCAACTGGTCAAGTTCTCAATCTGCAATCGTGGTACCTAAGACGGGTTCCTGCGATACATTTTATATTTTCACAGTAAATAGTTCAGGGTCAACGAATATTGGCGATGATGCTAATCAAAATAGTGCACTTTACTATTCAAAATTGGCATATAATTATTCTACTCAGACATTTGTATTTGCGCAAAAGAATAAACAATTAAACCCCGGAGTAAGATTTACTGAAAAATTAACTGGTTATAAAAGAAGTAATGGGGATTATTGGGTGGTAGCCCATGACTTTAATAATTCCAAAACACCAATAAGCAATACCGGAAGATCTTTTTATGCATATAAAATTTCTTCAAATGGAATTTCTACAGCAGCGATAATATCTTCTACAGGAAAATATCATCATACAAAAGATGAATCTTTTCAGCGGGCAAATAGTCCCTGTGGTAATTTTACCTGGCAAATAGGTAATACCCAGGGGTATATGAAATTTTCTCAGGACGGTAGAAGAATTGCATTGGCAGTTGCAACCGGCTTTGTTGAAATATTTGATTTCAATGAAAATACAGGTGACATTTCATCGGAGATCTTATTAGATATGTTTAACGACAAACTCCGGGATGAAAATACAAATTATGCAAATACTCCTACCGATAATAAGCATGGAGTTTTGTATGGTATTGAGTTTTCAAAAAATGGAAGATATTTATATACTTCCGAAGTATATTCTTATACAAATGCAGACGACATGCATATATTACAGTTTGATATAGGTCAGTTCTCAACACCAGCGGATTTATGGCAAAACAGAAGGGAAATAACAAAAAAGAATTTCCCTTGCGGAAGCAATTTTACAGGATCATATGGAGCTTTGCAAATGGGCCCCGATGGGAATATTTATGTTGCAAGGTCAATGCTAAATTATATCAGCAGAATTGAAAATACAGAATCCGTTAATGCGAACTTTAATGATAATGCTGTTACCCTTCTACCGAATCAAACATCTAGAATTGGCTTGCCAACTATGCTTGTAAATGATGTTTCATGCGGTGCTTGTGCTAGATGCCATAATGTAACTTTTAATTTTAACGGCCAAAAAACTGTCAGAAAAGATACAACCATAGTTCTAAATTGCAATACCCGAAATATTGCCTTTAATACAAATGTTGGTTGTAACGCCCCCAACGTAGTACAGGTTTTAGGTTGTACTGTTACTGACGTGAATGGTGCCACACAATCCTGGGCATCTGCATTTACCAATACAAAGGGAACCGGTTCTTTAAACATACCCAATGCTGCCTCTCCTCCTGTTACCTATTATGTTGATTATTATTTTGGAACGATGAACAGCCCCGGCACATCTGGCCCCCGTTTTGATACCTGCGATCATATAAGATTAACGATCATTGATTCCTGCACCGATGTGCCATGTATCTGCCCACCCAAACCCATCATTACCTTAAAACAAAAGTTCAGGCCAGGTACAGTCAAACAATTGAACTGCGGAGCTTCTGAAGAAATTGAATGCAATAAACTGTATACGCTTGATGTTGATCCTGCTTGTCAGCCCGCAGGCTGTTCAGACAAAAGGTATGAAATTTCTGTTCGAGCAAATGGTGGCCCTACTCAAACATTTATCAACCAGGCTGTCAATATTCAGCCATTGGCAACCGATAAAGAATTTACCATTACCATCAAAACATATTGCGGTGGTAGGCTTTGTACAACCTGCACAATAACATTAACCGTAAAATGCAAATGCCCGCCGCCACCCTGTTGCAAAACACCGGTCGGTACCGAATTTAATGCTGCTGTTTCAACCGTAAGGGAAGTGAGTGGCACCAGTTTTGCCAACCTTAGTTTTGCGCTTAATGGTAATGGCAAACAATATACACAGGTGAGGGCTTCTGTTATAAGCTTTGGTATAAAAGCTGATGATAAAAAATGTTTGGACTGTTATAACAACAGCAGGCAGTGGGCAAGTATCAGTGGCGGGAATCTTACCGGAGTGCAAGGATTCAGCAGGGTTATTTCAGGTGATAATAATGGTGTTAATACCAATACAAGAGAAGTAACTTATACATCATCGACTCCGCAGATTATAAATACAGCACAGTTAACGCTAAACCTGATGTTGCCACCCATGCAAACATTAAGTTGCTGCAAAGTGTATGCAACTGTTTATATCAAATTTACTTACCGGGATAATCAGTGCAATGAATGTGAAAAAATCATTGGCATCAAGATCCCGCTAAATGAGCAGCAAGGAAAAGGGCCGGAATTGATCAATGTAGCTGCCAATGTTAGAGCTGCAGCACCCTAAAAATAGTTGATGGAATTAAAGCAAATTCTACTGTGGTTGATACACTGGGCCACATATGGCCTCGGTAGTTATATAGATAACCGGGAAGAAAAACAAGGTGTCGCTGGTAGTGCTTACGACACCTACGGTATCATGTACGAAGGGCAATACCTGAACCTGCCGAAGGGATTAAAGAATGGTGAGTATTGGTTAGAAATTGAAATAGACCCGGATAAAAAATATATTGAGAGCAACAGAAAAAATAACACTTTTCGGATGAAAATTAATATTCAAAAACAACAATTATGAAATACATTTTATTACCCTTCCTTTTTTTTAATTTACAATCTGTTGCACAGGTATCTAAGACTTCAAACAAGCAACAATTCACCGAAATATCAGCCGGGGGAAATGATATTCTTAAAGACTCAACAGTAACACGTGCCTTAAAAACTTTTAGTGGAAGAACCCGGGCAACAGTTAATAAATCACCTGTTCCTCAAGCAAATAGCAGAGAAAAGGAGCTTGTTAATAAGAATATTACTGTCATCAGTCTTTCATCAGCAGACAGCTCCCACGAATACCAAGAACTATGGGTTTTAAAAGACAGTAAAAATAAAACAGTTACTATTTTTAATGCTCCTAATCCAACTTATAGATCAATCAATAACCACCTAAGTGATTTTATAAAAAATGTGAAAGCAGGCATTGATAGTGCAACTTCTACAGGTAATATCAACTATCCAAGTTATGTGAATTTACCAACCGGAGGTACACTCAGTTTACCATCAGATGGAAGCTGGTCGGCATGGACGAATGTGGGTATTATTTGTGAATCTGACTTAACCTGTTTATGGGGTGCTGTAAAAGGCATAAAAGTGCAGAAATCTTTGCGTATAAGACAAATGCCTTTATTTAATATTAATGTGCCCGGTATCTATTCATTTCCCGGCTTTCCTGGAATTGTAGAAATAGAGGAAAGAAATATCTATTTAATGTGTAAGTGTAAATAATTAAAAAATGGTTACAAGCTACGTCTCCCAAATGGGGCGTTGCTTCAAGTAAAAAAATTGAAAAACCCATGTATAAAGTTTATTAAAATAAATCAAAAAAAATATCATGAAAGCTATATTTGAATTTTCTTTTTTAAAGCGTTAGTAGTTTCTTATGCAGTAAATGTAGAGCAAGTAAATTGTAGCACACCAAAACCAAATTTTTAACCAGGAAATATTTCTTTTAACGAATCTCAAAAATATGTAACATGAAAAAAATTCTGATTATCATTTCAACTTCTTTGGTTTTGAGTACAAGCTGCACAAAAGTTAATGAACCCATGGTTGTGACATCCGAAAAACTGTTGGAATTTAATAGCCAGCATACCTGTGCCTCGGCCGAAATCCTAGCGGAGGAGCTTCAAAATGATCCTAAAAGAGCCCTATTTCTGGATGATTTGGAAGAAAAGACAAAAAAATATAAAGGGCGTGAAATGATGAATCAGCGGGGATCCGGGAAATTGTATGTACCCGTTGTTATTCATGTTGTATTGACGGATCCCTCTGTTGTTACCAATGAAGCAATTCTTTATCAGCAACAGGTTTTAAATGAAGACTTCAATAAAGCCAATTCAGAACTTGCTTCCACTTCTGTTTACCTGGCGGGATACCAATATAGTAAAGTGGCCAATTGCCAGATAGAATTTTATATAACCAATGTTGTTCGGGTAGCAACCACTGTTGTGGAATTTCCACATCACAGCGATTCAATGAAATTTTCGGCACTGGGAGGAAGTGATGCGGTTGATGCAGCAACTAAATTAAATATCTGGGTATGCAATACACCGGGAGGCCTTTCTTGGGCCAGATTTCCAGGTGGTAGTAATGTACTTACAGATGGAATCGTAAACGATTATGAATTCTTTGGCCCTTCAACACCCGCTCGTCCTAATCATAAAGGCAGAACAGCTACTCATGAGGTAGGGCATTGGCTTAATTTAAGGCATATCTGGGGAGATGCTGCCTGCGGCAACGATTTTGTAAATGATACTCCGGATCATAATGGTGCTAATTACTACTGCCCTGCACAGGGATTGAAAAGCACTTGCAGAAGCAAGCCATTGATGATGTGGATGAATCATATGGATTACAGTTATGGTGTATGCAGGTATATGTTCACAAGCGGTCAAAAGCAAAGAATGGATGCAACAATCGATAACGCTAGAAGCGGTTACTTCAGCACCACAAAAATATACCCTGGCTACTTTTAAGCCTCTGGCATTAATAGCAATTAATCTCTAATCCTCATCCCTGATGAGGATTTTGTTTTGGTTTGTTATAAGTATCATCTCTCAACGGGGGCGTTGCGTAAATTAAAAAAATGGAGAATACCTTGTTTAAAGCCTCGGTAAATAAATTAAGATAATATTAAAAATATATCATGAAAGTAATATTTGTATTTTTCCTTTAGTGGTGGGTGTCAGCACCCACCACTACACTCTTACAATGAAATACTAAAACTTATAAATAACATCCAAAAAAGTAAAGGCAAAATTGGCATTTGCAATCTAGTTTTTACAAATAGGCTTGTCAACCTTTTCACGATACAATTATTTTGTATTTACCAATAAAGGTGGACAACCCTTGCGACGTAATGCTACCCAAACCAAAGTACAAACTGTAGGCGATAAACAATTGGTAAAAACAGTAAGCTGGTACGACAATGAAATGAGTTATGTATCGCAATTGGTGCGTACGGTAAAGCATTTTGCGGGGTTGATTAGCTAAGTTTTATTGTAGAAATATTTTTTAAAAAGGCCTCCAAAGGCGGAGGCAGGTACAGCGGACCTGCCTTTGCCGGCAGGCAGGTAGGCGGAATCAAATGATTGGCTATGTATGGTTGCTCCTGCTCCCCCTATTCAAGAACCGATTGCAAATACTGTAGGGGGTACCATTTAAATCATCTCCGTCATCTTTGCCAATTGCACCAGAGCAGTGGTATCCCTTGCACCAAGTTTTTCTATCATATTGCTGCGATGATTGCCAACCGTATTGGGACTTATAAAAAGTTGTTTGGCTATTTCCTTTGTATCAATATCGGATGCAATCATTTTAAGAATTTCTTTTTCTCTGGTACTAAGTAAGTCATGTTTGGAAAATAATTTGTCATTTGAATGAAAGGTTTGTACAAATTGTTTTTCTTGCCCATAAGCAAATCGTATCCAGTAATAAGGAAAATCTTTTTTAATGAGATGATGGATATTTTGCACATAATTGAGCGTGTACTTAAAGTTGCGCTGCTCATCTACTTGTATGGGCATGCCCTGCGAAAAAATGCAAATGGGTTTTTCATCCATACGGGTAAAACGCATACAACTATGGTGAATTTTCATGTTCACCCGTTCTTCAAATGGGATATTCAACAATACTTTGGTAAACCAATCAACCGATTCGTAGGGGAACTGTGCGTATTCTTTATTGAGTAAGCCCAGAATGGTAATCATCCGTTCCTGCATGCTGCCATCGGGCAATGGACCCCAAAATTCCTTGTGGCCCACTTCCAATTCTGGTGCAAAACTATTGTGGTTGAATATCGTAAGGTGAGCATCTGTGCCTTTTATTCCTTGTAAAAGAAATTCAAGTTCTTTTAAATAAGCTTCTCGGCCAGCAAGAATATCTTCTGTAAAAATATATTGGGATAGCTCAGCAACTTTATAATAAATGGCTTCACTTTTTTTTAAGCCAAGTAGTATTTCGTTGTTTAAAATTGTAGGCATCCATTTCAGATTTATAAGCGCATTACATATAAAAGACGTGAAGTAAGATAAACTTATTTTGTCAAATGAACAATTCAAAAATTGTTGCAACAAACAAATTGGGTTTATTTTCCCATTTTTGTTGGCTGTAGATATTTTATGTAGCTATTTACAAATCCAGTTCTCAAATTATTTCAGCCATTTTTGCCAATTGCAGCAATGCAGTGGTATCTCTAGCCCCTATCCTATCAATCATATTGCTGCGGTGATGGCCTACTGTAATGGCACTGATAAATAGACGCTCCGCTATTTCTTTTGAATCAAAGTCTGCTGCAATTAGTTTCAATATTTCCTTTTCTCTTTGCGATAATAAATCTTTTGAAGAATATTTTTTATCTGCAGAATGCAGGGTATGCACAAATTCCTTTTCGGCACCATAAGCAATCCTTATCCAATAATGTGGAAATTCCTTCTTAAAAAGATGATGTACATTTTGCACATAATTGAAGGTGAAGGTGAAATTTCTTTGTGCATCGTAATGTATGGGCATACCTTTAGAAAAAAGGCAAATGGGAGCATCGTCTAAACGTACGTACCTTATGCCACTATGAAAAATGGAAATATTTAACCTATGCTTAAAAGGGATGGCAGCTAATGTATCTTGAAACCATTGTACGGAGTCTGTAAAAAAAGAAGCATAATTTTTATCCAATAACGACATAATCTGTACCATTCGTTCTTCTTTGGGTACCTGTGGTAAATCGCCCCAAAACTCTTTTTGGCCTACTTCCAAAACAGGAGAATAACTGTTGTGGTTGAAAATTCCAATTACGGCATCGGTTCCTCTAACACCTTGGAGCAGGAATTCTGCTTCTCTCAGAAAGTTATCTTTTTCAGAAATTTCATCTTGCAAGAAATAGTTTTCACCTAAGTTAAGCATCCTTTTATAAAGCATGTCTGCATCTTGCAATCGGCTATAACTTAATTTCATGTTGATAAAAATTATTATTTCTGTGGTAAAAATAGCGATTGTGGCTATTGTTTCAAAAGAGTCGGCCTATTATTTTCCGAGCAAATAAAAATGTATTAAAAATAGCGACTGTCGCTATTCAATACTGTTTATGAAAAATATACTTTTGCTAAAGAAAATAGGACGTAGCTGATGAAGCTATTATTAAATTAAAAAAGCATTTTCAATATGCTTTATTATTAAATACAAAACCAAATTTTGACCAAATGGGACAATCATTTTTAAATTGTAGTAGCCGAAAAGATTTTGAATTCCTGTATGATATGTTCTCTGCAAATATATATGAGGCGGTTTTTTCAATTGTAGAATCGGAAGAAATAGCAGAGAAAATACTCACTGAAACTTTTGTAACCATACGTAAACAACAATTTGCTTACGAACAAAACTATGTAAGCATATTTACGATGTTACTTCGTATTGCCATCCAGTTTTCTTACAAAGAAATGAAGGATTGTAATCCTAAAAAACTGGCATACCAAAAGCTATGGCAAAATATAAGTTTGGTAGACAAACTAAAATATGCTTAAACAACAGGACGGGAAATACCATCTATGCACCCAAGTAGTTTAAAACTATTCAAAAAACCAATTAAATAATCTGAAAAAAAATATGCATCCTCATTTTTACCCAATTAATAAACAACTTTTCTTTTATTACTTTGCCTGTGCGAAAGAAAGTTGATTTATACCAGCATAATAAATAATACTCCAGCGCTCTATGATAAATATGCCTTTGTATTAGACTTTATTTATTTTAAAAAATGCACATATGAACAAGTGGCAGCATTATTGAAATTGCCTTTAGTATTGTACAAAAACGAGGGCGAACTGGATTGGCTTTATTAAAAAAAAGGATATAAATGAATATTGCGGAAATTATTAACAGTGGTATCTTAATGGATTATTGCCTTGGGTTGATTACTGAAATGGAAAGAAAAGAAGTAGAACAACTTTGCAAGAACCATCCAGCAATTGCAGCCGAATTGAAGCTATTACAAAATGGCTTGGAAAGCTACGCTGTAAAAAAAACTACCTGGAAAAAGGAAAGTATTAAACAGAAAATTTGGGAAACCATAGATAAAATAAACAAAGGTAAAAAGGATCCATAATTCTTTCACTAGATTTTCTGTCCAAAAAAATAATTAATTGGGAGAAAAACCATTACAATATTTTATCCTCGCTGCAAATTTTTACAAAAATGCGCTACGAAGGAAATCTTTTATCTAACATAAATTTTCAATTTTAATAATTTAACCTCATCCCAAAACCCAATGCTATAACGCTATCGTAATGTGAAACAATGCAAAAAAATCAATCGTCTGTTCTTGCAGATGCCGCATCAATAATTTTTGCAAAGAAAATAGCATTCATCATAAGCTTTGTGCCGCCGAGCCAGAAAGCCCTAAAGTTGGGATTATTATCAATATTAATTATTCTACCACTACCCACGGTGTTTACAATTACTGCTGCCGAATTTTTTATGGCCTCGCTGTTCTCTCTGCTTTGCCAGCCACTTTGCAGTGCATTTTCTTTGTAATAAAAAGGAGTAGCATAGGGGTTTTTACTTTTTTCCATGTATACCCTATTGGCTTTAAATAGGCTTATGTTTTTTTCAGTATAACCAAATGCCAATGGATGGGTAAGATCTGCTTCTGCGCTAAAAATAGCCCCATTCATTTGCTGGGCGCCGTCAATTTCTTCCTGTTCGCCATAGGGCAGTCGCTGGCTGCTGTCTACCGGGGCTTTTGCTTTTTTAAGTGTTACCGCATTTACAGCATTTGTACTAGCCCATTGTACGGCTTCTTCCAATAAAATCAAATTACCACCGCCTGTTACCCAAGCTTTTAATTTTTCTTTATTTAATTCAGTATAGGTACCTCCTACCATTATCAACGTATTGTAGCGGCTCAAATCGATACGGTTAAAAATAGCCGGTTCTAGATGTGTGGCGGGTATGTTTAACCGTTGGTCCAGCAAATGCCACACTTCTCCCGCATCTGTTGCATTCACACCTCGGCCAGTTATCATGGCTATGGTAGGCTTTGTTAGTGCTGCAAATTTTCTGCTTCCCATATCTATACCACTAATGGCGTTACCTGTTTGCAAAGCAAAAAATGGTACAGCATATTTTTTTGCAATATCATTTATAGCAGCATACAATTTTTCCGTATCCAATAGTTGGTTGTTTACAGCAATTAAAATAGTACCCGCCTTAAAATTTTTATTGATTGTATTAATACCAATTTCAAAAGGCTCTGTGGCAACTTTCGTTATAATTTGTTGTTGTTGTAATTCAAATAAAGCCGCCGGTGCCATCAAATCATTCCACTCCATTAAATAACCATAATTACTTTTACCTCCACTTACAGAAGCTACTAATTTGTAATCGTCTATAATTTTTGTTCCCAGTACATTGTTGGTAAACTGTGCTGCACTTAATTCGCTGTAGGGCATTCCAAAAGCCAAAGGCATTGTCCATGCGGTAATGTCGTAAAAAATGCTGTCTTTAAAGTTCAGCGTTTTTTCAAAAATAGTACGCAGCAATTTATGTTGTGGTTGCTGCATGGGTATTACAAAAGCATCGTCTACTTTAAATGTTTTACCATTTGCCGTTATATCATTTTTAGGTTTATAAATTGCAATTTGGTGGCGCAGCATCATTGCTACAAATTGTTGCGTTTTATTTCTGTCGGTAGCATCACCAAAAACATACGCCTGCACCGGCGCTGCGGCGGCTTGCTGCATCGCATTTATATAAAAACTACGTTGCCAGTTTAAAAATTCGCTGCGCAAGCTATTGGCGCCTTCCAATGTGGAAAGGGCCGTTACAAACTGATTTTTTATGGTAGCAGGAAATCTTAAAATGCCATTTACGGTTTCTTGTGCATGGCCTCGGCTGCTGGCTTGTTCAAACAAAATGCCAATAGCGCCATTAATATCAGGATAGGTAGAGCCTTTGCCATAATAAAAATCGTCGTAGTTTTCTTTAGTAAAGTATAGTGTGCCTATTTTATCCAAAGCCTTGGCATGAAATTTTGCCAACTTATCAGTAAGCTCTTGGTTTTTTTCGGGTGTCAATGGGTTTACTCTTGCAGGTACACCCGGCTGAAAAAAGAAGGTAGCATTGCTCCCCTGCTCATGGTGATCGGTCAATATATTGGGTTTCCATTTGTGAAACCATTGCAACCTGTTTTGGCTTTCTACATGTACAGCTGGTAGCCAATCTCTGTTTAAATCAAACCAGTAATGGTTAAATCTTCCACCGGGCCACACTTCATTAAATTCTCTACTGGCCGAGTCGGTTACCAGGTTTTTACTTTTGTGCTGGTTGGCCCATGTAGAAAAACGCTGCAAACCATCGGGGTTAAATGAAGGATCGAAAAGAATAACTGTATGCTCCAACATTTCTTCTACAGTTTTGCCTTGTGCAGCAGCTAAATAATAGGCCGTAAGCAAAGAAGCATTGGCGCCACTCGGTTCGTTACCATGTATACTGTGCCCTATCCAAACCACAACAGGCATGTTTTCTATATTTACATTGGCAGCTTTTGCAGGATCGCTCAGCAATAAATGCTGCTGCCGTATGGCTTCTAAATTTTGATGATTTTTTGGCGAAGTAATAATGAGTAAAACCTGCGGGCGGCTTTCGTACGAGAAGCCCATTGTTTCCAATTTCACTCTTTCTGGCGCAGCAGCAGCGATGGCTTTCATGTAATTTACCAGCCTATCGTGCGTTACGTGCCACTCTCCTACTTCATGATAAATAATCTCTTTGGGTTTGGGTATGGCCTGGTTATATGCTACATCGTTTGGCAAATAATAACTCAAATCTTGTGCAGTTGCTTTCAGTGCAATTATAAAAAAAGCAATACAAAAAAAAATGTTTCTCATAAACGTTTGGTTGAGGAATGAAAATAAGCTGTTTAGCGGAAAAAGCAAAAGCTAATTTTGTAAGAGGCTGTAGAAATACGATATTCTTTTAGTGGTGGGTGTCAACACCCACCAGCACCCACCCTTCTTTAGTAGTGTCAGCACCCACCACCAACCACCTACAATGATTTATGTCCTAAATGACGGAGCTATTCAAAAAGGTTGTTGGAATTGAAAAGGGATTTGTAATTGGGGATATTTTATTGGAAATAAATAATAGGCAGTAAAATCTTGCCTTATCAATTGCTGGCCAATCAACTGAAATTTCAATCTGAAAATTCTGGCTGGTGAGAGAAATAACAAGTAATTAAAATTTCTGGAAGGGTTTGTTAAGATGGTTCTTAGCAACCTAAGCCTAAAATTAAAAATTGGTGAAATATCATTCCTCTGTATTTTTCAATTTCATCAATAATGAATAAGCACCTTTCACTACAATATTTTTGTTAGCAAAGTCTGTGGAAGATGCTATTTCGGTAAACCCATTTTCTGTATTGCCCAATGATACTGATGTCATTTCATATTGCTTGTTTCCTTTGTCTATAAAAATGTAATTCTTGCTTTCAAAATTTACAATGGCATCGGCTGGCAATGCATTGGATTGCTTGATTTGTAATTCTATTTCTGCATTCATATACATTCCTGGCAACAATGTTTTATCGTAATTAATAAAGTGGCAATGAATTTCTGTACTTTGGTTTTCTGAAAAATCTTTGCCTAATAAAATAATTTTGCAAGGATATTTTTTTTCGGGGTTGGTATTGGTATATGCGTTTAGTAATTGCCCGATGTAAAGTTTATTGATGTCTTTTTCAAAAATGGTAAGGGCTAAATGAATGTCGGCAGGGTTTACAATTTCAAACAGTACATCACTCGGTGTAACATACTTGCCAATGTTTACATTAACCTTTGAAACATAGCCATTGATTGGTGAATAAATATTGATGCTCTTGGTAATTTTATTTGCTGAAACATTATTGGGATTGATGCCTGCAAACTTTAATTTTTCTGCATAGGATTGTATCAATACAGAAAGTGAGTTGAATTCTGTTTGTGCCTGCTGATATACTTTATCACTACTGGCTTTGCTTTGGTTTAATTCTTTTTGCCTTTCGTATTCGGCTTTGGCGTAACCAATTTTTGCTTTTGCCATTAAATAATCTTCCTGCAGTTGTATATATTGTTTGTCTTCTACAATGCCTAAAACCTGCCCTTTGTTGATGAACATTCCTTCTAATAAGTTTGTAGATCTTAAATAGCCACCCATTGGGACACTGATGGATACAAGGTTTTGCGGTGGTACATCTATTTTGCCATTTACTTTTAAGGTAGATGAAATGTTTTGCTGTTCTATTTTTCCTGTAACGATACCTGCATTTTTTATTTGTGCATCTGTAAGGGTTACGATATTATCAGCCGTTGGTGCTGCTGCTTTTTCTTCTGTTTTTGTTTCGCTTTTGCAGCTTACAATTAGCAATAGGCAAAGGGCAATGAGCAATGGGCAATGGGCAATTTGGAAGGGATTATTTTTTGCCTTTTGCATTTTGCATTTTTTTGTGAAATTTTTCATTTTACAAAGATGTTAAGTTTTTTAAATTGATAATGCTATTGTTCAATTGATGTACCGCTTCTATATAATTGCTTTGTATTTCGATGTTTTGATTAATGAGCATTACCCATTCCAAATAATTAATATCGCCGCTTATAAATTTTTTGTTGGCTGTGGCTAAAACCAAATCAACATTCATTAATGCTTCAGTTTCGTAATAAGCAACGGTTGTTTTATACTTTTTATATTCTTGTAATAGCTGCTGGTATTGGCTTTGCAGTTTTTGCTTTTCAATGGTGAGTTTGTTGTCGGCAATTTCATTGTTTACTTCTAAGGCTTTCATTTTGTTTTTTATAGAAGTATTGAACAACGGGATAGCAACACCTAACGAACCATACAAGCCATTGTAACCATTTTGAACTGTGTTGTTTGTTCTGAATGTTTGGTAGTAAGCACCACCCACTAATTCAGGATTTTTCTTTGATTTTTCCACGGCTATTTTGGCAATGTTGATATTTCTTTCTTGCTCTATCAATTTTATTATTGGCAATGCAACAACGAAATTTGTATCTAATGTTTCTGCGAAATCTATTTTGTATTTATCTGCCAATGGTAAATAATCAATATCTGAATTTAAAAAGTATTTAAATTGTATTTGCAATGCTTTATAATCGTTTTGCAATTCTACTATCTGTATTTTTATTTGCCCTAATTGGTTTTCGGCTGTTGCTTTTTCTAATACATTGCTTTCGCCTTTATCAAAACGCAAGGTTGATTTTCGTAAAAATGCTGAATAGATGGTATCGGTTTTCTGCAATAGTTCTTCTTTCGCTTTCAGATAAATCATTTCATAAAAAACCTGCGTAAGCTGTTTTGTCAATTCTCTTTTTTGTATAGCTTCGTTCCATTGCCCTAGTTTTGCTTCTTCTATTAAAAATTGCTTTTGTTTTTTGTAAACGATAGGAAATTTTATGCTTTGCGATACACCTAATTTTACATCAAACACATTGCTGTTAAACTGCCCAAACTCTGTACCTACAGCTGTATTGGGAATGTCGTAAGCCGTTTTGGTCATTCGGTTTAAATATTCAGTATTTAATTTTTCGTTCTTTATTTTCAAACTGTTTGCATTAGCTATTTCAATTGCTTTATCAATAGTTATGCTTTGTTGTGCATAGGAGAAAGGGCAAAAAGCAAAAAGCAAAAGGCAAAGTACAAAAGGCAAAGAGCATAAGGCAGGGTGCAAAAGGTAATCGTTTTTGTTAATTGCCTTTTGCTTTTTGTTTATTTTATTTTTTTTCATTTCAATATTTTTCTGGGTTATTAATCATGTGATGAATTAATTTTCCAACTTCTTCACTTTTAAATTGCAATTGGTTTTTTGTTTCTTCATTAATATAATTACAAGAAAATGCAAAATCAAGCCATACATTTGTTTCTGAATTTTCAGCATCACAATCTGTAAGTTTAGAAATAAAATGTGCAGGATATCTTTTCTTCCTATTTGCTTCTGCAAGGTTAGCACAAACGCTTCTTGAAGAACGTCTTACTTGGTCGGTCAGTGAATATTTTTCTTCTTTTGGAAATGACTTGCTTATTTCAAAAATTTCCATCGCTAACGCAAATGCTTTTTTGTAAATAGTTGATTCTTTAAAATTAAAATTGGACATTTTTATCTTTTTGTTTAAGCTTAATTTATTGCAATTTGCCTTTTGCACTTTGCTTATTTATTCCTTTTTCAAACATGATGTATAAAATAGGCAATACAAAAAGCGTTAGAAAAGTTGCAATCAATAAGCCTCCGATAACAACTGTTGCCAATGGCTTTTGTACTTCTGCGCCCGAACCTGTGCTTAATGCCATCGGTAAAAATCCTAATGAAGCAACAAAGGCTGTCATTAAAACTGGTCGCAATCGTATGCTTGTTCCTTCAAGTACTGTTTCTTTAATTTGAGCAAAGGGTAAAGGGCAAAGGGCAAAGGGCAAATTTTGCTCTTTGCTAATTGCCGTTTGCTTTTTTAACTTTATACGGTTAAATTCTGCAATCAAAACCAATCCATTCAATACGGCTACACCAAACAATGCAATAAAACCAACCCCTGCACTTATGCTGAAAGGCATACCTCGAAGGGCTAAAAAGAATATTCCGCCAATAGCAGATAAGGGAATGGCTGAATAAATAAGCAAGCCTTGCTTAACAGAGTTGAAAGCAAAAAATAACAAAAGAAAAATTAGCAGCAAAGAAACCGGCACAGCAATCATCAATCTTTTTTTTGCTGCATTCAGGTTTTCAAATGCACCACCATAAGTTGGGTAATAACCCGCCGGAAATTTTATTTGTGTGCCGACTTTTTCCTGCAATTCTTTTACAATGCTCTGCACATCCCTGCCACGAACATTAAAGCCCACCACAATTCTACGCTTTGCATCTTCTCTTTGTATTTGGTTTGGACCTTCAGTAATTTCTACTTTAGCCAATTGCGATAGTGGAATTTGTGAACCACTTGCTGTTGGTATCAAAAGGTTTTGTACATCGGCTACATCTTTTCTTTTTTCGCCTTCCAATCTTACTACTAAATCAAATCGTTTTTCATCTTCGTAAATAATGCCTGTGCTTTGTCCTGCAAAAGCCGTGTTTACAATACGGTTAATATCCTCAATGTTTAAACCAAATTGTGCAATGGTTGGTCGGTTGTAATTAATTACTACCTGTGGCATACCTGTAACGGTTTCTACATACAAATCGCTTGTGCCTTTTACGGTATTTACAATATTGCCCAATTTGTCTGCATACAAAGCCAATGTGTCAAGGTTTTCGCCAAATATTTTGCACACCACATCTTGCCTTGCACCTGTCATTAATTCGTTGAAACGCATTTGAACAGGATATTGAAAACCAAATGTAACTCCCGGCACGGCTTCTAATTCCTTTGCCATTTTTTCGGATAATTCATCAAATGTTTTTGCAGTTGTCCATTGGCTTTTGTCTTTTAAAATAACCATCATATCACTGGCATCAATGGGCATTGGGTCGGTTGGCACTTCGCTGCTACCTGTTTTACCTACTACTTTTTCTACCTCTGGAAATTTTTCTAATAAAATTTTAGAACCTTTTGCAATGGCATCCATGGAGGTTTGCAGATTGCTTCCTGTTAATACCCTTGTTTCTACAGCAAAGTCGCCTTCTTCTAATGATGGTATAAATTGCCCACCCATAAAAGATAAAATAACCATTGCAATAATGAATAATGAAACAACAGAAGTAATAACCAACCTGGGGAAAGCAATTACTCTTTTCAAAGTTTTTGAATAGACATTTGTGATGCTGTCCATTATTTTGTCAGAAATATTTTTTTTGTCGCTTAGTTTTTTATTTAAAAACAATGCACTTATCATTGGAATGTAAGTAAGCGATAAAATAAAAGCACCCAATAAAGCAAAAGCTACTGTTTGTGCCATTGGCTTAAACATTTTTCCTTCTATACCTTGCAATGTGAAAATAGGAATGTACACCACCAAAATAATAATTTGTCCAAACACTGCACTGTTCATCATTTTGCCTGCACTGTTTTTCACCTGTTCATCCATTTGTGCAGTATTTAATCTTAAGAGTTGATGAGCCTTTTTACCATGCGTTAATTGATGTAAAACAGCTTCTACAATAATTACAGCACCGTCAACAATCAACCCAAAATCCAATGCACCCAAACTCATTAGGTTTCCACTTACGCCAAATAAATTCATCATTATTACCGCAAACAACATTGCCAAGGGAATAACAGATGCTACAATTAAACCTGCCCTGAAATTCCCTAAGAATAACACCAAAACAAATATTACTATTAATGCACCCTCAATTAAATTTTTACCAACTGTATTAATGGAATTATTTACCATTTTTGTACGGTCTAAAAAAGGTTCAATCATTACACCTTCGGGCAAAGTTTTTTTAATTTGCTCAATACGGTCTTTTATATTTTGTATTACGATATTGCTATTTGCACCTTTCAGCATCATAACTACTGCACCCGATACTTCGCCTTTCCCATTGTATGTCATAGCACCGTATCGAATGGCACTGCCTATTCTTACATCGGCTACATCCCTTATAAAAAGTGGGCTTCCGCCCTTTGTATTTTTTACAAAAATGTCTTTGATGTTTTCCATATTGTTTATCAACCCTTCGCTGCGGATGTACAAAACTGTAGGACCTTTTTCAATATATGCACCGCCTGTATTTTGATTGTTTTTTTCTACTGCTTCAAAAACATCGGCAATGGTAATATTGTACGATTGTAATTTATTGGGGTCAATAGCAATTTCGTATTGCTTTAATTTTCCGCCAAAGCTGCTTACTTCTGCCACACCTTCCACACTTAATAATTGTCGGCGAACAATCCAATCTTGTATGGTTCGTAATTCTGTTACATCATACTTTTTTTCATAGCCTATTTTTGCCCTAACTGCATATTGGTATATTTCGCCTAAGCCTGTTGTTACTGGTGCTAAAAAAGGGCTGCCAATACCTTTTGGTATCTGGTCTTTTACGGCACTCAATCTTTCTGTTACTTGCTGCCTTGCCCAATACACATCGGTTGCATCACTAAAAACAATGGTAACAACCGACAAACCAAACCGTGAAAAACTTCTAATTTCTTTTAAGCCTGGGATATTGCTGTTGGCTTGCTCAATTGGAAATGTAATGAGCCGTTCAATATCGTTAGCACCCAACGAAGGAGCAGAAGTAATTACCTGCACTTGGTTGTCGGTAATATCAGGCACGGCATCAATGGGCAGTTTGGTAAATTGATAACTGCCATAGCCAATAAGGAAAATGATAAACAACCCAATTATGAGTTTGTTTTTTATGGAAAACGCTATGATTTTATTGAGCATATTTTCAAGATTAATGAAATGCAAAAGGCAATGAGCTAAGGGCAAAGTGCAAATGGTAAATGGCAAAAGCGTAAATGATAAATGGCAAAAGCAACAGAGCAAATTTGATTAATGCCTTTTGCCTTATGTGTACTGCTTATTGCCTTTTGATTTTAACCAAACCTAGGCGGTTGCCAAATGTTTCCAAAAGATTTGGAAGTATAATGCTGCTCTGTATGGAAAGCAAGATCTTTGGAAGAAGCTATAAAAGCAGTATGAACTGTAAATATATTTTGCTGCACCAATGCAATGACTGTATGTAGAGAATGACAATCACAAGTTTTGAAAGGCAGGTTTTGGTGGTCGTGTTTGGCATTGTCGGAATGATTGTCATTTTCGGTGTAATGCTTTTGCAGGAAATCTAAAAAACTTATATCGTGGTCTTCATCACTTTTGTCGGCCCGATGCTCTACATAATGATGGATGAGTGTGGGCAATTTCAATAGCTGCCCTATTTCTGTATTGGCAAACAAAAAGATAAACAAAAATGATATGGCGATAAGTTTTTTCAACAAGTAGCAAATATAATGATAAAATTTTGGGGTAGGAATATCTTACCTTGTCAATTGCTGTCCCATCAATTGAAATTTAAATCAAAATAATGTGGTTGGTGGGGGCAGCAACCAGTAATGAAATTATCGTGCAGTTTTCAGTTTTCTATTATTTATGTATTGCTTGAATTCCGCAAAAGTCATCCCTTTTGTTTCGGCTGCAATTTTTTCTTTAACTGCTCTAAAGAATTTAACTGTGTCAAATTCTTTCTCCTTTAATTGTTCTTTGTTATTCATTTTTAATAATGTCTTTAGGTGATCGTATGTGTAATTGTGAGTTACCAGTTTGTATATTTTAAGAAGTGGTTTAGCCACATTTTTGAAGTTTTCTGTGATACTAACTGTTACTTTCACGTAAAAAATCTTTTAAAGTCTGTAACTTTTTACCAGTTCGTTTTGCTTCTTTAACTTCCAAAACAGCACTTTTAATGCCCGTCAAAATGCACAATTTGTTTTGAAGTTTTGTGTAGTCATTATTGATCTTTTCCCAAGTTTTTATTGGAATAAGAACAGAAGTCTTGTCCCCTTTTTCGTCAACGATATATTTAAGTACTCCAGCCATATTATTTATTTTTCCGAAATTACAATTTTAATTTAGATCGAGATTTTCTTGTATTTAAAGTTAATTTGAGCAAACCCATTTAAAGACAAGACAGTTATGCGCTGGGCTTTGTTAAGGCCTGCAATTTCTTTTGCTTAAAATATTCAACTATTTCAGCTTTTGTCATTTTAGACATTTTCTCACTTAATTTTTCTCTTTGTTGCCGCATAAATTTTACTGCGTCAAATTGTTTTTCAGTCGTTGTCTTCATAATTCATAAAATCTCTTGGTGAACGAATTTCTAATTGTTTATAGCCATTTTTTATATTGATGGAATTATATCCCATAATTCTTTGCACATTTACTATATGTTTGAAATTCCAGCTTATCAAATAGTCAGCTCTGTTTATAGTTGCTAAAGCGATATGTAGGCAATCTGCATAACTAGTTTTTCCTACTACTTTTTCTTTAATATATTCTGTAGCTAAATTTACAGCTTCGTCAGTTGCTTCCAAAAACTCAGTATTCTCTGCTTTTATTTTTGTAACAAGATCTCGAACATTTTTTGGAGCATTTTCTACTTCATCCTGAGTAACTGATGAAAATAGCAATATAAACTCTCCTTTATCAAGTCTTTCAAATAATGGGATAGTAAATTCAGCGAACTCATCATCAAAGTGCCCGCCGAAAACAGAAGTATCTAAGTATAATCGTTGTTTCACATTGTAAATTTACTGAAAATAAATAGGTTATTAAAACCTTTGATATTTTGAGAGTTACCTTTAATCTGGCGCATAACATCTGCATTTCCTCTAAAATACGCTACTATTATTACCCAAACAATTTTTGCAGCTAGTTTATATTTCTTTAGTGGGAGTGAGCACCCACCACCACCCACCTACAATGATTTATCACCTAAAGGACAGAGCAATTCAAAAAGGTTGTAATTGAAAAGGTATAATTAATTGGGAATATTTTAGTAGGCAATAAATAATAGAGAGGAATATCTTACCTTGTCAATTGCAGTCCAATCAACTGAAATTAAATAAAAATTTTGTGGATGGTGGGGACAGCAAGCAGCAATTAAAAAATAAACGTCAAAACAATAGAAAAAATGCAATTTCAAATTGTTGATCATTTATTAATTAAAAAATTGTAAATTTATTCGGGCGATTACAATACAAAAGTTGCCTGCCCTGCTTTTTGTAGTATTATTTTATTTAACTAAAAATAATTGTTATGAAAAAGATTACTATTTGTATCCTGTTACTGTTTTTTTCAGCAACTTCTTTTTGTCAACAGACAGAACCCTCAACATCTTTGACTAAGGAAGAATACCTTAAAAAAAGTAAAGCTCAAAAAGCATTCGGTTTTATTTTTCTTGGAGCCGGGGCAATTTCAATAATTAGTGTGGGTGGCGGTAATAATGATCTTAACGCCCTTGGTACTGCTGTTACGGTTGTTACGGTAGGAGGACTTTTAGCAGTTGCAAGTATTCCGCTGTTCATTGCGTCTGGACGTAATAAAAGAAAAGCAAAAAATGCTTCTGTATCATTTAATTTTGAAAAAAATCGGTATTTACAACAATCTCAATTAAGTTTTCACACTATTCCGGCCATAACACTAAAACTAAATTTGTAATTATCCTTTTCTATTACTGTTTAGTTCATTTATTTCTAACTTATGTGTAGGAGTAAACACTGCAGGCAACATTCGGTTTTCTCTTATATGAGCTGAAGAATGGAAAACCAATCTTTTAGTTCGCAATTCAACTTCTGTCCCCGCTAACCAATGACGGATGAACGAGATATTTCTTTTATCGATTGCTGTCCCCACCCTTCCAAAATCATAATTTACTGGTAAGCCTGCTATTGGCCATTTTTCTTTTAAAGGATTGTTGTGCATATATCCTAATCGCTTACTGAAACCAACCTCAAAAGTTTACGGCAGTACAAGATGGTCTTATTTCCAGCATTGGTATTGTCTGTCAGATTTATCAACTTTTTTTTGAATGCTGTACAATTGCTTAGCGGTATTCATTTTTTAAATTGATGGGTAGTAAATTTTATTGATCGATATTAAGATTACCAGGTATAACAAATGTTTTGCCACTACGAACCGTAAATGTAGCCCCAGTGGTAATTTGCTGGCAAACATCCAGTATACATTGTCCTCCGGGAATAGGATCAATAAATATCTTATAGGTTCCGGTTACAATTAATGGCGGTTTTATTTTATTTACCCAGTTGATTGCATTACTCCAGTTGCCATTACCATTAAATGTGTATGTTGCTTTTGCGATTATAGTTGCTGTATCTGAAGTAACCATACTCCATTTACCATTAAGGTCCTTAAATTGAAAATGTATCACATGCTCTCCGCTATCAATACCATCCGCAGCTATGGGTTGGTTCAAAATTAAAGGATTCATGAACGGGGCAAGGGTAACAAGATTCATTATACTATCCCGATCATCAAACCAATAACGGTAAGCAGCAATTTTATTATCTGCAACTGCAGCCGGCATTTCTTTATAAAAAAACTGCGTTAAGGTACTGCTCCATTTACCACTATTATCCATAAACCGTAAAGAAATTGCATGCAACCCCTCTAATAAAGATGCGGCACTAATTTGGTCAGACAAGTTATAGATTGCCGAAGGGGTTATATTTTGTTGTATTGCTCCTGTAAAATTCTGGTCAAACCAATATTGAAATTTTGTTAAGTTATTATTTGTACCGGAGGTAGCTTTATAAAAAAATTGAGATAGGGTACTGCTCCATTTATTGTCATTATCCTTAAATCGTACATGGAAAACATGCAAGCCCGACAAAAGGCTGGCTGTATTTAAAGGGGACGACAAAGTATATACCGAACCGGGAGATGTATTTTGCTGTACTGCTCCTGCAAAGTTGTCGTCAAACCAGTATTGGTATGCAGTAATGTTAAATGAACTACCCGCATTAGGCGTTTTATAAAAAAATTGGGAAAGGGTACTGCTCCATTTATTATTGTTATCCTTAAATCGCACATGGAAAACATGCAAGCCAGATAAAAGGTTATTTGTGCCAATGTTGTTGGTCAAATTAAAACTGTTACTGCCCGCAACTGCAGTAGTATTGGCATTAACGAAATTATCATCAAACCAATATTGGTAAGTATTTATTATTGCATTATTGGAAAAAGGAGAAACTTTATAAAAAAAGCTCGAAAGCGTACTCGAAAAACGGGAACTATCATCCTTAAATCTCACATTAAAAACATGTAAGCCGTTTAATAATACATTGGTATTAACCTGGGTAGCAAGGGTATAATTAGCTGTGGGTGTTATACTTTGGGATACGGCATTATTATATTGACCATCAAACCAATATTGATAGCTGTTGATTTTATTTTGTGCATTGATTTGTAAGCCAACAATTGCAAGTAAAAAAATTAAAATAATACGCATGAAAAATAGTTTTTTATTAATTGTTTTGCGCAGCAACCGTAACATTTACATTAAGATTGCCATTAGCATCTGTTGCACTGGAAATTGTTTTTTGTCTTATATGTGGATTAGATGGAACTGCTCCTTCTTTGTAAGGAAAATAGCCACCATATAAACCCAACTCGCCACCATACGAACCAGGATAAGTACCGGGCTGCTGCAAATGATAATTGTGTGCATAATCAAATGCACCCCCTGTTTGGATAACGAAAATAGAACCTTGCGCAATACCATTATAATTATTCTCCGCTACAGCCCCTAGTCCAAAATAGGGAGTGGGTGTAGTTAAAATATTATACTTAAATGTATTGCCTGTAACATTAGAATAAGGGCTGGCAATACCGGGTGATTGGTAAAAAACACTGTTGTACAAGTTATTGTTAACCATTTCTCCATTAATTACCCAATCATAACTTCCTCCATTGAATAAGAAAATGCAATTATAAAACAAGTTGCCTACCGAATTGGTTAAATGGCTCTGTAATATTGAATTATAAACGGCAACATTGTAGGCGTTGGATAGTAACACATCACCAACAAATACATTTCTTAATAGGGCAATATTATTGGACGGACTTGTTAGATTTCCCAATACCTGAAAACTGCCATTTATTTTACAATACCTTAATGTAACCTGGTTTACGGATGCATTGGAGGTAAAAGTAAAATCACCAATCACTTCAACTCCTTCCATATGAAAATTATCCGCATTTGCATTTAATGTTACTGTACTTGCAATAAAAGTTTTATTGGTTGCCTGGGTAGAATCAGAATAATGTCCGGCACCATAAATGGTTAAGCCTTTATCAAAATTTGGTGGAGGGGCAAAGGATCCGCCGGGTAAATATATTGTGTCGCCATTAACGGCGGCAGTATAGGCATTAACCAATGCATTGGCCCCTAAAAAATGCTGCACGTTTCCATTGCTGTGTAGTGCTGCAATTGATTGTGCATAGGTTTTTGAACCGACAATTGCCGATACAAAAATCAATAATATTTTAAAAAATTTCATAAAAGTGAATTTTATTGGTTAATTGTTTTGGGCTGCCACCGTAATATTTACATTGAGGTTACCGCTTGCATCTGTAGTACTGGATATGGTTTTTTGCCTTATATGTGGATTTACAGGAACAGCACCTTCTTTGTAACCAAACATACCGCCATAAAGTCCACACTGCGTAGCATCTACCCCGATATATACTGCTGGATTTTGCAAATGAAAATTATGAGCATAACTAAAAGCATAGTCGGGTACGTTAACAAAAATGAGACTTATATCAACATTGATATAATTGTTATAATCTGGATTCAAACCCCACCCAGGCTGCATAGTAAATACATTGTTGGAAAATGTGTTATACTCGTTTGTATGTGCTGGTAAAAAACCAGGATTGTTTGTTAAGAAAATATTATTTTCAAATAATGCATAAGAGCAACTGCTTATAGGATAAGAAACTGCCATAAAAATATTATTTCGTAAAACATCTCCATTTTTAGCATAAGCAAATGAACCAATTATAATATTATTTACAAACATTGTATTGTTTGAATAATTAATATTGGTATTGCCTCTTATTACATTTCCTTCAAAACGACTATAGGAAGATGCTGGTAAAGCGTTGTATGTGATACCTTGAAAAATGTTACGTTTAAACTTTAAATGATTTACAGTCGCCCCAATAAATACACCAGCATTAAACTCAATTCCTTCCAATAAAAGCGAATCTGCATTTGAGTTAATCGTAAATGTATTCGCAATTACAGTTTTTCCCGTTGCCATTGAAGAATCGGGGTAATGTCCTGCTCCATAAATGGCTAATTGCTTATCCATATCAACTGTCGAAAATACCCCACCCGGCAAATAAATTGTGTCTAAGTTAGATGCTGCATTATAAGCGTCGATGAAAGGCGTTGTACCAGCAAACATCACTACCGTTCCGTTGTGGTGCAGGGCTACCGTTTTTTGGGAATGTGCTGCCATGGTACACAACAGCATTATAAAAATAAAAATTATCTTTTTCATATAAATAACTTTTATGCAAAACTAGAAATGTAAATATTCAATATTTATGATGGCTGTTTTTTAGAAAAATGATTGATATCATTTATTACACTTTGGAGGAAAAGTATGTGATGATATCTGCAATTTGCACTAATTAATTTTCATTCAAAGTATGAATGAAATAAACATTTTCTTTATCGGTTGCTGTCCCCACCCTACCAAATTCGTAATTTTCTGGTAAGTCTGTTAGTGGCTATTTTTCTTTTACAGGATTATTCTGCATATACTCTAAGTACTGAATGAAGCTAGCCTCAAACGTTAAGGGTATAGCAAGCGGGTCTCTTTTCCAGCATTGGTATCGCCCGTCAGATCTATCAACTTTTTTTCTATTGCTGTAGAATTGCTTAGCTGCATTAATTTTTTAAATTGATGGGCAGTAAATTTCGCAAAACTTTCTCCCGAAAGTTTCGGATGGAGGGGGCAAAAACCGATAAAAAAAGACTAATTCCTTCGATGCTGCCCATGGTTTTAGAAACTTTACTTGTTAAGAAAATAAAGTATACTTTGCAGTATTAACTTTCTTTAATAAAATCATTATGCAAAAATTTATAAGTCTTATATTTTACCTGAGTATTTTAACCAAACCCATCAAGCTAAATGCCCAGCAAAAAATAGCGTATATCGATTATACTCAATTGTTATTGTCGATGCCAGAAACGAAAGAGGCACAAATTGATTATAAGAAATATGTGGAGCGCTGGGATGTTATTCATTCGAAAAGTGTAAAGCAGTTTATGGTGATGGATAGTTTGTTTAATATTGATTCCTCCAATTGGACTCCTGCAATAAAAGATATAAAAAAGAGAGAACTGAATCAATTTCGAGATAGAATTAATTCAAATACTGCATCTTTTAAAGAAGAGGCCAAATACAAAAATGAGCGCCTGATACAGCCAATTTCTACAAGAGCGCAATCAGCCATTGAAGCCGTTGTGAAAAAAAATGGTTATACAAAATGGGTTGATAAAAATGAATTGGACAAATATCCCGGTGCCAGGGATATTATGGCACTGGTAAAAAATAAATTAGCCAGCACTCCCAACCTAACTACATCCATACAATTTGAAAATAACAGTTTTAATCTGGGTAGCAGCAGTGAAGAGAAGGAAATTGTTTATGATATTAAGTTTACCAATACCGGGAAAGCCCCTTTAACGATTTCAAATGTAGCCTCTTTATCAAAATGTGTAAAATTGCAATGGCCACAAAAAGCAATTAAAAGTGGCGAATCGGGTATCATCAAACTGAATTATGATGGGGTTAACTGTACCGGTGGCATTAATCAATCTATTACAGTGGTTTCAAATGCCAATGAATCTCCGAATTATCTGCAAATAAGAGGCTATGTAGGAACTTATTTAAAAAACGAGCTTTCCTCACAATTTTTGAAAATAATGAAAGCCTATCCCGGCAATTTTGAATCGCTGAAAGAAGGCCTTGTAACTGATGCCTACGGCGAGTATTTTAGTAATGTTTTAATTGAACAAAGCCGCAGAACAGTAGTAAATAAAGGAACTGGGAATAAAAATTATGTATTGAGTTTGATAGGGTCATTCGACAGCAAAGAAAAAAGCTTAGAGAAATATCAGGAATTGTTAAAAATCATAAATAGCATTAATCTCAATGGGGCAGCACTGAAGGTTTATCAAAATGAACAGACAAAAGAATTTACAAACACCAAATGGAAACTGGATAATTCAAAGAATAGTATCAGTAAAGAATACCAACAGTTCACAATAGAACTTCTCTGTATTCATATGAAATTAAGTACAGGGGTAAGCATTATATTTGGGAAAGAGTAAGGGCTTGTTTTTTTTCCTTCTCGTCTGACAAAAATAAGTTTCGGTTGGTGGGGTCTGAAACCGATAGAAAAGCTTCTCAAGCGAATTAATGAAAAAGCATTTTTTTTACCCCGTTAAACAACTACTTTTATTACAAATTTCAAACTATGCCTACACAAAAACACAACAGTTCCCGAAGGGATTTTTTAAAAAAGTCAACCGCCATTGTGGTACTTTCTATCGCATCGCCGGTATTAGTAAAAGCAGCAGAAAATGATGATAAGATTGCAGCCTTCCTTTAGTGGTGGGCGTCACCACCCACCATTACCCAAGGCAATAAATAAAAGAGAGGAATATCTTACTTCATCAATTCCTGTCCCATCAACTGAAATTTCAATCAAAATATTCTGTATGGTGAGGACAGCAACCAGTAATTAAAAATCATTTATAAGCCAACTGCTTTTTTAAAAAAAATTAGAATATCTATTAAAAAGCATAGCCAACGCTAATATTTAAGTTAGGCGTTATGCCATATTCAGTTTGGTTATTCCTATAATAATAGTTGTTGTTATCTCCATCATATTTATTGTTGTAAAAACCAATGCCACCGCTAATGTCTAAACTAAAACCACTTTTATATACCCATTGCTTACCAAACAAAATTCCTACGTTTAAAGAATTTACTTTGTAACTATTTGTTTTTTCGATGATAGTTGGCGGATTGGTAGGTCCTGTATAAATATAATCTGTATACTTCTGTTTGTCATTTAAAATACCATATTTAATTACCGGCGAAAAGTACAATCCTTGCAAGCCCTCTCTCCCTTTAGAAATATATTTTCGGTAAGCAAGGCTTAATGCAATACCACCTGTATTTTGAAAGTCATTTTTGTATAACCTGGGCGAAAGGCTTATTTGTAACGATTGGCGGTTTGCCACTTTGGTTTCCCAACTTACATTAAATGGAAATTCATCACCATCAAAAAAAGTATTTGTACCAATTTTTATAATATTGGTATGCGTTGTATTCATTTTTTTACCATTTTGGGCAAATGAAATACTGCAAAAAGTAATACCGATTAAAAACAAAACTGATTTCATAATTATATATTTTTCTCAAATATATCTTCGTTATATTCATCATGCAAAAGAAAATTGTTAACACAACGCCAAATAAAAAGCGTTGCTTTTCTTTTAGTGGTGGGTGTCCCCACCCACCAGCACTCAAGGTCGTCAACCTCTTTACGATACATTTATCTTGACATTACCAATAAAGGTTGGCACCTCTTAATACAAATTCACCGAAGTGAAATAAGTTGAATGAGTCTTCGCAGAGAAACCCAGCGTAAACGCTTTGTTCTCTTTTTCTCAGCGGTGATTTTTTATATAAACAATTTACAAATAGTGTTGTCCACCTTTTTACAATACATTTATTTTGAAATTACCAACGAAGGTTTCCTACCCTCGCAACATTATTAAATGCAACCATTTTTTTTTACCCCATTAAATCATTACTTTTATTACACATTTCAAACTATGCCTACACAAAAAAACAACAGTTCCCGAAGGGATTTTTTAAAAAAGTCAACCGCCATTGCGGTACTTTCTATCGCATCGCCGGTATTGGTAAAAGCAGCAGAAAATGACGATAAGATTGCAGCCTTGTTTGAACAAATACCACTACGGCTAGAGGTAAATGGCGTTGCACATACGCTTTCGGTAGAGCCAAGGGTTACTTTGTTGGATTTATTAAGGGAACAACTGCACTTAATGGGCACTAAAAAAGGTTGCGACCATGGCCAGTGCGGTGCCTGCACTGTGCATGCAGATGGGAAGCGCATAAATTCCTGCCTCACACTTGCAGTTATGAATGAAGGAAAAAAAATTACAACGATTGAAGGCCTTGCCAATGGCGATAAACTGCATCCGATGCAGGAAGCATTTATAAAGCACGATGGTTTTCAATGCGGCTATTGTACACCCGGGCAAATCATGTCGGCTGTAGCCTGTGTAAAAGAAGGCCATGCAAACTCTCCAGACGAAGTAAGAGAATATATGAGTGGCAATATTTGCCGCTGCGGTGCTTATCCAAATATTGTAGATGCTATTATGGAAGTTGCACCAATTTTAAAAAATGATTAAATAAAAAACACAACGCAATGCCGATTTAGCAGCCGTTTAGACCAATGCAATTGGGCTATTACGGATGCTTAATCGGTATAAAAAAAGGAGGGCAATTAGTATGATAAATTTTGAATACATAAGAACCAGCACTACCAAAGCAGCCATAGATGCAAAAGCAAAAAATGCAGCTGCAGCATTTATTGCTGGTGGCACCAATTTGATCGATCTAATGAAGAAAGGCGTAACGGCACCGGAAAGATTGATTGATATAAACGGGCTGCCCTTAAAAGAAATTACTGCAGATGCAAAAGGCATAATGATTGGCGCTTTGGCATTAAACAGCGAGGTGGCAGAAAACCCAATTATCCTATCAAAATATCCATTGCTGGCCATGGCATTAAATGCGGGCGCTTCGGCACAATTAAGGAATATGGCTACGGTGGGCGGCAATATTATGCAGCGTACCCGTTGTTCTTATTTTTATGATATTACCATGCCCTGCAACAAGCGTGAACCCAACAGCGGCTGTGCTGCTTTGCAAGGTCAAAACCGAATGCATGCTGTATTTGGCACATCAGAAAAATGCATTGCCGTGCACCCAAGCGATATGTGTGTGGCACTAGCAGCGCTCGATGCGAGTGTACACATCAGCGGGCCAAAAGGCGAACGTAAAATGTTGTTCACCGATTTTCACCGCCTGCCTGGCGATACACCCGAGCTGGATAATAATTTATCTACAGGACCCGGTGGGCAAAAAGGCGAACTAATTACGGCAATTCATATTCCTACCAATGCATTTAATAAAAGTCATTATTTAAAAATTAGAGACCGTGCTTCTTATGCCTTTGCACTCCTATCTGTTGCAGTAGCATTGGAAATATCTGGCAGCAGCATAAAAAATGCAAGGCTGGCAATGGGTGGTGTAGCACATAAACCCTGGCGGTTACCAGCTGTAGAAAAATTCTTAATAGGTAAAGAGGCCACAAAAGAAAACTTTACTACAGCAGCCAATATGGCTATGGAAACCGCAACCGGTTTTGGCCGCAACGATTTTAAAATTAAAATGGGGAAAGCTGCTATAGCAGAGGCTTTACAACAAGCAGCACAAAAAATTTAATCAGGCTTTTAATTGATAGCAACCAATGGAAAAAATTCATCAAATTACCGAAACCTATTTTGCCGAAGACCGAAAAGATGGTGTAGATAAAGTAACAGGCAAAGCAACATTTTCGGCAGAACATAGACTAGACAATATGGCTTACGCTGTTTTTGTTTGCAGCACTATTGCCAAAGGCGCTATTAAGAACATGCTGCTTTCCGAAGCAAAAAGAGCGTCTGGCGTGTTGGATATTATTTATCACCTCAACTGCCCTGCTGTACCTGGTTTCAATCCCTATGCAAAAGACCCAAATAAAAAAGGGTATGAATGGCGGGGATTAAAAGTTTTCAACAACAACCAAGTATATAGTAATGGCCAGCCTATTGCCATGGTAATAGCCGATACCTTGGAAAGAGCCGTTTATGCAGCATCATTGGTAAAAGCAGAATACGTAAAAGATGAATTTGATACAGATTTTGAAAAATCAAAAACGGATGAAAAGAAATTAAAAAAACCAGGCGAATATAAACGGGGTGATGTAGATGCTTACAAAAAAGGGGAAGTAATAGTGGAAGAAGAATATACCATCCCTATGGAGACACACAACCCCATGGAATTGCATGCAACCATTGCTGTTTGGGACGGGGATGATAAATTAACCGTGTACGATAAATCGCAGGGGCCAAAAGGAGTGCAACGGGATTTAGCCCAAAACTTTGGTATTGATGAAAAAAATGTTCGTGTAATTACGGAATATGTAGGCGGTGCCTTTGGTAGTGCCTTGCGCAGTTGGCCGCACGTGCCTGCAGCTTGCATTGCTGCAAAAAAATTGAAACGCCCAGTAAAGCTCATCCTTACCCGTGAGCAAATGTTTACGATGGTTGGTTACCGGCCACATGCTTGGCAAAAAATTGGTATAAGTGCCAATAAAGAGGGTAAGCTTACTGGCATTACACATCATGCAGTAAGCAATACATCTACTTACGAAGATTTTGGCGAAGGCATTGTAAATGTTTCGCAGTTTTTATACGCTTGTCCCAATGTAAATACCAATTACAGGTTATTACCACTTGATGTAAATACACCCACTTGGATGCGTGGGCCTGGACCCGCTACTGGCTGTTTTGCATTGGAATCTGCATTGGATGAATTGAGTTATAAATTAAAGATTGATCCCATCGAACTGCGGTTGATCAATCATACAGATGTAAATCCTGTAAACAAACTTCCTTGGAGCACAAAGTTCCTCAAAGAATGTTATGCAATGGGTAAAGAAAAAATTGGCTGGCAAAACCGACCTACTGTTGCAGGAAGTTTAAAAGAGGATGGAATGTTGGTTGGTTATGGTATGGCAGGTGGTGTGTTTGGTGCTGGGCGTGGGCAGGCTTCAGCAAAAGGTATTTTAAGAAACAATGGTACGTTGGTTTTACAAAGCGCAGTAAGTGATATGGGGCCGGGCACATCAACCGCCATGGTAAAAATTGGTGCACAGTTGATGGGCATTCCGCAAAGCAAGGTAAGTTTCGAACTGGGTGATACCGACCTGCCCAACGGACCAACACAGGGTGGATCTGGCTCTACCGCAGCAATTGGCACAGCCATTACAGTGGTATGTGATGCTTTAAAACAAAGCCTGAAAGAATTAGCCATTGCAACTGTTGCTGCATTTGCCAATTTAAAACCCGATGCATTAAAATACGAGAATGGAATAATCTCCGTTGCTGAAAATGCTTCAGTAAATATTTTATATACCGACTTACTAGCCCAGGCCAATAAGCCCGAGATAGAAGTGGTAAAAGATTCTGCAAGAGCAAGTGCAGAAGCTCAAAAATATGCCATGAATTCTTTTTCGGTGCATTTTGTAAAATTGCATGTACACCCTGTTACCGGTGTTATTAAATTAAAACAAATAGTTTCCACAGCCGATGCGGGTAAAATTATTGCAGAAAACACCGCCCGAAGCCAGATGATTGGTGGTGCTGTTGGCGGCATAGGTATGGCACTTACAGAAGAAGTTTTTACGGACAATCGCTATGGCCGTTATACCAACGCCAATTTTTCTGACTACCATGTACCGGTTAATGCCGATACGCCTCCCATTGATGTGTTGTTCGTAGACAAAGCTGATATAATTATTAGTCCAACAGGAGCAAAGGGAATTGGCGAAATAGCCCTTGTAGGCGTAGCGCCGGCCATTGCAAATGCAGTGTATAATGCCACAGGTAAAAGGATTAGGCAGTTGCCGATAACGCCGGATAAGTTGCTGTGATACGCTCAACCATACAACTTTTAAAATTGTAAGTTTAGATTTTAATAGGCTCAAAAAAAAAGAATATAAATCGCCATTTTGTATGATAATCTTTACTACAATAATAAAATTGCTCAGCTTCAGATTAACAAGGGAAGAAATGCTTCAATTTGAAAACACCCATATAATTGTAGGTATTAGGAGTGCATAGTGTAATCGCCGAACTAGGTATTATCTTGTAATTATAACTACAACAATATTTAAAATGTTTGTAGCCAGGAATATGTAAAAATATTTTTGAAAATTATACTTTTAGTGCCAAAACAAAATTGACCCTGCAATATTTTTTTTTCAATAAGGGCAATAGCTGAAAAGGATACCAGAAAGAATTTATACTGCAAAACTAGTTCCACAACCACAAGTACTGCTTGCATTGGGGTTTTTAAATGTAAAGCCACGAGAATTTAATCCACCCTCCCACTCTATTTCCATTCCTACAAGATAAATACTTTGAGAATTGTCTACCAAAAAGTTTACATCGTCTATTTCATACATGGTATCATTGTCTTTTTTTACATCAAAATCCAGCACATAAGTCATTCCGCTGCATCCTCCACCTTTTACGCCTACTCGTAAATACTTGGTAGCATCAAAATCTGGTGCTGCTTCAAGACGCTTTATTTCTGCAATGGCAGAATCAGTAAAATTTACAGGGTTTTGTACAGTCGTTTCCATGTTTATCTCTTTTTGCAAAGTTAGCATAAAAGAAAAAAACCAGCGTACAAAATGATTTACCAATAACGATAAAATGTGTTAAAAACAATCCTTTTAAATAAAAATGTTGGTTTAAAAAGAAAAAATATTTTTTCAAATACGAGAATAATCGTATCATTGTTATACGAAAATAATCGTAAGATGAAAAAAGAAAAACAACTTAAGCCAACCGAAAGTGAATTAGAGATATTAACCGTGCTATGGGAAAATGGCGACACTACCGTGAGAACAGTACATGAAGAGCTAGCAAAAACAAAAGACGCTGGATATACTACTACCCTCAAACTGATGCAAATAATGCATGAGAAGGGTCTGGTAACCAGAGATACAGGCAGCAAAACACATATTTACTCCGCAGCCATTAACAAAGAAAAAACCCAAACACAAATTGTAAATAAAATGATAAAAAATTTATTTGCAGGTTCTCCTACCGAAATGGTTTTACAAGCCCTTGGTGGCAATAAAACTACAACGGAAGAATTAAACAAGATAGAAGATTTAATCGCATTATTGAAACAACAAAAACTTTAGTAGGCATGAGCTTTCTACACGCTTTTACTGAAACGCTTTTACACAGTATTTGGCAATCCTGTTTGCTGGTACTTTGCTATGTACTCATCAATAAATTAATTAATAAAATACATCCCATACAAAAGAGGAATTTTTTATTTAGCCTTTTGTTGTTGCAAATACTCCTTTCTATTTTTACTTTTATAGGATTTTACTGGGGTGGGTTCGTGCAAATATTTCAAGCTGTAACCTATCAATATTTTGCTACAAATTATTTATACAAATACCTAGATATTGTTTTCTATTTTTATATAATAGTAGTCAGCATTCGTTTTGCGGCTTTATTCCTGCAATGGAATACTTTTAAAAATAATTATGCTACTTCCCTTACAAGACCAGACCCTGGATATAAACTTTTCACTGAATTAAAATCATACCAGTTTGGGATAAAAAGAAAAGTAACCCTGTGGTACTGCAATAAAATACAAGCACCCATTACTTTTGGTTTCTTGAGACCTATCATTCTATTGCCTTTTAGCCTTGTAAATGCTATTACACAACAAGAAGCTGAGGCCATTATTTTACATGAACTTGCTCATATAAAAAACAAAGATTACTTGCTAAATTGGTTGATGGTAGGAATGGAAATCGTGTATTTTTTCAACCCATTTGTAAAAATAATCATAGAAAAAATAAAATTAGAAAGAGAAAAAAATTGCGATGTTCAGGTGCTGAATTTTGATTATGATACATTAATGTATGCACAAACATTATTAAAAATTGCAAAAAACAATATACCAACAACCTCTTTTCAATTGGGTGCTGTAAAAAGTACTTCTCAATTATTGAAGCGTATTGGTTTTTTCTGTGTAGCCGAAAACTTACGTTTCAAATATATAAATACAAATATTGTTACATTGCTGCTTGTTCCAATTTTTGTGATGAGCACTACCCTATTTTTACCCATTGCACAAAAGGCAAGAAAAGCCACTACTGCGCCGAGCAATATTTATGTGTATGAGAAAGCAAGATCTGTAAATACAAGTTTCGCAGAAATAAAACCATTAGAAAAAAGAAAGGTTAACATCAAAGGATATGAACCTCCTTACATTAAAACAAATATAAAAAGTAGCGTAGACGAAACGGTATTAAATTACCCAATAATAACAGATAATATTAACTATCAATTTGCATCTTTAAAAGAAACTGCGGATAGTATTAAAGAATTTATTTATAATGTAGAAACCAACGAAGGTCAACTTACACAGTCTTACAAATTGATAAATATAAAAGGCCAGTGGGTTTTACAACCAATGTGGATGATGATTGAAACCAATGCTGGTAATATTCAAAAGCTACAAATAGACTCGTTGTTAAACAGAATGGATAGCATACAATAATAGAAATTTTGCATTAAAATTGCCCTGTTTTGTAAAAAGCACTATTTTTATGCCATGTCAATTTATATTTACCTTACTGCTGCATTTATTGGAGGTTTTTTGATAGCTTGGATAATACAAATGGTTGCAATTGCTAAGCTCAAAAAAGAATACAAGAGTACAAAAGGATTATTAGAAAGCGAAAAGCTAATAAAAGAAACATCGCAAAAAGAAAATGCTTACTTACTGCAATCTGCCGATGCCGCATTGCTTACTACAAAGGAAAAACTTATTAAAGCAGAAAATTTGGTTCGCTTGATGGACAGCGATATTTTATTGCTTCAGAAAAGCAATGAAGAAACAGAAGAATTGTTGGCTAAAGGGGAACCTGCATTACACGATTTGAAGCTTAAACTAATTGAAGCAAACAATACCATAGCTAGGTACAAGGCGCAACTTGGTGAGAAATAATTTTTAAACAAATGAAAATACAACTGTGGAGTATTGGCAAAGCGCACGATGGTTTTGTAAAAGAAGGCATAGATAATTTTACCAAAAGGATTACAAATTATTTTCCAATAGAATGGAACATAATACCCATGCCTAAAAATGCAGGTATTATGGAACCCAACATACAAAAAATTAAAGAAGGCGAAAGCATTCTTGCATTACTTTCAAAAGATGACTTTTTGGTTCTATTAGATGAAAGAGGGAAAATATTTACGAGTGAAGCTTTCTCAAAATTTTTAGCTCAACGAACGGTTGATAGTGTAAAAAACTTAATATTCCTTATTGGTGGAGCTTATGGCGTAAGCGATGATGTAATGAAACGGGCAAACCTTACGTGGAGCTTGTCGCAACTTGTTTTTCCGCACCAACTTGTGCGTTTAATACTAGCCGAACAAATTTATAGGGCATGCAGCATTATGAGAAATGAAAAGTATCACCACGCATGATAATGTGCTAATATGCTAATTTGATAATGTGCTAAATGTAAAACCACCAGTTTTTGATAACTGGCGGTTTTATGATTTCTAAATTCTTAAATCTTATATCTCAAATCTTATATCTATTTTATCCTTGTCCATGTTTGTACGTTATCTTGTCCGGCCGCATTCTTACCTGAAAGCTTTATTTCTTTGTTACTTATTACGGTAATAGTTGCAAGCTCATATAAAAGCGAACCCGAGGTACAGTTGCTTAACATATTATCCAAGGTAAATCCACCTGTTTTTACTGATTTAACATTTTTCCATTTGATGTCTTTCTGTCTGTAACACTGCGAATTGTTTGCAACAGTGGTTAATACGCCCTCTGAACTAAATGGTGAGACTGTAACCACACTTCCAACCATTGTATTTTCTGGCGTATTGGAAGCCAATTTCCATTCGCCATTAAGCGAAAAAATGGCCCCACCAGTAGTATTGGTCGCTTGCTTAATAGCATCGCAGCTTGTAATTGAAAATAGTATTCCGCTTAATAATATTAGTGTAATTGCTTTCATTGTAAAGAGTTTTATGGTTAAGTATTGCTGTTTTCAAATAACATACCAACAAAGCGTAATAATTTCATATTTTTTTACCTTAACAAAACTTTGGATAAACTTTTTAGCTAGCTTTAGCGCAAATTAAAATATATGGATTTTTCTCAATACCCTATTACCTTACTTTTAATAGCAGCAAACGTAGTTTTTTCATTTATAGGTTTTTCAAATAACAGCCTTTTATCTAAAACGATAGGTTGGCCTTATTATGAAAAAAGAGAGAAACAATATTATAGAATGATAACATCTGGCTTTTTACATGCAGACTGGATGCACCTTATCTTTAATATGTTTACGCTCTATTTCTTTGGACGAAACATCGAAATAATTTTTAATGCTGCTGGGTTAGGCGGTAATTTTGCATACCTAGCCTTGTACTTACTAGCACTTGTTGCTGCTGACATACCAAGTTATCTAAAACACAATGATGATGAAAACTATCGTTCTTTAGGCGCCTCAGGAGCTGTATCTGCTATAGTATTTGCTTCTATTTTATTTACACCTTGGGGGCAAATCGGTATTTATGGCATACCCCTATCCATGACATTATACGCTGTACTCTATGTAGTTTACTGTGTTTATATGGGTAAAAAAAATATGGACAATGTGAACCATGATGCACATTTATGGGGTTCGGTGTTTGGCTTAGCATTCACGATAATACTAGTGGCCGTACTAAGAGCAGATTTATTTCCTTATATACTAGAGGACTTAAAAAAGCCTAGTCTTTTTGGGACGAGGGAATTAAGTTCAGTTTTACAGTACATAAAGTTGACGATGTAACTTTAAACCGATCATCTATCCTTAAACCTACCACCCAAATAATTTTTTTATTGCTTTCCAATACCCAAACATTTTCTTTTTGAGAGAGTGATAATTTTTGATCAATAAAAAACGACTCAGTTTTTTCTTTTTCTGCATACCAAGCGGATAAAAGTAATCCCCTTGCCTCCACTTTCGAAGCAATAATGGATATTGAATAGCGGATGCATCGATAAGTGCTATATTGGCAGTAGATACAAGGCTTATGGGTCTTTCTATCGTATTTAATCTTAATTCTCCCAAAGGAAACAATATGGATGTAGTTTCTTCCTCTATTACAAAATGTGCCACTACCTCTTTAATGTGAAGTGGAGAAATTATCAACCATTTTCTATTGTGTAATATTCTATGTGTTGGAGATAAAATATATTTACCAGATTCGCTGTCCAATAGTTTTACTACTTCTTGTACTTGTGTAGCAGAAAAATTATAGTCTTTTATTATTTCGTAAATGATGCTATTTAATGGTTTTAATTTTGCCAATTTAAGAACAGGAATATGAATTTCTGCGCCTTTTTTTTCGGTAACCTTTTTTATTGTTGCCGCAATACTTTCTTCATACACTTGCTCTATTTCCCTAAACCTTTCAATGTTTCTTACAATATTATTTGAAACTTCGGGGAATATTTTTTGAATGGATGGGATCAATTCATTTCTGAAATAATTTCTGGTATAATCACTCGTTGTATTGCTGCTATCTGTTACATAAGCAATATTATGCAGTGTGGCATAATTTTCGATATCGGCTCTTTTTGCAAACAACAATGGCCTAATGATATTTTCCTGTTTGGCTACAATACCCCTCAAACCTTTTACACCAGTACCTCTAAAAAAATTCATAAGAACCGTTTCTACATTATCGTTTGCATGGTGTGCCGTAAGCAAATATTTGAATGGCTCATTTTGTTTAAGCTTACTTTCTACCAATATTTCTTTAAACCAATCGTAACGAAGGTTTCTGGCAGTTTCTTCAATGCCCATCTTATTGTTTGCAGCAATGGTGCTTGTATCAAACGATTTTACAAATAACTCAACAGCATAATTACTGGCAAGATTCCTTACAAAAGTTTCATCCCGCTCACTCTCTGCTCCTCTCAAATTAAAATTGCAATGCGCTATGCCAAATTTGTAACCACTCTTAAAACACAATTCACATAAAACAACAGAATCTACTCCCCCACTTACCGCAATAAGCAATGTATCTTTTTGCTGAAAAAGAGTATTATCTTTTAAATATTTTTTAAAATTTTGTAAAAGGTCGTCCATAAAAAATAACAACAAATAAAAATAAATCAATATTAAAAACTCAAGCCAGGTCTATCTCTTCGGGAGTTAATCTGTCCTACACCAATCAATTGATCGGTACGATCTGTAAAACCTTTGTAATAAATAAGAATGGTATAATTATTTTCTGTTTCCCAATAATTGCCTTCTAATGGGTTTGTATAATCGGCTCCGTTTTTATCTGCTAAAATATACGTGTAAGAATAATAACCTTGTTTCATATAAACGGAGGCTTCATACAAACCGGTAGCGTCGTTGAACTTCATTTTATATTTATCTGTAAGATCATAATTGGTAAACTGCCCTGCTACAAAAATTTCCTTTTCTACAAATGGTCTTCCGCCAGGCGGCGCATAACTAAATTGCACTGTTGCATAATCGCCCTGCCAAAAAGGATTTAACCTATCAAACGTTATTAAGTTATAGGTTCCGTTGTAATCAGGATAGTAAACATACCGTTGATCACTTCTATCAATATCGGTAATTACATACATATTTGTAAAATTACTACCATAGTCTGCATGATCTATTCTATCACTTTGCACCCGAAAGCTTCTCAAATCTAGCCAACGCCATTCCTTACCTCCCGGAAATTGGGCAATATTTTCGTTGCTATAATCCAGCACATTGCCTCTTACAAAAGTTGGTTTTATGTCTCTTTGTGCGTTGTCCCAACGGTTATTTTGCATCACAACCGTTTTTATTTGTTGTGCAGCACTAAAGGCATTTAAATCTCCAGTGGTAACTGTAAAACGAACTTTTTGATACTTTAAAAAATTTTGTGCGCCCATCAATTGAACTACAGAAGCATTTATAGATGCCTTTGCTTCTACCACCAATAATCTTTTAGTAAATGCTAATTTTGACGTATCTCCGTCTAAAAAAACTTTCAGCAGATAATTACCAGAACTTATAGGAACAGAATTTTTTTCTGGTAAAATGGCTTGATAATGTGTGTATTTTGTAAAAGCAATATTGGAGAACCGGTATGTAGTAATGCGGTTTTGTGTAAATCCTTTTATATAAAGAAATGGAGAGATATCTACAGGCTTCCAATCGAAATCGCACAACTGATAGGTGTAATAATAATTTTTGTAATTACCTTCCAAGTCATCAAATCGTAGTTCTACACTCTTTCCACCACTAAGATTGTAAACGGGTAGCTGTGTCTGGTCACCATTTTGAAACAATTGTGCAGTAGCAATATAAGGTTTATAAATTTTATCTGGTTCCTGAGCAAAACAATTAAAAGAGGTGAACAATATCGCTCCAAAAAAAGATTGTGTTATTAACGCTTTGAAACTCATTTACAGTTTTAATTTTTATATTTTTGAATATACAACAAAAATAAGCCCATTTTGAACGTTTCGTACTTTATAGCTAAAAGATTAGCATCTGTTAAACAAAAAACATTCAGTCGCTTTATTATAGGCTTAGCTACTACTGCTACTACCCTAAGCGTAGCCGTAATGATAGTAGCGTTGAGTTTTGTAAATGGTTTTCAGCGGATAATAAGTACCAAGGTTTTTAATTTTTGGGGTCATATAAGGGTTCAACAAAATATAGAAGATAGAGCAAATACATCAGAAGAGTATCCAATTACAGCCAATGACGGTGTAGAAAATTATTTAAACCAGGTGCCAGAAGTTGTTTCTGTAGAAAAATATGCTACTAAATCTGCCATTCTTAAATACAATACGGATATAGAAAGTGTCTTTTTTAAAGGCCTAGATAGCAAATATAATTTTGCTCGATTACAACCCTTTTTGATAAAAGGTAAATGGATAAGTTTTGCCGATAGTGGATATAGCAAACAAATAAACATTAGCCATTACACCGCCACAAAACTAAAACTAAATGTAGGTGATAGTTTGATTGTTTACTTTTTTAAACAGGATGGTTCCAAAAATACCAGACGCTTGCATGTTGCGGGCATTTTTAAAACGGGAATCGAAAACTACGACAATAACTTTGCGCTCTGCGATATCAATTTAATAAGAAGATTAAACAATTGGGAACCCACCCAAATAGGCGGATATGAAATACTATTGAAAGATTATAAAAAACTAGATACCATTACTAAAAAAATATACAATGAATTACCAGAAACATGGTATAGTAAAAGTATAAAAGAAATAGAGCCCCAAATATTTGACTGGCTAGGTTTGCAAGGGCAATTAAAACGTATTCTCATTGGCATAATGATTATTATAGCCGTTGTAAACCTAATAACATGTCTTATTATTCTGGTACTGGAACGAACCAATATGACGGGTATTTTAAAAGCCATAGGGGCTAAGGATTGGGACATACAAAAAATATTTTTGTTCAATACATCTGCAGTTGCCATCATTGGCATTTTAGCGGGAACAATTCTTGGGCTTGCCATTTGTTTTATTCAACAAAAAACAGGCTTCATCAAATTAAATGAAGAGTCATATTATATGTCTGTAGCGCAAGCGGATGTAGATTGGGTGCAGGTTGTAGCAGTAGATGTACTCACATTGCTTGTTTGTTTTGCCACATTGATAATACCAACCTATTTGGTAAAAAAAGTACAACCTGTAAATGCCATTGAGTTTAGGTAATGACTAAAAATACATTGTTAAATTGTACGCTGCAAACTTTTTAATGTACATAAATTTTCTAAGAAACGGCATATAAAATAATGCCTGCAGCCACTGCTACATTTAACGACTCTGCATTTCCTAATCTTTTTATAGAAATCTTTTCATCTGCCATAGCAACAATTTCTTTTGAAATACCTTTTGATTCATTTCCAAGAATGATAAAACCTTCTTTTATTTTCCCTACTCCATTGATATCTTTTCCCCCAAGTACAGCAGCATACTTTTTTATATTGCTATTTTTTTGAAGCTTTTCAAAAATATCTGCATATACAATGTTCACCCTTCCCAAGCTTGCCATTGTGCTTTGCACCACTTTCGGATTATAGCAATCTGCCGTAGCTCTAGAGCATAAAATAGTAGGTATGGCAAACCAATCTGCAATTCTTATGATGGTACCAAGATTGCCGGGGTCTTGCACATCATCTAAAACCAATGTTATTGTTTTGGAAATATTAATTGGGTCTAGCGCTGTTTTTTTATGAAAAATAGCCAACACATTGTTGGAAACTTTAAGTGCTGAAATTTTTTCTAGTTCAAAATCTTTGATAACATTAATCCTTTCTGCATACCTATTTGCTAGGTTAGTATCGAGCCCTTCCAACCAAGTTTCGGTGCAATAAATTTGTTCACATTCAAAAACAGCGGTATCCAAAAGCTCTCTTACTACTTTTGGTCCTTCGGCAATAAACATATTATTTTCATCTCTAACTTTTTTGTGCTGTAAACTTTGGATATATTTGACGGTAGCTTTGGTAATCATATAGAAATTTTATGCAGATAACCTGCACTTAGTACAAAATGAAGCAATTTCGAATTAAAAATATCATTTTTCTTTTACTATTTGCCACATCATGTACCATTGTAAGAAAAGCACCAAAAGACAAACCCTATTTTTCTGAAAATCTAAAACCAGAAATCATAGGTGGGAATTTTAATAAGTTAGAAAAAGAAGCCCTTAAATCCCGTCTTTTAAATCAACTTGACGATAGTGCCAAAGTAACGATTGTAGATAAATTTTTCATTCATTTCATTAAAAGACCGATTGCGTATGATTCTGTTTATACCCGTATTTCTGCGAGAAATATGGAGGCCTCTATGTATCATCTCGGATATTACAATGCAAAAGTAAAAGATACAGCCTTTTTTAAAGGTAAAAAGGTTACAGTAAAATATACCGTAACTACCGGACAACCCACGCTCATAGACACGATGAGTTATCGGTTAAAATTAGCTGGAAATGCGGAACTTCAAAATATAGCCTTGTCATCTCAAAAGGAATCTTACATAGTAAAAAACACCCCTGTTACCAGGACAGCGGTACTTGCCGAAATTGGGCGATTGGTAGATAGTTTTCGCAACAATGGTTATTATAAATTTACAGCGTCAGAATTGAGGATGCGGGGCGATAGTACCATTGCAGCCCTTACTACCATTAGTGATGACCCCTTTGAGCAATTTGAATTATTGAACGAAGCGCAAAGAAAGAAGGACTCTCCTACTGTAAAACTTGCGTTGGTAATAATTAAACCGGAGGATACTACCAAACTCAATAAGTACAGGATTAACAAGATTTATGTAGTATCAGACTTTAGGGCAAATGATTTGGTTACAGATACCCTTAATCTAACACAAATTCAAACAAAGGACTTTACTCATCTATACCATAACTATCTTTTTAAAACAGCTTTACTGGAGCGAAATTTAACGATACACAATGGCGATGTTTACAAACAAGATGAATATTATAACACATTGAATAACCTCACCAAACTAAGGGTTTGGCAAAGTGTAGTTATTAGGATCATAGAAAATTTAGACTCGTTAAACAAAATAGATCTTATTGTAGAATTGGTACCTGGTAAGAAATTATTGAATGTAAATGGATTGGAATTTAATTATTCCTCTGCTGGTAGTAATGCAAATGCAATAGCGGGGAGTTTATTTGGTATTTCATTAAATGCTTCTTTGGAAAACAGAAACTTTGCAAAAGAAGCTATAAAAATGAACCATAATGTACGTTTTGGTATAGAGTTTAACAATACAAATAGAACAGCTTCTAGTAATATCATTAACTCCAATGAAGCCAGTTATAGCAATAGTGTAACCATACCAAGATTGCTGTTTCCAAAGCTCCCAAAATTCTTAAGAAGTAAAAATAATAAAGACAATCTTTATTTATTTCCTGAGCGTTGGATTTCAAAACGAAAAAGAGAAAGTTTCAAAAAAGAAACTACCGAAACATTTATAAACAGCAATTTTTCTTATAACAACAGGTTAAATCTTTTTAACCTACAGTCTATTGGCTTAAATTATGGTTATATATCAAGAGATAAACGAAACCGACAATTTAGCTTCAAACTGCTAAATGCAGATTATAGTTTTCTTTACAACCAGTCTGATAGTTTTATCAAAATATTAGATAACAATCCTTTTTTACGTTATTCCTATAACACAGCATTTTCTATAGGTGTAGGATTAAGTTACAGCAGTATTTACAGAAATCCAAAGCACCCCAATAGTTTATCGAAAGAGCGCTCTTTTAAAGTAAATGTAGAAGAATCTGGTTTAAGCTGGGCATTACTTCTTTCTCCTTTAAGAAAAACAAATGTACTGAGGCGTTTTACTAAATTAGATGTGGAATATAAATCAACAGTTAATTTCAAGAAGACTACATTAGCACTCAGGGGGTTTTTAGGTGTAGGAATACCCTTATTTAAAGACTCTGCCTTACCGTTTTTTAAACAATTTTTTGGAGGTGGTAGCAATAGCATGCGAGGATGGCCTTTGCGTGGGATAGGCAGGGGTAGCCAGAAACTAACACCGCTGGTGAACAATGTGAATACCTTTAATGATAGGACCGGCGACATCCAATTAGAGATCAATGCTGAATTTAGGCATGACATAGCCCGCATCCTTCCGAATTTATTAACTTTGAAAGGTGCTGTTTTTGCAGATATTGGGAATGTATGGAACACGCCCATAGGTCCATTTAATGAAACGCAGTTCAAATTTAAAAACCTGCTAAAGGAAGTCGGCATGTCTGTAGGATATGGGTTTAGGTTCGATTTTACCTATTTGGTTATTCGTACAGATTTTGGCTTTCGTATCAAACGGCCAGAAACTAGTGATGTAAATAACGGATGGAAATTACCCGACTTTGGATTCAATGATATTTTTCAAAAAATTCTTTCAAGGAATTTTAGACAATGGCGGTATGAAAATTTCAATTTTTCTTTTGGGATAAACTATCCTTTTTAATACTTCATAAGTTACACAATTTATCATTTCATATAGACTTTAAAAGCTGTCTTATACCTTCTTTAGTCTCTTTACAAATTACAGAAAGTTTTCTTACTTTATTTCTTATAAAAAAAGAGCTTCGCATTAAAACGAAGCTCTTTTTTTTATTGCAATATAACTTTTATTTTACTTCTTCAAATTCTGCATCTGTTACATTCTCGCCAGCCTCTGCACCCTGTGGTTGTCCATTTTGTGCTTGTTCTGCACCAGGCTGTTCTGCTCCTGCCTGGGTATCCTTATACATGTCTTCGCTTGCCGTAGCCCATGCAGCGTTCATTTCTGCACTTGCCGTATCTATCTGTGCTACATCTTGCGCTTTGTGAGCGTCCTTCAATTTTTCTAATGCAGCTTCAATAGGCGCTTTTTTCTCAGCAGGAATTTTTTCGCCGTATTCTTTCAATTGCTTTTCTGTTTGAAAAATTAAGCTATCTGCTTGGTTAATTTTATCAACTTTTTCTCTTTCTATTTTATCTGATGCTTCATTGGCTTTGGCTTCGTTTTTCATTTTTTCTATTTCTTCTTTGCTCAAGCCACTGCCAGCCTCTATACGAATTTTTTGTTCTTTACCTGTACCTTTATCTTTTGCACTTACGTGTAAAATACCGTTTGCATCAATATCAAAAGTAACTTCTACTTGCGGTACACCCCTAGGTGCTGGCGGAATACCATCTAAGTTAAATGTACCCAAACTCTTGTTTTGCGCACTCATAGGACGCTCTCCTTGCAACACATGTATTTGTACCCCTGGTTGATTATCTGATGCCGTACTAAAGGTTTCAGATTTTTTTGTTGGGATGGTAGTGTTGCTATCAATCAATCTTGTCATTACCCCACCCATTGTTTCTATACCAAGGCCAAGTGGCGTAACGTCTAACAACAAAACATCTTTTATATCTCCACTTAAAACAGCTCCCTGTATAGCTGCTCCTATAGCTACTACCTCATCTGGATTTACACTGCGATTGGCTTTTTTACCAAAATATTTTTCTACTATATCTTGTACTTTAGGAATACGAGAACTTCCTCCAACCAAAATAACCTCGTCTATTTGTGATACCGTCATTCCAGCATCTTTCAAGGCAGCTTCGCATGGTTTCAAACAACGGTCAAATAATTTATCTGCCAATGATTCAAACTTTGCACGGGTCAATTTTTTTACTAAATGCTTAGGTACACCGTCTACTGCAGTTACATAGGGCAGGTTTATTTCTGTTTCCGTGCCAGATGATAATTCAACTTTGGCTTTTTCTGATGCTTCTTTTAAACGTTGCAATGCCATTGGATCTTTGCGTAAATCTATTGCTTCATCTGCTTTAAATTCATCTGCCAACCAATCCATGATAACTTTATCAAAGTCATCTCCACCTAAGTGTGTATCACCATTGGTAGATTTAACTTCAAAAACACCATCACCAAGCTCAAGTACAGAAATATCAAAAGTACCACCACCTAAGTCAAATACAGCAATTTTTTGATCCTGTCCTTTTTTATCTAAACCGTATGCTAAAGCAGCAGCTGTAGGTTCGTTTACAATACGACGAACATTTAAGCCTGCAACTTCTCCTGCTTCTTTGGTGGCTTGTCTCTGCGCATCATTAAAGTAAGCTGGCACTGTAATTACAGCCTCCGTTACCTCATAACCAAGGTAATCTTCAGCGGTTTTTTTCATTTTCTGCAGTACCATTGCGCTTATTTCTTGTGGCGTATACATTCTGCCATCTATGTCTATACGCACGGTATTATTGTCACCTTTTACTACTTTGTAGCTCCAATGTGTACTTTCTTCCGTTACCTCATCAAATCTGCGTCCCATAAAACGTTTTACACTGCTTATTGTATTTTGCGGGTTCGTAATTGCTTGACGTTTTGCAGGATCACCTACTTTACGTTCTCCATTCTTTAAAAAAGCAACTACAGAAGGAGTTGTACGACGACCTTCATCATTTGCTATTACTACTGGCTCGTTGCCTTCCATTACTGAAACACAACTATTGGTAGTTCCCAAGTCAATGCCTATTATTTTTGCCATGATATTAATTTTATTTGTTTAGATGAGATTGACAATCATTGTGCCAAGCGGAATTGTGTGCAAAAATGGCAGATTCTTACTATGCCTAATTACTATGCTACCATCGTAATGTAGTAATCAATTATAAGACAGTAAACCTATTTTTTAAATGTAAAATACTTTTGTGTAAAATAACTTAGGGCTACAATAAAAATTGTAATCAGTATTTGCGACCAATATGCATTTAAATGCAACATTTCTACCATCAAAGTTTGCAAAAACGCTGCAATACAAAGGTTTCCAAAGAAGGATAAAAAATACCTGAATATTTGAATTCTCCCCTTCATGCTAGATTCTGTAAAAACTACAAATTTATTGAGCAAAAACCCTATAAAAAATGTACAAATGGAAGATAAAAACAAAGCTGCTTTATGTGATTTAAAGACCAAAAAACCTATGGTAACAATATCATTGGTAAAAATATAATGGTACGATACAAAAAAAATAACCAACCCCAACAAAGTATTTCCGCCACCACAAGCTGCATATCTAAAAGTTTGCAATGGCATTATCCTTTTAAAAGGAGGATAGAAAACATCAATTATATCTGTAAGTATTTTCAATAAAATTTTTAATATAAGTACCTTCAAATCTACAATATTCCTCCTACTACCCTTTGCTAGCTTCTAACTATACAATTCCTCTCTCACTTCTTTTACCTTTTCATCTACCAAATATTCATCGTAAGTCATTAATTTATCTATCATGCCTTTAGGGGTAATTTCTATGATCCTATTGGCTACGGTATGCATAAACTGGTGATCGTGCGTAGATAGCATTACCACACCAGGAAAATTAACCATGCTATCGTTAAATGCTATAATACTCTCTAAATCCAAATGGTTGGTAGGTTCATCAAGCATTAATACATTGGGGTTTTGCAACATCATTTTGCTTAACATACAACGTACTTTTTCACCCCCACTCAATACATTTGTTTTCTTTAAAATTTCATCTCCTGTAAACAACATTTTGCCTAAGAAACCTCTTAAAAAATCTTCGTCTACATCTTTTGTATGCGGTGGCACAAATTGGCGTAACCAATCCATCAGATTTAACTCATTTCCTTCAAAAAATTCTTTGTTATCGTTTGGCAAATATGCTTTGGTAATAGTTGTACCCCAAGTTATAACGCCACTATCCACCGGCGATCTACCGTTTAATACTTCAAAAAAAGTAGTCAAAGCCATTGGGTCACGGCTAAGAAAAGCTACCTTATCTGTTTTATGAATATCGAAATTGAGTTTGCTAAACAAATATTTACCATCTACTTTCTTTGATAAGTTTTCTACTTTTAATATATCGTTACCCGCTTCCCTTTCCGGCTTAAAAATAATACCCGGATATTTTCTGCTACTAGGTGTAATATCTTCAAATACCAATTTATCCAATGCCTTTTTTCTACTAGTGGCTTGTTTGCTTTTACTTGCATTTGCAGAAAAACGTGCAATAAATTCCAATAAATCTTTCTTCTTTTCCTCAGCCTTTTTATTTTTATCAGATGCTTGCCTAGATGCCAATTGAGAGCTTTCGTACCAGAAAGTATAATTTCCTGTATATATTTTTATTTTACTTTTATCTACATCGGCCACATGTGTGCACACGGCATCTAAAAAGTGACGATCATGACTTACTACTAACACAATGTTTTGATAATCTGCCAAAAAATTTTCTAACCAAGCAATTGTTTCAACATCCAAGTTATTGGTAGGCTCATCTAAAAGTAATATATCTGGATTACCAAATAAAGACTGTGCAAGTAACACACGTACTTTTAAATTTGCACTAATGTCTTTCATTAATTGTTGATGCAACTCATCTTTTACGCCCAATTCGCTCAATAAAGTAGCCGCATCACTTTCTGCAGTATACCCCCCCATTTCGCCAAACTGCTCTTCTAGCTCACCTGCTTTTAATCCATCGGCTTCGCTAAAATCTTCTTTTGCGTAAATAGCATCTCTGTCATGTTGTACTTTCCACATTTTTGCATGCCCCATAAGTACTGTATTTAGCACAGTAACTTCATCAAAAGCAAATTGATTTTGAGCTAATACCGCCATACGCTCACCAGGAGAAATGGAAACGGTTCCTTTGTTTGGCTCTATTTCGCCACTTATTATTTTTATAAAAGTAGATTTACCTGCACCATTGGCTCCAATTACTCCATAGCAATTGCCTTTTGTAAAACTGGTATTTACTTCGTCGAAGAGTACCCGCTTACCATAAGCTAGGGTTACATTATTTACACTTATCATAATTATCTAAAATGGGCGCAAAAGTAACGAAAAAAGAGATAAAAGGGATAAGATTTTATATATTAAGTTGAAGTACTTAAATGTTTGATTATAATAAAAAAAGGAGAATCATTGAGAAAACAATAAAAATATTAAATGACTATCCGTTAATGGGTGTAAAAGATTTTTATGTATAAAATACACAATTTATGGTTTTTAAAGGGGTAGATTAAAATGATATTTCTGTTTTTTCTGTGAATCTGTGGCTAAAATATTGCCACAGATTCACAGAAAAGCTGTTTTGTATATGATTTTTTAACCATTACACAAATAGATTACAGATAATATGGGTAAATTTATAGAGTTAAATTCTTTAAATGTAGAATGAATTTTTCTACAGTTTATATTCAATTTTCTACAATTTTATATTCCTTGCACCTAATAGCGGCTAGCTATTAAATATTATTAATGAGAAGCTTGGTATCTTTTAAAGTGCCACCAAATTTATTTACCCCAACCCCACTCCAAAAAAGCAGGAAATGCTTTAGCCCAAGTAGGTACATCGTGTTTACCATCTTGTATTTCCAAATATTCTATTTCATTATCTGTGTACCCCTTTTTCTTTAATTCTTCCAATAAACTTTGAGCATCGTCTATCGAATCTATAATGCCATTGTTATTTCTGTCTGCTGTTTCATCTTGCGTGCCCACTTCAAAAAAGAATTTTAACCAAGGATAATAATTCCCTTCACGTACTTGCCTGTGCATAATGCGATCTTGGTCTTCATTAAAGCTGGCATCTTCTTGATCCTTATCTCGCCACCACAACGAGCCACTAAATACGCCTACTTTAAAAAATTCATTTGGATGGTTCCATACAATATCCAGCGCACACAATCCTCCCAATGAAAACCCTGCAAATGACTTTTCTTTGAACGAAATGATTTCAAATTTTTTTCTAATAAAGGGCAATAATTCTTCAAAAATAAATTGTGTAAAAAGAGCAGCTTTCGCCCCTCTGCCTTTGTAGTCAATGATGTTAGCAGTACCATATTCGTTTTTTCTATCAGGAGCACAATGAATACCAACACAAAAAACTGGCTCAATTTTACCAGCGGCATAAATATCATCTAGTATATGTTCGAAAGCCATTTTGCGTAGGTCCTGTCCATCATTTATGAGCAACAAACTTATAAAAGGCAGTCTAAAATATTCGGGAGAATAGTAGCAGTCAATAATCACTTCTCTTTCTACATAAATAGAAGTAATTGTAAAACTATCGGAAGTAATGTGAGCTGTTTGTTGACTAACCATTGAACCCAAAATTAAGAAAAGCTTAGTAAAGTATAGCATCCTAATTTACATAAAACATAATTTGTTTTATTGAATGTTAAAAAATATATTTGGATATAATTTAAATTTCTAAACCGTAAACAAACAAATATGAAAAAAATTGGTATACTGCATGGCAAGGAAAGGAGTTTCCCAGAAGCTTTTATAGAAAGAGTTAATAGTAAAAATATTGATGGAATTATAGCAGAACCTGTTCGTATTGACAAAGTTGTTCAAGGTGAAAGTAGTGGTTATGCAGTGATAATAGATAGAATTTCGCAAGACGTTCCTTTTTATCGTGCTTATTTAAAAAATGCAGCATTGTGTGGCACTGCTGTTATAAACAATCCTTTTTGGTGGAGTGCAGATGAAAAATTCTTTAATAATTGTTTATCTACAAAAATAGATGTACCGGTACCTAAAACCGTAATTGTACCTTCAACAGAATTACCTACCGATACCAGTGGAGATTCTTTTTCAAACTTAGCCTACCCTATGGATTGGGATAATATTTTTAAATATATAGGTTTCCCTGCATACATGAAACCACATGCAGGTGGAGGATGGAAAAGTGTTTACAAAGTAACTGACAAAGAAGATTTCTTTACCAAGCATGCTGAAACAGAACAACTGATAATGATGCTACAAGAAGAAATTGTTTTTGACGAATATTATCGTTGCTATTGCATTGGTGGAAAATATGTAAAGATCATGCCATATGAGCCACGCAATCCTCATCATTTAAGATATGTAGCAGATTTTAAGCCAGATGCTGCCCGTTATAAGTTAATGGAGGATATCGTTCTTCGTATCTGTAAATATTTAGGATATGATTTTAATACAGTAGAGCTTGCTTTAAGAGATGGTGTACCCTATGCTATTGATTTCTGTAACCCAGCTCCAGATGCTGAATTAACCAGCGTTGGCCAAGAAAATTTTGATTGGGTGGTAGAAGCTTCTGCAGTGTTTGCAATAGAAAAAGCTCAAGCACAAGTAGAAGGTGCAGATAACCTTACTTGGGGCGAATACATAAAGAGAAGTGCTAACAAGGAAGCGTTGTACAAATAAATAAAATGAAAGGATACCTTACTTTATTAAACGATGATTTATCTGAAACGGTAGTAGAAGAACCACAAAGCGAATTTGGGTTTTCTTACGAAGATTACCTTACTTGGAAATTCAAAGAAAGAATAGAGTTGATTAAAGGTAAGATTTTTAAGATGAGTCCAGGACCAGCGGTTCCTCATCAAAAAATTTCTATGAATTTGCTTTCATTTTTTATAAAGAAAATGAACCAAGCTCCTTGCCAATTATTTTGTGCCCCAATAGATGTAAAACTAATAGGAACATCTTTTAAAAGAAGAAAAGTAGCAGACAATGAAATTTTTACTGTAGTACAGCCAGATATTATTGTTGTTTGTGACCCGGAGAAATTATCGGATTCAAGGAGTATTAATGGCGCACCAGAAATGGTAGTTGAAATACTTAGCCCAGGCAATACAAAAACAGAAACAAAATATAAACTTGATTTGTACGAAGAAAATGGCGTTCTAGAATATTGGGTTGTACACCCCCCTTATAAATATGTAGAAGTATATTTATTAAAAGAAAATAAATACAGTAAACCTATAATTTATGAGATGGGAGAAAAAATTCCTTGTGTCGTTTTAAAAAAAATGCATGTGCCGGTTGATGAAATTTTTAAACAATAAAACTAACTAAATACGATGGCCAGTTTATCTTATAAGCAATTTACACTTGGTGTAGAAGAAGAATACATGGTAATAGATCCACTAACCCATGAGCTAAAAAGTCATGACCAGCGGATTGTACAAGAGGGTCAAAAAATAATAATGGATAAGGTGAAGGCCGAAATGCACCAAGCCGTAGTAGAAGTTGGTACGGATATATGTGCTGATGTGGATGAAGCTTTTGTAGATGTAGGTACTTTACGTAAAACGATAAGCGGAATTGCCGATAGTTTGGGTCTTTGGATTGGAGCCAGTGCAACACATCCTTTTAGCCATTGGGAGAGTCAACTTATTACCGAACACGCTCGCTACAGCGAAATAGTAAATGAGTTACAAGAGGCTGCAAGGAGTAATTTAGTTTTTGGGTTGCATGTGCATGTAGGCATGGAAACACGGGAAATGGCTATACACATAGCCAACAGTGCCAGGTATTTTTTACCACATGTCTTTGCTTTAAGTACCAACTCCCCTTTTTGGGAAGGCAGAAAAACGGGTTACAAAAGTTTTCGAACAAAAGTATTTGAAAGATTTCCACGTACCGGTATCCCCGATCATTTTGAAAGTATAGAAGAATATGATAATTATATAAAACTATTGGTAAAGACTAATTGTATTGATAATGCTAAAAAGATATGGTGGGATTTAAGGGTACATCCATTCTTTAATACAGTAGAATTTAGGATATGTGATATTCCCATGACAACACATGAGACCATTGCTATCGCCGGGTTATTTCAAGCTATATGTGCAAAACTATACAAACTGCATAGCCAGAACCTCAATTTTATGATGTATCACAGGCGTTTAATTACAGAAAATAAATGGCGTGCAAGTAGATATGGCATAGATGGTAGCATGATAGATTTTGGTAAACAATCTGAAGTAAATACAAGGGTACTTATTTATGAGTTGCTCGATTTTGTAGATGATGTAGTTCCGCACTTGGGTAGTGCAAATGCCATTGGCTATGTACATAAAATGCTAGAGCAAGGTACCGGAGCAGATAGACAACTGAAAGTATATGAAGAAACAGATAGCCTTGTAAAAGTGGTAGATTATATTCATGATAGTTTTTTATCGGGTTTATAGTTTTAAAAAAATACTTAAAAATGGCAATGGATGCTTAGCAGCATTGCCATTTTTTTATTTCAGTAAATATTATTAATAGCAGAAGCATAATTTTCTATACATGAAATTCTTAATTACCATTCTATTATCCTTACCCTTTTGTGCAAAAGCGCAAACTTTAATTAAAGGAACCATTACGCATGCTTTTAATGCAAATGCTGAAGGCAAACCGGATGCAGGTTCTAAAGTATACTTATTGAAATATGAAGGGGAGGTGATTACAATTTTTGAAAGTATCAATAGCTTTCTAATAGCAAAAAACATGCGAAACCTAAGCAGTGATGTTAATAGGCTTGTTTCTATTTATAAAGATTCTGCCTCTGCAGTGAAAGGTCAAAAGAAATTTGAAGCGAAATACATTGGCTATCAAAATATGATTGTCAAAATTAAATCGGACGAAGTAGAAAGAGTGGCAACATTACAAGCAATGGGTGCAGAAACAAATGTTAAATACGATTTACTTGACCAACGTTCTGTAAAAGCAATATCACAGGCCAAATTAAGGGCATTGGATTTGAGACTCCTTGCAGATGCTACTGGTGATTTTACAATAAATAATATAGCTCCAGGACCCTATATGCTGCTCTATATTTCTAGTAATCGTGTAGGATTTACTAATACAGAAGGATCTGGTAAAATATTTGTACAAAAAATTGATGTAAAAGAGGGTGAAACCATAAAGGTGGATAATAAATTTATACCTGATTAGGATTATAACATGTTTTAGTGCTAAAACTTCCCTCTCGAAAATAAAATTTATGCACTTCAACTGCTATAAAGTGATATTTCCCGTATATTTGCAATCTTAAAAAAAATGGCTGCGTAGCTCAACTGAATAGAGCATCCCGACTTGAAGTCGGGAAGGTTTTAGGTTTGAAAGCGCATTTTTTTTATATGGCTGCGTAGCTCAACTGAATAGAGCATTTGACTACGAATCAAAAGGTTTTAGGTTTGAATCCTAACGCGGTCACTACAAGAACAGAAGAGATTATCCTTTACGATAATCTCTTTTTTAATCTAAGATGTTTACAACATACATACTTCATTCTAAAATTCTAAATAAATATTACATTGGTTATACTAGCAATGGTGTAGAAATAAGGGTACAAAAACATTTATCAAATCACAAAGGATTTACTGCAAAAGCCAAGGATTGGCAACTAGTTTATACAGAAGTTTTTGAAACCAAAGAGAAAGCCATGCAAAGAGAAAAACAATTAAAAGCTTGGAAAAGCAATCTACGTATTAGTGAATTAATTAAGCGTAGCTCAACTGAATAGAGCATCCCGACTTACTAGTCGGGAAGGTTTTAGGTTTGAATCCTAACGCGGTCACAAAAAGAGATTATCAAAAAAGATAATCTCTTTTTTTATTTTGAATTATGGAAAAATAATCTCTTTTTAGTGAATTAAATATGCGTAGCTCAACTCAATAGAGCATCCCGACTTACTAGTCGGGAAGGTTTTAGGTTTGAATCCTAACGCGGTCACAACAGAAAGAGATTATCAAAAAAGATAATCTCTTTTTTATTTTGAATTTAGGAAAAATAATCTCTTTTTAGTGAATTAATAATGCGTAGCTCAACTCAATAGAGCATCCCGACTTACAAGTCGGGAAGGTTTTAGGTTTGAATCCTAATGCGGTCACTACAAGAACACAAGAAATTATCCATTTGGTAATCTCTTTTTTATTTTAAGGTGTTTACAACTATGGAAATGATTTTTTATAATTCATAAAAAATCAATAAATATTCAGAAAATTGAAAACAATAAACGCAAAGAAAATTAATACCTACCTTATTCAGAGTAGCAGATTTTCAATATCAAATACTAAAACAAGTTTCTCGGGCAAGCATCACTATATTTATTGCCAAGTGTGAAACCAACAATAAACTCATGCGTATTGCCTGAATACGTACGTAAACGGCTATTGGTAGCCACTTCGTAGGAATAGCCAAGGTTTACTGTATTTGAAATATTGAATCCCGCCATAGCAGAGTACCCTCTTAGGAAATCTGAATAACGATAACTGCCTCCTACCCACACTTTATCCATGTACTGCAATTTGGCATTTACATGAGCCCCTAGCAATTGAGGTTCCCAATATTGCACCATTACAGAAGGTATCAATGTAAAATCTTCTCCAATAGAAACCCTATAACCAGCAGTTGCAAAATAATTTGGCGTAAAATAAGTACCAAATTTGTCAGCAGATGTAAATTTTGCTTTACCTGGTATGATATTCAGAACAGAAATACCTACAAAATATCTTGCAGAATATAACCAAAGTCCCGCTCCTACTTCGGGCTTTATTTTTCTTGTATCACTTATAGACAATCCAAGTGCCATATCTGTAATGCCATCATCCGCAAATGTGGCTTTAGTTCTATCCAAGTTAATACCTGAAACACCGGCATTAAAACCGGCAGATAGCGTAGTTTTTAAACCAAGTGGTTTGTGATAAGCATATGAAGCGGAGAGACTCCATCTTTGAATGTAGCCTGCTTTATCACTCATTGCTACAAATCCAATTCCATGGTGCGGATCTGGGGCAGTGTAATCTCTCCAATATTCTCTTCCTCTTGGATTTTGGCCTGGCACAGCATATGAAGTGGCATTTGTCCTATAATCAGATTTTCCAATTGGTGCCTGATAACTAAAATATGTTGTTACCGGTGCACCAGCAATACCCGTCCATTGATTGCGGCTGCTCACTTTTATATCGGTATAGTTTTCTATTCCAGCAAGCGCTGGATTGAGAACATAATTGTTTAAAATATACTGTGTATAAGAAGATTTTGCTTGCCCATTTACAAAGGCTATGGTTCCCAATAAGACTACTATCAATATTATTTTTTTCATTCTCTATCTTTTTTAAGCGGCTGCATTTGCACAGTAAAAACAAACAACTTGCAACCCCTTCGAAACAACTTTAATAATTTTCAACAATGTTCAACTTTCACCGCACCTATTTAATAATCGTAACATAACCCGTTAAAGGTTTTCTGCCAGAACCTGGTTCAATGATATAATAATACGTATCAAAAGGCAATGACTTTCCATTTAAAGTACCATTCCACGGTTGGAGATATCTTCTGGATTCGAAAACCAACTGACCTGTACGTGTAAATACTTGTACCCTATTGTCTGGATAACTCTCTAGGTATTTTATTACCCAGAAATCGTGTACTCCGTCATTATTAGGTGTAAATGTATTTGGAATAACAGGATATTTAAGCACTTTAATAAATACGCTACTTGTATCAGAACAGCCTCCTCTCGCTGTTACTCTTAACAAATACGTAATATCCTCTACTGGTGAAGCAAGCGGTTTTAGTACAGTTGCGTCACTAAGATTACTTGGTGCTGGAGTTCCTGTCCACAAATAAGTAAGATCGTTTCCAGAAACAGTTGGTGAAAGTATAAGGTTTCCACCTTGTAGAATAACACTATCCCTACCCGCATTTACCAAAGGAAATGGATGTACTGTAAATGATCGAGTAGTATCGTCCACACAACCAAAACTATTTTTAACGGAAAGTTTTACCGTATATGTTCCCGCATTTGAATAACGATATGGAGGTCTTACTTGTCCACTGTAGTTAGCATTGTTATCGCCATAGTTCCATGTCCAATCAGTCATTACACCATCTGCTGGGTTGCTTGGTCCATCTATAACCCTTACTACATCACCTATACAAACACTAGGCTTATCAAAATTAAAGCTAGCAGTAGGTGCAGGATGTATACTATTTACATTTATAATAGCTGTATTTCTACAGAAAGTTGTAGGCGATGTTGCTGTTAACAACACTGGATGAATACCAAGAGTCGTATAAGTAAAAGTAGTGTTTAACCCTGTTTTAATAGTAGGCGGCACATCATCAAAGGTCCAAGAATATACCCAATCTGATACATTAGGTGTTGTATTGGTAAAGTCTACAACAGCTGATGGTAAACAGGCAACTGGAGTAAATGTTGCACTTGGTCTCGGTATTGGATTTACCACTACATTGAGCGTTTTTACCAAGCTTCTACAACCATAATTGGTAACTACATATAATGTTGCAGTATAGCCCGGTGTTGTATTTGCAGTAGTATAAATATGTTGAATATTATTACCATTACTTACAGTTTGTATAGGAGAACCATCTCCCCAATCATATACCCAAGATACAATCGTACCAGCCCCTTGCGTTGTTGTGTTGGCAAATACTATGTCATTTTGCTCACACAAATTTCCTACTGTGGTAAAGGTATTTACAACAGGATCTGCCAGCACGTTTACTGGCTGAGTGATAGAAGTAGGGCAATTGAAAGTAGATGTCCATGTATAAGTGATGATATGTGTTCCTATACCTGCTATTAATGGATTAAAGACACCCGATGCTGATACACCCAAACCTGAATATATTCCAGGACCGCCCGCTATTCCACTTGTTTCACTTCCTTGTGTAAATTGTACTGTTCCATTGTTTAAACATACATCTGGTATAGCATTAAATTGTAGTACTGGTGCAGGATGTATGGTGCTAGATGTAATAGGAATTATTGCTGTAGAATCTTTACAACCCGTTGCAATAATCGTTGCAATTAAATGTGTATTGTGTGGCCCTTGCGTTGTATAAATATGATTTGGGCTTGCCAAAGTACTGGTATTTGCAGCCGTAGTAGAAGGCAATTGGAAACTCCAATTGAAAGTATAACCAGATAAAGGTGCTGGCGTGGTATTGGTAAATAAAATATCGGCCGCTGGCAAACAAGCCGATGGCGTAAATGTATAGCTAGGAACTGGCAATGGATTTACCGTAAATGTTAGCGGGAAAGGAAGGTTTCTACAACCATAACCTGTTTGTAAAGTAAGCGTGGCTGTTTTTACGCCAGTAGTTGTATAAATATGAGTAACATTGGCACCGGTTGACAGCGTTTGTATTGGCGAACCATCACCCCAATCGTAGATCCAGCTTACAATCGTTCCATCTCCATTGGTCGTAGTATTTTGGAAAGTAATGGCATTGTTATGACACCTATTACCAACAGTTGTAAATGTATTTATAACAGGCGGAGCCAACACTTTTACTTGCCTAGAAATGCTAGTAGGACAACCAAAGGTAGATGTCCAAGTATATGTAATGTTGTGTGTGCCTACTCCAGCTACAAGCGGATTAAAATCTCCATTGGCAGAAATAATACCAGTGCCTGTGAATACACCTGGTCCTCCAGCTATACCACTCGTTTCGCTTACCAAAGGTAAAAATGATATAATTCCAGCATTGTTTAAACACACATCTTGTATGGCATTAAATTGTAGCACTGGGGCAGGATGTATCGTGCTAGATGTAATAGGAATTATTGCTGTAGAATCTTTACAACCCGTTGCAATAATCGTTGCAATTAAATGCGTATTGTGTGGCCCTTGTGTTGTATAAATATGACTAGGGCTTGCTAATGTACTAATATTTGCAGGTGCGGTAGAAGGCAATTGGAAACTCCAATTGAAGGAATAACCAGATAAAGGAGCTGGCGTGGTATTGGTAAATAAAATATTAGCCGAAGGCAAGCAAGCCGATGGCGTAAATGTATAGCTAGGAACTGGCAATGGATTTACCGTAAAGGTTAGCGGGAAAGGAATGTTTCTACAACCATAACCTGTTTGTAATGTAAGCGTGGCTGTTTTTACACCAGTAGTTGTATAAATATGTGTAACATTTGCACCGGTTGACAGCGTTTGTATTGGCGAACCATCACCCCAGTCGTAGATCCAGCTTACAATAGTTCCGTCTCCGTTGGTAGTAGTATTCTGGAAAGTAATGGCATTGTTATGACACTTATTGCCAACGGTCGTAAATGTATTTACAATGGGCGGTGCCAATACTTTTACTTGGCGCACCAAAGCAGAATCACATCCTGCCGTAGTAGTTACAGTATAAGTAACATTGTTATTGGTACCTACTACAACACCTGTTGCTAAAGGATCAAATGTATAAACCCCTCCGGCAAAAGTAACCCCAGGCCCCATATACACTGCTGTGCCGCCACTAGCTGTACCTTGGTTCAAGATTACTGGACCACCATTTAAACATACATCTTGTACAGGTGCGAAAGTGGCAACAGGTGATGCATTTACTAAAACATCTATTATCGTATCTTTTTGGCACACACCATTAAACCCTGAATAAGCAAAATAGCGAACCTTATACGTAACACTTGCTTGTAAGTTTGGATAAACATGCGTATAAATTTTATTTGGTGTAGGTACATTATCCTGTTCAAAAACGGTAGGTGCACCAAGATAATCCCAATAAATATCTACTCTTATCAATCCACCTACATTAACTAAGCTGTTCTCTCTTATTTGAACGGGTCTGTTTGAACATAAATTTGCTGCATTTAATGTTGTAAATGATGCTCTTGTTACTTCTCCATTTATAAAAAATTGTTGTACAACCGTATCCTTACATCCACTATTGGTGGTTACAATTAGTTTTACTGTTTTTTGTCCTACTACTAAATAAGCATGTAATGGATTTTGAAAAGTTGGGCCCGAACCTGCTAAAACAGGTGAACCATCTCCAAAATCCCATTCCCAGAAAACGATGCTACCTCCTACTACAGAACTTGTGTCGGTAAACTGGGCGAATGCATCGGCCAAACAGGCTCCTGGATTAATAAACCCAGCTTTTGGTTTACTGTTTATAGTAATAGGATTGGAAAACAAATCACTTTCGCAACCTAGGTCGGAAATTGTCTTAAAAGTAACTGGTTTTACACCGGCTGTTGGGTAAGTAACAGTAAAAGGATTACCATTCACTCTTATTTGTGGGCCAGCTCCATCTCCATAGTTCCATACCCACGATGTTACACTTCCTGTTGGCGTAATACCAAACGCTGGGGTAAAAGTAATTGCATTTTGTGCACAATATGGAGCATTGGTTGTAAAGCTAGCTGTTGGCTTTGGATGCACAATCACTTGTGCACTTCCTGTTTGTAAGTTTAAACAAGTTACAGCACTGGATTCTTGTACACTTACGAGTGTATAAATGTAAGTACCAGGAATAGCAGTAGATACAGGAACATTTATGAAATTACCAACAACTGTTGTAACAGTTAAATCAGCCCCGCCATTTATTTTATAGGTGAAAGTGTAAGGCGCTACACCGCCTGTTGCCGTAAAAGTGATAAAAGGAGCAACAATACTAGCCTGACATACTGTTGGCACATTTGCCGAAATAGTAGCTGTTGATAATTGCCTTACTGTAATAGTAGCCGTACCTGTTTGTGTTTGAGTACACAAGGTAGATGAAGCATCTCTTACAGAAGTTAGTACATAATTAAACACACCAAATGTACCGGTTGGTGCAACCAAAGTAACACTATTGCCAGTGGTTGTAGTAATAGTTTGAGGAACTGCATTTAGTGTATAATTAAATGTATACGGTGCAGTTCCATTAGCAGCAGTAAATGTTATGATAGGTGCTGTAGCATTCTGACATACTGTTGTAGAACCCAAAATGGTTGCAGTAGGTACTGGGTTTATTATTACAGTAGCAGAAGCCCCTGTAATTGGTGTTGTACAACTTAGAGAACCCGTATTACTAACAGATAATAAGTTATAAACAAAAGTACCACTTGCTGCAAGAGAAACCGGAACAGTAACTGAATTAGAGATGGCAGTTGTACTGATTGTTTGAGTAGCTCCTCCATTTATATTGTAAGTAAATGTAAAAGGTCGAACGCCATTTGCTGCTGTAAATGTAATAACTGGTACAGGAGAATTTTGACAAATAGTAGTAGTACCAGCAATGGTAGCTGTTGAGGTAGCTTGTACGATTACCGTGGCAGTAGGTTGTGCGGGCAACGGATAATTTGTAATACAAAGTGTACTGCTAGCATCAGTAACAGAAATAATATTATAAACAAATGTACCTACTGTTGTTACAGGGGCCGTTAAAGTAGCCACATTACCAATAGAAACTACACTAGTTTGTGTTACACCATTTATGGAATAAACAAAAGTATAAGGTGCTGTTCCGCCTGCTCCAGTAAGTGTTACTGTTTGCGCACCCGCAACCTGACAAACAGAGGTTGTGCCATTAATTGTTGCGGTAGGTACTGGATTTATTATAACGGTAGCAGAAGCTCCATTTATAGGGGTAGTACAACTTAGAGAACCCGTATTACTAACAGATAATAAGTTATAAACAAAAGTACCACTTGCTGCCATAGAAACAGGCACAGTAACAGAATTGGATATAGCTGTTGTACTTACTGTTAGTGTGGCTCCTCCATTTATGTTGTAAGTAAATGTAAAAGGTCGAACGCCATTTGCTGCTGTAAAAGTTATAACTGGTGTAGGAGCATTTTGACAAATAGTTGTAGTACCAGCAATGGTAGCAGTAGAAGTAGCTTCTACTATTACAGTAGCTGTAGGTTGTGTAGCCAACGGATAATTTGTAACACAAAGTGTACTGCTAGCATCTGTAACAGAAATAATATTATAAACAAATGTACCTACGGTTGTTACAGGAGCTGTTAATGTAGCCACATTTCCAGTGGACACAACAGCAGGTTGTGTTACGCCATTTATTGAATAAATAAAGGTATAAGGTGCTGTTCCACCTGCACCAGTAAGTGTTACTGTTTGCGCACCCGCAACCTGACAAACAGTGGTTGTACCACTAATTGTTGCGGTAGGCACAGGGTTTATAATAACAGTAGCCGATGCTCCAGTTATATTGGTAATACAAGTAGTAGGACCTGTATTTTGTACACTTAATAGGTTATAAACAAAAGTGCCGGTTGCTGCCATAGAAACTGGAACAGTAACCGAATTGGATGTTGCAGGGCTAATGATTGTTTGGGTAGCTCCGCCATTAATATTATACGTAAATGTAAAGGGTGCATTTCCATTTATGCCAGTAAAAGTAATATTAGGTGCCGCAGCATCTTGGCATAGGGAAACGGTACCAGCAATAGTAGCAGTGGGGGTTGCTTGCACCTCAACAGTAGCAATACCCACCGTTGGATTTGTACATAATGTAGAAGATGCATCTACAACCGAAACCAAGTTATAATTATATGTACCAACAGTAGTTGTAGGTGCGGCAATCGTCACACTATTGCCAATAGTAGTTGTAATGGTTTGGTTGGCACCTCCATTAATATTGTAGGTGAATGTATACGGAGCCGTTGCATTTGCCCCCGTAAAAGTTATTAATGGTGCAGTTGTATTTTGGCAGACATTTATCGTACCAGCAATAGTCGCAGTAGGTAAAGGGTTTACAGTAATGGTAGCCGTTTGTCCGGTTATTACCCTACTACAAAATAGTGGGTTTGCATTTTCTACCCTGATGAGATTGTAAGCAAAACTACCTACTACGTTTACAGGAGGTAATAAAGTTACCGAAGTATTGGTACCAGTTGTACTTATCGTTTGTGATGCACCTCCATTTATGTTGTATGTAAATGTATAAGGAAGAACACCATTTGTACCAGTAAAAGTTATTGTTGGTTGTGTACCATTAACGCAAAGAGCAGTTGTACCAGCAATTGTAGCGTCTACCAGATCGGGAACCGTTATTGTTTGTGAAATAGTATCACTTAGGCAACCAGGTGTTGTAATATTAAAGAAACGTACTGTTTTTACACCAGGTGTAGTAAAAGTATGTATTGGATTTCTAATGGTAGAAATTGTAGTAGCGTTTGTTACGGGGTCGAAAAAGCTCCACCAGAAACTATATGTGGGGTAAAAATTAGGTATTGGGCCTTGCGGAGTTGTTTCTGTAAATTGTATAGGATCATTAGGACAACCTGGTTGATTATACGTAAAACTTGGGGGAGGCGGGGCAGCAACTGTTAAGGTAAAATTATATTCAATTTCGTTTCCTGAAGTACAGCCATCGCTGGTAGCGTTGGTACGGTATCCTATAATCGTTACCGTATAAACACCAGGGGTAGTAATTGCATAATTTGTAGGTAGTGAGTACCACGCTACCCTTTTGCCATTTCTAATGGTTGTAGAATCTGGCACAACTTTTAGGCCTGGGTCTGGAGGAAATAATAATGGAAGGGTACCGTTTACAAGTACAGGAAAATTATTTGGAACAAAAGCTGTAGGGCTCGTTACATTCCACTTCATAGAATCAAACCTAACTAAAACGTTTGTACCTGCTGTAGGTCCAGAATTACTAAAAGAAGAATCGGGCAAATATATTTTAAACCTAAAGGGTGAATTGGAACAAGAATAAGCACCTCCATTATTGATAATACCATATTGGGATTGTATTTCGAGGTTTTGATTGAAATCTCTTACATTGGTACCTGCATTATAGCCATAACTTTCTGCAGCTGCAAAACCATAAGCAATGGCATTGAAACCAGAATCAGAAACGAGTGTATGTTGACCTAAAGTAAGGCCAGCAATTTTGATATAGGAATATGCAGCATCTTGGGGATGTACGGTGAAAGAAGCGGCTGGAACTGCCACCCCATCTCTTCTGAATGAACTTATGGCTGTACCACCATTTGGAATGATAACGTTTACAAAGTGTGTTGGGCCAGCTGCCACCAGTAAGTTAGAATTAAACAATACATCACTTATGCTTTGTTCTACTGGGCTTAAATATATTACTTCCGGATCTCCAGGATTGGTATTGCTACAAGCCCCTTGGGAAGTTACGTATTGAGCCACAGTTATGGGCAAATTTCCTTCAATTTTTTGAGGATTTACAGTAAAAGGTATTTCATAATAAAAATTACCAATAAGTGGTAAAGCTGTAACAACCCCATTAATTCTAACTATAGTAGCAGGATCTGCCACACATACCCTGTAAATGTTCCTTGTCATGTTTCCGCCAGTAGAAGCCGTTAAAAACTTTTTCCCCCAAGCAGATTTGGGAAAAGCTTGCACCATATAATTATCTGAAGAAGAAGGCGTGTTATTACAGGTTAAACTTATTCTTCCACTACCAGAATATACCGCAATTCTTTTACAACCACCTGTGCCAGATGCAATGCTTTTTATTTTTGACCCCGTTAGATCTACTGCAGTGCAAGGCGCCTGGTTATTTCCTCCACAAAAACTATTTACTCCCAATGATCCCATTACATTGTATACTTGACCCTGTGTAAGTGTAATTGTGTTCACACTACCAGCGGCCCATCCCCCCACTGTGCTTGCACTCGGGGTTATTTCTACAGTTGTAGTACCTGTATCTGCAGCAACCACATAAAACCAACTATTGGCATTTACAGAATTTGAGTTATTCGTATAGTTTATAGAATAATATTCTTTTCCCAATGTATTGGTAGGTAACAAAACGCATGCACCCGATACCGATGCATTATATATGTGCGCATAAGCAACTATTGATTTGGTACTGGTAACATGTATACCCTTGTTTGATAACCCATTAGTAAGTAGCCTAGCATCAGAAGCACCTGCTTTTGGCATTACTGGCGTAGTAAAAATAGTATTGGCTGGAATATTAGGAAATGTTTGGGTATAACCTAATCCGGGAATTTCAACTGTAACTGTAGTAATTTGGTCAGTAGCGAAATACAGCACCATATCTTGTGAGTTACCACCTGTCATAATCTGATGATATCCATAACCAACCCAAAAATCTTTCCCTTTATTAGAAAAATCTTGAGCATTAGAACATTGAAAAACAAAGATTGCAATAAATAATAGTAAAAAATTTCTCATCGTTATAGGGTAACTGTTAATTATTTTATGGGCTTACTTTATATAGACCCTGTTAGTTTAGAAAACGCTTTATGCCAATTTAAAAATTGCAAATGCAAGCTTATTAAAGTAGTATCACATAATAGATAAATTATATATCGACACGTATTTGCAAGTTTGATAAATGCTTCTTTTTTGAACCTTATTTTAAATTAAGTTCGAATTTACTAAAAGATTTAATGCCAAGTCACAAAAAATGTTTTGCTGAACAAAATCTTAGTAAGTTATTACAGAAGCCTAATATTGAAAAACATATCGGTATTCAATATTTAATTAATGTGTTACAATTAGAAACAGGGAAAAATGTTGAATTAATTTTACTTCTCAATTGAATAGTAGTAAGTTCATATTAGCCATTTTGACATAAATATTATTTTAGTTAAAAAGCATTTTAAGGCTCAAATTTCAATACACAAAAAATGGTGAGATAATATTCCAATGATGCAATTTTAGTTCAAAAAATGAAACAATTATATTTTTTATAAAGAAAAATATACTAATATATTATTTTATAGAAAGTATATATTGATGTATATACCATAAATTATTCTATTTCTTATATTTATGAATTTTATTTTTATTTTTTATAAAAACTATTTATTTTTCAAATATTGAGAAATATTTAAGATTAATACTTAATTATTAATAAATTAAATTATAAAATAAATCTTGTAATTATATTTAAAACAATAATTTAATAAAATATATAAATACCACAAAGTTTAGTCAAAATTTTTGCCACATTTTCTATACTCCTGATTAAATATACTCAAATAATTAGTTAAATATTTTATATTTATTAAAATAAGATTTCTCCAACCCTACTCATTTTAGTACCTTACAGCCTAAACTGCTATACATGAAAAAAAGTTTCCTAAGTCCTACCCTATTTTTATGCACAGTATTGGCAATTTTGTCATCCTGTCAGAAACCGAAGGATTTGGTTTTTAAAGAATTTAAGAATCTAAAAGTGGATCAATTGAGTTTTTCGGGAGCAGCTTTGAATGTAGATTTGGTGTATTACAATCCCAATAATTTTGGCTTACAGCTCAACAGAACAGATTTAGATATTTTTGTAGACAGCACTTTTTTGGGGCATTCTTCTCAAAATGTACAAGTTGCTATTCCAAAAAGAAACAATTTTACCATTCCGCTCAAGCTAGATCTGGATGTAAAAAACTTGCTAAAAAATGGCATTACTTCCCTTTTTAATAAAGAAGTGAAAGTGCGGGTACTGGGGTCTGTAAAATTGGGGAAGGCCGGTGTTTATAAAAGTTTCCCTGTAGATTATACAAGTTTGCAAAATTTTTCGCTTCTGAAATAAGATGGATCAAACTAAATACCAGATTATAAAAAAATGATTGCTGCCTTAACCCAGATTAATAGTATCAAAAAAATGATGCTAACAGCAATTACTATTTTTTCTATTGAATAAATTGTCCCTTATAAATTCGCTTTTTTATCAAATAATTGTAATATATTGAGCAAAAATATTTTTCTCACCTTTTTTTTGTAGTTGAATTACTACAAAAATTCTATTTTACTTTATTAATTAACCATAAAAAAAGCCCCATTTTATGACAAACAATTTTATAGGAGAACGTTGGAAAAAAGTAGTATTCGATTTTGAACACACAAGCGTCAACAGAGTTGAAGTTTCGAATTTAGGAAGAGTACGAACATTTAATAGACTATCTGATGGCGATATTTTAAAAGGATCTATGATAAATGGATATCGTATTGTCAGACTCAAATTTTTTAATGATAGGGAAGAAAGTGTACAAGCAAAACTAGATTATATTCAAAATCAGATCAGCAAATTTGCCAAAAAGATCCAAAAAATGGAGGCAAATAAAGAAAGTAAGCAAGCTATAAACGAAGCAAAAGCGCTTCTAAATGGTTTAAAACAAAATTTGAAGGAAAAATATTCAAAAGATTGGACCAAAAGAGCTACAAATTTCCATGCGCTGATACATAGATTAGTAGCTACCTACTTTTTAAAACAACCAAAACCTGGTGAAATTATTGTTGCTCATCTTGATTATAACAAACTAAACAATCATGTAAGCAATTTAAAATGGATGACCCAGGCAGAAAATACGGTTCACCAACAAGGCAGCCCATATGTAATTGCCGAGAAATTAGATAGAAAAAACAATCCCCTACGTAAGGCAGCCAATGCTAAACTTACTATAACTAAAGTAATGTTACTTAAAAAATTGTTGAACAATGGCAAACCTGTAAAAGCTATGGCAAAACAATTTAAATTATCGGATATGCAAGTTTACAGAATTAAAAAGGGAGAGAATTGGGGTGAAGTACCTGCAGCAAAATAAATTAAATTTGGTTTTCAGTATAGCAGCAACTACTTTTGCACAAACAAATAAATAGTGTACACAATTCAATTACATCATCATCATCTTCATACTTGCCCTCAGGCTAGGTGTAAATGATATATGTAACATAACAAAATTTCAAAACCCCGTCTGAGTAAACAGAGGGGTTTTTTGTTTCTAGCAACACCCCCACTCTTTTACCCAGCATTAGACAAAACAAAAATGAAAACATTAAAAATTGCCATTCAAAAAAGTGGCAGGCTAAGTGAAAAATCACTGGAGCTATTAAAAGGCTGTGGAATAAAAGTACCCAACGGTGACAGAAAATTAAAAACCACAGCAGAAAACTTCCCAATAGAAATTCTTTTTTTGAGAGATGATGACATACCACAATACGTAGAGCAAGGTGTAGCAGATATAGGAATCTTAGGTGAAAATGAAGTATGGGAAAAAGACAAAGATGTACTTACTATAGCAAATTTAGGGTTTGCTGGTTGCAAGTTATCTTTGGCAATACCAAAAGATGAAGTGTATACTGGCCTTGGCTTTTTTAATAATAAAAAAATAGCTACTAGTTATCCTAAAATATTAAAGAAATTTTTAGACGAAAATAATATCGTTGTAGAAATAGAAGAAATTGGTGGAAGCGTAGAAATAGCCCCAGGGATTGGATTAGCAGATGGTATTTTTGATATTGTAAGCTCGGGCAGTACACTTCTAATGAATGGATTAAAAGAAGTAGAAATTGTAAAAACAAGTAAAGCGGTTTTAATATCCAACAAAAACTTAGCTGATGAAAAACAAGCAATTTTAGAAAAGCTATTGTTTAGAATAAAAGCTGTGCAAGCAGCTACAGAAAATAAATACATTCTTTTAAATGCCCCTAATACCGCTATAAAAAAAATAACCTCCATTTTACCCGGTATGAAATCGCCCACGGTTTTACCATTGGCAGAAGAAGGCTGGAGTAGCATTCATTCCGTAGTTAAAGAAGATGAGTTTTGGGAAGTAATAGACAAATTGAAAAACTTAGGTGCAGAAGGCATTTTGGTAATACCAATTGAGAAAATGATTTTGTAAGAAAATAAAGCCACGAATACACGAATAAAAAAAAGAAAAGAAATAATCTATTCGTGCATTCGTGGCTATTCATTCACGAAGTGAATAAAAGTAAATTAAGGCAAATGCAAAAAATAATATTACCACAAAGAAAAGATTGGAAAGATTTGGTAAAAAGACCAACAGCAGAAAAAGCATCATTGAATGAACTGGTAAATACGGTTTTTGAAGAGGTAAAACAAAACGGAGACAAAGCTGTTTTGCAATATTGCAAAACATTTGATAAGGTAGTACTAACAAGTTTATCAATAAGTGAAGAAGATATTAGAAAAGCGGGTTCTTTCATATCAGCAGAATTAAAAGCTGCCATACAATTGGCAAAAAATAACATTAGCAAATTTCATGAAGCACAACAGCTACCCATAGAAATTATAGAAACAACAAAAGGCGTGTTGTGTTGGAGAGAAAACAGGGCTATAGAAACGGTAGGTATTTACATTCCTGGTGGCAGTGCTCCTTTATTTTCTACTGTATTAATGCTCGGTGTACCGGCAATGTTAGCAGGATGTAAAGAAATTATATTATGCACACCGCCAGATGCGACTGGAAAAATAAACCCAGCTATACTCTACACTGCTGCACTAGTGGGCATTACAAAAATTTACCGTGTTGGTGGTATACAAGCTATTGCCGCCATGACTTTTGGTACAGAAACAATTCCACCAGTACAGAAAATCTTTGGCCCAGGCAACCAATATGTAACAGCAGCTAAACAAATGGCTCAAAATTTTGCTGTAGCCATTGATATGCCAGCGGGTCCGAGCGAAGTATTGATAATTGCAGATAAAACTTGCAATCCCATTTTTGTTGCTGCCGATTTATTGTCGCAAGCAGAGCATGGTGCAGACAGTCAAGTACTATTACTGAGCAACAATGAACAAATAATAAATGATACATTAGAAGAAATAGCAAAACAATTAGATGTATTACCTAGAAGAGAAATGGCCACTAAAGCTATAGCAAATAGCAAGGCGATTTTATTGGATTCCATAGATGAATGTATAGAGCTTAGCAATTTATATGCGCCAGAACATTTAATACTTGCAACAAATAATGCCAGAGATTTGGTTTACAAAATAACCAATGCGGGTTCTATATTTTTAGGGAATTTTAGTTGCGAGTCTGTGGGGGATTATGCAAGTGGCACCAACCATACTTTACCCACCAATGGTTATGCACGTAACTATAGTGGTGTGTCATTGGATAGTTTTGTAAAGAAAATAACCATTCAAGAAGTGAGTATGGAAGGATTACAAAATATTGGTCCGGCAGTAGAATTGATGGCAGAAGCAGAGGGTTTGTGGGCGCATAAGAATGCGGTGACAGTAAGGCTAGAAAACTATACAAAAGATTAAAGATATTAGACAAAACACAAAAACACATGTTCAATTTAGATAAATTAGTAAGAAAAAATATACTCGACTTGCAACCATACTCAAGTGCTAGAGATGAGTACAAAGGAAAAGATGCCATTTTTTTAGATGCTAATGAAAACCCGTTTGGGGAACTAAACCGCTATCCAGATCCGAAGCAAATAGAATTAAAAAAGAAACTGTGCGAAATAAAAGATATAGCTATAAACAACATATTTGTAGGAAATGGTAGCGATGAAGTGATAGACCTTGCTTACAGAATTTTTTGTGAACCTGGAGTTGACAAAGCACTTACATTCACACCTACATATGGAATGTACGATGTGAGTGCGGGTGTAAATGATGTAGATTTGATTAAAATTCCGCTTAACGACCAGTTTCAGATTAACTTGGATGCTGTTGAAAATTCTTTGAAAGAAGAGAAATTAAAATTGATATTCATTTGTTCGCCCAATAATCCTACAGGAAACAATATGGATAAAATAGAAAGCATCATAGAAAATTTTAATGGCATCGTTTTTATAGATGAAGCATATATAGATTTTAGCAATGCCGATTCTTTCATAAAAAAGATAAAACAATACCCCAATATCATCATATCGCAAACTTTTAGTAAGGCTTGGGGGCTTGCAGCAGCAAGGGTGGGTACAGCTTATGCCAGTGAAGAAATTATAGCATTGTACAATAAAGTAAAACCACCATACAATGTAAGCAAACTTAATCAAGAAGAGGCGTTGAAAACGCTTTTAGCAGTTGATAATTTTGATAAAAACAAAGCTATTATTTTGAAAGAGAGAGAAAAGCTCATCAATAATTTATCAGCATTATCCATTGTAAAAAAGATTTACCCAAGCGATGCAAATTTTATTTTAGTAGAAGTTGATAATGCAAACATATTATACGAAAAATTGGTTGCGTCAAAAGTAATAACAAGAAATAGGAACAGTGTAGTGAGAAATTGTTTGAGGATAACGGTTGGTAGTAAGGAGGAGAACGAAGAATTAATAAAAGTAATACAAGAACCGATGTAAAGTATTCTCAGTCATACAAAGAGTATGTTGCAGCAAAAGATGCCACTATTTTTCCAAAAAAAGGAAAAAGCAATAATAAAAAAAGAAAATTGAAAAAGGTAAAAAATTAATAACGCTAAAAATTACACCCTTCCAAAACTTCCACCTAGCGGCGGAGATTACGGGGCATTTAAACAAATGAAAAAAGTATTATTTATAGACAGAGACGGAACGTTGGTAATAGAACCACCCATAGATTTTCAATTAGACAGCTTAGAAAAATTGGAATACTACCCTGCCGTATTCCAATATCTTTCTCGCATTGCTAAAGAAATGGATTATGAATTGGTGATGGTGACCAACCAAGATGGACTTGGCACAGCTTCTTTTCCAGAGGATACATTTTGGCCTGCACAAAATAAAATTGTGGCGGCATTTAAAAATGAAGGGATTGTTTTTTCGGAAATATTGATAGATAAAACACTACCCACAGAGAATGCGCCCACACGCAAGCCAGGCACTGCAATGCTTACACATTACATGAAAGGCAATTACGATCTCCAACATTCGTACGTTGTTGGAGATAGAATGACAGATATACAACTGGCCAAAAACCTAGGATGCAAAGCAATTTATTTATCCAAAGAAAAAACAGCGGAGGCAGATTTGTGCACACCAAATTGGGTAGACATATATAATTACCTAAAAAGTGAACCAAGAAAAGCAACAATAGTAAGAAAGACAAATGAAACCAATATTGAAGTAACCGTAAACTTAGATGGTAGTGGAAAAAGTGAGTTAAATACTGGCCTGGGCTTTTTTGATCATATGCTAGAGCAAATAGCAAAGCACGGTAATATGGATTTATACGTACATGTAAAAGGCGATTTGCATATAGATGAACACCACACAATTGAAGATGTAGCCATTACATTGGGGGAAACTTTTTTGCAAGCATTGGGTAGTAAAAAAGCAATAGAACGATATGGATTTCTTTTACCAATGGATGATTGCTTAGCACAAGTGGGCATTGATTTTGGCGGTAGGCCTTGGTTGGTTTGGGATGTAAATTTCACTAGAGAAAAAATTGGAGAAATGCCTACAGAAATGTTCATGCATTTTTTTAAATCATTTAGCGATAATGCAAAATGCAACCTCAATATAAAAGCAGCAGGCGAAAATGAACACCACAAGATAGAGGCTATTTTTAAGGCCTTTGCAAAAGCTGTAAAAATGGCGGTAAGTAAAACAACTAATTTTAGCATACCAAGTACAAAAGGCACCCTATGATTGCAATAATTAAATACAATGCAGGCAATATTACCTCCGTAAAAAATGCATTGAATAGGTTGGGTTATGAATCTATAATAACAGATGATGAATCAAAAATACGTAACGCCGATAAAGTTATTTTTCCAGGAGTGGGTGAGGCAAGTACCGCAATGCAATATTTGCAAGAAAGAAAACTAGATGTATTGATAAAAACGCTTACACAACCTGTATTGGGCATTTGCCTAGGCCAGCAATTAATGTGTACTTTTTCAGAAGAAAATAATACCGCTTGCTTGGGTATTTTTGATACTTCGGTAAAGCTTTTTCCACATACAGCATTGGTACCCCACATGGGCTGGAATAATATAGAGACCAAAAACGGCCCCCTTTTTGAAGGAATAGGCAATGACGATAATTTCTATTTTGTACACAGCTACTACGCCGAAATTTGTGAAAGTACCATTGCCACATGCAAATACATTTTGCCATTTAGCGCTGCTATGCAAAAAGATAATTTTTATGCAACACAATTTCATCCAGAGAAATCGGCGGATGTTGGGGAAAGGGTATTGAGGAATTTTTTGAAACATTGAACCACAAAGAACACAAAGTTATACACAAGGTTCACAAAGAATTACCAAAAAGAAAAAAAGTAGACATTAGAAAATTAAACATAACATAGACTTAGTGTACTTAGTGAAAGTTCTTTGTGCCCTTTGTGGTTCAAAAAAAAATATTGAGAAACTTCTTGGAAATATGAACCACAAAAAACACAAAGTTATTCACAAGGTTCACAAAGAATTACCAAAAAGAAAAAAAGTAGAAATAAGATAATTAAACATAAAATAAACATAGTGTACTTAGTGAAAATCCATTGTGCCCTTTGTAGTTCAAAAAAAATATTGAGAAACTTTTTGGAATCATGAACAACAAAGGCGCTAAGTAAAAAAGTTTCACAAAGAATTATTAAACATTAAATGAAATAGATAATAAAACAATTTAAACAAAAAAACTTAGTGTACTTAGTGAAAATCCTTTGTGCACTTTGTGGTTCAAAAAAATATATTGAGGAACTTTTTGGAAGCATGAACCCCCAGCGTGCCAAGCAAAAAAGCTTCTCAAAGAATAATTAAACCATAAACCGATAAGATTAATTAACAAAAACTAAAATAAACTTAGTGTACTTAGTGAAAACCTTTGTGCCTTTGTGGTTCAAATAAAATGAGAATAATACCAGCAATAGACATAATAAACGGAAAAGCAGTGAGACTTACTAAAGGAGATTACAGCACTGAAAAAATTTACAATGAAAATCCATTGGAAGTGGCAAAAGCATTTGAAGGATGTGGGATACAATACCTACACTTGGTAGATTTAGATGGAGCAAAATCCCAGCATATAGTTAACAGCAAAGTATTGTACGATATTGCCACAAAAACAAATTTGAAAGTAGATTTTGGTGGCGGTTTAAAAACCAATGAAGATGTAGAAGTGGCTTTTGATTGTGGTGCATCACAAATTACTGGTGGTAGTATAGCAGCAAAAAATGCAACATTATTTTTAGAATGGTTAGAAAGATTTGGTTCTGAAAAAATAATTTTGGGAGCCGATTGCTTAAACAGAAAAATAGCTACGCAAGGTTGGCAAGAAAGTTCGGAATTAGATATCATAGATTTCATAAACAACTTTGAAAAAAAAGGAATAAAACATGTTATATGTACAGACATCAGTAAAGACGGTATGTTACAAGGAGCATCTAATGATTTGTACAGCGAGATTTTGCAAAAAAGCAAAGTCAATTTAATAGCCAGTGGCGGTATATCATGTATGGCAGATATTGAAGAAGTAAAAAAAATTGGTTGTGAGGGTGTAATTATTGGTAAGGCTATTTATGAAAACAGGATCAGTTTAAAAGAATTAAGCACACTATGTTAAAAAAAAGAATAATTCCTTGCTTGGATATAAAAGAAGGGCGTACCGTAAAAGGTATAAACTTTGTAGACATAAGAGATGCAGGAGACCCCATTGAACTTGCCAAAAGGTATGTAGCAGAAGGTGCTGACGAATTGGTGTTTTTAGACATAACTGCTACACAAGAGAAGAGAAAGACTTGGGCAGTATTGGTTGAAAAAATTGCGAAAGAAATAAACATTCCTTTTACAGTAGGCGGTGGTATAAATTCTGTAGAAGATGCCATTGCGATTATAAAAGCCGGTGCAGATAAAATAAGCTTAAACTCAAGTGCTGTAAAAAACCCAGCATTGATTACTGAGATTGCCAACCAATTTGGTAGCCAAGCTGTAGTAGTAGCCATAGATACAAAATTTGAAAAGGAGGCTTGGTGGGTTTATGTAAATGGGGGGAAAATAGCTACGGGATTAAGCACTATTGACTGGGCTAAACAAGCTGTATCGCTAGGGGCAGGAGAAATTTTGCTTACTTCAATGAACAATGATGGCACAAAGAATGGTTTTGCTATTGATATTACAAATCAAATAAGCAATGCAGTGAATGTGCCAATTATAGCTTCTGGTGGTGCAGGAACAGCATTACATTTTAAAGAAGTATTTGAACAAACTAAAGCCACTGGAGCATTGGCTGCAAGTATTTTTCATTTTGGTGAAATACCAATACCTATTTTAAAAAAATATTTGAAAGAAAATAATATACCAATACGATTAGACTTAAACACATAGAATCATAGTAGCATAGTATCACCTATTTTAAAAAACAAATAATGAATATAGACTTTAACAAAGGAAATGGTTTGGTACCTGTAATTATTCAAGATTACACAAACTTGCAGGCGCTCATGCTTGGTTATATGAACGAAGAAGCATTTACTAAAACACAAACAGAAGGCATAGTGACTTTCTTCAGCCGTAGTAAGAATAGATTGTGGACAAAAGGAGAAACAAGCGGCCATTTTTTAATGGTAAAAGAAATTAAACTAGACTGTGATAATGATACTTTACTTATAAAAGTTATACCAACTGGCGCCGTATGCCACACGGGTGCACAAACTTGTTTTGGAGAAACAGACTCAAAAGGTTTTTTGTATAAGCTTGAAGAAACTATACACAAAAGGATAAATGAAAACGATGAAAATTCATATACAAATAAGCTATACAAAGCTGGCATAAACAAAGTAGCACAAAAAGTAGGTGAAGAAGCTGTTGAATTGGTTATAGAAGCAAAAGATAACAACAACAATCTATTCAAAAATGAAGCTGCTGACTTGTTGTATCATTTTCTGATTTTATTGAAAGCTAAAAATGTAAAATTGGAAGAAGTTGAACAAATTTTAAAAGAAAGAGTAAAATGAAAGTAATTTTAATTTTTGCAATGATACTTACATCTACCCTAGCTAATGCACAAAAATATTTCCCAAATAAGTGTATAGGCAATTGGAAGGGTGTTATGAAAATATATGCCAAAGGCGTTTTAAAAGATACCGTAACTGTATTACTTTCTATACAAAAGCAATCAGATACTTCTTGGAATTGGAAGACTATATATATTTCTACAAAAATGCCTGTCACCAAAAATTACACCCTTCGTATAAAAGATAAAGCAAATGGTATTTATATAACAGACGAAGGTGATGGCATAGAATTAATAGATTATTTGTTTGATGATAAATTGTACAGTGTTTTTGAAACAGAAGGTATTTTACTCACTTCCTATTATCAATTAATAGGCAAACAATTAATTTTCGAAGTAACCTCTGGCAAAAAGATAGTAGCAGATGCTAAAGAAGTGATAAATTATACAGTAAATAACGTTCAGAAAGTTGTTTTCAAAAAAATAAAATAACTTCACTATTAAAAAGTATATATGAAAAAAATACTTGTACTTAGTTTATGCTTCTTTATGGTTATGAGCTGCATTGCCCAAACCAATAAATACAGAATTGTTATAAAATTTGGTAGTATGTGTTGTGGCGTACCAGACAATAAGCCATTGCTTGATTATATTGTAGCCTTTAAAAAGAAAAATAAAATAAAGAAAATAGCTTATGATAGTATTGGCCCCATGGGTAAAGAGGGCGAGTACGATATGGGGTTTACATTAAAGGAATTGAAGAAAAAACAAGTAGCTATGTTTGTGAAAGAAGTAACAACACTTGCAACAACTATGAAAGAACAAGGTTATACCAATGTAGAAGAAAATGTTGAAATAGATAAGACATCATTAGGAAGAGCAACCATTCAAAAAAAGAACTTATAAAAAAAAAGCAGGAATAAATCCTGCTTTTTTTTTGCTATGTATTTTATTTATTTGAAAATCTTATCAAAGAAAACCTTCATTTCATTAAAAGATGCTGTATCTGCAGCGGCATTATAAGCTACAGGTATACTATATTTTTTCCCCTTTTCTGTTGCAGCTGGGTTAGAGAAAGCGTGTGTAGCTCCTTCATAACTTTTAAAAGTATAACTGGCACCAACAGAATCCATTTGCTTTTTAAATGTTGCAACCTCTGCCGGCAAAACAAATTTATCATCGTTACCGTGACATACCAAAACATCTGCTTTGAGCAAATTTTTATCAAGCTTATTACCAATAAGGTTACCATGAAAACTCACCACTCCCTTTAGTGGTTCCCCTGCTCTAGCCATATTGAGAACCATAGCGCCACCAAAACAATAGCCGATAGCTGCCACTCTATTTGTATCTGCAAACTTGTATGTTCTAATTTTGGCAAAAGCTGCATCAAATCTAGCTTTGGCAAGTGTAGCACTCGTATAAAAAGGGGTAGCCAATTTCCCTGCTTCATCAGGTGTTTCAGCTGTTTTCCCATCACCATACATGTCTACTGCAAAAGCTACATATCCTAACGCAGCCAATTGTTTAGCACGCCCACGAGTATAATCACCGATACCCCACCATTCTGGTAAAATGAGAACGATAGGCTTAGAAATAGTTGTATCGTCGTTGTACGCTATAAAACCTTTCATGGTTATGCCATCTCCCATATAATCTACATTTTCTGTTTGCATCATTACTTTTTGTGTATTGCTTGCTTCTGTGGTGGCAGTTTTATCCGTATTCTTTTCTTCGCTATTGTTGCAAGACGAAATTAGCAATGCAATTATTGCTGTCTTAAATATTTTGCTGTACATCGTATTAAAGTTTAAGTTGATTTATTAAAATTAAGATATTAATTCAAAAGCTGGTTTGTATAAATCCCAAAAAGCATCAAGCCCTATCATATTTGTCTTTAAAAATGCAATAATACTTGGCCAATCAGATTCATTAAAAATATTTACACTTTTTAATTCGATATAAATAATGGAAACAGATTTATAATCTTTTGAAATAAAATTTTCTTTCATTTCCCATTCCGTTCCTACTACTTCTTCAAATTGCTTTGCAAAGCTACGAAAGGTTTGATAATAGAGATGTTCTAATATTTTATCTGGCAAAAATATTTCTACACAGATAGAAGCCGCTTCTTTGTTGGCATCCATTTTAAAAAAAATTCCTTTTATGCCAGTCTTATAATTTATCCAGTTTACTTTTTCTCCACTAGCCGATGGTACAGGAGACATGTACTTACCAAAGCTTGTCCAAAATTTTTGTTTAACTGCAGATGCTTCTGCTTTTGTGTACATTCTTAAAAATTAAAAATATTTATACAATTTAATTTGACGTTACAAATTCCGGTCTTCTAATAAAACTACTGTTGTATCTAAACCTAAGTTTTGTGCTGAATTCTATTTTCCAATTTTTAATACCATCATTTACCCTAGGGAAAAAATAGCCTTTTAACTCAATTGTTCCAAAAGTCAAATTTTCATTTCTTGTTCTTACTCCGCCGCCTATAGCAGTAAAACCTTGTGTTTTTGCAGTATGCTCCAATAAAGGCTTTACCAAACTTAGATCAGAAAAGATAAAGGGTGCAAATCTAAAACCAAGCACTTTTTTTAGATTAAAAAAAACAGATTCAAATTTTATGGTAGATCTTGTATCAGCATTAATACCATTGTTATTTAAGTAAGGTAAGCCATTAGCACTTTCTAATAATAGTGGGGAACTTAATAAATTATTAAACTGCTTAGTAAAGCTTATTCCTACAAAATTTCTATTTCGCCAATGACGATTTAATTTAAACAATTTTGTAAATCTATTTATTGCTACTAAAATAGAAGCATCTTGTAGTTTTTTAGTATTTATATAGCTACCACTTCGTACAATATAATCAGTAAAATGCCCTTTTTTCGAAAACTGCGTACCTTCAAATTCCAAACCAAAATAAGAACGCCTCACTCCTTCTTTATTTGTATAGCCGCCAATTACTGTGGCATTTATCCCTTGCGGCACATCTTCATTTCTACCAAACCCATAAATAAAATTCGTTTTATAAAAGTTTTGCTTGTACAAACTGTAAGATACGAGTGCAGCATTTAAATCTGCGTAGCCTGGATTGTACACGTTCTTGATATTGTTAGGCAAATTGTAAAATTTATTATAAAATGTACGCAAAGCGACAAAATGACGCAGCCTTTTATCAGAATCATCTTCCCGCTTATTTTTATGCCCAATATTTAAACCAGCCCACATATCTGCATTGAGAGAAGTGTATTTAAACTCATTCATATACACCGAATCGGTCAAATAATTATTTTTTGTAGTATTAAAAGAAAAAGAAGCAGCCCCTGTCCAAGAGCTGTAACGACTTACTAGTGGTTTATCAAATGCTGTATAATATACACGCTCATCTTGTCTGCCGCTATTAAAAGCTGGGTTAAATGTGTTAAAACCGGTAGTCCAATTTATAAAAGATCCGCCAACATTTCTTTTAGTAAAAGATCCTCCATAACCATAGTAAGACGTTCTATCATCATCATATAAGAGTGAAAGCGCTAGCCGATCGCCCGTACCAAAAAGACTTTCATCCCTTATATTCACTTCCGCTTTTTTTATATTACCAACATCAACTGAACCTCCAATTGTAAAAACATCTCTTGTCAAAACAATCAAATCTGCATAAATAGAGCAAGAATCATTTATAGATAATATGACAGCATCCTGCATAAAAGTTTGCTCTCTTAAAAAACGTTCGTTATCTGATAACAATCGAGGTAATATTTTATCCCCTTCTTTAAAAAAAAGATTTTTTCTTATCACACTTGGCAAAGTATTTTTATGGAAATAATCTATTATATCCGTTCCAAAATTACTTTTTAGTCCATCTACCGTATCGTGTACAATTGTATAAAATCCTGTAGGTGCAATACTAATACTCCGAATAATTTTACCTTTTGTTTCAAGAAATGGGTCTGCTGCTTTTATTGGCTCAAAGTCTTCTGAAGACACATAAATACTTTTGCCAAGTTTCTTCAGTAATCCTTTTTTCTTTAACAAAAAGAAAGTATCCTCGGGCTCTTTAATTTGAGCATGTGAATAATTAGTTACTATGATCGTAAAAAAAACAAAAAAAGTATAGCGTAACAATCTCTTCATTTTCTTTAGGGGAAAAAAAATAACACAAAAAAGTATCTAGTTGTATTTCAAATATAACAATAATGCCGCTGGTACACGATAACAACCTTTTAACATTAATAAAGTTGCCCAGCAACCAATACCATCGTATATTTGCGCCGCAATTGAGAACTTATAAAAATATAAAATTACAATTACTACTCCAAATTGCATTTTGTCCCAGCTCTACTACGTTTTACATGGTCAGACTTCGATAGAGAATACATAGAGAAAAAAACACAGAAATATGAAAAATGACACGCAGGGAATTGTTATACCCCTAAACAAAGAACAGATGAAAGAATTAACAAAAGAAACAAAAGAAACTTTGGCTACAAACTTGGTTGGAAAATTAACAAATCAGCGCAGTTTTGGCTCGGTAGATTTATGGAACTCAAGAAAAAATCAACGTACCATGGTTTCTATGAGAAAGTGGTTTAACTAATAAATAATTTTACTTAAAATAGTTTTTTCTTTCATTATAGGCTGCCTCTAATAGGCAGCCTATTTTATTTAATTTTAAGGAATAATAATAGAACAATTGTAGAAAAAAATAGTAGCTAATTTTTATCTTCCTTATCCTTCACGATGGTTAAATCGTCCAAAGCCACCGTCATTGGCATTATACCCACTTGCAAAATTGCTTTTTTTCCTTTTATTTCTTTTACAATGCCTACTTGTCTATTCTGCCTCATTTTTACTTTATCGCCTACTTTAACTTCTCCTGCTACTTCAATAAATTTCTCGTTTAGTTTTTTCTTATGGGTTTGGGCTTGCAGTTTTTCCTTTTGGTTAAAAAGTAAAGCCTGTATCATTTTCACCACCGCATCTTTATCCTCTGCCTTACGCCATTCAATTACCATTGCTTTTAGGCGCCGCTCCATGTCTTTGAGGTAATTTATTTTGTCGGCACTTATTTTATTTTGCTCCTGCATGCGTTCCATTTCTTGTTGGTGCATTTCCTTTTTTACTACACGCTGCATTTCTTTTTTTAGCAATTCGTTTTCTTTCAATAGGTTTTCGAGTGTAATTTTTTCTGTATCTAGCTTTTGTAGATCTTGCTCTGTTTTATTCAGCAACTTGTCTAGCCTAAACTGGTCTTCATCTACTATTTTACGAGCACGGTTTATCAATTTTTTATCTAACCCTATTCTTTCTGCTATAGAAAATGTATAAGAGCTACCAGGCTTACCTATTTGTAATTTATACAGTGGTAATAATTTCTCTTCGTCAAACTGCATGGCGCCGTTTATAATGCCACGCACTTTATTTGCCATTACTTTTAGGTTTAAGTAATGGGTTGTAACAATACCAAAAGCATGTTTAAAAGCCAATTCTTCCATAATTACTTCTGCAAATGCACCGCCCAAATTGGGGTCACTTCCACTACCCAGCTCATCTATAAAAAACAACGTTTTTCCATTGGCATTTTCTATAAAATGCTTCATGTTTTTTAGGTGCGACGAATAAGTGCTAAGCTCAAATTCTATGCTTTGTGTATCGCCTATATGTATAAGTACTTGCTTGAATATGCCCATGGTACTATCTGCGCTTGCAGGCACAAGTAATCCACTCTGCAGCATTATTTGTAACAAGCCCACGGTTTTCATGGTCACCGTTTTGCCTCCAGCATTGGGGCCGCTTATTACCAATATACTTGCTTCGTTGTTCAATAATATATCTGTAGGAAAAGTTGTTTTTCCATTTCGCTTGTTAAACAAATACAACAATGGATGGTAAGCTTTTATTAAATGTAAATGCGCTTTATCTACCAACATTGGGTAAGCTGCATTCATATCTTGTGCAAGTTTTCCTTTGGCTCTTATGAAATCATATTCACCTACTATATCATGGTAACTTTGTAACAGTGGGGCATACATGCTCACTTGTTGTGTGAGCGCACGAAGTATTCTGTAAACTTCTTTTGTTTCTTCGTATTCTAAAGAAAAAATTTCGTTGTTCAGTTCTGTTGTTTCTTCGGGCTCTATAAAACTTGTTTTGCGACTTTCGCTTTCGCTGTGAAGCACACCTTTTACCACACGTTTTTGCTCCGCTACTACAGCCAGCACTCGCCTACCGTTCATAAAACTTTCTTCTATGTCTGCTAAAAAACCTTGCTTGTTTAGCTTTGCTACAATCTTATCGAACAACCTACGAAGCTCATTGCGCTTGCGGTAAAGCTTTAATCGAATATCTGCCAAGGATTCACTGGCATTGTCTTTTACAACACCGGTTTCATCCAATACATCGTCTATTAGAACTTTTATATTTTTTTCGTAATAGTTTTGGTCTATCACTTTTGTAAGCCCAGGAAAAGTATTTCTTACTTCTACAGTAAACCACCTAAAAATACTTTCCATGCTCATTACAAGCCTGCGTATGAGTATAAATTGTTCGCCAGACAGGGAAGCTCCTGGTATGCCTAGCAATTTTAAATCTCTCGAAATATTGGTTGTAAAATCATTTGGAAAATGGCCGCCACTATCCAATATCATTTTAAATTCGTTTGCTTGCTGCAATTCTAGCTCGATGTATTCCTTGCGTGTATGTATACGCAGCTCCATTGCTTTAAGCTTGGCATATTCTGTACGGCAATGCAATGCCAAAAGTTCTTTTATTTTATCGAACTCTAGTTGTTGTAAGGCGGATGATGGAAAGAATTTCATAATGCCCCCCAAATCTCCGCCGATAGGCGGAGGACTTTTGGAGTATTTTTATTTTAGAAGTTTATAATTTATTTTGTAGTTTCTTTTGATTGCCTTCGGCAATCTCCACGGGTTTCACCCGTGGTTACTCAAATTTAACCCCGTTGGGGTTGATCGTGCATCATCTACTACATAATCTATCGCACAATCTACGCTACTATAAAAGATGAACCTGCCTGACGGTAGGCAGGTAATGGTATGCAGTACAAGTGAGTGATCCCTACGCAAGCATAGGGACAAGCTACAACGGTGATGACTGTAGCTGCGTTTTAGCTTGGACAAAAACAAAGTTTTTTGTCCAATAATAAAAACCTCACCCCCGCCTCTCCAAAGGAGAGGTGCCATACTCCACTACTCTGAAAATACTTTCCATTTTCAGACACTAAAGTCCCCCTTCGGGGGATTTAGGGGGCTTTTTAATCATCAAGTTTCAACACCGCCAAAAATGCCTCTTGTGGCACTTCTACATTCCCTATTTGTCGCATACGCTTTTTACCTTCTTTTTGTTTTTCCAGTAGTTTACGCTTACGGCTAATATCACCACCATAACATTTTGCAGTTACGTCTTTACGCATCGCACTTATATTTTCACGGGCAATAACTTTGGCTCCAATAGCAGCTTGTATAGCCACCTGAAACTGCTGTTTATCCAATAAAGTTTTCAATTTCTCACAAAGCTTACGACCAAATTCCGCCGAGCGACTTCTATGTATCAACGCACTCAAGGCATCTACTTTTTCGCCGTTCAATAAAATATCCATGCGTACAATATCGGCATCTCTAAAACCTATTGGATGGTAATCGAACGAAGCATACCCTCGTGTTTGGGATTTTAGTTTATCATAAAAATCAAAAACAATTTCGGTAAGTGGCATTTCAAATGTAAGCTCCACACGGGTAGGGCTAAGGTAACCTTGGTGTATAAGCATACCACGCTTGCTTATGCAAAGCGTCATAATATTACCAATATAATCTGGCTTGGTTATGATTTGTGCTTTTATATAAGGTTCTTCAATTTTGGCTGTACGTGTAGGATCGGGTAAAGTAGCCGGGTTGTGTACATGTATCACTTCGCCTTTATTGGTATGTGCAATAAAACTTACATTGGGTACGGTCGTTATCACTGTTTGGTTAAACTCCCGCTCCAAGCGTTCTTGTATAATTTCCATGTGTAGCAATCCCAAAAATCCGCACCTAAAGCCGAAGCCCAATGCCTGAGAGGTTTCTAACTCAAAAGTTAGGGATGCATCATTAAGTTGCAATTTCTCCATACAATCACGCAGCTCTTCAAACTTATCGGTATCTACGGGAAAAATACCTGCAAATACCATCGATTTCACGTCTTCAAAACCATCAATTCTTTCTTTTGTAGGGTTGGCAACACTTGTGAGTGTATCGCCCACTTTTACCTCTTTTGCATTTTTTATACCTGTAATAATATAGCCCACATCCCCACAAAAAACCTCGTCTTTTTTCTCCATGCCAAGTTTAAGAATACCCACTTCATCAGCAAAATAAGTTTGGTCGGTACTAAAAAACTTTACCTTCTCCCCTTTTTTTATACTGCCTGCAAAAATTCTATAATAAACAATGATACCTCTAAAACTATTGAAAACGCTATCAAATATCAATGCTTGCAATGGTGCATTGATATCACCTTTTGGCGCTGGTATGCGTTCTACGATAGCAGCAAAAACTTCATCAATTCCAATACCCGTTTTACCGCTGGCTAGTACAATATCTTCGGCCTTACAGCCTATAAGTTCTATAATTTCATCCGTTACTTCGGGTATCATGGCACCTTCCATATCTACCTTGTTTATAACCGGTATTATCTCTAGGTTATTTTCTATAGCCAAATACAAGTTGCTAATCGTTTGCGCCTGTATACCTTGCGTAGCATCTACGAGTAGTAACACACCCTCGCATGCAGCAAGTGCACGACTCACTTCATAGCTAAAATCCACATGGCCGGGCGTATCTATCAAATTGAGCACATAATCCTCGCCTTTATATGGGTAATTTATTTGTATGGCATGGCTTTTTATGGTAATACCTTTTTCCCGCTCAAGATCCATATCATCAAGTACTTGGGCTTGCATATCCCGCTCGCCAATGGTATTGGTGCTTTGTATAAGCCTATCGGCAAGGGTACTTTTTCCGTGGTCAATATGTGCAATGATGCAAAAATTTCTAATATTCTTCATGTAAATGCTTTCGGCGCTTGTTTTTAGGCTGCAAAATTAACGAAATAAGTTGATTAGTGGTTGGGAGGTTTAGATTGGGTTGCGGGTTTGGGGTTACGGGTTGCGGGTTGCGGGTTTGGGGTTACGGGTTGCGGGTTTGGGGTTGCGGGTTGCGGGTTTGGGGTTGCGGGTTGCGGGTTTGGGAGTTTCGGGCCTGCCTGCCGGAAAAGACAGGTTGGGGAGTCCGTGGTCTGTCGCCTATTGTCCGTGGTCTTAGTCTTGTGTCTAATTTCTAATAATCTTGTGTCTTACTTTTAGGACGTGTCCGCCGAAGGAGGAGCAGGAGCAAAAGAACATTATTGAACTTTAGTATCCACCTTTCTGTAGTAACCTGCCTGCCGGCAAAGGCAGGTCCTGCACGCAAGTGGTTTTATAATTTGAAGTAGGTGCTGTGCAGGAGCTACTACTGCCAAGGAGGGCTAGGCTGGGCAGAGGAACTTTTTTGGGCTTTTATTGTGGAGGAGATGGGAGCTGATTATTGGAAACGTTTATCCACCATTTTAATTCAAAGATGTTTATAAACTAATATTTCAATAAACTAAATAAAATAGTATTTTTGTGATAAATTACTTAGCATAAAAATGGATGATAATATAAAAGAATATTCAAAGGAGTTAAAGTTATTAATTGATAAGAGTAATGATTCATTCGAAAAGCAATTAAATTACATAAGCGCAGGAGCACTAGGCTTATCAATGGTAATTGTAGAGAAAGTTGTAAAAGATTTATCAAAAACACAAGACAATTGGATATTAATTTTATCATGGGCATTATTAGGATTAACATTAATTAGTAATATGGCTTCTCATGTTTATTCATCAAATATCCATAGCAAAACATATAAAGAAATACAAGAAGAAAAATACGATTACCATAGTGCAGGTAAAAGAAACAAACGAATAGGTCATTGGAATCTCGTATCAATAAGCTTTTTACTAATGGGACTATTTTTTCAAATACTATTTGTCACTTTAAATATTACAAAATGAGCAATGAATCGTTTAACACCAATTCCACTAATCCAGATTTAATTAAAGGATTTACATCTTCACCTCCACCAAAACCAAATACAGGGAATCAACCCATAATGCCTCCTGCAACAGCTCCTTCCAATACTAAAAAGTAAATTAAATTAGAGATAATTAATTTTATAGAATATTAAAAGACTAAATATTGTCTAACATGTTTATAACCGAAAATATATGGAAGAAAAGAAAGTAATTTACATGTTAAAATCAATTTACAATTCAAATAATCATAAAGCATTAGAAGAAATTGTCGATTTTTCAACATTTGAATTCAAAAAATATAAAGAACGTTTTTTAACTAAAGAATGGGATGCCTATTCTGTTATGATAAGAACAGAACATAATATTTACTGTAGGATTTATTCGCAATTAGAAACTTATATACAAATCATTAAAGACGATTTAAATAAACTTATTTCTACTGCTATTGAAGAAATTCAAATTCTTCCAGATTATGAAAAAATAAATATTTCAAATGGAGAGATTCGACCAATATTTACAGATTGGGAAGAAATAAATAAAGCACAGGCAGATTTATTGGCTCAGTTAAAGAAAACATCAACAGATTTTGATATAAAAAATATTGGAAATACGTCACGATCAATCTTAAAAATTCTTGCTAGATTAGTTTTTAAAAAAGAACGACATATCCCAAAAGATTTGTCAATTCAGTTAGATGGAGACAAATATAAAAATCAATTACAAACTTATATACAGACAGAGCTATTAGGTAAAAGCAATTCAGAACTTCGAAAATTTTCTGAAACGGCAATTGATTTGATTGATGATTCTATTGCTTTAGCAAACTCTATTACACATAGAGATAAAGCTGAAAAACATATCGCTGAAGTATGTGTAACAGGTGTAATTACTGTGATAAGTATTATTTCTTTCATAGAGAAACATTAAAACTATAGATTTTAATGTAAGGTAGTTAACCTGAAAGTAAGATTTTTTTTAGTTCTTATTGTTGAGTTGATTGAAGTTGGTTATTCTAATAGCTTTATCCCATATGATATATTTAGACTTTAATTACAATTTATTATGAGTATAACAACTGAAGAATTAATTCAAAAGGTAAAGATTGAAGATATTGTAAAAGAATATGTTTTGTTAAAGCAGCGTGGAGCAAATTATTTAGGAATTTGTCCATTTCATTATGAAAAGTCACCCTCATTTACTGTATCACCAACTAAACAAATTTATAAATGTTTTGGGTGTGGAAAAAGTGGAAATGTAATTTCATTTTTAATGGATATCGAAAATGTCAACTTTCAATATGCTGTCAAATTATTAAGCAATAAAGTAAAATCTCCTGAGCCAGAAAGAGAAACGTCTTTATTAAATAGTGGTTCGATAGACTCGTATTCATCGAACATTTTACGACCTATTTTAATTAATTTGAATTCAAATATTCAGTCTATTTCAGAGTTGATGAATTTCGATAGAAGTATTCTTGATTTCTGTATTCTACAATTAGAATTACTTGATTCTAATATAAAAGAAAACAAAGAAATTCAAATTACCAATGTTAGATTTTTCCCAACAAATACATTAATTCAGTTAAAAAATATAAAACAAAATCAGTCTTTTATTTCAAGATATGGCACAATATACAATCAATGCATTGTACTATTAATATCATATATGACTTCAAGCTTAACAGAAATATTTAAAGAAACATTTAAGTATTTGGCTAAAAATCATAAATCCAAAATTCAAGGTGCTTCAACTGAGTTAAAACTTACTATTGAGGAATTAGCTTATGTGGATTTTAATTTAACCGACTCTATTGGTGATTTTATTTTAAAAAAGAAGAATGTAAGTTTTCAAGATATGCAGAGTACATTAAAAGAATTTCAAAATTATTTTGGTGTTAAATTTGAAAGAAATAAAAATATAGATAATATTATATTAGCCCAAGCTGCTCGTCATTCAATTGTACATTCTCTTGCAATTGCAGATGAAAAATTCATTAATCAAGTCAAGCAAACATCATTAAGAACAATTAAAAATTCCATTGAGTTGAATGATGAAATCCAGTTTTCAATTGATGAAATTGAAGAGGTGGTAAATGATATTAAAGAATTTATAGGAACTATAGCTAAAAAGTTAATTGAGTTAATTGAGTCAATTGGGTAATACTTTCTCTTCATTAGGGCAACTTTAAGGCGCTCAACCTCCGTTGGTCATTCGCTAAGTTCTCCGATAAAATCTTCGCCGCTGCTTGGTTTTTGACCAGCAGGGTACAAAAAAGCGGTTTGTGAAAAATTACACAAACTTATTTTTTGTAAAATTATAAAATTGCTACAGGCAGAATTGAAGCGCAGCTAATACCCGTTAGCAATCTGTGTGGCAAATTATAATAAACGCATAAAACAAAGCTCTACATTCAAAACCTTTGCATGATCTCTGTTTGTGGTAAAACTAATTGTCCTTTGTAAAAGCTAAAACATTCCACTATTTTTGGTATTTATTTTACCATCCTTCTATATGCTAAAAAAATATATTTACAATTTTACTTTATTGTTATTGCTTTCCTGCAATAACCATTTCCACCAATCACTCATAAGTGTAAACAAACAAAAAACATCCATTCGCAAATATATTAATGCAGAAGATATTAGAGATAGTATGCTATTAAAAACATTATTAGCAGATACCATTACAAGCTATTGGAAAATGGAAAGCCCAACAAAACAAAAAATAATCAGTTTTTATAAAGACTACTGGACAAAAAATAAATATTCGAAAAATACGATTCAATCTATAACTGCTGTTGCAAAAAATACATACACAGTAAAAACATTTTTTGAAGTACAAAGAATACAAGCTGATACAGCACTTCATTTTGAAAGTACTATTCTATACAAATTGAATGAGGCTCATAAAATTATATATGTGGGAAAGGAATGAGCCCCTTGGCATTTTTAGTGCGCAATATCTCAAAATCAGTTGGTCAAACACTAACTTCTTCGTTTCAATCTTTTTCGCTGCTAGATAAAAGACCAAGCCTAAGTAATGTGTTATAGGCAACGACTTAATAAAGCTGACGACTAGCACCAAACTAGGCAAAACTTGTTTGACTTTTTTATTTACATACCAAAAAAGGATAAACAAAATATAGAAAAATAATTTACTTTACATGATAAAAGTAAATATTATGCAAAAAAATAAAGCCATTGTTATTTGTATTTTGATACAAATATTGTTTGCGACAACAGGATATAATCAAGTTGCTATTAAAAAGCCTGTATTATTAAACAATATTTCTTTAACAACCACAGGAGGTTTTGTGGTAGATTCTGCCTATTTATTGTACGAAGATTTTACTCCAATAGATAAGGGAAATAGTACTTTACTCAACAAGAAAATCATACTATGGCTTATTATAAAAAAAGGCTGGACAGTTATTGATGGCAATATTAGAGTTGGTGCATCAGAAACTATTTTAAACGATAGAAACGAAGTAATATTGAAACAAGATGAATTGTTCCCAGATGGAAACGACATCGCATCTTTAGAAGATGCAAGGTATATTTCCCTGAAAGCAGTGATTACAGAAATAACAAAAAAAATTCCCTATTTTAAGGTAAATTTTTCGGTATGGGATAAAAACGGTAAAGGAAAAATAACAGGTACTTATAGGTTTGTTGTAAAAAATCAATAGGCGTACTTTTATGATTTCATTGTCTTCAATATTAAAATTGCTTAGGCTTGTAAGAAGCCGAGTTATTGCATCCAACAATTTTTTGTAATTATCACAATTTGTATAAGAAATAAATAAGTCTTCCACTTTAATATCTTTACCCTTTGGTAAGCATTTAGTTATAAAATTGTTGAACTATTGCCTATAAAGTTGTACAATGAGCAATTGCATATTATGTTGAAAATGTGCCAATCGTAAAGGCAAATGTAAAAAAATATAGTACCTTTTTTTAAGTTTTCCATTCCTGTTCATTTCATTGGGTATATACCTGTCTTCGAACAAAGACAAACATACAAAAATGTAAATCAGTAATACATAGTCTACCTAATATTAATAGCAAAAATATACCCAATAGTACGTAGCGAACTAATAGCATTGTTAACTAACTTTAACCTCTGAAAAAACTAATTCAACATTTTAAATTGTAATTACATTATGAAACTAATTAAAATTTTATCTACAGCACTTACTTTATTTTTTTACTTTAACACTGCTGCCCAGGACGAAGCCCTAAAAGAACAGAAAGTAGCTGTAAAAATTATAAACAGCGATGCAAGGGGTGTTGTGATGATAAGTGGATATTTTAATGAAGGTATTACCAAAGTATTATTGCAACAGCTAACGAAAGAAAAAATAGCCCTAATAGAAAAAAATTACAATGAAGAAGATTACCCAGAATGTATAAAAAAACTGGTTTCGTACACTACGGGTGATGATGCAGCTAATAATAAAATTGAAGCCATATTTGCAAGTTTAAAAACGTACCGCATTGCTACGTTTGATAACATACGCAATGGCGAAAACTTTGGTGAAGAATCTATTTTGGTGGTACCAGCTAGCGAAAATAAAAATGTGGGTGGCAACTGTAACTTCAGCAATGATTTTTACATTATCATTCCTACAAAAGCTATACAAGTTTTGTAATAACTAAAAACGGTTTAGGTGTTATTCATAGTTTGCAATTTAGTAAGCAAACCAAACTTTTAAACACTCTAAACTCGAAAGTTGTAGACAAACAAAACTGTTCTATTAACTAAACTTAATAGCTATCCGCTAATAAGTGTAAGGAATATAAAATTGTAGAAAATTAAATATAAACTGTATAAAAATTTATTCTTCATTTAAAGAACTTACCTCTCTAAATTTACCCATATTATCTGTAACTTATTTGTGTAATAGTTAAAAGATCATAAACAAAACAGCTTTTCTGTGAATCTGTGGCGTATTTTTGCCACAGATTCACAGAAAAAAACAGAAATATCATTTTAATCTACCCCTTTAAAAATCATACATTGTGTATTTCATACATAAAATTCTTTTGCACGCAATAACGGATAGTCATTCTAAACGATTAATATTAGGTGTGAGCCTACCTATTATATTTTTATCTATAGACCCTATTTTGGTCATCCAGAAAAGGTACGCTTAAAATATCTTTAAAGAAAACTACAGGGCTCCATTGCCGAATAAAGATTTATTGCCGAAGGGCTGAGGGATGGGCAGCACTACCCCACAGTGGAGCGTAGCGGAACGAGGAGTAGTGCAGACAGCCCTGACAACTGTTGATAAAAGGTATGAAGCCGAAAGCCCCTAATGGTACATAAATTCGTGTAGTACCCTGCTACAAGTTTGAAAATATCTACAAGCATTATTCTTTAATTCGTCTATGTACAAGAAGCGCATCTTGCTCCATTTATACCAATTAAAAAAAGCAGTATGTTTATAAATTATTCAAAACTTACTATCTTCATAACAAATTTGAAAAAATGAATCAGGATATAATAAACCTATACGACGATTATACACATACACCACTTTCTAGAGGCGAATTCATACGTCGTTTGGCTTTAATTACTGGAAGCATTACTGCCGCATTGGCTATACTGCCCCAAATAGAAGTAAATGCTGCCAATGCTAATATTACTGAGCAAGAAGATTTGTTTACAGAGCGGGTAACTTACCCAGGAGTGCCGGGCATGATGTCTGCTTATGTAGCAAGACCTAAAGAAGATAAAAAATACCCTGCAATTATAATCATACACGAAAACCGTGGTTTGAATGCCCATATTGAAGATGTAGCCCGCAGAGCGGCCAAGGAAGGATTTTTAGCCATTGCGCCAAACGCACTTTCGGCAATAGGCGTTACAGCAGCCAATGAAGATGAAGCCAGACAAAAGTTTCAGGAGCTAAAGGCAGAAGATAGCTTGCAAAATTTTATCAATGTATTTGATTATTTAAGTACCCGCAAAGATTACAATGGACTATCGGGTTGCGTAGGTTTTTGCTGGGGTGGTGCTATGGCAAATAACTTAGCGGTAAAAATGGCAAGTTTAAAAGCTGCGGTGGCTTTTTATGGTCGTCAACCAGCAGCAGCAGATGTGGCGAATATAAAAGCCGCTGTGCAATTGCACTATGCGTCTTTAGATGAAAGAGTAAATGCTGGCATTGCTGCATACGAAGTGGCTCTTAAACAGTACAACATTGGCTACGAACTATACATGTACGAGGGTGTGAACCACGCTTTTCACAATGATACGGCCCCTGCGAGGTACAACGAAGCCGCTGCAAAATTAGCATGGCAACGTACCATAGAATTTTTTAAAAAACATGTAAAGTAGGTTTCTTGCATCTACTAAATTTCCTCTCTAATAATTATGTGACCATTGCGTTTTTTTACACTTCAAAAAAAAGGCTGCTTTAAAATAAGCAAACGAAGTTGTACCCTTTGGACTTAAATCATTTTTTTATGTAGATACCAATCGGTATCTTGCAGTATGCGACAGCCAATCATAACCAAAGAAAATGTATTAACAGAAGCTACCAAGCTCTTTAATACAAAGGGTTACAAGACTACATCTATTAGTGATATCACCTCTGCCACTGGCTATACGAAGGGTGCCCTATACCGGCATTTTGAAAGCAAAGAAGCTTTAGAAATAGAGGCATTTGAAAAAATGATGGGAACTATTTTTACAATAATGTCTAATAAAATAAGCGCAGAGAATAATGCAAAAGATAAATTATTTTCTCTATTGGATATGTTTCAAAACTATATCAGCAATCCATATATAAAAGGTGGGTGTCCGTTGTTAAATGTTGCTATAGAAATGGACGATACCAACGATCCATTAAAAAAAAAGGCACAAGAAGCATTGTCCATTTTAAAAAATTCAATCATCACTATCATTGAAAATGGCAAAAAATATAAGCAAGTAAAACCAACTGTAAATGAGGGACTAATTGCTACCATTGTTATTGCAACCCTTGAGGGTGGAATAATGATGAGCAAACTACAAAATAACAACAAAGATATTTCAGTTGTGGTAGCGCATTTAAAAAATTGGGTAAAAGATGACATTCTTACATAATTTTTTTGAATGCCTTTTTCCCATTGGAATCAAATAACGAAAAATGAAAAAAATAATTGAAAAATCGATTGGATTTTATTTTAATAGCTTAGCCATTATCAACCCATCATTAGCGGCTAAAAAAGGATATCACTTATTTTGCAATCCCATGTCCAAACCACTAAAGCCTCATCAAACAAGGTTTTTAGAGGATGCAAAAGATCTAGTATTGGAATATGAACAAACAAAAATACAAACTTATAAATGGGGCAATGGTTCCAAAAAAGTATTGCTCATACATGGTTGGGCGAGCCATAGCTATCGTTGGAAAGCCACTATTGAATACCTTATAGAAAATGATTGTACCGTATATGCTTTTGATGCCCCAGCGCATGGATTATCGTCAGGCAAAATACTGCACTTAATAATATACAGCAAGATAATAGATCTTTTTATACAGCAAAACAAAGACATTGAACATATCATTGGCCATTCGGTAGGTGGTTTTGCAACCGTGTATTGGCTTTTTTTACACCCAGAAAATAGCATAAAAAAAGTAGTAGTAATGGGCGCTCCTGGCGAAGCCGAAGATTTTTTTAATTTCTATAAAGAGACGTTGGGATTAACAGACAGAACGTTGAAAATTATAATAAATGAGTTCATGAAATTATTGGGTCATGCACCTAGGTATTTTTCTTCCGCAGCTTTTGCAAAGCAAGTACAAACAAAAGGTTTAATAATTCATGATAAAGGAGACAAAGATACCAGCTATGAAAACTCTGTAAAACTTCATCAAAATTGGGCAGATAGCAAGTTAATCATCACTCAAGGTTTAGGGCATTCCTTAAAAAGCGACATCCTTTTAGAAGATATTGTAAACTTTATTTTGGCATAATTTATTTGAGTGAATATTTTCTTGCAACAGATGTTGGTATGAAGTATAGCCATGTGCTAATCCCCCTCTGCTAATAAATAGAAGCATACTAAATTTGCAGCTAGGCCAAGTTACTGACCTGCATTGCATACCAACAAAAGCTACTCTAAGACAATTTAAAGGAATAAGATTTATTTTTGCTAAGACCAAAATTGATAAAAATTTTGAAGACATTAAACTAGTTAAAATTGGATTAAAAGTAAATTTTACATAAAGTAAAAATTGAAATTATTCTGAGTAATTACAGAACAAATTGTTTAGCGGTGATTTATCTGAATCCGATATCGAAAATTTGACAGCTATAAGATTATGATAATAAAAATTTATTATAATTATCTAGCCATAAAAAAAGGGAGTTCAGCATTGAACAAAACTTTCTGCAACTTATAAATGGAAAGAGGTTTAATGATTGTTGATGTTGCTTTTACTAATGATTGGTTACTTACTAAAACGCTCTTAAAATAATCAGGGTAAAAAAATAAGTTTATTAATATGTAATGAATTGGTTTGCCAAAAAAATTCTATTATACTTTGACTGTATCTTATAAAACGCTTCGCCCTCTTAGCGAAATTACTACTAAAAAAAAATAAGTTATTGTAATAGTTTTTCTACAATTAACGCATTTTCCGAATTTCTTCATTCGGAAAATACTGCTTTTTAAACATTTTTTAACATTACCACAATAAATACAATAAAGTTCAGTTAAGGATGTATCCTTATGAACAAACAATGAATAAATTTTACAGCACATTCCTTATTCTTTTGATATCTAGCAGCCTTTACAGCCAAGTAAATGTAGAGGCGAATGATATGGGGAACTCTCACTTAAAATTCATTGATAAAATAACCAATAAGCCGGTAAACAGCGATGTGTGGACTGAAACCGAACCATTTGTAAACGGGTTTGCTAAAGTTGCAAAAGATGGTAAATGGGGATTGGTAGATGGGCAAGGAAATTTAGTCGTGAAAAATGAATTCAACGACACAAGAAACTTTGTACATAATCTTGCGGCAGTTTCAAAAAATGGTAAATGGGGATTTGTAAACGAAAAAGGACAACAAGTTATTCCATGTGAGTACGAAATTATTTATGATTTTACTGAAGAAATAACAGCGGGATACAAAGAAAATAAATGGTTCCTTGTAAATAAAAATAATAACATCATAAAGGCGCTCAAAATAGATATTTTTTGGGGATTTAAAAATGGCGTTGCCAAAATTGACAAAGATGGACAAACTGGCTTAATGGATATCAATGGGAATATTATTTCTTTAGAACCAAAGAAAGACATCGCATCAAAAAAAATGAGGCCAATTTATTCCCGACCAAATTTAGTAGAATCTGACCCCTGCCCTTCCAATATTGATTTTGAATTTGGAAATTTTACCAATTGGGTTTGTTATAACGGTACCGTTGCTGTGACAAATGTAGCAGGTATACTAACAAATGTGATTACTGCAACTCCGAATATACCAGCCACTGCACCATCTATTGGGAGACATACAATGATTCCTAGGACATCACCGTCATTATTGGATCCTTTAGGATTGTTTCCAATTAACCCACCTGACGGGAGTAATTTTGCTTTAAAATTAGGAAACAATATAAACGGAAAAGAAGCAGAAAGGGTTAGCTACTTAATAAATGTACCAGCAGGTTCTACAGATGCTTCCATAACATATAGGTATGCAGTAGTATTTGAAGATCCTGGACATTTGGTTCAAGAACAACCAAGATTTAGCGCAAAATTATACATACAAAATGGAAATGTTTCTACTCCAATACCCTGTGCTTCTTACGACTATATTGCAGATACACTTTTACCCGGATTTTATACTTCTCCGTTAAATCCTACAGTACGTTGCAAAACATGGACTTCTGTGTTTGTAAATTTAAGTGCATATGCTGGTCAAACCGTTAGACTTGAATTTACAACTGCCGATTGCGCATTGGGGGCGCATTGGGGATATGCATATGTAGATGTGGGAGATTGCAATGTCACTGCAAATATTAATTATTCTTGTAACCCAAGTACCGCAAGCTTATTGGGGCCACCTGGATTTGAGTTTTACAATTGGTGGAATTATAATTATACAACTTTATTAAGTACGCAACAAAATCCAATTTTGACACCTGCACCAGCGGTTGGTTCAACTCTACACGTGGAAGTGGTTCCATTTAATGGCAGTGGCTGTAGGGATACACTCCATGTATTGGTTAGCAATAATAATCCTGCTGCGAATGCCGGGCCAGATAAAAACATATGTTTAGGGGATTCTGCCAGTATCGGAACAGCAGGTATTGCTGGTAATACTTATTCATGGTCGCCTACTACTTACTTATCTAACCCCAGTATTGCAAACCCCAATTCGAGTCCACCTGTAACTACCACCTATTACTTAACTGTAACAAATATCGCAAATGCTTGTTCCACTATTGATAGTGTTATTGTAAATATAAATCCTATTGCCAACGTAGTACAGGTGCCGGATTTATTAGTCTGTGATGGAAATATCACTTCGGCTATAAATTTTACGGGCACTTTTGCTGGCACAACTTTTAATTGGACAAACAGTAATACAACAATTGGTTTAGCAGCATCTGGCACGGGTAATATTCCAACTTTTGTTGCTACCAATAATACCAATGCACAAATAGCTGGTACAATAACGGTCACCCCTACTGCCAATGGCTGCTCTGCGGGGCCTTCAAAAACATTTTTAATAAAAGTTAATCCTACAGCATCGGTTGTACAAGCTCCCGACCAAGTACTTTGTAACGGTTCTAGTACATCAGCAGTTTCTTTCAGCGGTGCAGTTGCCGGCACAACTTATAATTGGACAAACAATAATACAGCAATTGGTTTAGGGGCATCTGGCGCTGGTAATATTCCAGCTTTTGTTGCTACCAATAATACCAATGCACAAATAGCTG